>JBEBVZ010000046.1:0-38041 GCA_040392445.1 Verticiella sediminum
CCGGCGCGCTGGAGACCTACGGCAGCACCGGCGCGCATGCCATGACGCTGCGCAGCGCGGGTGGAGAGGGCGGTGTCGTACATGGCGGCTTGCAGCGCTCCGGCAATGCGGGTGGCAAGGGCGGGGCCGCAGGCGCAATCACCGTGCGGTTCGGTGAGCAGGGGCAGGCCGGCAGTCGCATCACGACCCGGGGCTCGAATTCGCATGGCATGCAGCTGCTCAGCATGGGCGGCGCGGGTGGCAGGGTCGTGAGCGACTCCGCTTTCAATGGCCCTGATGGGGGGGCGGGCGGCGCGGGCGCAGCGGTGTCGCTGACGGTGGAAAACGCGACGATCACAACCAGCGGCGCCCACAGCAGCGGCATCCTGGCCGAAAGCCGTGGAGGCAATGGCTATTGGGGCGGCGGGTCCACCTTCACCAAGGGCGGCACGGCGGGCGCCGGAGGCGCGGCCGGCCGGGTAGACGTGCGACTTGGCGCGGCGGTGACCGTCGCGACCCAGGGCACAGGGGCACATGGGGTGCAAGCCATCAGCAAGGGGGGCGGCGGTCACAACGGTGGCGAAGGCGGCATCTTTTATTCGGGCGGTCGAGGATCCGTCGGGGGAGCGGGGGGCGAGGTCACCCTGGTCAATGCCGGCATGATTTCGACTCGCGGAGCGGAGGCTTTCGGCCTGTATGCCCTGAGCGCGGGCGGCTCGGCCGGTGACGGTGGCGCGGGACGAGGCATCGTCGGGTTTGGCGGGAACGGCGGCAAGGCCAGCACCAGTGGCAAGGTTGTGCTGAACAATAGCGGGAAGGTGAAGACCGAAGGCAAAGGCTCACACGGTATTTTCGCGCAATCCGTCGGCGGCGGTGGCGGTACGCAGGCCGCCGAAGACGGGCAGCAACTGGCCATCGGTGGCAAGGCGGATTCCGCCTTCAGCCCCGATGCCAGCGGTGGTGCCATCGAGCTTGGGAATACCGGCGTCGTGGCGACGTCTGGCAAGTCGGCTTATGGCCTGTTCGCCCAAAGTATCGGTGGCGGTGGCGGTAACGGCGGTGCCAGCGCGGGTATTGTCTCCATCGGCGGCAAAGGAGAGTCTGGTGGCCATGGCAGCAGGGTCGCCCTGCGCAATTCCGGTCGCGTCACCACCAGCGGCGAGAGTGCGTTTGGCATCGCGGCCCAAAGCATCGGTGGCGGTGGCGGCAATGGAGGCGGTGCGTTTGCTGTGGGCTTGCTGGCATCAGTGGGTATAGGTGGTGCAAGCGGCGGCGGCGGCAACGGCGGTGATGTCCGTGTCGATCATGCAGGTGAACTGCAGACCGATGGCAACAACGCTACCGCCTTGCTGGCGCAAAGCATAGGCGGCGGCGGTGGCGTGGGCGGATCGCTGGCCACGGTGGGCGTGGCCAGCGCCGCAACGGTTGCCGTCGGCGGCAGTGCGGGCAATGGCGGCGCCGCTGGCACCGTGGACGTCTCCACCGCAGGAACGATCCGTACGCGGGGCGACAACGCGAAGGCCATTTTCGCGCAAAGCATAGGCGGTGGCGGCGGTACGGGCGGCAATAGCGCGGGCTTCAATATCGGCCTGTCGGCGACGGCCGTCGGGGGCAGCGGCGGCGGCGGTGGCGCCGGCAAGGCAGTCACGATCAATAACCAGGCACGCATAGAAACAACGGGCGCGGACTCCCACGGCATCGTCGCGCAAAGCATAGGCGGCGGGGGTGGCGCGGGTGGCATTGCCGCTGCCGCCAACATCGCCATTCCTATCCAGGGTTTCTCCTTCGCAGTCAGCACGGCCATTGGCGGTGCCGGCGGGGCAGGCGGTGCCGGTGGCGACGTTAAACTGATCAGCAAGGGCGCGATTGCGACAGAGGGCCGCGGTGCGCGTGGATTGCTTGCCCAGAGCGTGGGCGGTGGCGGCGGTATTGGCGGCTCGGCCGCCTCTGCCGCCATCGCTGCGGCGTCGAATACCTCGCTGGCGATTGCAACCTCGATAGGGGGCGCTGGCGGCAAGGGTGGCGCGGGTAAGTTCGTCAACGTGGACAACAGCCATCAGATTTCGACGAAGGGCGCCTTTGCCAACGCGATGACCGCGCAGAGTATCGGCGGTGGGGGCGGCGTCGGTGGCGCAGGGGTGGTGGGTCTCCTCAGTGTCAGCTTCCAATCCATTGGGGTCGCAGTGGGTGTGGGTGGCAAAGGCGGCGACGGTGGAGCCGGTGGCGAAGTCGACGTCGGCAACACCGGCGCCGTATCGACCCGGGGGGCATTCTCAAGAGGAATTCTCGCCCAAAGCATTGGTGGGGGCGGAGGCGAGGGTAATGGCGGCGATGCACATGCCTATGCCCAGAGGGCGTCCGCCAGCGTTGGTCTGGGCGGCCAGGGGGGAGAAGGCGGCTCGGGCTCCACGATTACGGTGCGCAACCAGCGGCAAGGAAGCATTGCCACCGCAGGCCGCGGCGCCGACGCCATTGTGGCGCAGAGTATCGGTGGCGGCGGGGGCGTTGGTGGTATCGCGGGAGCTGCAACGGGTATCGAGTGGCCGGACTTGCCACCGGGCTATACGCCACCAAGCCCACCCCTGCCCGACGGGCGAAGCGCCTCGGTGGCGCTGGCCCTGGGTGGCTCCGCTGGCAAGGGTGGCAGCGGAGCCAAGGTGGTGGTCGAGAACGCGGGAAGCTTGCTGACGCAAGGTCATCTGGCATCCGGAATCGTGGCCCAGAGCATAGGTGGAGGAGGCGGAAAAGCCGGCGTGGCAAAGTCCTCGGCCGGCGAGGCCGAGGTTTCCATCGGGCTGGCGCTGGGCGGCAAGGGCGGCGACGGTGGCCAGACTGGCGAAGTCAATGTTGGCAACACCGGCAGCATCGAGACGCGCGGTGAGTATGCCTATGCCATCCTCGCGCAAAGCATAGGCGGTGGCGGCGGCGCTGGCGGTAGCCTCGAGAGTGGTGCCGCTGGCGCCAAGCTTGCCGTGGACGTGGCCATCGGTGGCCTGGGCGGCAAGGGCGGCAGTGGCGCTGCGGTCAAGGTCACGAACGCCGGTAGCCTGTCCACCCTCAAGTCGGGCGCCATCGTGGCGCAGAGCATCGGGGGCGGCGGTGGCGAGGGCGGCTTTGCCGCAGGGGAATCCTCGGGCGAGGACGACGATGCCGACGGTGTCAAATCGCCGAACCCTGCCGCGCCGGCCTCCCTGGCGCCGAAATCCTTGGCCCTGACCATAGGCTTGGGCGGAAAAGGCGGCACCTCGGGCAGTGGCGGCGCCGTAACGGTTGTGAACCGCGGCGATATCGTGGCGCGTGGTGTGCAGTCGTCGGGCATCCTCGCCCAAAGCGTGGGTGGAGGAGGCGGCAAAGGCGGAGGCAGCAGCAGTTTCGCCGGTGGCGCTGCCACCAACCTGGCACTCAGCCTGGGGGGCATGGGCGGCGCCGCGGGCAGTGGCGGCCATGTGGCCGTGGAAAATCGCGGCCGTATCAACACCTACGGTACGCAGTCGCACGGTGTGCACGGGCAAAGCATAGGCGGCGGCGGTGGCGCGGGCGGCAGTGCCGGCCTGGAGCTCGGCGGCCTCTCGCTGGGCCTGGGCGGGCTGGGACGTACCGGTGGCAACGGTGGGCAGGTCACCTTGTCCAATAGCGCCATCGTGTTCACACAAGGCCAGCATGCCGCCGGTCTCTATGGACAAAGCATAGGCGGCGGCGGTGGAGACGGCGGTGCCGTCGGCCTGAAGGTGGATTTATCCCGTGGCACGGCGCTGGCAGGGCATGTGGCGGCCATCGGCGTGGGCGGCATGGGCGGCGCTTCCGGCCACGGCGGCGCCGTTGAAATCCGTAACGAAGGCAATGGCCTGGTGCAAACCACCGGGGACAACGCGGATGCGCTGCTGCTGCAAAGCATAGGCGGAGGCGGCGGCACCGCTGTCGCAGGGGAATCGTTGTCCCGCGTCAACGCCGCAAGCGGCGCCAAAGAGCCCGATGTCATATATGAACGGGTCCAGGTGGACCTGGGCGGACGCGGGGCGACCAACGGCAACGGCGGCGCGTTGACTGCGATGAACGGGCCGCAGGCGAGCATCCTGACGCAAGGAGATCGCGCAGCCGGCATTTTGGCCCAGAGCGTTGGCGGCGGCGGCGGCAAGGCCGTGTTCGGCACCGCCCACGCAGACGCGGGGATGAACCAGTGGGGCATCCCCTGGCAGTCGGCGGACATTGCCGTGGGCGGTACGGCGCAGGCCCAGGGCAACGGCGGTGCCGTGGATATCGTCAACCAGGGTGGAATCCAGACCGAAGGGCAGGCCAGCCATGCCGTTTTCGCGCAGAGCATAGGCGGCGGCGGTGGCAGTGGCGCCTTGGTCGGCGATAGGGGGTACGCGGCGAAGGTGGGCGAAGGCGGTGGCAAGGGTAGCGGCGCAGCCGTGACGATTGCCAATAGCGGTGCCATCGTCACCACGGGCAAGGGCGCACACGGCATCCTGGCGCAAAGCATAGGCGGCGGCGGTGGCTACGCCGGGTACAACAGCGCTTTCGACTTCAACAAGCCAACGGTCGTCACAGCCGGGAAACCGGGCGGCGAGGGCTCTGGCGGGAAAGTGTCGATCAAGGTCGACGGTACCGTGTCGACGCAAGGCAAGAGTGCCGCCGGCATCCTGGCGCAGAGCCTGGGCGGGGGCGGGGGCATCGGCACCGACGGCGCTGTCAGCGCGGGCGGCAAGGGCCAGGGCGGCGCGCTCGACGTCACCGTCAACGGCCGTGTGTTGGCCTATGGCGAGAACGCTCCTGGGGTCTACGCGCAGAGCACCGGTGGCACGGGCGCGTCGTCCATCACCGTGCGGGTCGGTTCGCAAGGCGAAGTCCAGGGCGGGTCTGGCGATGGCGCCGCTGCCATCGTCCTGTCCGATGGCGCCGACAACCACATCGAGATCGCCAGGGGCGGCAAGGTCTGGGCACTGAGCGAGCAAGCCATCCGGAACCTGGGCCCGGCTACCATCCACATCAACAATCACGGCACGCTCGCAGGCAGCGTGGACCTTGGCCGTGCCTCGGGCAGCACCTTTGTCAACAACCCGGGCGCGCTCTATGCCGCCGGCGCAAAGGTAAACCTGGGTTCGGGCAATACCCTGCTGAACCACGGCGTGCTGAGTCCCGGCGGCGCGCAGCGCTACATGACGACCACCATCGACGGTGGCTACACCCAGCGGGCTGACGCAACACTGGAGTCCGATGTGGACTTTCTCAGCGGCCAACGCGATGTGTTGACGGTTGCGGGTAAGGCGGATCTGGACGGCACGATCCGTACCCTCGGTCGCAACCCCTTGCCGGGGCGTGATTACACCATCGTCGAGAGCACCGGCCCGCAGGCCGAGATCGTGGCGAAGGCCGGCCTGCGCGCAGAGGGCACGCTGGTCTATTCCTATCAGTTGAAACAGCTGGATAGCAAGCGCCTTGCCGTGGGCGTCGATGCCGATTTTCGCGCTCGGGACGAGTGGCTGTCCGACGATGATCGGGCCAAAGCCAGCTATCTGCAGCAGCGGTGGTCAGACGTGCCTGTGGAGCAATTGGCGTCTTTCGCACCGGTATTCGATGCCTTCGCCGGGGTGCGGACACTCGAGGAATATCACGATGCGCTGGAGTCCATTTCGAGTGACGCGACGCAAGGCCCCGCCGCCGATATTCCCTTGTCCAGCCGCACATTCGTGTCGCGCATGATGAGCTGCCCCGAATTCGAGGGCAGCGACGCCGCCATGCGCGAAGGCGACTGCTTCTGGGGCCGCATCATGGGCCGCCAGCAAACCCGCGACAGCGTGCATGATGACAATGGCTTCGAGAACGATGCGCTCACTTATCAGATCGGCGGCCAGAAGGAAGTGGCGCCGGGCTGGTTCCTGGGCGGCTCGGTAGCGTACGAGGATTCGCGCATCAAGGCCACCGACCAGCCGATACGCACGGACGGTGGCGCGGTGCAGGCGGGGGTCGTGCTCAAGCGCCAGGCGGGGCCGTGGCTGTTCGCTGGCAGCCTGAGCGCAGGATACGGCAGCTACGACACGGCACGCCACGTACGTATTGGCAGCACGGACTTGCTGGCGGACAGTTCCTGGCGCAGCCGGCACGTGGGCGCACGCATGCGTGCGTCCTATGTTCATGCCATGCCCAACTGGTACCTGAAACCCTCGGTTGACCTGGATCTGGTTTATCAGCGCGTACCGGGCTATCAGGAAAAAGGTGCCGGCGCCTTCAACCTGCATACGCGCTCGGCCGACCAGACCTCGTTCATGCTGACTCCGGCCATCGAGCTGGGCGGGCGTATCGACCTGAAGAAGGCCACCTTGCGCCCCTATGCTTCGCTGGGCGTCGGCTGGCTGTCGGATAGCCGGTGGAATACCGAGGTGCGGCTGGAGGGCGAACCAACGGATCAGTATTTCCGCGTGTCGACCTCTTTGCCGCAGACCTACGGCGAGCTCAAGCTGGGTGTGGAACTGCTGAGCCGCGATGGCGTGGAACTCAAAGCCGAATACGGCCAGCGATTCGCCAACAACTATACCGACCGCTATGGCGAGTTGCGTATGGCGATTCATTTCTGAGCATGCAGCAAGTCATTGTCAATTACCTGAGGAACCCATGGCTTTTTCCCGCGCACTCATCCCCCTGCATGCCCGTATCGGTGCCGCAACCCTGCTCGTGCTGACACTCGCGGCCTGCGGTGGCGGCGACTCGGACGAACCCGCGCCTCCTGCGCCCCCCGCTCCACCTGATCCTGTTGTCCTTCCAGACCCGCTGCAATCGGAGCAGTGGCACCTGCACAATACGGGCCAAGCCGCGTTCGCGTCACGGGGAGGCCGCCCCGGCATCGATCTGAACGTGACGCCAGTGCATGAGGAGGGCATCTATGGGCAGGGTGTCAAGGTCATGGTTATCGACTCCGGCCTGGAAAGCACCCATGAAGACCTGGCGGCCAATGTCGATCGCACCATGCTGCACAGTTTTGACCCGGGTTCCACGAACCCAGACGATGCCATGCCGCCGGGCAACCCACCCGAGCCGGAGGAAATGCATGGCACGGCCGTGGCGGGCATTATCGGTGCGGTTCGCAACAACCAGAAAGGTGGTATTGGCGTTGCGCCCGATGCTACCCTTGGCGGCATTCGCTTTGTCTGCGAAGACGACTGCCAAACATCGCTGAACCAAGTGGAAATGTTCGGACGGGCGCCCTACAGCAGCGAGAGCTGGCTATTCAACGGTTCTTACGGCGGCACACCCTATAGCCCGGTTTCGGTGGACTACGACGATGGCGCGGTCACGGTCGCCGTGCTCGGACTGGCCCGGTTGCGAAGCGGCAAGGGCGCCCTGTTCGTGAAGGCCGCGGGCAATGAGTTTCGTTCGGTCGGTCGCGACCCCGATGCCATCGCCCGCTGCGAGGCAGCGTTGAAGGTGGGTCTCAGTTGCCATAATCCCAATAGCGACGCCGATGCCATTCCACCAACCACCATCGTGGTAGGCGGTGTCAACGCGGACGGTGCCAAGGCCAGCTATTCCAGTGCGGGCTCCAACCTGCTTGTCGCAGGGACATCGGGAGAGTATGGGCTGAGTCATACTACGCAAGCGAGCGAAGGTGTGTCCGGGCCGGGAATCATTGCACCCGACTTCTCGGGCTGCAACGCTGGCCTTGCGAGACGCGACGCCGCTGGTTACGCCAGCGACTTTGATAACCCGGATGCTGCCCTGGGCCGCGAACGCAACGCCGAATGCAACTACACGGCCGCGATGAACGGCACTTCTTCGGCGGCGCCTTCTGTATCGGGCGTGATCGCCCTCATGCTGTCCGCCAACCCGGATCTGACCTGGCGCGACGTGCGGGATATTCTTGTGCGGACCTCGCGCAGCGATATTGTGCAAACCCCAAAGGCAGTCAGCATTCCCTTTGAAGATGGCCAGTACATGGCGGAGCCCGGCTGGCAAGTCAACGGTGCGGGCCGTGTCTTCAGCAGTTGGTATGGGTACGGCCTGGTCGACGCGGCCGCTGCCGTGCGCGAGGCACGCCAGCGGCCGGGTGGGCGTTTGACAGGCAACACCATCGACACGGGCTGGCTCGGCTCCGAGCTGGAGCCAGAAGAAGGACTTGACGTTCCCCTGGCCCGCCTGGACGGCGCCAGCGATACCGTGTCGGTTTCCAGCGATCTGACCATCGAGGCGGTCGTGGCGGAGGTCTACCTCGATGGTGATGCCCCCTTGGGCGACATTGCAATCGAGCTGATCTCGCCGGCAGGCACGCGTAGCGTGCTGATGACGCCACACAGCGTCTACCACGAGACGCCCGCCGCCGCCGCGGCTGACGGTATGCTGTACGCAGCGAATATTTTCTATGGTGAGAAGTCGGGCGGTGACTGGACGCTGCGTGTGCTCGACGCCAATACGCGCGGGGCGACGCAAAGCGAGGCTCAATTGCTTTCCTGGGCCATGCGCGTATATGGCCATTGACGCGCATGGCATTGAATTCCCGTCTGCATTCACCCTGATTACAGGAAATCCTGATATGTCTTTCGCTACCGCATGTTTGCGCTTCTTGTCTGGGGCCTGCCTGCTGGCTTTTTCGGCCGGCGCCCTGGCAACCGGCGATGCCCCGCTGACGCTGGGTAAACCCGCACCCAAGGCTGTCGTCAGCCAGATCGAGCACACCGAGCCCGTCAGCATCGGCAAGAATACGATCCGACCGGTCACGGCGCCACAGGACGCTCGCCGCCTCCAGTCCACGTTGACACCGGCCTCCACGTCGACCCAGGTTGTACGCGCCAGCGACAATCTGGTGGGTGTCAGCCACCACGAACTCTCGGTTCGGGGCGCGGATCCCGGACAGATCCGATCGCTGGTCGCCAGCCTGCTGCCCACTGCCACGACCGAAATCTTCCCGGATCTCGGGATGGCTATCATCCGCACGCAGCGGTTTTCAGACTTGGCGCCGCTGGCTGCCCAGTTGAAGGAGAACCTGCCTGGGGCCCGCTTCGATCTGCCCATACAGTGGGCACCGGTAAAACCGCGATAGGTGTCCTGGCCGATCCGTGTCCCACGAGCAATGTAGGGCTTACGGGTCCATACCGCACCACGAGGTAGGGGGCAGGCCCGGCGAGGAGTGTCCCTCGCCGGGCCTGCCCAAACGCAGCAGGATTGCGACTACAGGGCGCTGGGTTTCGGCGTATCTTTTGTGCTGGGAGGCAGGATCGGGTATTCAACCTTGGGCTGTTCACCGGTCAGCGTGCCAAGAAAGGCGGTAATGGCCTTCGCCTCGCTGTCCTCCAGCGTGTGCCCCAGCTGGCTGGAACCCATGATGGCGACGGCTTGCTGCAGATCCCATACCTGGCCACTATGGAAGTATGGTGCGGTCAGGGCGATGTTGCGCAGGGGCGCTGCGCGGAAAACATATTCATCCGTTGCGGTCTGGGTAACGGCGAACCGGCCCTTGTCGTTCGCGGGCAGGATTTCCGCGCCCGGCTTTTCCACGACGCCGAACGGGAAATAGGCCTGGCCCCCAAGGTTCACGCCAGAGTGGCAAGCGATACAGCCCTTGTTCACGAATAACGACAAGCCATGCAGTTCAGTCGTATCCAGACTGTCCTTGCCCGCCAGGAACTGGTCGAAACGGGAATTGGGCGTCACCAGCGTCGACTGGAACGCTTCGAGCGCAAGTGCCATGTTCTTATAGGTGAGCGGGTCCTGTCCGGGGTAAGCGCGCTCAAAGGCCTCAACGTAGGCAGGCATGCTCTTGAGCGTGGCGATAACCGCGTCCGGCGTATTGTTCATCTCAACGCTGGCTTCGACCGGGCCGGTAGCCTGGGCGGCCAGATCGCTGGCGCGGCCGTCCCAGAACTGGGCTACGTTGAATACCGAGTTGAATACGGTAGGCGAGTTGCGCGGCCCCTTCTGCCAGCCATGGCCTATCGAGGTTGGCACGTTGTCCGCGCCACCCGTACCGATGGCATGGCAGGAATTACAGCTGATGATGTGGCTGCGCGACAGGCGAGGGTCAAAGAATAGCCAGCGACCCAGTTCGACCTGCTCGGCACTGATTTTCTTGTCTCCGATCTGTGTCGGAGGGTCAGGAATAGGTTTGAAAAGTTGATTGGCCGTGGTGCGCAGCTCTTGCGCAGATGGGGCAGCCGCTTCTGCGGCAATGGCCGACCAGCCGGCCAGCAATGCGGCGACACACGCCGATGCAGTCAATACTTTGCGCATACTTCCTCCTGATGAGTACAAGGTCGCTATAACCTTACATGTTGTAGGGGAATATGTCGCGCTATTAACCTTGTCTGCCGTCGGAAAGCGCCTTGATCTGATCTAGATCAAGGCGGTGGTACGCGTGGTTTTCGATCGATCGGCTTGCGTGCGGCAGCCCCGATCCCTGCCTAGTGCTTTTTCCAGCTGGACCTGCAGGTTTGCTGCAGATAGGTCAGCGCGGTCTGCATGTCGTCATCCAGTTCGATGCGGGCTTCCGGCCCCAGGTCTTCCAGCCAGAGACGCCTGACATCGGCCTGGTACTCGAATGGCACCACCTGATCGATGAACTCGGTCACGGCGTCGTCATCGAAACCGTAGGCGCGATAGTTTTCCCAGATTGCCAGGGCGTCTTTCTTGCGCAGTGAACGAACCGGCTCGAGTTGCGCGGCCACCATCAACAGCACCGCGCATTGCACGTCGGTGTGCGAGCCCTGCTCGCCGGTGAGTTTTTGCCATTGCTCGGCCGTTTCCTGGTCGTGGTGCGTCATCTCATCGACGCTGTGCGTGTCAAAGAAAAACAGGCCGGCAAAGCGTTCCTGGCTGGCGCAGATCTCGGTGGCGGGATATTGCCGGATGATAGGCAGTACCCGGGTCAGGAAATGCTTTTTTTCCGCCTCTAGCACAGCGTGCAGGGTGGCGGGCATTTCCAGCACCCATTCGTCGAGCTTCGCGAAGGTGGGGCTGCGTTTTTTCTGGGCCGCTTCGTGCAGGGCCAGGTAGCGGTTGGTGCTGAATAGGCCCGCAGGGGACTTTTCGGCATAGAGAACCAGCATGACGCTATTGATCAGGGATTCTGCCGATATATGCAGGTCCTGCGCGCTTTCCCGGCTTAGCCCGAACTTGCCTGCCAGCCAATAGGCCAGCTCGATGTGCTTCTGGTGGGTTTGGCGCAGGGTGCGCTCTTGCAGGTAGCGCACGAACGTAATCGGCTCGTCCAGTGTGTGCCTGGCAAGAAAGTGTTTTTCGTCTTCCTGGTACAGCCCGTCGTCGCCCAGCAGGCTGTCGGTAGGCAGCGCCAGCAGGCGGCGCAGGCGGTCGGCTCCGGCCTTGGACAAGGCAAGCAGGCTTTTCTCGCGCAGCAGGTGGGCGGCGGCTTTCATCTGGCGCCCGGATTCCGCTTCAAGCGCCAGGCTGACCAGGTTCACCAGACGGGTGCGCGCGGCCTCGAGTTCCGGGCGCAGGTGCGCCGTGGAAAAATAAGCGGCGAGCTGCACGATGCCTTTGGCGCCCTCGCGGTGCATGGCTTCAAGCCGATCCGGGCCAACCAGCCCTTCTTCTAGTGCATAACGCAGTACCCGCTCGAAATAGGGGCGTGCATCGATGGTGGACAGGGATGTATCACTAGTCATCGTGTGCGGTACGCGAAGCGGGGTGGCTTCGCGGTTCTCCTTTTAGATAGCGGATTCTTCTTCGTCGTCGTCTTGCGGGCCCTGGGCCGACGCTGCGGTGCGATCGATCTGGGCCTGCACCTGTGCCTCTTCGGCTTCCCGGGCCAGGCGCTGCTGGACTTCCTCGATCACCAGGCCGAAGGTGTCCACGTATTCGTGGCGCAGGACCCAGGCGGTTTCCTTCCAGTCCGAATCCGCGGCTTCGTCGCGCGACATCTGCACCTTGGCCAGCTCGACCACGTCGTCCTCGTCCAGGCCCTGGTCCAACTCGTCCACGCGCTCCGCATCCCAGGTCGTCACAGCCTTGGGTGCCAGCAGCCGTTCGGCATCGGGGTCGGCGTCGAAATCACCGTGGATGGCCAGGTTTTGCAAGGCGTCGTAGTGGTCGATGAAGTAGTCCGCCAGAACACGAACGCCTTCGTTGTGCTCGCTGAGGTATTCAAGCACGTTCGAGCATGCGTTGGCGTCACGGTACATGACGGCATTCATCGTGCTGCGCAGGCGAGGCACATACTTTTCCACCGGCTCGCCATATTGGCGCTCGAGCACGATGGCCTGGGCGAACTGTTCCGGCGTTACCACCAGGTTCACCACGGATTCCTTGCCGGAATCAAATTCGCGCATGATGGCGAGCACGTCCTTGGGTGCCATTTCCTCCAGCACGTTGGCCAGGGCGCGATCACCTTGCTGGTCGGCCAGGACGGCCAGGTGCATTTCGGCTTCCGAGATTTCGCCAGCCAGTATGAGTTCTTGCGTTTTCCTGATGACAGGATGCGTCATGGATGATCCCTGTTAGCGGTTGATGTCGTCGAAACCCTGCGCGGACAGCCAGCCTTCGCCGGCCTCGCTCAGATCCTCGGTCTCATCGTCGTCTTCGTCGGACTTCGGGGGTAGGGCGTTTCTCAGGGGAATGTTCTTGGTCATCAGCCATTCCAGCACGGCGGTGCTCACCAGGAAGGGATCGCCGCTGTCTTGCTGCAAACAGGTTGCCACCAGGGGCCGAGCCCATGCCGCGATTTCCAGGGACTCCTCCAGCACTGTCCAGCCCGGGAACTCGTCATCCCCCGGCTCGCTTTGCGATGCGGCGTCCAGATCGAGTTCATCACGAAAGCGGAAGGCGCCATGAAAGGCGCAGGCCACCATTTCCGGCGCGTCGTCAATCATGGGCATCAGCGCGGAAAACAGCTCGCGCTTTTGCTGCAGGCGTTTTTTCAGGACGTCGAAATTGGCCGAGTCAGAGCGCAGGTCGTCGATCTCGTCGCTGTAGCGTTCAAGCAGTTCTTCAAAATAAAGCGAAGTCACGAAATGGCCTTATCAAGGTAGGCTGTCCAGAGCGAAGTGGCTTCCTTCAACGGATCGTCAATCAGGTTGCGCCGGCGCAACGCGTCGTAGTCTTGGCGCTTGCCTTCATCCGACAGCAGTTCGTACGCGGCCTGCACGTCCTGGAACCGCGCCGCGGCATTGGGCGACGGGTTGTGGTCGGGGTGGTGCAGCCGGGCGGCCTTGCGATAGGCCGCCTTGATGGCGTCGGCATCCGCCGTCGGTGAAATGCCAAGAGTTTCGTAGGGGTCGCGCATAGGCATATCGTTCAGAATGAGTAAACAGGGAGACGGGCTTGCAGCGGCATGGCACGAGCAGGCCAGTTCGGTCTGGAGCCAGCCCCTTGGTTTTACCCGGCAAGCCAGATGCTTGCGATGGGCATTTACCGGACATCCGGCATGAAGGGCGACAAGCGATGCAAAAAGGCCAGCCCGCAAGGGGTTGGCCTTTTGCAAGAATTCCGGAGGGCTTGGAGTGGTTTTGCACACTCGATCTGCGAATGACGGATCAGCTCGGTCAAAAAAGCATTTTACACGTAATTAGCTGATTTAACAGGATAGTTCCGGCGGCGAGCCTGGCTTGAAGCAGACTTGCCGATCCGTCCGGGCAGAGCCGGCAACATTGGCATGCAGGGCAGTCAGCGCAAAAAGCGCGTGGGCGGCGAGCCGTCGGCATTGTGCTGGAGTATCTGCGCGGGCTGCCCCAGCTCGTTGAGCAATACCTGCCCGACGCCCGCGCCGTTCCAGACGCGTTCGCCACGGTTGCGCCTGTCCGGCAGGCGCGGCACCACTTCCATGTCGCGGCGCTTGGTCAGCCAGTTCAATGGGGACCACGGCGCATACAGCCAGCGGTTCAGTCTATCCAGCCAGTCCAGCAGGCGCGCGGGAAACTCGTTCTTCAGGCCGCTGCTGGTGATCTGCCAGATCTGCGGGCCGCGCTGGCGATGGCGAAGGTGGATGTCGTACACGAAGGAATAGTGCACGTCGCCCGACAGCACGACATAGTTGCCGGGTGTGCGGGAATGGCGAAAAATATTCAGCATGACATCGGCGGCGCCGCGATGCGCCATCCAGTTCTCGGCATCCACCGTCAACGCGTGGCCGCTCCAGCTGAGCACCCCCTGCAGGGTCTCGATCAGCTTGACGCCAAACATCGGCGTTGGCGACACGATCACCGCCGAAGGCTTGTCCAGCAGATGCTGCTGGAATTCGCTCAGGGCTTCCCAATCCATCAGGCCCGAAGGCCGGCTCAGGTTGCGTTCGCTGCGCCAGCGATGCGTGCGGGTATCCAGCACGATCAGCGCCGGAGTCGTGGGCAGCACGTAATCCCAGTTGCCAAAGGCCAGCACGGCATCGATCAGCGCCTTCAAGCCCTGGTTGTCCAGGTGACCTTGCGCATCGGGCCGTTGCGTCAACGCGCCAGCCTGGTCCAGGATGGCCTCGAGCGAGTCGGGGTGGTTGCCCCAACCCTGGCACAAGGCATAGCCTATCAGTGCGTTGCCTACGATGCGCCGGGAAAACGCATGCTCGTAGACGGTCTGCTCCCATCTGGCCGACAGATTCCAGTCATCGGTGACATCGTGGTCGTCGAAGATCATCAGCGTCTGGACATGGGCCAATGCCCTGGCCGCCTGTGGCAGCTCCGCCAGGAAGCCATCGATGGCCTTGTGTTCGCGGCGATAGCGTTGCGCCAGTTCGCCGCTTAGCGCCGGCATGCCGGGCTTGATCAGGCGCCAGGGTATGGGTGACCAGACCAGCAGGTACATGGCCAGCACCTCGGCCAGGGTCACCAGATGGTTGTGGGCATTGGCCGTCGTGAAGACGGGCTTTTCCACGCCGCCAAAAAAGCGTTCGCGCAAGGCCTCGTTGGACTTGAACGCCGGCAGCAGTTCTTCGCGCCGGTAGTAGGTGGCGGCATGGTCGTACAGGGCCTGGCTGTCGCCCACCACAGCACCCTCCAGGCGTTCTCCGTAAAGACCCAGCGTCTCGATCAGGGCATGGATGGCGGCCAGCGTCGGGCCGGCCACGTCGTCGCAATACACCTGGTCTCCGCACATCATCAGCAGGGCCGGGCGCTCTTGCGGATCGTGCAGCGCGGCCTCAAGCAGCGCGTCCACGCGGGCCAGGCCATCGCGGGCAGGGTGGTGCGGCTTGCGGCAGGAGCCGAAAAGGATGTTGTCGGCGCGGTCTTTCAGAACGAAGTTGGGCCGGGTTTGACCGGCATGCAGCAGGTGCGGCGCCCACTGGGCGATGCCCTGTGCGCTTTCGCCTTCCTGGCGTACCAACAGGTCGTACTGGATGAGGGTTTCCGTGGGTAGGGCCTCGTCCAGCATGACGTCGATGAAATGCAGGTAGGCATGCCGGCCCACGACCAGAGGCCGGCACTGCGTCTCGTTCAGGTCTATCTTGCGCTGTGTTGGCTGGCCATGCCGGGTGAAGCTCAGTTGTAGCGAGAGGGATAAGACCCGGGTTCCCACCAGCCACAGAACCAGGCGGCCAGGTTCCAGCCGCCGCAGGATGGGGCCGGCAAGCACGGGCGGGAAAGGCAGAGAATCGGATTGCGACAACAAGGAAGACATCAGGGGGCGTGGGGCGCCGGTTACGACGAGGGCCGGGTTCTATCGGAGGCTGGGATGTTAGACCAGCCTTGGGCCGGGAGTTTCCCTGAATTGGTTTGTTTTTATTGCAGAGGTCAACGAGATTGTGGCTAGCCTATGCCAGGGCAGTGGCCTGCTTGTCACTTGGCGCGCCGGCACGCTGGCGCTTTATTTGAGCCATGTCAACGGTACAGGAGATATACCCGATACCATCGGACTGGGATACCGATAACGACAAGAACGGCATTGTGGCTCACAAGGAGAGAGACATGGGTGAATACCGTAAATTGTGGTGGACGTTGATAACAATACTTATCGTGACGTTCGCCATCCTGGGTTTTTCGGGGGCTGAAATATACAAGCATGCGCCGCCGATACCGAACCAGGTCATAACGCAGTCGAACAAGGTCTTGATGACCAAGGAAGGCATCCTCGACGGCCAGACCGCATGGCAGAGCACCGGCGGCATGCAGATCGGTTCGATCTGGGGGCATGGCGCCTATCAGGCACCCGACTGGACCGCTGACTGGCTGCACCGCGAACTGACGGCCTGGCTGGACCTGGCAGCCCGCGAAAAATTCGGAAAGGAATTCTACGCGCAACTGGACGGCGCTACCCAGGCGGCACTGAACTACGATCTGAAGAACGAGTATCGCAAGAACACGTTCGATGCCGAGACCGGCACGGTAATCGTGACGGAACGGCGCGCCCAGGCCATGGCCCAGACCGCCGATTACTACCATCGGCTCTATGGCGCAGCCCCCGAACTGCAGGAAACCCGCGCCAACTTCGCCATGAAGGAAGACACGCTTCCCAATGCGGCACGGCGCGACGACCTGACCAAGTTTTTCTTCTGGACCGCCTGGGCTGCATCCACCGACAGGCCCGGAACGGTTGCGTCCTATACCAATAACTGGCCGCCCGAGCCCCTGATTGGCAACCTGCCTACCACCGAGAACGTACTCTGGTCGCTGGCTTGTGTGATCATCCTGATCGCTGGCATCGGCTTTCTCGTCTTGGGCTGGTCCTTCCTGCGCCGGCACGACCCGGAACCCGTGTCGCCCCTACATGATCCCTTGATGCAGATAGGGCTTACCCCATCGCAAAAAGCGCTGGGAAAATACCTGTTCGTGGTCATGGCGCTTTTCGTTGCGCAGGTGTTGCTGGGCGGATTCACCGCGCACTACACCATCGAGGGCCAAAAATTCTATGGCATCGATGTGTCGCAATGGTTTCCATATTCCCTGACGCGAACCTGGCACCTGCAATTGGCCATTTTCTGGATCGCCACCGCTTTCCTGAGCGTAGGTCTGTTCCTTGCCCCTGTCATCAACGGCGGAAAGGATCCCAAGTTTCAGAAGCTGGGCGTCGATATTTTGTTCTGGGCCTTGATCGTCGTCGTGGGCGGCTCGTTGATTGGCAGCTTCCTGGCCATCAAACAGGTCATGCCGGCCGAGCTGAGTTTCTGGCTGGGGCACCAGGGCTACGAATACCTTGACCTGGGTCGGATCTGGCAGATTGCTCTTTTCGTGGGGATACTTTTCTGGCTGGGGCTGATGCTGCGCGCCTTCGTGCCCGCCTTGAAGCGCGGCGGCGACAAGAACCTGCTGGCCCTGCTGTGCGCCTCGACTATCACGATCGGCCTGTTCTACGGCGCCGGCCTGTTCTATGGCGAGCGCACCAACATCACCATCATGGAATACTGGCGCTGGTGGGTGGTGCATCTTTGGGTGGAAGGGATCTTCGAAGTCTTTGCAACGACCGCCCTGGCATTCGTTTTCTCGAGCATGGGTCTGGTATCGAAACGCATGGCAACCGCGGCAAGCCTGGCCGCCGCCTCGCTATTCATGGTTGGCGGCGTGCCCGGTACCTTCCACCATCTTTACTTTTCGGGTACGACGACTCCCATCATGGCGATAGGCGCGGCATTCAGCGCGCTTGAGGTGGTGCCGTTGATCCTGCTGGGGCATGAAGCCTGGGAACACTGGAAGCTCAAGGAGCGCGCCCCGTGGATGCAGGCGCTCAAATGGCCGGTGATGTGTTTCGTGGCCGTGGCGTTTTGGAACATGGTCGGGGCGGGTGTTTTCGGATTCATGATCAACACCCCCATCGCATTGTTCTATCTCCAAGGCCTGAACACGACGGCTGTACATTCCCATGCCGCCCTGTTTGGCGTCTACGGGTTCCTGTCGATAGGTTTTGTACTGATGGTCTTGCGCTATATCCGGCCCGAGCTGCAGTTCAACGACCGGTTGATGCATACGGGTTTCTGGTGGCTGAACGCCGGGTTGGTGCTCATGATCCTGACCAGCCTGCTTCCCGTTGGCTTGTTCCAGTTCCAGGCCAGCGTCAGCCATGGCATGTGGTATGCCCGGGGCGAGGAGTTCATGCAGCAGGGCTTTCTGGATACCCTGCGATGGATCCGCACCTTTGGCGATGTCGTGTTCATCGTCGGCGCGTTCGCCATTGCCTGGCAGGTGGTCATAGGGCTCATTCAGGTGCGCCCGCAGCCCGGGGGGCGGACAAGGCAGCTGAGCGCCGGCTAGGCGTATAGGCAGTAGATGCTGTTGGCGATTGTTCCGGGGCTGGCGCGTGGTTTGCGTCAGCAGAACCGGCTTGCAGCAAGCAGCCGATGCAAATGCCTCGGCCGGGGCGACGCACCAAGCGCAGCCCCGGCCCTGCAACCATGGACAAACGGTGGAGCGCCATGCAAGTGACTCGCAAAGCAGCCGTTCTGACAGCACCTCGGGTGGGGGCTATCGCAATCGTTTTTCGTGAAAACCAGGTCATATTGGTCCAGCGCGGCAAGGAACCACGGCGCGGCCAATGGGGCTTTCCAGGGGGCGCAGTCGAACCCGGAGAGAGTCTTCGCGAGGCTGCCTTGCGGGAGCTTCTCGAAGAGACGGGCGTGCATGCCGAATCGCTGGGCATGGTCGATGTCGTCGAGGTCCGCGAGTTCGATGGTGGGGGACGGCACCACCATTACGTTTTGATCGCCATGCTGTGCCGTTACCTATCGGGTAACTTGACGCCCGGCGACGATGCTGCCGACTGCCGGTGGGTCGACGTTCCTGACGGTTTGGGCCGATTCAGCGGTGTGGTCGTGGACCAGGTGGCCGAGCTCGCCGAGAAAGCCTTGCGACAACTGGCCGCGTTCAGGTGAAAGGGCGCCAGAAACTACCGGTCTATCCTTTCCGTGTGCTGGTTCGGCGGCCCTATGCCAGGTATCGCTTGAACCAATCTAGGGTGCGGCGCCAGGCAAGCTCGGCGGCATCCTTGTCGTAACGGGGCGTCGAGTCATTGTGAAATCCATGGTGAACGCCGGGATAGATATGGGCCTCGTATGTTTTTCCGTGCGCTTTCAGGGCCGCTTCATAGGCAGGCCAGCCCTCGTTGATACGGGTATCGTTCTCGGCATAGTGGATCAGTAACGGGGCCTGTATCTTCGGTGCGTCCTCGGGGTTGGCTTGCCGACCATAGAAAGGCACTGCTGCCGCCAACTCGGGGTAGGCCACCGCCGCCGCGTTCGCAACCCCGCCGCCGTAGCAAAAGCCGATGATTCCTACTTTTCCCGTTGACCCGTCAAACGCGATCAGGAACTCGATGGCTGCGAAAAAGTCGTTCATCAGCTTTTCGGGGTCGACCTGTTGCTGAAGCTCCCGCCCCTTGTCATCATTGCCCGGGTAGCCGCCTTTCGAGCTGAGTCCATCGGGTGCCAGCGCTAGGAAACCGGCCTTTGCAAGGCGACGAGCGACGTCTTCAATATAGGGGTTGAGCCCCCGGTTCTCGTGCACCACCACAATTGCTGGCAGCTTGCCCTGCGCGTTAGCGGGTTTAACCAAATAGCCGCGCACCTGGCCATGGCCCAGGGGTGAAGAGTATGTAATATATTCGGCGACGATGTCCGGGTCGGCAGGTGCGACCTGCTGTGCCAGCGCATAGTTGGGCCGCAGGTAAGAGAGGATAGCGGTGGCGGTCAGCCCGCCAACCACAAACCTGGCTGACTGATTCAAAAATTCCCGTTTGCTGATCTTGCCATGCGCATAGAAATCGTAGAGCTCAAGCAATTCCGGAGCGAAGTCTTTGGCCGCCAATCGTGACATGACATCTCCTGTTCATCGGGAATCGTGCAGGGGCCCAGGGCCAGACAGGATTATGCGGCACCTTCGGCGCTATCGCCACTGCTGCATCGCAGCATCTGCAAGCGGGGTTGTATCCAACGGGTGCCCAGCCTGACAGGGAGGGAGAAGTCCTTGCATATTGGACTCAAAGAGCGAATATTAATGTGAGGTACAGGGGGAGTCCCGTGGCTTCCTCGATGGATCAGCGTGTCTTGCGCCGACGGGCGCCCAGCTTCAGTTGCGCACGCCTGGCTTGGCCGGCTCGAAGGAGAGCACCCATGAGCAATGATGCAGAAAAGCAGCGGCTCGATGAAGCGCAGGCGAACCGGGCGGCGTGGAAAAAGTGGGGACCGTACCTGAGCGAGCGGCAATGGGGGACGGTTCGCGAGGACTACAGCGACAACGGCGACGCCTGGAACTACTTCACTCATGACCAGGCACGGTCGCGCGCCTACCGTTGGGGCGAGGATGGCCTGGGCGGTATCAGCGACGACCACCAGGTGCTGTGCTTCGCGCTGGCGCTGTGGAATGAGCGCGACCCTATCCTTAAAGAGCGCGCCTTCGGCCTGGCCAACAGCGAAGGCAATCACGGCGAGGACGTGAAGGAATACTACTTTTACCTGGATTCGACGCCCACGCACTCGTACATGAAGTATCTGTACAAGTATCCGCAGGCCGCCTATCCGTACAGCGATCTCGTCCAGAGCAATCGCAGCCGGGGCAAGCAAGAGGCCGAGTACGAGCTGCTGGATACCGGCGTGTTCGACGACAACCGCTATTTTGACGTTTTCGTCGAGTACGCCAAGGCTGGCCCGGAAGACGTGTTGGTGCGAATCAGCGTCTTCAACCGCGGTCCGGATGCAGCGCCGCTGCACGTACTGCCGACATTGTGGTTCCGAAACACCTGGTCGCAGCCGGCAGGCGGACCCAAGCCTATCCTCGAGCGCGTCGAATCATCCACGCAGGCGACGGTGCATGCGCATCACAGCGACCCATTGTTTCAGGAATCGCTGGGCGAGTACTACCTTTACTGCGATGCCGACGTGCCGCTGATGTTCACCGAGAATGAGACCAATAATGCCCGGCTGTTTGGTACGGGCAACGCATCGCCCTATACGAAGGACGGCTTCCACAGTTTCATTGTGCACGGCGATGCCGCTGCGGTGAACCCTGAGCAGCGGGGAACCAAGGCTGCATGCCACTACCAGCTCAATGTCGGCAGCGGCGAGCCGCAGGTCATGCGGCTGCGGCTGACAAGCCGCGCTCCCGAAGAATTGCCTTCTGCGTTTGACGATTTCGACGCGGTGTTCGCGGCCCGGGTGGCGCAAGCCGATGCCTTTTACGCGTCGATAACGCCACTCACGGTTCGCGACGACCCCGACCGGGCGAGGGTCATGCGGCAGGCCTTGGCCGGCATGCTCTGGACCAAGCAGTACTTTTACTATGACCTGGGCCTCTGGCTCGACGAACACGGCGCGGGCAGCCAGTTGCCGCAACGAGAGCGCCGGCGCGTGCGCAACAGCGAATGGGCGCACATGTTCAACGATGACATCATCTCGATGCCGGACAAATGGGAGTACCCCTGGTACGCCGCATGGGATCTGGCGTTTCACATGATTCCGCTAGGCATGGTTGACCCGGACTTCGCCAAACAGCAGCTCGACCTGATGCTGCGCAATGACTATCTGCATCCCAATGGCCAGCTTCCCGCTTATGAGTGGAACTTCAGTGATGTCAATCCCCCCGTGCATGCCTGGGCGACGATGCAGCTCTACGTTCTGGACAAGGAGCGGCACGAGGGCCGCGGAGATGTGGAGTTTCTCAAGTACGCCTTTTCCAAGCTGCTGGTGAACTTCACCTGGTGGCTCAACCGCAAGGATCGCACCGGGGCTAATGTCTTCGAGGGCGGTTTTCTCGGACTCGACAACATCGGGGTGTTCGACCGCTCGTCGCCACTGCCCACGGGCGGCTACCTGGACCAGGCGGACGGGACGGCGTGGATGGTGTTCTTCAGTCAGCAGATGCTGCGCATCGCGGTCGAGCTCGCGCTGCATGAGCCGCTCTACGAAGAGTTCGTCGAGAAGTTCTTTCAGCACACGCTGCTCATAGCCGGCGCGCTGGATCGCGTCGGCCAGCACAACGACGAAACCTGGGACGAGGAGGATGGTTTTTTCTACGATGTGCTGCGCCTGCCGGACGGCAGCGCCATGCGCCTGAAGGTGCGCTCGATAGTCGGGTTGCTGCCGCTGGCCGCGGTAGCCGTATTCGAGGAAGATATCCTCGCGAAACTGCCCAGGTTCCGTACGCGCGCCCGCTTGTTCCTGGAGCGCCACGCCGAGGTTGCCGCCAGCACGCATCTGCCGCAACAACCCGGTGTAGCCAACCGCCGCATGCTGGCGATCATGGACGAGCAAAAGCTGCGCCGCATTCTGACGCACATGCTGGACGAAGGCGAGTTCTTCGGTCCGTATGGGATTCGAGCGCTGTCGCGCTTCCATCTTGAGCATC
The DNA here is from genome assembly GCA_040392445.1 of Verticiella sediminum. Classification (GTDB taxonomy): domain Bacteria; phylum Pseudomonadota; class Gammaproteobacteria; order Burkholderiales; family Burkholderiaceae_B; genus Verticiella; species Verticiella sediminum_A. The sequence goes on from JBEBVZ010000046.1 coordinate 22,173, forward strand.
CATACGTCTTTCGCCACGCGGGGCAGGAGCATAGTGTGGCCTACGTGCCAGGTGATTCCGACACTGGCATGTTTGGTGGCAATTCCAATTGGCGCGGGCCGGTCTGGATGCCGATCAACTTCCTTCTTTATTCCGCGCTGATACGCTTGTACGCCTACTTTGGCGAGGATTTCAAGATCGAGTGCCCGACTGGGTCGGGGCAGATGATGACCCTGCTGGAAGTCTCGAAGGAGCTGGGTGATCGCCTGACCCGGATCTTCCTGAGCGACGGAGATGGTCGCCGGCCGGTCAACGGCGCAGCCCGCAAGTTCCAAGATGACCCGAACTGGCGCGACCTGGTGCTGTTTCACGAGTACTTCCATGGTGATACCGGTGCCGGCGTCGGCGCCAGTCACCAGACCGGCTGGACCGGCTGCGTCGCCCGCATCATTCAGATGAATGCCTTGCTGACCAAGGACATGCTGTTAAAGCCGGGAGCCGAGGTCGCGGCTTTGCGCTCACTGAGGGTTGAGCAGGCGAGTCCGGATTCGGAATAGCCAGAGAGTCTCGTCAATCCCGACCAGGCGGAAAAATCTGTGCAGCCCGAGTGCTGCAGCGCCTGGTCGGCAACGAACAAAGGAAGGCACCATGCCGAGCAACCACGCCAATAAGGATCTGCCGCAGCCCATGGCTCCGGATCTGGACTCGCTGGCCTTGACGGGTCAAACTGCGCTGGTGACCGGTGCCAGTTCCGGCATCGGCCGTGCTATCGCTGTTGCGCTCGGCAGGGCTGGCGCAAACGTGATCGTCAACTACGTGGCCAACCCGGCGGACGCCGAGGCAGTGGCCGAAGAGATTCGTGGCGGCGGGCAGCGCACGATGACCATACAGGCCGACGTCGCTGACGAAGCGCAGGTGCAGGCCATGTTCGCCGCGGCGGTGTTCGAATTCGGTACCGTCGACATCCTCGTCAGTAACGCCGGGATGGAGCGCAACGCGCCGTTCCACGAGATGAGCGTCGCGCAATGGGACGCGGTGATCAACGTCAACCTGCGCGGCGCATTTCTTTGCGCGCGCGAAGCCGTGCGCGAGTTTCTTCGACGCGGCGTGTGCCCGGAGATTTCGGTGGCTGCCGGCAAGATCATCTTCACCAGTTCGGTCCACGAGATCATTCCGTGGGCAGGTCATGTGAATTACGCGGCGTCCAAGGGCGGGCTGATGCTGCTGATGAAAAGCCTGGCGCAGGAGGTCGCCGAAAAGCGCATCCGCGTCAACTCGATCGCGCCGGGCGCGATCCGAACCCCGATCAACGCCGCGGCGTGGTCCACGACCGAGGCTTATGCCGATCTGATGAAGCTGGTGCCCTACAAGCGCATCGGCGAGCCCGAAGAGATCGGCCGTGCAGCGGTCTGGCTGGCGTCGGACTTTTCGGACTACATCGTTGGCACGACGCTCGTCATCGACGGGGGAATGACCTTGTACCCTGGGTTCGAGTCAGGGGGTTGAGGTACGCATACCAAACACTTTCTCTTGCGCAGCCTTGCTGACGGCGAGAACGGCTGGGTGCTGAAGGCGGCGTTCGGTGGTGATGGCGTAGAGCTGTTCCTTCACCTCGTTGGTGCTGCCGATCGCCCGCACGCGGTATTGCTTGCACAGGTAGTCTGCCGTTGCCGTTGGCGCCACGAACAGGCCGGTGCCGGTTTGCCCGAATGAGTTGAGCAAGGCGCTATCGTCGAACTCGCCAACGATCCTGGGGCGTATGTTGTGCTCGTCGAACCATTGCAGCAGCCGGGTGCGGATCGCCACATCCTCGCCGGGCAGCAGAAAAGGCGCTTGATTGAGCAGTGCGGGAAACTTCCTGCTCAAGGTGGCCAGCAAGCGGGGGGCGCCAAGGAAGGTCAGGCTGCTCTCGCCAAGAAAATGGTTGAATCCGCGCACATTCAGGTGATTGGGCATGGGCCGGTCGGCAATAACCATATCCAGCCGGTGTACGGCCAGATCGGCCAGCAGGAAGGCCAGGCGTCCTTCCCGGCAAACGATGCGTACGGCCTCGTCCATACGCAGTGCGGGTTCGAGCATGTGGTAGGCCATGGACTTGGGCACGCCTTCGGCAATGCCCACTTTGAACTCGGGCAGCCGCCTGGCGGGTTGCTCGCTCAGTTCGTCGAGCAGTTCGTCGCCCAGCGTGAATATACGGTCGGCGTAAGCCAGCACATAGCGGCCAACATCCGTTAATTCCAGCTTGCGGCCTATGCGTCGAAAGAGCTCTGCGTCGAGGTTGGCTTCCAGTTCCTGCAACTGGCCGCTGATGGATTGCGGCGTACGGTGCAGTTGCTCTGCGGCACGCACGATGCTGCCGGTTTTGGCCACCATCCAGAAATATCGCAGGTGCTTGTAGTTAAGTGCGGCCATGGCCCCACCATTCGAAAAAACCTGATATTCAATCCATCATATACGGATTGTTGGAGTCTTCAAGGGGCCCTAGACTTACCGATAAGCAGTGCTTTGTCGAGGCTGTCTCATGAGCGGAATCGAGACCTTTTCCACCCTTCCCATGTGGGCTGGATTCATTGGGTTCGTGCTGGTCATTCTGGCGCTGGATCTGTTTGTCCTTGGCGGCAAGCGGGCACACCGGGTGTCGCCGCGCGAAGCCCTTGCCTGGGCTGTCGCATGGGCCATGCTGGCGACGCTTTTCGGCATGCTTCAGTGGTGGTTCCTGGACGGTATCGCCGGTCGCCTGGAGGCGAACCGCAAAACGCTGGAATTTTTTACCGGTTATCTGATCGAGCTTTCATTGTCTGTGGACAATATGTTCGTGTTCTCAATGATTTTTGGCTACTTCGCCGTGCCCCCGGAACTGCAGCGCCGCGTCTTGCTGTTCGGTGTGCTTGGCGCCATTGTGATGCGCATAGCCATGATTCTTGCCGGCGTGTGGCTGCTGTCGAAGTTTCTTTGGCTCTTCTATGTCTTTGGCCTGTTCCTTGTGCTCACCGGCATCAGAATGCTGATCGTTGCAGAGCGTGCGCACAATCTTGACCGGAATCCCGTCGTTCGCCTTATGCGCAAGTTCATGCGCATGACGCCGGACTATCGCGGCGAATCCTTCTTTGTGCGCAGCAACGGCCTGCTGTATGCCACACCGATGTTTGGCGTGTTGCTGATGGTCGAAACCACCGACCTCGTATTTGCGGTGGACAGCATCCCGGCCATCTTCGCCGTAACGACCGATCCGTTCGTCGTTTTCACTTCCAATATTTTCGCCATCATGGGTTTGCGGGCTTTGTACTTCCTGCTGGCCAGCATGGCGGAGCGCTTTCACTATCTCAAATACGGCCTGGCCATCATCCTTATCGTCATTGGCGTGAAAATGCTGGCAGCGCCGTGGGTGCATATACCGGTGCAGTGGTCACTGGGAATGGTTGGCATTATTTTGCTGGCGTCCATCGGCGCCAGCCTTACTCTGTCCCGGCGGACAATAGCGCGCGATGCCGGCAACACCGCGCGCATTGCAGATCCAACGGATACAGAATCCGAAAGGAGACCATGATGTACAACATCGTACTTGCGGCCGACGGGTCTACATATAGCGATGCAGCTGCGCGATACCTGGTCGACAATCCTTTGCTCCAGCGTGATCTCACCGTGCACGTGGTGCATTGCGAACCCGAGGTGAGCGGCGACGTGCGCACTTTCGTCAGCCATGATGAGATTGCCGCCTGGCACCATGACGAGAGCAAGAAGGCGATGCATTCGGCAACCGAGATCCTGCGCGAGGGCAAGCTCGTCGTCGAATGCCACGAGCTAGTCGGGTTCACGCCGGAACGCATCGTCGAGTATGCCGACAACGTTGCGGCGGTAGCCATTGTGATGGGCTCTCATCGCCGCGGGCCTTTCCTGAATGCCATCATTGGCTCGGTGTCCGGCCGTGTGCTGGCCCACGCGCATTGCCCGGTATTGCTGATTTGAAGTGAGTAGCAGCAGTCGCTTCAAGATGGGCTTGGCCCCCGGCTGCGGGCTTGCTTTCAGCCAAGGGCCGTAGGTTCCGACGTTCCAGATAATGCCTTCGAGATCGCGGCAGGCGAAGCCGCATAGTCAAGAAACAAGCGAGCTACTCTGGCTGGTAGTTTATTGACTTCAGTAGCGCTGCCTGCTGCTGATAGGCTTCCCGCAAATCAGCCATGAGCTCTTCGGTCGTCATCGCTTCACCCGGCTCCATACCCAGTGTTTTGACGCGATTCTGGATGTCGGGCTGCTGAAAAAACGTAAGTGTTGCATCGCGTATTTTTTGCTGGATTTCGGCTGGCGTATCCGGCTGCGACCAGACGCCAAACCAGCCTGCCTTGGATAGCTGCGGATAACCCAGTTCCTTGAAGGTGGGCACGTCGGGCAATTCGTGTATCCGAGTCGGGTAACTGACTGCGATGGCATTGATTTTTCCGCTTTTAATGAGCGACAGCGAGGTGGTGACACCGTCGAACATCAACGGAAACTGTCCGCCCATCAAGTCCACCAAAGCCTGTGGCGAGCCTTTGTATCCGATGTAGCGCATATTCATCTGGGTGAGCTGGCCAAGCAATATGCCGGAGGTGTGTCCTCTCATTCCCGTGGCATAGGAAGCAAAATCGACGCCATTTTTTTGCGACTGGCCATACTTCACCACGTCTTGCAGATTTTCCAGTTTCAAATCTTTGTTGGCGACCAAGACCAGCCCTGTGCGGCTCAGTTGGGCCAACGGTTTCATATCATCGAAAGGTTGGTAATTCACCTTGTAGGCCAAAGGCATCTCGCTGACCGCGCCGCCCTGGATGACCAAAAAGGTATAGCCATCCTTGCCATTGACCATCAAATCCCTGATGGCAATGCCACCCGATGCGCCAGGCTTGGATTCCACGATAACGGGCTTGTCAAGGCTTTGCTGCAAGCCCTCGGCCAGCAGGCGCGCCAATGCGTCGGCACTGCCACCTGCCGGGCCTGCAACCACCAGGCGGACGGGTTTGTTTGGCCAGGCGGTATCGGCCAGTGCCATGGGACCCACAGCCGTGGCGCCCAGCGCCATTGCCATCAGGCATGCAAACCGCTTGGTTTTGTGTTGTTTGCGCATTTTTGTCTCCTGGCGTTATCGCCGAAGCTTGTGCTGCTCACGTTTGACTGAGGTCGCGTATCAGGTCTTCAGCCTTGGGCCATTCGCCAAAGCCCGATGCGGGGTTCAGGTGCCCCACCGCACCCAGTTCCACAAAGCGGCTGCCCCAAGCCTGTGCCAGCGCACGGGCGCGCTCCAGGCGAGATAAAGGGTCATTGCTGCTGGCCGCCAGGATGCTGGGAAATGGCAGTTCGTTGCGCGGAATCGGCAACCACCCGTTGCGGTCGAGTTGATCCACGGTCGGGTAGCCTGCGGGCATGGGGGTTTCCATATCGGATGGTGTAGCCAGCAACGCCCCCTGGATAGGCCGCGTAGCGCGCTGGGCCCAATGGGCCACCATCATCGTGCCGGCGCTGTGCGCCACGATGATGACCGGGCCTGCGATCTCGGCCAAAGTGCGTTCAATGGCGTCGACACGCGCCGCACAGCTTAGCTTGTCGTGTTCCAGTGGCGCCACGCTGCGCACCTTGGGCAGCGTGGCCGCCAACAAGGTTTGCCAGTGCTCGGCAACATGGTCGCGAAGGCCCGGAACGATCAGGATGGTAGCTTGGGTAGACATTTTTTCTTCAGCCTAGAAAGGTGCATCGCCGACGATGGCTGCGCGCTCCATCTTGCGATGGCTGGGCGGATAGTCCATCACCGCGTAGTGCTGGGTGGAACGGTTATCCCAGAACGCCACGCTATTTTTCTTCCAGCGAAAGCGCACTTGGTATTCGGGAATATTGGCCTGGCTCACCAGGTAGCTCAGCAGTTGAGTCGAGCCCGGTGCTTTGTCCAGGCCAAATCGCACATTGGACGGCGTATTGAAGTTGGTGAAATGCGTGGTGAAACTGCCGTTAACAAACAAGATCCTTTCGCCTGTCTCGGGGTGGATACGAACCACGGGGTGCTCGGCATCGGGGTACCGGGCTTTGAGTGCCAGGCGCTGTTCGATGGGCATGGCCGCGCCAAAGCTTGCCTCGATGCCGTGGCGCGCGCGCAGTGGCGCAATCTTGGCCTTGATGTCTTCGGGCAACTGGCGGTAGGCCTCTACCATGTTCACCCACATGGTGTCGCCTCCCACGGGAGGGCACTCCACGCAGCGCAGCACGCAACCCAACGGTGGTGCTTCACGCCAACTGGCGTCGGTATGCCAGCAGTTTTCATGACGATCCTGTGGGCTGTCGGGCGTTTTGTAGATTTGCCCCAGGCCTGGATGGTCGGGATGGCTGCTTACCACCGGATGGTCTTCCAGTTCGCCAAAGCGGCGTGCAAAGGCGACATGCTCCGCGCGGGTGATGTCCTGATCCCGAAAGAACAGCACCCGGTGCTTGAACCACAATGCCTTGACCTCCGCCAGCAAGTCGTCGTCTTGTGCAACGGCGCCCAGACGCACATTGCTCAGCTCTGCGCCAATGGTGCAGGTCAGAGGCTCCACGCGTATCGATCGGGTCAGCGAGGTCGCGCGGATCAGTGTCGGCGCTGCTTGAAGTTCTTGCATCATGCTGGCGGTCTCCAATGTAGAATGGTTTTATGCCTCAAGTGTGGGCGTGGCGCGCTATCTACGCTTGTCCCTGGATGACATGCGTTTTGCATTTCATGTCACTTTGATAGACCGATGAAGTCTCTTGCCCGTGCAGCTTGCCTCACCAACTACCGCGAAGTGGCCAGTGCATCCGGACTGAATCCGGTGCGCATGCTATTGGATGCGGGGCTCAGCCCTAGCGTGCTCGATGAGCCCGACTTGATGATCCCTGTCGTGTCTGTGGGTCGCTTGTTGCAGGCTTCGGCCACCTTGTCGGGCAACGAAAGTTTTGGCCTGTGCATGGCCAAGTTGCGGCTGCTGTCCAACCTGGGCGCTGTGGGTCTGCTGATTCGCGACCAAGTCACCTTGCGCGACTCGCTTTACATGCTGATGCGCTACCAAAGCATGCTCAACGGTGCACTCTCGCTGACTATCGAAGAAAGCGATGACATGGTGCTGATCCGGGAAGTGGTCATGACGGGCAGGACTCATCAGCCCACACGCCAACGTGTAGAGCTGGCCCTGGGGGTGATGGTGCGTTTGATCCGCCAACTGGTGGGCCAGGATTGGCATCCCCGGCGTGTGTGCTTTGAGCATGGCGCACCGCACGATCCGAGCGTGCACAACCAGCTTTTTGGCTGTCCGATCGAGTTTGACTACGACTTCAACTGCATCGTCTGTGCCAAAGCCGACCTGGATGCGCGCAACCCATTCGCAGACCCGGCCATGGTGCGCTATACCCAAAAGCTGATCGACGTTGCGGTTCGGTCACCCGAAACCCGGGTTCTGGATGATGTGCGGCGCACTATCCTGCTGTTACTGCCCAGCGGGCGCTGCAGCATAGAAAGGGTCAGCGAACATTTGGGTGTGCTGCCCCGCACGGTGCAGCGTCGCCTGGCGGAGCACGAGCAAAATTTTTCGTCGCTGGTGAACGATATTCGCAAAGAGCTGGCAGCGCGCTATGTGTTTGAAAGCAATCGGTCACTGACTGATATTGCAGAGATCCTGGGCTTTACCGCGCCCAGCAGCTTCTCGCGCTGGTACCAGGCACAGTTTGGCTGCAGCGCCAAAGAAAACCGGGCCCAAAGCCTGGCGGCCATGAAGGTCAAGGAACCTGCTGGGGGCCAGCAGGTTCCTTGACCTTCATGCATTCAAGCGGGCTTACCTGGCGGCGTTGGTCGTGGCCTTGAGCCTACCCAGGATTTGGCGGTTTTGCTCGATGGTCATGGCCATTTTTTGCTGCAACTCTTCCATTGAACTCTCTGGCGGCGCATCAAAACCCTGAGCCGCCAGGGCTTCACGGAACTTGGGCGCACGCATCACTTTTTCCAGTTCAAGGCGAATGCGATCGGCCAGCGGCTTTGGCGTGCTGCTAAGCAGAAATACGCCCACACTCGCGTCGGGCATCACAAACCCCGGCATGCCCAGCTCTGCAAAACTCGGCACTTGTGGCAAATGCGCGGAGCGCGATGCAGAGACAATCGCCAAGCCTTTGAGTTTGCCGCTCTTGATCAAGGGCGCGGCATTGCTCACCACCTCAAAGGTCAGCTGTACCTGATTGCCCAGCAAATCGACCATGGCTGGCGCAGAGCCCTTATAGGGCACGACCAGAATGTTCTGCCCACTTTTCTCACGCAGCAATTCGCCCAGCATGTCGGATCGCGTGCCTGGGCTCAGGTTGGCCACGCTTACCGGGCTATTGCCCTGCTTTGCCAGATCCAGAGCCGCCTGGACATTGTTGGGTGCGAAGCTGGTATTGGCGACCAGCACATGGATCATGCTGGCTGCGTCGGCCACATAGGTAAAGGTCTTGTGGGGATCAAACGGCGTTTTGACCGAAAACGGGAAGTCCGTCAGGATGCTGGACGGCCCCACCATCATCGTGTAGCCATCGGCCGGCGCATTCATCAGCGCGCGCTCGGCAACCACGGCCGATCCGCCTGGCTTGTTGTCCACGATCACAGCTTGTCCCAGCTTGCTGCGCAGCTGTTCGCCGAGCAGGCGTGCCACGCCATCGGAGATGCCCCCGGGAGGCGCAGGAACCACTAGCCGGATCGGCTTGCCGGGCCAGTCTTGGGCCAGGGCAAGGGATCCGGTTGCGACCCAGAGCAGCGCAGCTATTGCGAGGGCGCGCGCTCGCATAGGATGAGGTTGCATGGTGATTCACCTTGAAGAATGGGGTTCTCATACGACGAAGATGGATGAGCCCGTGGTTCTGCGGCCCTCCAGGTCGCGGTGCGCCTGTATGGCGTCCTCCAAGGCGTAGCGTTGGTTGATTTCGATACGGATACGGCCAGTGGCGACATGGCCAAACAGTTCGTCCACCAGTTCCTGCTTTTCCGCCGGATCGGCGATGTAGTCGGCCAGCCCGGGCCGCGTCAGGTAAACCGAGCCTTTGCGCGCCAAAATGGCGGGATCAAATGGCGGAATTTTGCCCGAGGCCGTGCCGACGCACACCATCAGTCCGCGCCGCTTGAGCGAGTCCAGCGACGACATGAAGGTGTCCTTGCCCACGCTGTCGAATACGACGGAGACGCCCACGCCATTGGTGATCTCGCGCACGCGCTTGGCGACATCCTCATGGCTGTAGTTGATGATGTGGTCACAGCCGTGGGCGCGCGCCACCTCGGCTTTAGCTTCGGTAGAAACGGTGCCTATCACCGTCAGCCCCAGAAGCTTGGCCCATTGCGACACAATCAGGCCCACGCCGCCCGCCGCCGCGTGCAGCAGCACGGTCTCGCCGGGCTGGAACGGATAAATCTTGCGCACCAGATAGGCCGCGGAAAGACCGCGCATTGTCATGGCCGCGGCGTTGTCGCAACTGATGGCTTCAGGCAGCTTGATCAGCAAATTGGCATCGAGCAAGCGCTCGGTGCTGTACGCGCCCAGCGTATTGGTAAAGCCGGTGTAGGTGACCCGATCACCGCTCTTGAGATCCGTCACGCCGGCGCCCACTGCGTCCACCACGCCCGAGGCCTCGTTGCCAATGCCGCTAGGCAAGGGAACGGGATAAATGCCACCCCGAAAATAGGTGTCGGCAAAGTTCAGGCCGACCGCCTTGTGGCGGATGCGCACCTGCCCCGGGGCGGGTGCGCCCACGTCCATGTCTTCAAGGCGCAATACCTCTGGGCCTCCGGTCTCGTAGAACTTCACGACTTTGCTCATCTTGTCTCCTGCTCGCTATTTGGATTCGGTATGAAGGATGGCGACGAGGGCCGCCGGCATGGTTTCGATCTGCCGCATCGACCATATCGAGTGCCATGGGCGGCTTGCCGCAACTTGCCAATATCGAGGAAACCGCGCCACCGTCGTGTCGTGCGTATTGGGCTGCCCACCGGTGCATGACGGCTGGCAGTATTGCCTAGGCTGCCAGGGCAGGGCGAATTCACGCAGCGGGTGGGGGGCAAGCTGAATCAAGCGGCTACGGCCTCGTCTGCGCGGCGCTTGTGCGCGCTTGCTCTGGGCGCCTGGGCTTTGCGCTGTGCTTCGGCTGTGCGCTGGCTCTCGCCGATGCGGTATTCGCCGTCGTACATCAGGAAGCCGCGCTGGCCTTCCTGGCGCAGCGGCGGGTAGCCATTTTTCGCCAGGGTTTCCTCGATGCTGTTGTATTGCACGCCGATCTTGTAGATGCGCTTGGCTTCTTCGCCGGTGGCTATTTCCCGGTGCAATTCGCGAGAAATCCTGACCAGTTTTTCGACCTGCTTGACCGAGGTGATGCGTTCGCCCAGGTTGTCGTTGAGTGTGTCCTCGATGCCGCAACGCACGTGCATCCCAAGGCAAATGCCCATGGTGGTCAGCGGCCAGGTTTGACGGGCTGTGCCTTCAATGGTCAATACGGCGCCATCGGGCACATGATTGATGAACTCCATCATGGCGCGTGGGTTGGGGCCATCCATGCCGCCACCAATGGAAACCCAGTTGAGCACCACGGGGCCCATGTACTTGCCTTTGCGTATCATGCGCCCCAGCGTTTCCAGCTGCGCCAGATGGCCCAGCTGGAAGTGAGGCTGAACGCCATTGGCCACCAGGCGCCTGATGTGCTCTTCCACAAAGGCGGGGCCTGCGGGAATCACCATTTCGCGATAGGCGCTGTTTTCCAGATCTTCCCAGGAAGTGCCCGCCACGTCTGTGGGCACCTTCATTTCCGCAGTGTTCATCTGGCTGGTGTTGATCGCCACTGTCACTTGATCTGGGCGAGGAGTCAGCATGGCCAAGCCATGGCGGGTGTCTTCGGACAGCCAGGCGGCGGTGTCGCCTTCGTTCTCGGGAGCAAACGAGATCGACCCGCCCACCTGAAGCACCATATCGGGAACAGCGGTGCGCAAACGGTCCAGCATTTCGTTGAACATGGACAGGCGCTTTGAGCCCTTGCCATCGGCTTCACGCACATGCACATGCAAAACGGTGGCGCCTGCGTTGTAGCAATCGACCGCCTTTTGTACCTGCTCTTGCATGGTGAGCGCAATATCGTCCGAATCGCCCGGTAGCCACTGCGGGCCATATGGCGCGGCTTGAATGACCAGCGGTTGTTGGTTTTCGGGAAGCAGGGAATCGTCCAGGAAGTGCATGCCAGTCTCCTTGAGTCGTGAGTGTCCTAATCGACGAATTCATGATGGAGCTTTGCTTGACATTGCACTTGATGTTTCATGTCTCTCACTTTTCTTTTGATGACAGCATCAAAGGGCAGGGCCGCTGCGCTCCAGGCGCTTAGCACTGGTCCTGTCCAGTAAGCCGCCATCGGCCCGGCCTCGCCGCCAAATCCATCAGCACAGCCCTGTCCTTTCAAGACGATTCACCTTGTCCGGCACCCCGTCAACAGCTTCTTTCGAGCTCCGCCACCCGGTTCGTGCCTGGGCTAGTCCGGGTTCCGAATGCTTGCCGCGCCGTGGCTTCGAACTGTCGATTTGATGCCCGGTTGTACGATCTAAGGATGAACCATCACATCATTGCATCGCCTAGGCAGGCCTGGGTCGGCGCCGCGGCGGTTTTCATGTCGCTGCTAAGCCAGAACCTGGGCGCATCGTTCGCCAAGCACCTGTTCCCTTTGATTGGTGCTGCAGGGATGACGTGTGTGCGCATCGCGTTTGCAGCCGGCATCCTGTTGATCATCAGAAGAGGGTGGCGCACGCGCCTGAGCTGGGCCCAGCTCAGGCGCGTGTTGCCGTACGGAATCGCGCTCGGGATGATGAACCTGCTGATTTATCAGGCATTCGCCCGGATACCTATAGGCATTGCCGTCGCGATCGAGGTGCTCGGCCCCCTGGCGGTTGTGTTGACTGGCGCGCGCAAGCTCAAAGATTTGATCTGGGTCGGCGCCGCGGTGGCGGGGCTGATCATGCTTCTGCCCTTGAACGGCGCTGGATCGAACCTGGACCTGCTAGGCATCGCGTTTGCGGTAGGTGCCGCGGGCACTTGGGCTCTTTACATTGTTTTTGGCAAACGGCTGTCATCCGTCCGGGATGTGGACGTAGTGTCATGGGGAATGGTCGTTGCCACCGTGGTCACCTTGCCGTTTGGCGTCGTGGAGGCCGGCCGGGCGCTGCTGTCGCCGCAGGTTCTGTGGTGGGGGATTGCGATTGCTGCTCTGTCCAGCGCATTGCCGTATACGCTGGAAATGGCCGCGTTGCGGCGCGTGCCCGCGCACCTGTTCGGAATCTTTGTCAGTTCGGCGCCCGCGGTGGCAGCTTTAGCCGGGTTCGTCGTGCTGGGAGAGCGCCTGGAGGCGATTCAATGGGTCGCGATCTGTTCGATTGTGGTCGCTGTCGCTGGAAGCACGATTAGTCTGGGGCGTCGTGCGTGAGCCATGATCGCGATGTGGCCAACGCGGTTGCTTGGTCTGCCGCAACCCTATGCGCATCGGCTGTTGTTACTGCGCTTGGCTCACTATGGTTGTTCCAGGGGCCACACTTCAACGACACCGTGTGCAACAGCGCAGGGAGTTCGTGACACCATGTCTATAGCCTCGGCTAGATCGGCAGCCTCGATGATGGCAAAGCCAGCCACTGGCAAGGACGATCTCATGAATGGCTCGTTCACCGTTTCAACCCGAGCAGCGTCGGGATTGCGCACCTGCACTGGGGTGCCTGCGATGCCCATCAGCACTCCTTCCTTCTGCAATTTTGCGTCATGAGCATGGGCTGCGTCTCGGATGGCTGCCGCGGTACGGTCGTAACCTTCTCGGTCGCCATATCCGATTGTTACAAATTTGGGCATGGATCATCTCCTTGATGGGGCAATCGCGGGTGGTGCTACCATCCGAGCATGTTTACCCCATATCTACAGCTCTGGAAACTTCGTGTAGATGGAAGCTCCATCGTAACTAACAGTGGTCAGCTTTTGCCAGTTCAATGGCGCGGGCAGCCCGCCATGTTAAAGATCGCGATTGCGGAAGAAGAAAAACGGGCAGCTGGATTGATGGCATGGTGGAACGGCGAAGGTGCGGCACGCGTGCTGGCGCACGATGGTGACGCTCTGTTGCTGGAGCGCGCAAGGGGAAGCATTTCACTTGCGCAGCTCGCTCGTACCGGACAAGATGACGAGGCAAGTCGCATCATTTGCTCGGTTGTCTCGCGGCTACACGCGCATGCTGATAACCCGCCCCCTGGTCTTACATGGCTTTCCGACTGGTTTCAAAGTCTCAACGCTGCTGCCGAGGTGCATGGGGGTGTATTCGCTGCCTCCGCTGTTATAGCAAGGGAACTGTTGGCGAAGCCACGCGATGTTCGGGTTCTGCACGGCGATATTCATCACTTCAATATTCTTGATTTTGGTGAAAGAGGATGGCTTGCGATTGACCCGAAAGGACTCGTTGGGGAGCGTGGATTCGACTACGCCAATTTGTTTTGCAATCCTGACCTGAAAACCGCCGTAGCACCTGAGCGTTTCCTTTGCCGCGTGAAGCTCGTCGCCGACGTCGCGCACCTGGAGCGAGAACGACTCCTGAAGTGGATTCTGGCATGGGCTGGATTGTCTGCAACGTGGCATCTCGAAGACGGTACGTCGCCTGCCACGGCCTTGACGATTGCAGGGATGGCGCTGACCGAACTCAATTCTTGAGCTGCTGCCAAAGGGCGGCTTATGCTCGCAGCAGTCCATGCATCCGGCAAAGCCTTCCGTTCCTTTATGGAAAACAAGCTGGCCGTCACAAACCCGTACTGCCGTTCTCGCGATGGTTGCCACGCTCCAGTGTTCGGATACTCTCGGTGAGCGCCTCTATGCGTTGGAGCAGCACGACCAGTTCGTCGTTTCTCAACTGATCCAGCTTGTCGTGCAGAGCCATGATCTCGATCTCCGCTTTCAGGTTCACTTCGTAATCATGCGCGGCGTCAATGCGGTCATGCTGGGCTTGCCGATTCTGCGCCATCATGATGATGGGTGCCTGGATGGCGGCCAGCATCGACAACATCAGGTTCAGGAATATGAAGGGGTAGGGGTCAAATGCGTCTCGGCCCAGCAGCACAGCATTGGCGAGTGTCCACACCAGCAGGAACCCAAAGAAGCCCAAGATGAATTTCCAGGACCCGCCAAAGCGTGCCACAGCGTCTGCAAGCCTGTCGCCGAAGGACAACTGTTCGTCAAGGGCGTCGTTCGTGTTGCGTGAGATCGGCGCTCGTTCGAGTGAGCTTTGCAGCACGCGCCGTTGCGAATGCGTTAGCGTGTCGGGATGGCGTTTAAGCCACTTCTCGGCAAGTTCCGGTACTGTTTTCATGGCTCACTTTCTCCCGGTGCGTGCTCGCTCGCGAGCGAAAAACGACATCGCCCATGATAAATTGCCGTGGCGTTCCCGGCCATACCGCCTTGCGAACGGCTCCCGCTTGCCATGCGTGCTTACTTCGTCGCGCATACCAGAAATAAAAAAGAATGTGCATATACAAACTGGGATTGCAGCGGTTGCCTTGATGATTGCGGGGTGCAACGGTATCGGGACCCGATCCGGTGCTTGCCGTGGGCATCCCAAATCCTGCCTCTGTCTATTGCATTGAGCGTGGCGGAACCCTCGGTATCAAGGAACGCGCGGTCTGGAGGCTGAGAACACGCGGCTACGCAAGATGCTGGTCGACCGCGACCTTGAGCTGGAGGTCATGATTCGATGCGTGCGCCAATGGGCAGCAATTAAAGTGTCTGGCCATCGCCCTGTACCGACTGCAGGTCTGTCCCTTCTTCGTTGTCCTGGATCGGTCTGAGACCTTCTGGGAGGATGATTGACGCACGGCTCAGGATCGCTCATATTCATCTGGAAGCAACAAGAGCCGCATACAACAAAATGTGGCCATAACGGAAGGAGACACGATGAATACGAAACAGGCAACCAGGCGGCGCCTGATGTTGACGGCTGCCGGCGCCATGGCGTTGCCCTTGATTCCCCAGGGGCTGGTGCTTGCGCAGGGCAAGGGCGATACGGTTCGCTTGCTGGTGGGATACCCGCCCGGGGGCGCCACGGACGCGCTGGCGCGCGTGCTTCAGGCGCCATTGGCCGAGGCACTCGGCAAAACGGTGATCGTCGAGAACAAGCCTGGCGCATCGGGCACCATAGCCATTCGCCAAATCGAGAGCAGCGCGCCAGACGAGGAAGTGTATGGTGTTTACCTCACGCTGTCGTTGCTGGGCTCCGTCCTCAATGGTGAGGTGCCAGACCTGAGCCAGATCACGCCGATCTCCCAGCTATACGAGCAGTACACGGTGACCGCCGTCAACCCGGCGGTCGCCGGCCTGGAAAATGTGCACACCATCAAAGACCTGATCGACGTCGCCAAGGCCAAGGATGGGCAGCTCTCCTACACCAGTTCGAGCGTTGGCAGCACGGGGCACCTGACGATGGAATGGCTGTGCAACCTGGCAGACGTGCGCATGCAGCATATCGCCTACAAGGGCGGGGCACCTGCCATGATTGATGTGCTCGGTGGCCACGTCGGCGTTATTGTGACTGACACCACCATCATTGGTCCGCATATCAAGTCGGGCAAGGTGCGGGCTATTGCGATCAACTACCCTAGCCGCGTTGATGTATTCCCTGATGTGCCCACTATCACCGAACAGGGTTTCAAGGATCTGTCAGCCATTCCGTGGGCCACTCTGGTGGGGCCGCCCAGCATGGATAAGGATCGCCTCAGTAGCATGGCTGCCGCGGTGCAGAAGGTGCTGAGCGACTCCAAGGTCACCGAACGCATGCGCGAGCTCACGGTTTTTCCCAAGCACTCCACGCCCGATGTTGCCCGACAACTGATGGAAGGCGACCTTCAGCTTTGG
>JBEBVZ010000047.1:0-37940 GCA_040392445.1 Verticiella sediminum
ACCTGATTACTGTACTGGGCCAGCCGATTGTCGGCCACCGCGATTTCCGTGGTGCGGCGCTGTTCCTGGGCGTCCAGCCAGGTGCGCAGGGGGACGGCGCCAGCGCGGTAGCGCACTTCGTAGAGCTCTTCGGCCCGTATGGCCGATTCCAGCGATTTCTGCAGCAACGCACCCTGCCTGGCCAGTTGCGTCCGAGCAGACAGCGTGTTTTCGACTTCGCTCATGGCCTGGTACAGCGACTGCCTGAAGTTGACCACGGCTTCCTCGAATTGGGTTTTCGAGGCGGCGATGTCCAGCTGCATCTGGTTCCATTGCAGGAAGGGCAGGGTGATGCCTATGCCCAGCGCGGCGACAGGATTCTGCAGCACATTGGCCAGGGCCGTGCTGACACTGCCCAGGGATCCCGTCAGCGACAGCGTGGGGTAGTAGCTGGTACGCACGGCATCGGTGCTGGCCAGGGCTTCGCGCAGGCGGATTTCGGCGGCGCGCAGGTCCGGGCGGCGGCCCAGCAGCTCTGCCGGCAAGCCGGCCTGCACTTCGGGCAGTGCGGTGTCCGGCAAGCTGGCGGGGACGGGAACGTCGTTGCTGGGCGGGCCATTGAGCAGGATGGAGAGCGCATTGAGGCTTTCCACGCGCTGTTGCTGCAGCTGGCTCAGGGCGGACTGTTCGTTGGCGAGGCTGCTTTGCGCTTCGGCCACTTCCAGTCCGGACACCGCGCCGGCCGCATATTGGCCGTTTACCAGGTCCAGGGTGCGCTGGGCGTAGGCGATGCTTTGTTCGGCGGTGGTGATGCGCTGGTTCAGGAACCCCGTCTGCCAATACAGGTTCATGGTGGTGCCCACCAGGGCCAGGGCGGTGCTGCGCCGGTCTTCCTCGGTGGCCAGGGCTTCCCAGCGGGCCGCATCGCGCTGGCTGGCCAGCTTGCCCCACAAATCTGCCTCGTAGCTCACGCTGGCCGATACCGAGTGCGAGCGGTTGCGGTCGCTGCTGTCGTCCAGCGAGCGATCGAAATTGGCATTGGCGCTGGCGCCTAACGAGGGATAGAGGTCGCTTTGCGCCAACCCCGCCACCAGCTGGGCGCGCCGCACGCGGATGGTGGCGGCTGCCAGGTCGTTATTGCTGCGCAGGGCTTCGTCCACCAGCGCGTTCAGGCCGGTGTCGTTGAACTGGTGCCACCACGGGTCGGCCGACAGCGTGGCCGCCGCGCTGGCCGGCGCCTGCCACTGGGCCGGCGTGACCACCTCGGGCTGGCTGTAGGGCGTTTTCATCATGGCGCCGCAACCGGCCAGGGCCAGTGCGGCTGCCAGCAGGGTGAGTCGTGCCATCAGGCGTGAGGTTTGATGAGATGTCATGGGTCAATCCCGGGCCAGCGCATCGACCGGGTCGAGACGGGCCGCGTTGCGTGCCGGCAGAAAACCGAACACGATGCCGATCAGGGTAGAGCAGGCGAATGCCGCCACCATCGAGGTGGTGGAATACACCATGCTGAAGCCGTCACTGCCCAGGCGGTCTATGACCTGGCCCAGGCCCAGCGCCAGCAATATGCCCAGAACGCCGCCCAGCAGGCAGACCAGCACGGCTTCGATCAGGAACTGCGTCATGATGTCGCTCTGGCGGGCGCCGACGGCCATGCGCACGCCGATTTCCCGGGTCCTCTCGGTAACCGACACCAGCATGATGTTCATTACGCCGATACCGCCCACCACCAGCGAAATCAGGGCAATGGCCGAGATCAGCAGCGTCATGGTGGCGGTGGTGCTTTGCACGGTCTGGCGGATGCTGTCGGTGTTGATGGCAAAGAAATCCTGCAAGCCGTGGCGTTTGGTCAACAGTTCGGTCAGGTTTTGCTCGGCGACATCCATGGGCACGTCGTCGCGTATCCGCACCGTGATGCTGCGCAGGTAGGACTGGCCCAGGATGCGGTGCATGGCCGTGGTGTACGGGATCCACACGTTCAGTGCATCCGAGTTGCCAAAGGCGCTTTCCTTTCTTTCGGTAACGCCGATGACGCGGCCGGGAATCTTGCCCAGCAGGATGACCTTGCCGATGGGGTCGACGTCCGGCCCGAACAGCGTATTGCGGGTGTTGTCGTCGATGACGACATCCTGGCTCTGGCGCCGTACGGCATCTTCGTCGAAGGTCACGCCGCTGGCCAGTTCATAGCCGCGCACACGGAAGAACTGAGCGCCCACGCCGTTGATATTGCCGTTGGCCGACACATTGCGGTAACGCAGGCTGGCATTGGAGTTGACGGTGGGGGTGACGCTGTCGACATACGATTGCTGCGACAGCGCCACGGCATCGGCCGGCACCAGGGTTTGCACGCGGCCCGAGCGTTCGTCGCCAAATCCGCGGCCCGACATGATGTCTATGGTGTTGGTGCCCATGGAGCTGATGCGCTGCAGGATCTGGCGGCTGGAACCTTCGCCCAGCGCCACCACCGACACCACCGAGGCGATGCCGATGATGATGCCCAGCATGGTCAGGAAGGTGCGCAGGCGGTGGGCGGCCATGGCCAGCACCGCCATGTGGAAGGCTTCGCCCAGGCGGCCCAGGCCGGCGCCCATGCGCCCGCTGTGCTTGACGGCGGGTTCGCGCACGGGCGCGACATGGCTGCCGTTGCGGCGGCGGTCGGCAATGATTTCGCCGTCGCTGATCTCGATGATGCGCTGCGCGTGTTCGGCCACCTGCATATCGTGCGTGACGATGATGATGGTGTGGCCTTCCGCATGCAGCTCTTCCAGGATTTTCATCACTTCCTGGCCGCTGTGGGTGTCCAGCGCGCCGGTGGGCTCGTCGGCCAGGATGACTTCGCCGCCATTCATCAGGGCGCGCGCAATACTCACGCGTTGCTGCTGGCCCCCCGACAACTGTCCGGGGCGATGATCCAGTCGATCCGACAGGCCCAGCCGGCTCAGCAGGGCTGAGGCCCGCGCGCGCCGGGCATCGCCCTGGACTCCGGCATAGACGGCAGGTACTTCCACGTTGCCGGCCGCGGTCAGGTCGGACAGCAAGTGATAGCGCTGGAAGATGAAGCCGAAGTGTTCGCGGCGCAACTCGGCCAGCTCATCGGGCTCGAGCTTGCCGGTTTCGCGCCCCGCCACCTTGTAGGTGCCGCTGGTGGGCCGGTCCAGGCAGCCCAGGATGTTCATCAGCGTAGACTTGCCCGAACCCGAGGCGCCGACGATGGCCACCATCTCGCCGGCCTCTATCGTCAGGTTGACGTCCTTCAGGACGGCGATGGTTTCTTCGCCTGCGGGAAACTCGCGCCGCAGGTCTTTCAGTTCAAGCAGGGGCTGTGCCACGTTACAGCCTCATGCGCGGCATGCGTGCCTGCTGGGCCGGGCGAGCGCCGCTCTGGCCGCTGCCTACGACCACTTGCTCGCCGGGTTCCAGGCCTTCCAGGATCTGGGCGCTGATGTTGTTGTCTATGCCCACCTTCACGCGGCGCGGCTCGGGCTGGCCCTGGGCGTTCAGCACTCGCACGCTGGTGCCTTTGTCGGTGCTGCGCAGGGCCGAGGAGGGCACCAGTACGGCGTCTTCGGCCTTGTCGAGCACGATATACACCTGCGCGGTCATGGATATGCGCAGGATGCCCTCGGGGTTGGGTACATCGAACAGCCCGTTGTAATAAATAGCCGAGCTCGTCGAACTACTGGAGCTGGACGAAGACGAGGAGGTTTCGGTGGCTATCGATTCGGGCGCGGGTTCGACCGAGCGCAGTTTGCCGTAGTGCCGCTTGTCGGGTTCGCCCAGGATGGTGAAGTACACCTCTTGCCCGGGCTGCACGCGGATCACGTCGGCTTCGGAGATCTGCGCCTTGACGGTCAGCGTATCCAGTTGCGCCAGCTTGATGATGGTGGGCGCCTGCTGGTTGGCGTTCAGGGTCTGGCCTTCCTGGGCGATCACGGCCACGACCGTGCCGTCCATGGGCGCGGTGATCTGGGTATAGCCCAGGTTGACCTTGGCGGTATCCATGGTGATGCTGGCCTGCTTGATTTCGGCATCCAGCGCGGCGATCTGCGCGCGCACGGTGCCCAGCGTGGCTTCGGCCGCTTCATAGTCCTGGCGCGAGCTGGCGTCCAGGGCGAGCATTTGCTTTTGCCGCTTGAAGTCCTGGTCGGCCTGCTTGAGGGTGGCGACTTGCGCGGCCCGTTGCGCACGCTTGGTTTCCAGTGCCGCCTCGGCATTGCGCAGGGCGTTTTGCTGCGTCAACGAATCGATTTCGGCCAGCAACTGGCCCTGGGTGACGACATCGCCCAGTTCGACTTTCAGCGATTTAAGCTGCCCCGACACCTGGGCGCCGACGCTGACCAGCTTGAATGCCTCGAGCGTGCCGGTAGCCAGGACGCTGTTCTCGAGATCGCCGCGCACGGCTGGCGCCGTGGTGAACTGCGGCGGCGGTTCGGTCGAGAAGAACAGGATCTTGATGGCGACGCCGGCTGCGATCAACGCAGCGGCAATCAAGAGGTAGCGTAGGGACCGTTTTCTGGTGGGTTTCATGCGAAGGCTTCTAGGACGCGTGCTTGCAAAACTCGAGGACAATCAGAAGCGGGCCCGCCCTTGCGCCAGGCCGGTTGTCCGGCGCGGTGCAAGGGCGGGCCCGCCTTGGCCTGCAGCGAGCCCGCAGGCTGTTGTTTACTGGGCCGGCGTAGGAGCGGCTGCAGGTGCGGCTTGGACCGGAGCTGCCGGTTGGCCTGCCTGGGCCGGCTTGCCGGGTTGTTGCTCGCCCGGCTTACCGTGGCGGGCTCCATTGTGCTGCTCTTTCATGCGTTGCGCTCTGTCGGTCAGCTCTTTGCGTTGCTCAGGCGTGAGCAAGGCGATGATCTGGCTGTCGGTTTTTGCCCTCAGGACGGTAGCGTTGGCCATGGCGTCGGCGCCGGTTTTTGCCAACTCCTTGGCACGCGCTTCGTCGAACTTGCCCGAGAAGGTCATGTCGCGCAGTTCTTTGCGGGCGGCAAAAGCCTGTTTCATGGCTTCGCGCAGTTCAGGCGCAGCGGCTTCGCGCAGGGCGGCGACCTTGGTCTTTTGCTCGGCGTTCAGTTCGATGCCGCGCAGCATCATGCCGTCGCGCTGATGCGCGCGGTGGTGGCGGTGCTCACCGGCCTTGCGCTCGCCGTGGTGGCGGGCTTCGCGGGGCGTTTGTTCGCTGGTGGCGGTGGCTTGCGTGGTTTGTTCCAGCGACGAGGCAGGGGCCGAGAAGGCGGGAACTGAAGCCGTCAGCGCGATACCGGCGGCGATGGCGATCTGGGCGATGCGGTTGGCTTTCATGTGATGTTCTCCGATGCGTCTGTCAAAAGGGCTTGGGCATAAGTGCCTGTCCACACCGCCAGATTACGCGGTGACTTCGGCGCAAATATGGCGAGATTGAGCAGAAATTGTGAAGTCGGGCATGGTTCAGATGTCCAGGCGATAGCCCACGCCATAGATGGAACGTATGGTTTCACCCTCGGCGCGCACGGCTTCGAGTTTGCGGCGTAGGTTCTTGATGTGGCTGTCCACGGTGCGATCGGTGACCACCCTATGGTCGTCGTAGAGGTGATCGAGCAGGCGGTCGCGCGAGAAAATCTGCCCCGGGGTGCCGGCCAGCGCCTTGAGCAGACGAAATTCCACTGGAGTCAGGTCCAGCGTCTGGCCATCCAGGCGGGCCGTATGGGCGCCAGTGTCGATCTGCAATGCAGTTTGCGTTTGCGTATCCTGCGGCCCGCTGGCGCGCCGCAGGATGGCCTTGATGCGGGCCACGACTTCGCGCGGGCTGAAAGGCTTGCAGATGTAGTCGTCGGCGCCCAGTTCCAGCCCCAGCAGTCGGTCGATTTCCTCGACCCGGGCGGTCAGCATCACCACCGGTACCTGGTTGGATTGCCGCAGTTCGCGGCAGATATCCAGGCCGTCGCGCCCCGGCAGCATCAGATCCAGCACGACCAGGTCAGGGTTGTGTTCGCGGATGGCGGGAAGCGCATCGTTGCCGTTGGCCACCCAATGGGTCTCGAAGCTGGCCGCGCGCAGGTAATCCTGCAGCAGGGCTGCCAGTTTGGGCTCGTCTTCGACTATCAGAATGCAGGGCATGGTCAGCCTCGATAAAGCGGGAACGTAATGGCGATGCACACGCCACCCAGCCCAGAGGGCAGGGCCTGGATGCTGCCGCCGTGCGCCTCGACGATGCGCTGCGAGATCGCCAGGCCCAGGCCCGAGCCGCCGCTGTGGCGGTTGCGTGAGCTTTCGGCGCGGAAAAGCCGCTCGAACAAGCGGGGCAGCAGTTCTTCGGGCACACCCGGCGCCGAGTCCTGCAAGGTGATGTGCAGGGCTTGGGTGTCGCTATGCATGCCGATCTGCAGCGTGCCGCCGGGATCGGTATAGCGTACGGAATTTTCCAGCAAGTTGTTGAAGAGCTGGGTCAGGCGTTGCGGATCGCCCTTGATGGCGGGAGCGTGTGCGGGCAGGCCCATTTCCAGCGCGATCTGCTTGCTGGCCAGGCGTTCCCTGAACGAGCCGCAGGCCGTGCGCAAGAGGCCCGCGGCATCCACTTCCGTCATGCGGTAGTTCAAGGCGCCGATGTCGGCCAGCGAGAGTTCGTGAAGGTCGTCGATAAGCTTGCTGAGCGTGCTCACTTCGGCCTGCAGGGATTCCAGCGACTGCGGCGTCAGGGTGCGCACGCCGTCCTGCAGGGCTTCGAGCTCGCCGCGCAGTATGGCCAGCGGTGTGCGTAGCTCGTGCGAAATATCGGCCATCATGTCGCGCCGCAACTGCTCGTTTTTTTCGAGGGTCAGCGCCAGGCGATTGAAGTCGCGTGCCAACTGGCCGAGTTCGTCCTGGCTGTTGACCCGCACGCGTGTGGCGTAGTCGCCCGCCGCCAGGCGGTGCGTGGCGCGGCCCACCCGCTTGAGCGGTGTCAGCATGGTGCGCGCAAGCAGCACGCTGACCAGGGCTGCCAGGATCACGGACAGCGCGCTGATGACCCAGGTGGCTTTCAGCTGCTGCGATAAAAAGCGTTCGTCCAGGGCATTGGGAGCCTTGTCGCGTGCTTGCTTGACCAGCCAGCCCACGACATTGCCGTCGACTTCGATGGGATAGCGCGGCGTGCTCGGGTTATCGCCGCCATCGGCCGAGGTGCCTGCTACCAGCTTGCCGGCGGCGTCCACCAGATAGAAGGGAGGCAGGGACGAGTGCGATGCTGGTGGCGGCTGCGAGGCCGGGCCGGAAGCGGTTTTGCGGCGGCCATCGCCATCACCCTGGGCGCTGCGTTCATCGGGGGCCGAGCGCAGCACCCGCCACCATGTGCGAGGATGGGCGCGCAAGCTATCCCAGCTGCCCGATTCGCGATAAATATCGCCCAGGACCTCTTCCAGTATGTCGGCGCGCCGCAGGTCGCGTTCCTGGACATAGTCTTCGAAGCCCAGTTCGAAGCTGACGCGCACGGCAATGCCCATGGCGATGGCCACGGCGATGCAGCTGGCCAGGATCGCCAGAAAGAGCTTGGAGGTGATGCCAAAACGCATAGGCTTGTGCAAATGCCGGGTCAATGGGTAAGCCGGCAATTCTTCACGCCTGGGGCGTTTTGTGCAAGGGAAAGGGAAGGCTGCAGCGCAGCCTTCACATTGTTTTCACATTTGCGGGCGTGGGCCAGGCCCGGCCCGGCGCTTGGCCCAAGGCTAAGCGCCGGCGCGCATTTGCGATGCAGTCCGTGGACGGGTTCAGGGCGCTTCGGCATCCCGCAGGCGGTCTTCGAGCATGGCGAGCGGCAGGGCTCCGCTGGCACGGCTGCCGTCCTCGAAGAAGATCGTGGGTGTGCCGCGTACGTTAAGACGCTGGCCCAGCGCGACGAATTCCGTCATGGGGGCATCGCAGCTGGCCGCAGGCGGCACCTTGCCATTCAGCATCCAGTCATCCCAGGCGGCGGCTTTGTCCTTGGCGCACCAGACGGACTGCACCTTGGTTGAGGAATCCGGCGACAGGATGGGGTACATGAAGGTGTAGATGGTGACGTCCTTCAGGTCGAGCAAGGTATGGCGCAACTGCTTGCAGTAGCCGCAGTTGGGGTCTTCAAAGATGGCCATCTTGCGTGCGCCGTTGCCCAGCTTCTGCACAAAGGCCAGTTCCAGCGGCAGTTGGTCGAAGGGGACAGCCGACAGTTGTTCCTGGCGTGCGCTGGTGACGTTCATGCGGGTAGCGGTGTCGACCAGGGTGCCTTGCAGCACGTAGCTTACGCTCTCGTCGGTATACAGCAGCTCGCCGCCAACCTGCACTTCGTACAGGCCATAGGGTGTCTGGGCGACGCCATCCACCGGCACCCCTTCAAACAGGGATTCGAAACGCTTCTGGACGGCGGCCGAGTTGTCGGCAGCCAGGCCCTGGGTGGCCCAGATACAGCCCATGGCGACGACGGCCATGCGCAGAAAACGGTGAAACGAGGCAATGCGGGACATCAAGTCTCCTTCGGGTACCCGGATGGTATGGCGGGGTGTCTGGTCAAAAATCGGATGCGCGCCGTACCAGCAGGCGTTTGGCAAAGGGCAGGTTCTCGACGAGACTCATGCCGGCATTGCGCAGCCAGGCCACTGGTGCGGCGGGGGCGTTGAACAGGTGGTACAGGCCGTCGGTAGCCAGGCGCATGGCCAGCACGGGCTCGGCTCGTGCGCGCTGGTAGCGGCGCAGCACGCGCTCGTCGCCTGGGCCGCGGTAGGCTTCGCGCCCGCCCACGGCCTGGGCCAGCGCCTGGGCGTCGCCCAGGCCCAGGTTCAGGCCCTGGCCGGCCAGGGGGTGCACCACGTGCGCGGCGTCACCCACCAAGGCAATGCCGTGGGACACGAGCTGTGGCGCGGTCTGCAACGACAGGGGAAAGCCATGCAGGGGTGAGCGTGGGACCAGGTCGCCCAGTCGTTGTCCGGTGGCGCTGGCCAACATGTCTTGCAGGCGTTGATGGCTTTCGGCTTCGGGCAGCGCCTGGAGTTCGGCTGCCAGCGCCCGTGGCATGGACCACACCATGGACACTTGCGGCCCGTCCGGGGTGTCGGGCATGGGCAGCAGGGCCAGAATCCCTTGCGGGGTGAACCACTGCAGCGCCGTGCCCTGGTGAGCTTGCCCCGCATTCAGGTGTACCACCAGGCCGGTGGCGTCGTAGTCGCGCTGCTGCATGGATAGACCGGCGGCGGCGCGCAGTGCCGAGTTGGCGCCGTCGGCCGCCACGGCCAGGCGCGTGGCCAGCCTGTGTCCCGATTCGGTGTGCAGTTCCAGGTCGTGGCTGCCGGCGCGCCGGGTCAGGCTGGTGAAGCGTGATTGAGTCCAGGCGATACCGAAGACCTGCAGCGCGGCACGCAGCGCGCGTTCGAGCTCGGCGCCTTCGACGATATGGGCCAGGTCGGCCTGACCGGCCTGCCAGGCTGTGAGCTTGACCGTGGCGCCTTGGTCGCCCTGGACTTCCATGGCGTCGACGGCTGTAACCCGGGCGGGCGGCAGCGCGCCCCAGACCCCGAGCTCGGCAAGAAAGCGCTGGCTGGCCGGGGAAATGGCATACACGCGGGGATCGAACCGACCTGAAGAGGGTTCGGCCAGGGCGGCGCGGGGCCCCAAAAGAGAGACCCGCACGCCGCGTCGGGCCAGCGCCAGGGCGCAGGCCATGCCTGCGATGCCAGTGCCGACGATGACGGTATCGAAAGAGGTGGGAGAGGGGTTCATAACGCCTGCTGAAACGAACCCCCCCAGTGTACCGTGATCGGGTACCGGCTATGCCGTTGCCGCGAGGATTACGCGCCTATCGGTTTACCATCTTCGCGACGCACGACCACTGTGGCCGAACGAGCGGGCCAGCCCGCCGTCGTCGACCAGGCGCCGTTCGGGTGCTGGATGTTGATGAAGAAAGTCGTGAGATCCGGGGTATAGGCGATCCCGGTGATCTCGCAGCCCACCGGACCAACCAGGAAACGCTTGGATTCGCCAGTGGCCTGATCGACGTAGTACATCGAGTTGTTGCCAAAGATGCTGGTGGTGCTGCTACCTGTACCGGCGTCGGTCTGCACCCAGAGGCGGTTTTGCGGATCGACCCGGATGCCGTCGGGGCTCGAGAAGGTATGGCCGACGATGTTGCCTTTCTCGTTCTCGGCGGTGATCGAAGGATCGCCGGCCAGCATCAGCAGCGACCAGGTAAAGGTCGTCGCCAGGGGCGAGTCGCCGGCTTCGTTCCAGCGCACGATATGGCCGTGCTTGTTGTTGATGCGCGGGTTCGCGGCGTCGGTGCGCTTGCGGCTGCTGTTGTTCGTCAGGGTGCAGTACACGGTCTTGTCGCCACCCACCGTGATCCACTCCGGGCGATCCATCAACGTGCCGCCGGCCACGCGCGCGGCTGCCTTGGTCTGGATCAGCACGTCGGCTTGCGTGTTGAAGTCCACCAGCTTGCCGGAAATGACGGTGCCGGTTTCCAGCTGGGTGAAGTTGCCGGGGTCCGTGGCGCCCACGACCAGGCCGTTCTTGCCTTGCGTGAGTTCTACCCAGTTACCCGTGCCGTCGCCGTTGAAGCGGGCGACATACAGCGTGCCTTCGTCCAGCAGGCCGAAGTTGGCGGCGCGATTGGCGGGATCATAGGCCTTGCCCGGCACGAACTTGTAGATACAGCCGGGCGTGCCGTCGTCGCCCATGTAGAACGCCACGCGGTTGGCGTCGTCCAACAGGTAGGCGGTGTTTTCATGATCGAAACGACCCATGGCCGTACGCTTGGTAGGAGCGGCCAGTTCGTTGCGGGGATCGATTTCCACGACCCAGCCGTAGCCTTCTTCGGCCTGCGTGGGATCCAGGTAGTTGTCGGTGCTTTCTTCACAGGTCAGGTAGGTGCCCCAGGGGGTGGGGCCGCTGGCGCAGTTGTTCAGGGTGCCGATGACGGACGCGCCGACCACCGATGCCGCCGGGCCGCTGACCTTGAACTCGGTATTGCCCGAGTAGCGTTTGTTGTATCCGGAAGGCTTGACCGACCATTTGCCGTCGGCGCCGCGCTCGACTTCGATCACCGAGACGCCAACCACGGACAGGGCCGTTTTCTTTTCTACCTCGGTAGCGGTTTTCGCATCGTACTTGCCACCGGTGAAGCCCAGGATCTTCGAATCCAGGTTTTCGTGGTTGATGGCCAGCAAGCCGCCCTTGTTGGGGTCGACCCCGGGGATCTCGAAGAAGTGCATGCCGTCGTGCTGCCCGCCGGACAGCACTTCGGTTTCGGGGTGCAGTTGCGGGGTGCCGCTATAGCCGATTGATCCGATTACGCACTGGTCGCCGGCCGAGTAGAGGATCTCTGCCACGTAGCCCTGGGGCACGGTAACGGTGTCGGCCTCGATCTTGTCGCCAAGGGGGGTGAAAGTCACGGAATAGTCCGGGCCGGCGGGAAGTTCGCCGCCGCCGTTGCCGCCGCCATCGTCGGGCACGGACGCATCGTCGTCGTCGCTGCCGCCACAGGCGGCCAGGGAGCCTGCGCCAAAGATCGACAGCATCGACAGGGCAAGCGTGTTCTTGAAGAGCGAGCGGCGCGCCGGATTGGCGGCGACGATCTCGTCGAACATCTGGCCAGGAACCGCAACTTCACCTTCGGCCGCGCGCGAAGCGGCGCGAGCTGCATCCGTCAAGTAAGACATTCAAATCCTTTTTTTTGCATTGAGCGGGCACGCCAGGATTTTCCGAAGAGGAAACTGGCTGTGCCCGGAGCTTAGCGAGGGTTCATGACGGCCTTGTTACGACGGCGACCGGCTCAAAAATCCGGGTCAGACCCCGGTTTTGCCAGGCGGGTGGCGCATGCGTTTGTGGCCCGGCTATCATGGCTGCTGCGATTTCTCACCGCCGCGTCGCGGCCATCTTCAAGGAGTGGGGTGCCATGCTCGATACGTTTGCCACAGCCGATTTGTATGACGATCACGGCGAGCGCTGTATGTCGTGCGAGACGCAGTTTGTCCAATACGGCGGCCGACGGGTGTTCGGCGGCCGGATCCGTACCGTGCAATGCCTGGGCGACAACGCGCTGGTGCGCGAGATCCTGAATTCGCCGTCCACCGGCGAAGTGCTGGTGGTGGATGGCGGGGCTTCCATGGCCAGCGCCTTGATGGGCGACCTGATCGCCGCCGCTGGGCAGCGCAACGGCTGGGCCGGGGTGGTGATACGTGGCCCGGTACGAGATACGGGGGCGTTGGCGCAGATGGATTTCGGCGTGAAGGCGCTGGGGTCGAATCCACGCAAAAGCGCCAAGGCGGGTGCGGGAATCGTGGATGTGCCGGTGGTGTTCGGTGGCGTGGTGTTCACCCCGGGCGCCTGGCTTTACAGCGACGACGACGGCATCCTGGTGTCGGCCGAAGCGCTGATTTAGGCTTTGCCGGTTGCACACCAGGCGCCGGTCTTGCCTGGTACTGTTTAAGCAGGGGCGGCATTGCAGTCCAGCCCCTGCTGCCTTATTGCGGCTTGACCCCGGCTTTGTCGATAACGCCGTGCCATAACGCTTTTTCGTCGCGCACGAACTGCTCGGCGTCGGTACGTGATTTAGGCATGGGGTAGGTGCCCAGTTCCCGGATCCTGGCGGCGAAGTCGGGCTGGGCCAGGATATTACCTAGATCGGCGTGCAGGCGGTCCAGCATGGCGGACGGGGTGTCCTTGGGCGCAAGGAGCACGAACCAGCCGGTGGCAACCAGGCCCGGCACGGTATCCTTTGCCAGCGGAATCTCTTCCAGGCCGGGCAATTGGGTGTCGGCCGCCACGGCCAGCGCACGCAGGCGGCCGCTGTCCACCAGCGGCACCAGCGGAGCCACCCCGTCGACATATACCGGCACGTCTCCTCCGACTACCGATTGAATGGCCTGCGTGGTGCCGGCGAAGTTGATCTGCCGGAATTGGGCGCCGGTTATTTGTGCCATCAATTCGGCCGTCAGGTGTGGTATCGAACCATAGTTTGGATTGCCGAAGGCCAGGTCGTCAGGCTTGGCCTTACCCGCCGCAACCACGTCGGCCAGTGTCTTGTAGGGTGACTCCTTGTTCGCGACAAACATCATGGGCGTATAGGCGATGGTGCCCACCATGTCGGTATCGCGCTCGATGTCGAACTTGGCTTCCTTGTACATGATGGGCGTGGTGATCGCTGCCGCCGCGTGAAAGAGCATGATGGTGTAGCCGTCCGGCTTGGTCTGCTTGAGTGCGTTCATGGCCAGGATGCCGTTGCCGCCGGGCTTGTTTTCTATCATGACCTGTTGGCCAAGGCTAGCGCTGAGCCGCTCGCCCACCAGGCGGGCGATGATATCGGGCGCGGTGCCCGGCGTGGACGGCACGACCATGCGTACCATGCGAGTGGGATAGTCTGCCGCGTGGGCAGCCGACAGGCCGGCTGTCAGGGCACAGAATGCCAGTTTGGACCAAAGACGCAGTTTCATCGCTTTTCCAGGAGAGCGCTGGTCGACAGCCGGGATGGCCGCCGCCGTGTGGGGTGACGCCTTTGCCCTGGCGGCTTCCGTCGTTTCGGGTGGGATGTGGCTGGGGGCAGGGCGTTTTTTTCGGTGCTTTATTGATATGCACTCAATAAAAATTAACAATAATTGATCGTATGGCAAATAAGGGTTTGTCCTAGTCGTATTTTTCGCCTCAATTAATTGACAGCCAATCAAATAAATTCTAGATTATTGGCATACTGATATTTATTTGGAGGCCGGCATGGCCGAAACGAATCGACCCCAGGTAACCGCCGGCATGCGTGGCGCATCGTGGGATGGCAGGCTGATGAGCCGGCCTTACCAGGTGGTGCCCTATGCGCTTGGCACCGCGGACGGCCAGCGGACGCTGGGTTTTTTGTTTATGGCCACAGGCACGGAGCGCAAGGTGGTCTCCATCATGCACCCACGCGAGATGGCGGTAACCCACTACATGGTGCCGTACGTGCTGGATGCGGGGTACGCATGCTGGGTGCAGGGGCCGCGTTCCATCGGCAACGACCTGCGCCTGGAACACGAGCTTGCCTTGTTCGATGTGGCAGCGGGCATGACGCACTTGCGCCAACTGGGCTACGAAAAAATTGTGTTGCTGGGGAATTCAGGCGGCGCGGGGCTGTACACCTTCTACAACCAGCAAGCGCTCCTGTCCTCCGAACAACGGCTAGCCAAGACGCCGGGCGGCAAGCCGGTGAACCTGGCCGAGCTGGATATGCCGGTGGTGGACGGCCTGGTGCTGTTGTCGCCGCATCCCGGACAGGGCCGGCTGTTGATGAGCGGCCTGGACCCTTCGGTGATCGACGAGAAAGATCCCATGCAAACCGATGCCGCGCTAGACCCATTTTCGGCAGCCAACGGTTTTGACGCCCAGACGGGACGCGGCCATTATGCGGCTGACTTCATCCGGAAGTATCGCGAGGCGCAGATGGCGCGGGTTGAGCGCATCGATATGCGGGCCCGCCAGTTGCTGGCTGCCAAGAACGAAGCGCGCAAGCGCATCAAGGCAGAGACGGCCACCGACGCCGATCGCCGGATGGCGGCCCATGCGCCCATCTTCCAGGTATGGCGCACCGATGCCGACCTGCGTTCGTGGGATATCGCCATCGATCCGTCCGATCGCAAGACCGGTTCGCTATGGGGCAAGAACCCCTTGGTCTCGAACTGGGGCAGTGTCGGGTTTGCGCGGGTGGTAACGCCCGAGTCCTGGCTGTCGACCTGGTCCGGGCTGGCGTCACAGGCCTCGTTGGAAAAGACCGCTCCGGCCATCACCCAGCCTACCTTGCTGCTGGAATACACCGGCGACCAGTGCACCTTCCCCCAGGATATCCAGACCATCTTCGGCCAGATCGGAGCTACCGCCAAAACCCATGTGCGGGTGCGCGGCAACCATCATGGCATGGCCCTGGGCGCGGACGAAGAACCAGGCCAGCGCATTGCCGGGCGCCATATCACCGAGTGGTTGAACGCCACTTTCACCGAGTAAGCCGAGGTCAGACCACGGTTTCGCGATTTCGATTTGGCCTAGCCGAAAACCGTGGTCTGACCCCGGTTTTTCTGAAACAGATTCAATAGGATGGAGACGATGTCAACCACCCAGAACGTGCGCCCTGCGGTATTGATGGATGGGGTGCGTTATCCCGACGAAGACCGGCTGCGCCACTATGTGGCCGAAGGTGTGCTGCCGCTGGAGACGCTGGCCGGCGCATTGCGCCAAGCTATGCAAACCCATGGCGATCGCCTGGCGCTGGTGGGCCCCGATGGAGAGCTTACCTATCGCGAGCTGGATGAGCGCACCGAGAGGTTGGGCGCCGCGTTGATTGCGATGGGTATGAAGCCGCTGGACCGCGCCATCTTCCAGTGCGGCAATAGCAACGAGTTGTTGGTCGCGTTCGTGGCTTGCCTGAAGGCCGGCATCATCCCCATCTGCTCGTTGCAGGCTTTCAGGAAACTGGAGATCTCGTACCTGGGCAATCTGGCCGAGGTGCGTCTGCACCTGGTGCAAGGCGATGACCCGAAGTTCGATGATGTGGCCTTCGCGCAGGAGATGCAGGCGCAGATACCCAGCCTGGCCTTCATTCTGCAGGCGCGCGGCGAGCGCCGGGGCAGCGCCGCGCTGATCGACGAGCTGATCGATGGGATGCCGCTGGATCGCGCGCGGCGGATCCTGGGCGATATCGCACATGACCCCTTCCAGGTGGCGGTGTTCCAGCTTTCGGGCGGCACCACCGGCGTGCCCAAGATCATCCCCCGTTTTCAGAACGAATATCTGTACAACATGCGGGCGGTGGCGGCCTGGAATCGCTATACGCCGGACGATGTGTTGTTTTTCCCGACGCCCTTCATGCACAACCTGAACATGGGCTGCTACTTCGGGCCATTTCTACTGAGTGGCGCCACGGTAACCGTGTGCAGGGATATCGGCGAACAAACACTCAGAGACCTGGTGCGCGATTATCAGCCCACCTGGTTGGGGGTAGCCGGCCCCATCCTGATGCGAATCGCGCCGGAACTGGCCCTGGCCGACGCGCACGGCAAGGCGCGTCGCAAGTTCATCGCGCCCAAGAATGCGGCCAATCTAAGCCGTATCACCGGCTCGCCAGCGCATCATATTTTCGGTATGACCGAAGGTGTGATCATGTTTACCCATGACGACGACCCGCAGGAAGTGCGCGAGTCGTCGGTTGGACGCCCGGTATCTGCCTACGACGAGATCAGGATCGTGACTCCCGGTACCGATACCCTGGTGGCCGATGGCGAGGATGGCGAGGCCTTGTTTCGCGGTCCCTACACCATACGGGGCTATTACAAATCGGAAGCCGAGGACGTGACTCGCTTCACCTCGGAGGGCTTCTACCGCTCTGGCGATCTGATGGCCTCGCGCGTGGTGAATGGCAAGCGCTATTACTTTTTCCGCGGGCGCCTCAAGGACGTCGTGGATCGTGGCGGCGAGAAGATCAATGCCGAAGAGCTGGAGAACGTCGTCAACCAGCATCCGGCAGTCCTGGCTTGCGCAGTGGTGGGCATGCCGGACCGTACCTATGGCGAGCGCGTATGCGCCTTCGTTGTGCCCAGGCCGGGCGCGGGCACGCTCACGCTGCCAGTCTTGGCAGCCTATCTTGAGCAAGTGGGCCTGGCCAAGTTCAAGTGGCCAGAGCGTTTGGAAATTATCGACGATATGCCGCTGACCGCATCCGGCAAGTTGAGCAAGGTGATCTTGCGCCAGCAAATAGCGCAGGCCCTGAAGGCCGAGGCCGAGCAGGCGGCCGCAATCCAAGGTGAGAAATAATGATGGAACAAATTTCAGTAAGCGATATTCCCCGCGTTGATCTGCATGGCGTGCACCACACGGCGCGACCCACCTGGAAGCTGGCGCAAACCGTCGAGTTCTACCGCGACCTGTTGGGCTTGCCACTGGTACATGCGATTTCCGCGCGCGGCTGGGGGCCGGACGACCATGCCGATTTCCTTCATTTCTTTTTTGACAGCGGCAACGGCAGCACGATTGCGTTCTTCTATTACATCGGCACCGAGAGGCCGGACTGGCTTGAAGTGCGTGCGCACTACCAGGACCGCGCCACACATACCGCCTGGCGGGTACGCGATGAAGCCGAGTTGCTGCAGTGGCGCAAGCGCGTGGAAGCGGTCGGCATTGCGCTGCGCTATCAGATCCGGCACGAGGTGATCGAATCGATCTACTTCAACGATCCCAATGGCTATCCCATAGAAATCACCTGGCAGATGCGCCCCTTTAGCGAGGCCGATGCAGTGGACGCCCACCTGACCATAGAGGCCGGCATCGCACTGGAGAAGCAGCGTGAGGCGGGAGGCGAGTTCACGTCCATCGAGCCGGTCTGGCAGCATAAGGGCGCCAGCCTGGCAGCGGCGCAGCCAGCCACGGGCAAGGCGGCCATCTTCGTTCTGGATGTGCCGGAGTTTTCGGCCTTGGTGGATGCCGCCGGCAAGCAACCCGGCTATACCTTGAGCTCCGTGGAAAACGGCTATATCCGTATCGAAGGCAACCCCGGCCTGTCGTTCAGCCGCAAGGCCCTGGGTTTCAAACCGGCGGTCTGGTATGGCGCCCTGACGGGCGGCTTGACCGGACGCATCGCGCAGTTTGATATGGAGGCCCTGGTGGTGGAGCCTGGGGAGGCCGCAAAATGAAAGTAGCCATTGTTGGCGCCGGGCCGTCCGGCCTTTTCCTGGCGATATTGCTCAAGCGCAAGCTGGCTTCGGTTGACGTCCGGATCTGGGAGCAGAATCCCGAGAGTGCGACCTTCGGATTTGGCGTCGTGCTGGCCGATACCGGCTTGCAGCGCTTGCGCGAAGCCGCACCGCAAGTGTGCGATGACCTGGTCAAGGCGATGACCTTCACGGGCCAGCAGACCATCGTCCTGCACAATGATGCATTGGTGGTGGCGCGCCCGGGCAAGGGCGGGGGGGCGATTCCCCGCATCGAACTACTGCAGATACTGCAGGCGCATGCGAAGGCCCTGGGCGTGCAGGTGAACTACAACACACGGATATCGGATTTCAGCACCTTGGACGCCGACCTGGTGGTGGGAGCCGACGGCGTGAACTCGCTGCTGCGTTCGGCCAACGAGCCGGGTTTTGGTACCTCGTGCTACCACCTTAGCAACCACTTTGCCTGGTATGGGGTGGAAAAGGCCTTTGCCAATCCGGCGCTGGTGTTTCGCGAGCACCGGGGCGGCTATTTCATTGCCCACTACTACCCGTATTCACCGACCATGAGCACCTTCGTGGCTGAGTGCGATGACCGTACCTGGCAGGATCTGGGCATGGCGGCCATGAGCAATGACGAGCGGGTGGCCTTGTTCGAAACGGTGTTCGCCCTCGAGTTGGACGGCTTTAGCCTGGTTTCCAACAACTCGAACTGGCGTCAGTTCCCGGTTATCCGCAATGCCAGCTGGTACGCGGGCAAGCAGGTGCTGATAGGGGATGCATTGAGCAGCGCGCACTTTTCTATCGGCTCGGGTACGCGCATTGCCATGGAAGACTCGATTGCGCTGGCGGCGGCTCTGGCACAGACGCCCGGCGATATCGAAGCGGCGCTCGGCGCTTATGTACAGGCGCGTGGGCCCGAAAAGGACAAACTGATCGGGGCTTCCGAAGCCTCGTTCAACTGGTATGAAAACATACGCGAATGGATGGATACCAGCACCGTGCACGAGTTCGTCTACCGCTTCATGACGCGTACCGGTCGCATAGACCTGGATAGGCTGAAGCAGCAGTTCCCCGAATTGGTGCAGTCGTTCGAGGAGGCGGGCGTCTTCAAAAACGTCGTGAGCCAGCCATGATACGCAGCACGGAATATGTTCTGAGCGAAGCGCCTTTCATCGTGCGTCGCACGGTGCGCTGGGCCGATTGCGATCCGGCAGGCGTGGTATTCACTGGCCGGTTCACTGACTACCTGTTGGGCGCGGTGGCGCTGTTTTCCCAGTATATGGCGGGCTACGCCGCCAAGCCACTTGGGGCGCTGCATGGCGTGGATACCCCCTGTAAGGGCATGGAATTCGAGTTCATCGGCACCTTATGGCCCCACGATGTCATCGATATCCGGTGCGTGGTTGGCCAGATCCGCAAGCGGTCCTACGACATCGACTGCGTGGCCGCCAAGCCTGACGGCGGTCCGGTCTTCAAGGCGCGGTTTTCGCCCATCTGCGTGCGCATGGATGCACGCGTGGGAACAGACATCCCGGATTCACTGAGGCAAACCCTGGGCCGCTACACGGCGCCCACTATCACTTCCACGAGCACTGCATCATGACTTACAAAATCGGCCAGATCGTTCCCAGCTCCAATGTGACGATGGAGCGCGAGGTGCCGGCGATACTTTCGGCGCGCATGCAGGTGGCGCCTGAGCGCTTTTCGTTTCACTCCAGCCGGGTGCGCATGCACCGCGTGGTTGCGGAAGAACTGGTCCGCATGAATGCCGACATGGGCCGCTGCGCGCAAGAGCTGGCCGACGCCAGGGTGGATGTCATGAGCACCGCCTGCCTGGTGGCCACGATGAGCATGGGGCTGGGGTATCACCGACAGACGGTGGCCGAATTGCAGCAAGCCATCCACGATGCGCCGTTCCAGCCGCAGGTGATGACTTCCGCTGGCGCGCTGGTCGATGAGTTGAAGAGCTTTGGCGCAAAGCGTATTTCCTTGCTTGCCCCCTACAGCGACGAGCTGACGCGCACGGTGATCGACTACATCGAGAGCGAAGGTATCTCGGTGAAGGCGCATGCCAATTTCCGCATCCTGGACAACGTTGCTGTGGGCGAGCGCGACCCCATGCAGTTGCTCAAGGATGTGTACGGCCTGGATGTGGCCGGCGTGGATACCGTGGTGTTGTCGGCTTGTGTGCAAATGCCGTCGCTGCCAGCCATCGAACTGGCCCAGAAGGCCCTTGGCATACCGGTAACTTCGACCGCGGTGTGCACCGTGCGCCAGATGCTGCGCCTGCTGGATCTGCCCTTGACCGCACCCGGCGCAGGGGCCTATCTGGGCAGCCAAACCGGCCTGTAAGCGCGAAAAAACGGGTCAGACCGCGGTTTTGCGTTTGCGCGTGGGCTTTGCCGGCGGTAGCCAGCCGGCAAAGCCATCCAGCAATATCTTCAAGCCTATGTTGAAGGTGGTGTCGGAGGTCAGCGAGGCAAAGGCCGAGCGCACATAGTTGGCGCCCGGGTAGCGCTCGATTGAAGCGGACTCCAGTTTCTTCAAAATAAAGCCTTCATGGTAAGCAGGCAACTGGCGCGCGGCTTCGGCCATGATGGTCGACACCAGGAACTGGGCTGTCAAGTGATACGCAAGCGCCACCTGCTGTTCGGTAAACCCGCCCTGCATGAAGGCCGACGTCAGATGGTTGAAGTAGGCCAGGCCATAGTCGATCTCGTCGGGCCCGACCTCCTGGAACAACCGATAGCGGTTGTGCGAGGCGATATAGATACTGACGCCAGGATTTTGCACGCCGACCACGAAGTTGGTGCGTGCGATGCTTTCGACGTCGGCTCGCCAGTCGCCGGTCAGCGGCGGCATCTTGTTCATGCGGGCGTGGTAATAATGGTTCAAGATGCCCGAAATCAGGTTGTCCCGGCCGCCCAGGTAGTAGTGAATGAGCCCAGGAGCAACTCCAAAATCCCGAGCCAGTTGCACCATAGAGATCTGATCGATAGGTACGGTTTTCGTCAGCTTGATGGCATGCTGCAGGATTGCGGCACGGCTCAGGCTGGCTTCGGCGTTGATCGGGGAGTCGACTTTGGGCGGCCTGCCACGGCGGCGCGGGGTTGCGGCATCAGAAGATTTGGCAGTGACGGGCTTGGATGAGGCTTTTGAGGATACCGGCATGTACAAAGAAAAAAAGGCTATAGCGTTCCCATGCTAGCCATGTATTGAGGCAATGGCAAATATATGAACCCCGTAAACCGGGGTCAGACCACGGTTTCCAAACCTGGCACGCTTTTCCCGTTGCGAGCCATCGCGAATAGCCGGCGCTTGGAAACAGTCGCGAATAACCGTGGCCTGACCCCGGTTTTGGTTGCGGTTATCCTTTATGGAACAAGGAGAACAGTGTGGATGTCAGATTGGATTCGACTGTGGTGCTGGTTACCGGCGCCAGCAAGGGCATAGGCTTGGCATGCGCGGTGCAGTGCGGGCAGGCGGGCGCCACCGTGGTGGGTGTGTCGCGCAGCATGGAAAATCTGCGTGCGGCCCAGGCGTATTGCGAGGCGCGCGGCGTTTTGCTGAAAATCTATGCGGCCGACCTGTCCGATGCGGACGCCGCCCTCAAGGTGGTGGATGATGTCGAGAGCGAGGTGGGGCCGATAGGCGTGCTGGTGAATTCGGCGGGCGCGGCACGGCGCTATGCGCCGCAGGAACTTGGCCCCGAGGCTTTTCGCCAAGCTATGGATGCGAAATACTTTACCTATATCCATACCACTGATGCAGTTATTCGCCGCATGGGCCAGCGTCAGCGCGGCAGCATCGTCAATATCGTGGGGCAGGGCGGCAAGCAGGCTGGCATCATGCATATTGCCGGCGGCTCGGCCAATGCCGGGCTGATGCTGGCCTCGGTAGGCTATGCGCGGGCGTATGCGGGGCAGGGCGTGCGGGTGAACGTGATCAACCCGGGCCTGACGCAGACTTCGCGCGTGGATGAAGGCCTGGAGGCCTCGTCGCGCGCGTCGGGCCGAAGCAAGGAAGAGCTGCTGGCCGAACAACTGGCCGCCATTCCCATGGGCCGCGCAGGGCAGCCGGAAGAGGTTGCCCGCGTTGCCTTGTTCCTGGCCTCGGACATGGCCAGCTACGTATCGGGCGCCGTGATCCCCATGGATGGCTGCGGCGCTTCGGTCATCTAAGGCTGGCTTGAGCACAGATTGAAGGGGAAGGCATGGACTTTTCAACACTACTCAGTCTGGAAAACGATGTGGCGCTGGTTACCGGGGCCGGCGCCGGCATAGGCCGAGCCATTGCAGTCCTGTTTGCCCAGGCCGGTGCTGCCGTGGTCGTCAGCGACCTGCAGGCCGCGTCGGCCATGGCGGTGGCGGCCGACATCACGGCCGCCGGAGGCCGCGCCATTGGCATCGCCTGCAATGTGCTGGAGGAAAGCGATCTGGTTGCGGCGGTGGATACCACCGTGTCGCAGTTCGGCAAGCTGACCTTGCTGGTGAACAATGCCGGCGGGGGCGGACCCAAGCCCTTTGATATGCCCATGGCCGACTTTCATCGGGCCTTCGAGCTCAACGTTTTCGGCCTGTTTCGCCTGACCCAGCTGGCAGCGCCTTACATGGAAAGGGAAAAGCGCGGCGCGGTGCTCAATATTTCGTCCATGGCTGGCGAAAACAAGAACATGCGCATGGCGTCTTATGCATCGTCCAAGGCGGCTGTGAATCACCTGACTCGCAACATTGCTTTCGATCTGGGCCCCAAGGGGATCCGCGTCAATGCCATCGCGCCCGGCGCCATCAGGACAGCGGCATTGGCGTCGGTGCTGACGCCTGAAGTCGAGCAAACCATGCTCAAGCATACGCCGCTCAAGCGCCTGGGCGAGCCCGAGGACATCGCGCGCGCCGCGCTGTTCCTGTGTTCGCCCGCAGCCAGCTGGATCAGTGGGCAGTTGCTGACGGTTTCGGGCGGCGGCGTCCAGGAACTCGACTGAAACCGTGGGTTTTGCAGCCCCTGCTCATTGATGCAATGGGTGATCCGACACGGACAAGGTAGAGCCGCCTGGCCGAGCCATTTCTGTCAAGCATGGCGGCTTCTCGTTCGCGCTTGTAGAGCGTTGCCACGCCGGTGCCGCTGGCAAGAGCCGGGCGCTCATGGGGCAGCGCTTGTCCAATCAATCGATGCGCCTGTCCGAGAAGACCGGTGGTCTTCTCTCGACAAAGGCACTCACGCCCTCCTGGCCGTCCACGGACCGGGCGCAGCGCAGTAGCGCTTCGCGTTCGAGACCGAGGTGGGTGCGTAGGTCGTGAGCCTGTGCGCCGTCGCACAGCCGTTTGATGCCGCCGAGCGATTGTGTCGCGCCATGCGCCAGTTGCACGGCGAGCGCGCGCGCCGCCGGCAGTAGTTCGTCGGGTGCATGGATCTCATCCACGATGCCCCAGCGCAGGCATTCCTCGGCCGACAGCACGCGGTTGGTCATGAGGATCTGCTTGGCGCGCGCGGCGCCCGCCCGGCGCGACAGGTAGTAGGACGCGCCCAGGTCCGGGCTGAGCCCGATGGCCGAGTAGCCGCCGCGCAGCTTCATGGCCGGCGAGGCCAATACCAGGTCCGCGCATAGCGCCATCGAGATGCCGGCCCCGCCGATCGGCCCCTGGACCGCGCTTATCACGGGTACCGGCAGGCTTGCCAGGGTGTGGATGGCCGGGTGCAGGACATCGAGCATGGTCTCGACGAGCGCATCCAGATCGGCGCGCCGCGAGGCGAACTCGTTGATGTCGCCGCCAGCGCAGAACTGCTTGCCGTTGGCGCACAGCAGGATGGCCCCGACATCGGTACGCGCCGCCTGCGCGATGACCTCGCAGAGCACCTGGCTGTGCGCCGAGTTCAGCGCATTGGCGGCCTGCGGTCGGTTGAGAACGATGTGGCCGACGCCGTCTTCGACGTGCCACAGCACGAGTTGTTCCGGGTTCATTGATGTCACCAAAAGGTACTCAGAGGGCTTGCCGGCCGGCGGCGATGAAGCGGGCCAACTGCTGCGTGGTGTCGCCAAGCAGCGTGTCGTTGGCCGTCAGCCGCTTGGCGTAGTGGCTGATCGCGGTTTCGTCCTGCAGTCCGATGGCGCCGTGCAGTTGCAGGGAGTCGAGCGCGATGTCGCGGCCAGCCCGGCCAGTCATCCACTTGGCGGCGGCGATGCGTTGAGCGCGCTCGGTCGGCGAGGCCAATGACCAGCCTGCCGCGGCTTCGCGCACCAAGGTGCGCGCACTCGCCCAACGGCGGTAATGGTCGACGACGCGGTGCTGCAATGCCTGGTAGTCCGCCAGACTGCGTCCGAACTGCTTGCGGGTGCGCATGTATTCGACCGTGAGAGCGAGCGCCCTGCGCATCGCCCCGACGCTGTCGGCGCACAGCGCAACGGTGGCAAGCGCCAGGGCCTCATCGATGATCTCGCCGGCGCGTTCAGGGCCGGCCAGCCTGGCGTTCTCGGGCAAGCGTACATCCTCGAACCCTAGGTCGGCGGCCCCGCGCCCATCGTGCAGGCGGTAGCGGCGCTGCGCTATTCCGGGATGATCGACGGCACATTCGAACAGGGCAAGGCCGCCGCCATCGAGCCTGGCGCTGACGATCAGGCGCGCGGCGTTGTCGCCGCCGATCACCAGGCGCTTGCGGCCGGTCAGGCGCCAGCCGCCATCCTCGCGGTAGGCGGTGGTGTTGCCTGCGCTGTCGTCACCATGGGCGAAGGCCCAGCCCGCGCCTTCACCCATCAGTGTCTGCAAGGCGGCGTCCCGGTTGGCAAACCCTGTCGCATGCAGCAGCAGCTGGGTGGGCAGCACGGCGTTCCACAAGACCGGCTCGACCACCAGGGATTCCCCCAGGGCCTCCATGGCCGGCACGAGATCGCTCAGCGTTCCGCCAAAGCCGCCGTCGCGTTCGGGCACCAGGAGTCCTGTCAGGCCCAGTTCGGTGAGCGACTGCCAGAAGTCGGGGTCAAAGCTGTTCTTGCCGGCGATGACAGCGCTGCGCTGATCGAAGTCGTAGCGGTCGGCGAGCAAGCGCCGCAGCGCGGTGTCGAGCATGGCCTGCTGGTCGTCCAGGCCCGCCGTGATCGGCATCTCGAGTTCGGTCCTGCCAGCAAAAATGGCCTTGGCGATGATGTCGCGCTGCACTTCCGAGGTGCCGCCGCCTAGCGTGATGCCGCGATAGCGCCAGACATGCAGCGGGATATTGTTGACATGCCCTTCAGCCAGCGGCTGTGGCGCGGGTTTGCCGTCGATGGCCCCGGGATCGAAGGCCAGCGCGTCGCTGCCCAAGAGGTCGAGCTGCAACTGGTGCAGGTCTTGCAGCAATTCGTTGCCCTGCAGCTTGAGCAGCGAGGTCTCGAGCGCCGGTTCGCCGCCGTCCTGCACGGCGCGTATCGTTGGCCACCAAGCGGCTTCCAGGGCTCGTGAGCGGATGTCGAGCTCGGCCAGGCGGCGTGCGTACACATCCTGCTCGAGCAGCGAGGCCCCGCCCGCACCCCGCCCCTGGGCAAGGCGACGAGTGTTGGCGAGTTCGGCCTTGCACTCGGCCACGCGGGCGACGAACAGACGTTCGATGACCAATAGGCCCTTGGCAACCGACCAGCCCGCGTGCTCCTGGCCAACAAGATTCTCGAGCGGCACGCGCACATCGTCAAAGAACATCTGCACGTGAAAGTTCGAGCCGTTCATAAAGCGGATCGGCCGGATCGTGACGCCCGGCGACTTCAGGTCGACCAGCAGCACCGAGATGCCGTCCTGCTTGCGCGTAGCCGTCGTGTCGCTGCGCACCAGAAGCAGCGCCCAGTCAGCCCAGTGGCCATGGCTTTGCCAGATCTTGGTGCCGCTCACGACATAGTGCTCGCCGTCGCGGCGGGCCACGGTGCGTAGCGATGCCAGGTCCGAGCCGGCGTCGGGTTCGGAATACCCCTGAGCCCAGTAGTCATCGAACGACAGCATGCGCGGCAGAAAGCGTGCGCGCTGTTCGGGCGTGCCATGGCGAATGATGGTCGGCCCGATGGTATCGATGCCCAGGTTCTCGGTGCGCGGCGCACCGCAGACCGTGAGTTCTTCGCGAAACACGGCTTGCTGTACCAGCGACCAGCCCGGCCCGCCGTGCTCGGCCGGCCAGCCAGGCGCGGCCCAGCCGCGTGCATGGAGGATGCGCTGCCAGCGCATGGCCTGCTCGCGTGTGACCAGGCAGTGCGCGCGTACTGTGGCGCGGATGTCGTCGGGTACGGCTTGCTGCAGGAAAGTGCGCACGTCGGTGCGAAAGGCTTCGAGATCGGCGGTGGAGGATAAATGTGACATGGCGGGTGTAGGCAATGAGTTTCAGCGTGTGGCGGCCGGGCGATCCCAGTCGTAGAGGGCGGGCTGGCCGCTGGCAAACTGTGTCACGGCCTGGGTGTGGTAGGGGGCGCACATCGCAACCCCTTGCGCATAGGCTTCGAGCGAGCACATGGTGGCGTAGTCGGTCTCGAAGCTCTTGTTGAGCATGTCCTTGGTCATCGCTGCCGCTTCGCGCGGTCCGTCGCACAGCTTGCGGGCGAAGGCGTGCGCCTCGGCGAGCAATGCCTCGGGCGCATGCACTGCATGCACAATGCCCAGGCCCAGCGCTTCCTCGGCGTCGATGCGTCGAGCGGTCAGCATGATGTCCTTGGCCTTGGCGAGGCCGACAATGCGCGGCAGCGTATACAGTGCGCCGTAGTCGGGCACGGCACCCACACGCGCGAAGGACATGCAGAACGCCGCGCGCGTCGAGGCAAGCACGAAGTCGGCCTGCAGCGCGAGGCCGAAGCCCGCGCCATAGGCTGCGCCGTCGACGGCGGCGATCACCGGCAGGTCAAGCTCGCGCAGCGGCGTGAGCCAGCGGTGCGAATCCCGCAGCCGGCGGCGCGTCGAGTCGGGCGAGTTGAACTCGGGGTCGGGGTTTTGCCTGCGTTCGTTCATTCCCTTGATGTCGCCGCCGGCGCAGAAGCTGCCGCCGGAACCGGTAAGAATCAGCGCGCGGATCTCGCGGTCTCGGATCACGCGATCGAGCATGTCCGCATAGTCCTGGCGCAGCACCATCGACATCGCGTTGCGAGAGCCGGGGCGCTGATGGGAAAACTCAGCCACCGGGCCGTCGATACGTAATTGGGATTCGCCCAGTTCGATCACTTGCACAGTCATGGTCTACCACTCCTTTTAGTTTTTGAACGACACGTTCATCTCTTGGGCGATCCGCGCGCTCTGTTCGCGCTGCCGCTGGAAAAAGGCCAGCGCCTCGGCGCTGGTGCCACCCTCGGGCTCGATGCCGGCAGCAAGCAGGGCATCGCGTATCTCGGGAGTCTTGAGTATTTCGTTGACATGACGGTTCAGCAGCGCAATCACCGTCTCGGGCGTGCCGGCCGGCGCGACCAGCATGAACCAGGGCGTGACGCCATCGATCTCGCGTGTGAGGCCCTGCTCGCCGCTGGTGGGAAGGTCGGGCATCAGCGCGGATCGCCGGGGTTCGGTGACTGCGAGCAGGCGGATGTTGCCGCGTTCAACCAGGGGCCGCACCGCGGGGTAGTCCAGTAGTGCGAAGTCGACATCGCCGGCAGCCACGGCGACGGCCGTCGGGGCATTCCCCTTGTAGGGCACGGCTATCGCATCGACCCCCATCGACTTGACTAGTACCAGCGAGGCCAGGTGAGGGTTGCTGCCGTTGCCGCCCTGGCCGAAACTGAGCTTGCCACTGTTGGCCTTGGCATAGGCGACGAATTCTTGCGCGTTCCTGGCCGGCAGCGTGGCGCGCACCGCCAGAAAGGACGGCGCGCGGCCCAGCATCGCAACGGGTACGAAGTCCTTGCCGGGAATGAAGCCGAAGTCATCGAACATCAGCGGAAAATTGATCGACACCGCATTGGCCACCCCCAGTATGTAGCCATCGGCCGGCGCCCTGGCCAAGGCTTCCATACCGATGCGCGTTGCCGCGCCGGGTTTGTTTTCGACAAGGAATTGCTGGCCCAGCCGCTCGCTCAGGTTTTGCGCCAGCATGCGCGCCAGCATGTCTGTGCTGGCTCCGGCTTGCAGACCCACCACCAGGCGCACGGGGCGCTCGGGGTATTCGGCATGGGCGGCCGTAGCGGCAACCCCGGCCGCGAACAAGCCGGCAGCGATTCTGACGGTGCCCAATCTCAGGGCGGCGAGTGCGGCAGTGCATAGAAAGTGCATGGCGATGTTTCCAGATTGATGGTTACATGGCGTCACGCATAGGGTGCGATACCTGCCATGAGGAAATCATCGTCAACTGGACGCCGTTGCACCCCACCCTTGATGAGCGGGGGGTGGGAAAACCCCTGGAGATCTGCGCGCCTGGCCGAGAGCTCGCGGCGCAACAGTGTTGACAGCGCCTAATGCGTGCTGAGGCCGCGCATGCGCTCGACGACTTCGTCGCGCCCGCTTACGCCCAGCTTGCCGT
This sequence comes from Verticiella sediminum, assembly GCA_040392445.1. Lineage (GTDB taxonomy): Bacteria > Pseudomonadota > Gammaproteobacteria > Burkholderiales > Burkholderiaceae_B > Verticiella > Verticiella sediminum_A. Next base: position 28,062 of record JBEBVZ010000047.1, read on the forward strand.
AGCAGTTCTTGAGGTGCCACTTCACGGTGTCGAGCGAGAGATCGAGCACGCGCGCGATCTTCTTGTTCGGCATCGCCTGCAGCAGCAGTTGCACGATCTCGGCCTCGCGCGGGGTCAGTGCTTCAACCGCCCTGGCCCGTGTCGCCCGGGCATGACGGCCTGCATCGATGGGCGCGGCTTGCGGCTGGTCGCGCGCGGCGGCCTCCAGGCGCTCGGCATAGAAGCCGAGCACGGGATCGGCACGGATGCCATCGGCAGCTTCGCGGATCAGTGTGGGCGCATCCACATGGGCATCGAGCAGGGTGCGCACCAGCCCGAGCCGGTGGCCGAGCCGCAAGGCCTCGTGTACGTGGCTGTTTGCCTGGTCAGGGCGCCCCAGTTGCCGCTCGACGGCCGCCGACTGGATGCGCAGGTAGGGAATGCGGCGCACGCGGCCGCGCTGTCGGCACAGGTTTTCCAGGTCATGGAGGCGCCTGAGTGCCGATGCCAGATCGCCCGCATGCATGGCGAGCTGGATGCGCGCCCGTTCGGCCACCACGCGGATTTCGCTGAGCGCGCCGGTGTCGGCCTGGGCGTGGCGGGCATCCAGCGTATCCAGCGTGGCCATGAGCTTATGCACGATGCCGGGCGTATTGCGCTGAAGGTTGAATTGCAACTGCTCCAGCAAGCTGTAGGCGCGCAGGCGATCGAGCCCCATGCGCTCGGCGTAGTCGTTGGTTTGCTCGACATAAGCCAGTGCGTCGAGCGGCCGCCCGGCGAGCCAGTGCGATCGTCCTATCACCAGCATCACGCGCAGCACCGTGTCGGGCAGGGACACGCGCTCGAGAATGTCCAGGTGCTCTTCGAGCAGCCGCAAGGCGCCAACCGGGTCGTTGAGCTCGTAGAGCACTTCCCCAAGCAGGCCGGCGGCCAGGCAACCGGCATCGGCACAACTTGCGCCACGACGGTTGGCCTCGTGGAGAACGTCGCGGTAGATCCGTTCGGCCTGGATCATCTGCCCTTCCACGGCATGGGTCAAGCCCACCAGGCCGCGCCCGGCCAGCACGCCGAATGGCGTGCCGTAAAGTATTTGCTCTTGCCTGCTCGGCGTGGCTTGGCCAAGCTGGGCGAGACGCGCCTTTTCGTAATCGCCGCGATAGAGGTGGATCCAGGTCAGCAGGTTGCGCCGGCCGGTGAGCACGATTGCGTCGGCATCTTCCGGTACTTCCTGCAGCTCGGGCAGTAGCATCGTGGCGGCGGCCGTATCGTCGCAATGAACCGCGTAGAGGCCGCGCAGCAGCGTTAGCCGATAGCGCAGGGTGGGCGTCGCACCGGCCATGTCGTGCTGTAGTTGCGCAATGCTGCGGGCGCAATCCGACAGCCGGCGCTCGTACACCTGCACCCATGCCATCCACAGGCGCAGTCCTGCACGCTCTTGCAGGATAGCGTCGGGCAGTTGGCGCACGAGGCCGACGAGCCGGCGCAATTCGCCCTGTGCGAAAAGCGCGTCTGCACAGCCTTCGGCAATATCGGCCGCCGATGCCGCGTCCCCCGCCTGCAGCGCATGATGCACGGCGTCATGCGGCATGTCGTGCTCGGCAAACCATGTCCACGCAAGGGTGTGCAACTCGCGCCGTTCGTATTCGGGCAAGGCATCGAGGCGCGCCAGCAGAACGTCGCGCAACAGTGGATGCAGGCGCCACCAACCTTCGGGGTAGCGAGGGCCGGCCGCAACCATGAAGAGCCCCTGGCTCTCGAGCCGTGTCAGCAGTTCAGTTGGGGATGAGGTCGATGGCCCGCCGACCTGCAGGGCGGCGCACAGCGCCGCATTGAAATGCTCGGGCAGCGCGCATCGCACGACAAATCGCAGGTCGTCGTCCGACAGCCGCAACAGCATTTCCTGCTCGAAGTAGCGCGCAAAGGTCTGCGCATCGCGCACGTGCTCGCCCATAGGTTTGTCTGGGCTTCCCCGCCGCTGGCGCAGGTCCAGGCACAGCAGCTTGAGGCCCGCGGCCCACCCATCGGTCAGTTCATGCAGCGAACGTGTCTGGCTTTCGTCGGCGTCATCCAGCAGGCTCGCCACCATCTGGGCTGATTCTTCTGGGGTGAAGCGCAGCACGTCGAGCCCGAGTTCCAGAAGTTCGCCCTGGGCGCGCAGGCGCGCCAGCGACAGTGGCAGCGGATTGCGCGAGGCGAATAGGCAGAGCAGGTTCGCAGGCCCGTAATCCAGCAGCAGCTGGAGCGCGCCGATGACGCGGGCGTGGCGCAGATGGTGGGCGTCGTCGAACACCAGCACGACATCGTGCCGGCGCGCGTTTATGCCCCGCACCAGGGCGATGATGATGCCTTCGATGGCGTCTTGCTCATCGCTGCGGCCTGCCAGGGCGGTCGCGTCTCTTACCAGCGCCGGATCGATGCTCGACAGCGCAACGAACAGCGCATCGACGAAGCGCGCCTGGTCGTCATCGGCGGCGGTGAGCGCCACCCAGGCGACGTCGGTGCCGCCAGCCACGAGTTCGCGCCGCCAGGCGCCGAGCACCGTGGTCTTGCCGCAGCCGGCCGGCCCCTGGAGCACGACGCAGCGGCGGTCGCGCGCCAGCTTCAATTGCTCGAGCAGGCGCGGGCGCGCGATGCTGCGTGCGTCGGTACGCGTGGGGTGCGGCTTCGGGCTGGGCGCAGCATAGGCCGGGCGCTGCGCTCGCTTGTCGCTCATGTCTCGGGTCTCTCTACGTTTTTCTCGTGCTGGCTCCATGATAAGGCAGCGCCCTACTCAAAAGGGATGGAGGCGGTGCGAAGCGATCCTGCTCTGCTACCAAGCTATATGCTGCCTCGTCCTTCGTATGGCTAGGGCCGGGGCGGGATTCATTTTCAAATATTCCTACAACTTTAAAGAATCAGGCTGTTGCAGCAGCTTGGCCCGCCAGTCATCGCGTCCCCTATGTTCATCGCGAGTGGCGTTGAGCGGGTGACCGTAGCCGCGCATGGCTACGGTGGCCTGGTGTTGCACGATGTCCAAGGGGCCGTCTGCAGCCCCCTGGAGGTTTGCCATAGGCCTGCCTACTGGTTCCCCGCCACGGCATGCGGCACATAGGCCGCTTGCAGCTTGGCGATTTCTTCCGCGCTCAGTGTCAGTTGCAGGGCCGCCACCGCGTCATCCAGATGCTGGGGCTTGGAGGCGCCGATGATGGGTGCCGTAATCACAGGCTGCTGCAATACCCAGGCCAGCGCCACCTGCGCGCGGGCCACGCCACGCGCCTGGGCCACCTCGGCGACGGCCTGGATCACTTTGCGGTCGGCTTCTTCGGTGGCGGCATATAGCGAGTTGCCGAAAATATCAGTTTGCTGGCGTGTGCTGATATCGTTCCAGTCACGAGTCAGGCGGCCGCGCGCCAGCGGGCTCCAGGGAATCACCCCTATGCCTTCGCTCTTGCACAGGCCCAGCATCTCGCGCTCTTCCTCGCGGTACAGCAGGTTGTAGTGCGGCTGCATGCTCACGAACCGTGTCCAGCCATGCAAATCGGCGGTGTACAGGGCCTTGGCAAATTGCCAGGCGAACATGGACGAGGCGCCCAGGTAGCGAACTTTGCCTGCCTTGACGACATCGTGCAGGGCTTCCAGCGTTTCCTCGATGGGGGTTTTGTAATCCCAGCGATGGATCTGGTACAGGTCGATATAGTCGGTGCCCAGGCGCTTCAGGCTGGCGTCGACCTCACGCATGATGGCCTTGCGCGACAAGCCGCTGGTATTGGGGCCGGTGGCATCGGAAAAGAACACTTTGGTGGCGATGACCAGGTCATCGCGCGAGGCATATTCCAGCAGCGCGCGGCCCACGATTTCCTCGCTCGTGCCGTCTGAATAGCTATTGGCGGTATCGAAGAAGTTGATGCCGGCGTCCAGCGCCTTGCGCAGCAGGGGTCGGCTGGCTGCCTCGCCCATGGTCCAGGCATGTTTGCCGCGATCGGGCTCGCCGTAGGTCATGCAGCCCAGGCACAGGCGTGACACCTGCAGGCCGGTCTTGCCGAGGTTGGTATATTTCATTGTCGTCTCCAGGGGGCAAGCTTGGGATGGTAATGCAGATGCTTTATGCATGTTTTGTATTAAGCCATGCCGCGAACGAATCAGCCGGCCTGCGCGCCTCCATATACTCATTTCAAGAGGGTTTCGAATTGAATGAGTAAGGAGCAAGCATGGAAATTCAAGGCAAGGCTGCGGCCGCCGGCACGGCGCGGCTGGTGTTTCGCGACGATTTGCTGGCCGGGCGCACGGCCATCATCACGGGCGGCAGTTCCGGCATAGGCTTGGGCATTGCCGAGGTCTTTGGCATGCTGGGGGCCAATCTGGTGCTGGTCGGGCGCAAACTGGACAAGCTCGAAGAAGCCAGTCAAAGCCTGGCCTGGACTGGCGCGCGGATTCTGGCCCTGTCGTCGGACGTGCGCGATTACGCCGCGACGCAGGAAGTGCTGCGGCACACGGTAGCGCAGTTTGGCGGCGTGGACGTGCTGGTGAACAATGCCGCCGGCAACTTCCATTGTCCCTTTGAAGAGCTGACGCCCAATGGCTGGCGGGCCGTCATCGATATCGATCTGAACGGCACATTCAATTTTTGCCATTCGGCATTCCAGGCCTTGAAGCAGTCCGCGCATGGCGGGCGCATTATCAATATTTCACTGGCGCAAGCCGTGTCCGGCTGGCCGGGCAGCGCGCATGCGGCGTCGGCCAAGGCGGGCGTGACCGCGCTGACGCGCAGCTTGGCGGTGGAGTGGGGACCGCACGCGATCCGGGTGAACAACATCCTGCCTGGCCCGATCGAGAACACCGAAGGCGTACGGCGCTTGTACGAGGCCCGCAATGAAGCCGAAAAAGAACGTGAGCGCATGGCCCTGGGGCATTTCGGCCAGACCGACGATATCGCCCAGGCCTGCGTGTACCTGGCCTCGCCTGCGGGCAACTTCATCACCGGCTGCGACCTGACCGTGGATGGCGGGCGGTGGCTCAAGCGGGCGTGGATCTGATATGGACATCATTGAAGTGCAAGACCCGAGCTTGATACCGGCAACCCAGCCGGGGGCCCTGGCCTCGTTGCTGGATCCGAAAGTCATTGCCATCGTAGGCGCTTCGCCCAAGCCTGGGTCGTTCGGGGGGGCGGTGCTGGCCAATCTTGCCACCCATTTTGGTGGCAAGGTGTTCCCGGTGAACCCGCAGTATGCCCAGCTGGGCGACTATCCTTGCTATGCCAGCCTGGCGGATCTGCCCGAACGCCCGGATTGCGTTGGCATTGCAGTGCCTGCTCTGCGCGTGGAAGAGGTGCTGCTGCAGGCGGCGGCTTGCGGCATTCCCAGCGCCATTGTGTTCTCAGCCGGTTTTGCCGAAATCGGCACCCAGGAAGGCGCAGCCTTGCAGCGCCGCATTGCCGAAATTGCGGCGACGCATGGTATTCGCGTGCTGGGCCCCAATTGCACGGGCATCGTCAATGTGCGCTCTGGCGCGGGCTGCAATATTTTGCCCAGCGTCAAGCAGTTGCCCATGGTGCCCGGTGATATCGGCCTGGTCGGGCAAAGCGGTGCTCTCGGTTATGTGGTGTTCCAGGCCATGCACCGCGGCGTGGGGTTCAGCCATCTCATTTCCACCGGTAATTCCTGTGACGTGGATATTGCCGACCTTATCGACTATCTGGTCGATGATCCGCACACCAAGGCGATCGCATCGATATTCGAGAGCGTGCCCGATGGCGGCCGTCTGCGCCGCGCCCTGGACCGGGCGTTTCGGGCGGGCAAGCCGGTGGTGATCTACAAAATCGGTGTTACGGCCTCTGGCCAGAAAGCGGCTTTGTCTCATTCGGGCATGCTGGCCGGCGACGCCGAAACCTATCGCGCATTATTTGAGCGTACCGGCGCCATCCAGGTGGACACTTTCGAAGCCCTGCTGGAAACCGCCGTGTTCTTTTCGCGCGCGGGCATGCCCGCGAGCTCGGCTATCGGTGTGATCTCGGGTTCGGGCGGATCGGTGGTGATGGCGGCCGACAAAGCGGACAAGTATGGCTTGCCGTTGCCGGCACCGGCTGCTGCCACCGTCCAGGCCTTGTCCCAGCGTCTGCCCGCGTTCGCCAGCATTGCCAACCCGGCTGATATCACTGCCGAGTCGATACGCGACGAGCAGATGTATGGCGAGTGTGTGCGCATCTTTGCGGACGACCCGGGGTTTGCCGGTGTCGCTATCCTGATGCCCTCGGCACATGGTGAGGCTGCCATCAAGCGGGCCGAAGGGCTGGACGCACTGGCTGCGGAAATCGACAAGCCGCTATCGCTGGTATGGATGAACGAGTGGTACGAGGGTATCGGGTCGCGTGTCTACGATTCCAGTCGCCGGCTGTCCGTGTTCCGCTCGCTGGACCGCTGTATGCACGCGTATCGGCTGTGGTTCGACTACGCGCGCCGCCGGGCGCTGCTGTCGCAGGACATGGCCGCGCAAACGGACCAGGCCGCGCGCGATGCAGCCCGGCAATATATCCGTTCGTTCGCACCGGGTGCCACCCTGACCGAAAGCGAGGCCAAGAAGCTGTTCGATTTCTATGGCATAGACGGGGTGCCGGAAGTGCTGTGCACTTCCCGGGAGCAGGCGATGGCGGCGGCCAAGGCCATGGGCTTTCCGGTGGTGGCCAAAGTGCAGGCCGCCGAAATCCGGCACAAGTCGGACGTGGGTGGCGTCAAGCTCAACCTAGGCGACGCGGCCTCGGTGGGGCAGGCCTATGACCAGATCCTGGCGGCGGTGGGCGTTCTGCCGTTGCGCGAGGATATCGCCGGCATCAGCATCCAGAAAATGATTCCCCCTGGCATAGAGATGATCATCGGCGCTCGCCAGGATCCGCAGTTCGGGCCGGTGGTGGTATTCGGTTTTGGCGGCACGCTGGTCGAGGTGCTGCACGATGTGGCGGTCGGTTTGGCGCCGATCAGCCCGGCCGAGGTTAGTCATGCGCTGGATGGCTTGCGGCTGCGCCCCTTGTTGGATGGCGTGCGCGGCAACCCGCCATGCGACATCGGTCACTTTGTCGGCCTTGTGGCGCGCGTGTCGGAACTGATCGCGGATTTATGCGATGACATTTCCGAGATCGACATCAATCCCGTGATTCTTCATGCCAACGGCGGCATTGCCGTGGATGGGCTGGTTGTTCGCCAATGATGAAAGCCGGCGTACTGCCCCGCAGTCGCTCGGCCAGACTATAACCATACGGAGACTTTATGAAACAGCTGCTTCGAGCTTGTTTTTCCCCTCATTTCGGGTTGGCTGCACCTTTGGCACGGCGCCGCAGCGTGGTCGCGGCAGCGGCTTGCGCGGTGGTACTGCTGCCTTTTGCCGGGGTAACCGCCAGCTTTGCACAAGGCTGGCCTGAACGTGCGGTGCGCATCATCGTGCCCTTTCCGCCGGGCGGCGCGATCGACACCATGACGCGCATTCTGGCGCCCCGCCTGGAGGCCGGTTTAAAGCAGCCCGTGGTGGTAGAGAACCGGGCGGGCGCGGGGGGTGTGGTGGGCACCGAGGCGGCATCACGTTCAACGGACGGCCATACCCTGTTGATGACTGCGATGGGCCACGTGATCGTGCCTGCCCTGCAGCCCAAGATTACCTACGATGCCCTGGGCGATTTCCGTGCCTTGGCCCCGGTGGGGGTCGTGCCCAATGTTCTGGTCGTACCGGCGAATTCGCCATACAACAGCGTGCAGGACGTTATTGCGGCGGCCAAGGCCAATCCGGGCAAGCTTACCTATGGTTCGGCGGGCACCGGCAGTTCGCTGCACTTGACTCCAGCACTGTTTGCGGCGATGGCCGGTATCGAGTTGACCCACGTGCCCTATCGTGGTTCGGTGGCGGCCATGACCGACCTGGTGTCCGGGCGCATCGACATGATGTTCGATAGCACGACCTCGATCGCATCTTTTGTGGAAAGCGGCAGCATCAAGCCGCTGGCGGTGGCCACCTCGGCTCGCACCAAGGCGTTCCCCAATATCCCGACCATCGCGGAAAGTGCCATGCCCGACTATGCGGTGGACTGGTGGTACGCCTTGCTGGCGCCCAAAGACCTGCCGCAGGAAGGCTTGCAGAAAGTCGCGGCCATCGTGGCCGAAAGCCTGAAGGATCCGCAGGTGCGCGAGCGTTTCGCCGCGATCAAGGTCGAGCCCATGCAGGGCGATACCCAGTCCCTGGATGAAACCATGCAGCGTGACAGCAAGAAATGGGGCGACCTGGTGCGCAAGCTGGGAATCCAGGCGGACTAGGATGCACGCCTGGCGCTCTGGCTGGCGTTATCGCACTTTGAGGTCTGTGCTTGCCTGTAGCCAGGCAAAGCGGCCGCCCCGTAGCATCAGGATCCGGTTTTGCGGGATCTCCAGCGTAGGAGCAACCGCCGGATCCACGTTGGCAAGCAGCGCCAACATGCCGCGGCACACGCCACCGTGCGAGACGATGACGACATCGCGCCGGGTGGCCACGAGGGCTTTGGCAACGCGTGCAGACAGCATGGCATAGCTTTCGCCGCCTGGCATGACAAAGCCGGCGGGGTCGGCCGTGCGCTGCTGCCACGCCGAGCCGTCCTGCTCTCGAACCTGGTCCCAGGTAAGGCCTTCCCACCGTCCGAAATCAATTTCTATCAGCTGTTCGTCCTGTTGAAAGCCTGCAGGATCGAGTCCGATTTGCGCGCGCAGGATGGCCATGGTCTGTCGTGTCCGCAGCAAAGGCCCGCAGATGAAATCCAGGTTCTCGAGATCGGGTCTGAGCCAACGCAGGCAGACGCCAGCCTCGGCGGCTTGACGCTGCCCGGTAGCATTGAGCGGGATGTCTCGGCGCCCGAGGAGGCGTTTTTGCGCGTTCCAGTCGGTTTGGCCATGCCGCACGAAATACACGGTGCGGTGACTGGGATTCAACTCCGCAGGGGATGGCATTGCTTTTCCTGAGGCTCGGGCCCTCATTACGCGAGGAATACGGAGCGGACTATTCGAGCGCTCACGATGCTTGCCCTGTGGTCTGGCACATGCTGCGGGCCAGTGCCAGGAAGGCGGCAAGTTCCGGGCTGGTTTCCGCGCGGCGGTAGACGGCGTACAACCGTATCGTCAGGGGCGCTGTGCCCTGCAGCACGGGTCGGCAGACAAGCTCGGGCAAGCCCAGTTTCTGCAGCGAGGCGGCCACCAGCGTGACACCTATGCCCAGGGCAGCCAGCGCCGCGGCGGACTGCATATCATCGGTTTCCTGGACGATGCGGGGGCTGAAACCGGCTTCATGGCAAGCCTGGATGATCTGGTCGGCCACACTGGTGGGGGCGTGGCCGCGATACAGGATGAAGTCTTCCCGGGCCAGGTCGCAGAGCTGAATCTGCGCCCGGGCGGCAAGGGGGTTGGAAGGGCCCATGGCGACGACCAGGGGCTCATCGAGCAGTGCTTCGTGGCATAAATCGGCGTCGTGCGACAGTGAGCGCACCAGGCCCACCAGCAGGCGACGATCTTTCAGGGCGGTCAACTGCTCGGCCTTGGGCGCAAGGCGCAGGTCGACCACGACTTCGGGGTAGCGCCGCCGGAACTCGGTGAGTATGCGCGGCAGTATCCCGAACATGATGGATGCGGTCATGCCGATGGGAAGCACGCCGATGTGGCCCGCCGCCGCGCGTTTTGCCGCGCCCGCCGCATGCTGGATCTGAGTCAGGGCCGGGCGCACTTCCTTGAGAAAGATCTGGCCCGCGCGGGTGAGGGCAACGCTTTGGGTGCTGCGGGTAAACAGTTCTACCCCCAGCTCTTCTTCGAGCAGGCGGATCTGCCTGCTGACCGGGGGCTGCGAGCGGTGCAGCCGCTCGGCCGCGCGCCCGAAGTGCAGTTCCTCGGCAACGACGATGAAGTATTCGAGCTGGCTGAGTTTCAT
>JBEBVZ010000048.1:0-35796 GCA_040392445.1 Verticiella sediminum
GGCCGCGGCGATGTCGCGGGCTACTGCAATGTCATCGGCCTGGGCGGGAACAGGCGGCTGCCTCACGGCATTCGCCGGGGCGGACGTCGGTGCGGCCCCGCTCGGCCAGAGAGCTTCGATACCCATTTCGCGCAGCCAGGCCCGGCGCAGGCGCGGCATGGAAAAATGCACGGCCGGCTCAGCCATGCGCGGTTCCAGGCGCAGCGGCATCAAGCGTTTTTCGCATGACGATGGCGTCTTCGCGCCCATTCACCGCCGGATAGTAGGCGCGCCGCATACCGATGCGAACATAGCCGGCGCGCTCATATATTTTTATGGCCCTGGTATTGGAAATACGGACTTCGAGCAGCACCGAAGGCAAGCCATGCGCTGCGGCCTGCGCGTCTACCCAGTCCAGCAGGCCACGCCCTATGCCCAGACCCTGGGCGGGGGCTGCCACACTGATATTCAACAAATGCGCGTCGTCGGGGGCCATCATCAACACACAATAGCCCAGCAAGACCCCATCCTGGCGGACCACCCAGGCGCTATTGCCCGCCGCCAGCGCATCGGCGAAATTGCCACGCGTCCAGGGATGCGAGTACACCGAGCTTTCCAGCTCGACGACCTCGTCCAGGTCGGCCAGGCGCATACCGGCATAACGTAGCGTCATGGCCTAGCCTCCCGCACGCGGATTGCCGCCGGCACCCTGCTCGCGTTCACGCGTGGTGAAAGCAACTTTATCGCGCACATACAACGGCCTGGCCTCGGCAGGGGCCAGGCGCAGGCCGGCCTGCCAGGCACGCAGGCCCAGCCGGGCTACCGAGTCGGCATCCGGGCGCAGGGTTTGCGGCCATACGAAGGGGGACAAGGCATGCGCGGGCGCGGCCCCGGGCAGAAAGACATCGCCGGCCAGCACCAGCGCATCGGCCGGCCGCGCCTGCAATACGGCATCGCCGCCCAGCCAGCCCCCAAGGCGAGCCTCGAGCCAGGGCGCAATATCATCAATGCCGATCAGGACCGGGGACTGCACTTCCTCGGTCAAGGCGCCATGCCGATACACCGCAAGGTAGGCTTCCTGCATGCGGGCGTCGAGCGCCACCACTCTCAGCGCGGGCGCGGTAGGGGGCAACTGGAATTCGACCGCGGCATTCGAGACCACCGGCAATACCGGCACGTCCAGAGCGAACCCGATTCCTTGGGCAACACCGCAGGCAACGCGCAGGCCGGTAAAGCCGCCTGGCCCCTGGCCAAACGCAATCGCGTCTATGCCCTGGCGAGACAGGCCGGCTTGCGCCAGCACACTATCGACCATGGGAAGCAGGCGCGCGGAATGCTCGGCGACGCCGTCGTGCTCGCGCACGATGACTTGTATGGATCCGGCGTCGTGCCGCAACAGGGCAACGCCACAACGGCTGGCTGAAGTTTCTAGAGCGAGAATATGCAATGACATAGCGCCAGCATTGTAGCCTTCAGGCTGGCACAGGGCTGCACAAAATCAGGGGGATTGTGGAAGCACGGAAGTGCCATTGGCACGGTCGGCATAGATATCGCTTGCCGCCTTGCGGATTTGCTCGCGTAGCTGGAGCCTCTCGGTGCCACTCAGCATGAAGCTCTCACCGTCCAGGTCGGGAAGCTCGGATAACCCCATGTCGGCACGGGATCCCGCTGGCTCGCCCAGCCCTTTTGCATCCACCAACAAGGCCGGCCCAAGTGCTACGACCCTACCTACGGAGGAGGCAAGCGCGTCACCCTGGGCACTGGCAGTGCCCAACGCAAACGACGCGCTCAGCAAAATAACAGAAGCTGGCTTATAACCCATGGCGCAACACTCTTCCTCAAGTGAGCGCCAATCATACGAGTTCTCTTTCTTCCAGGGGTCACCAGCTGCGTTTTTATGTAACAACTAATGTAGAACCATAGCTACCCGATGGCACCTCCGCTACAGTTACATTTGTCCCGGCTTTGTTGAAAACCACACCATGCAACACACCCACTCTCCGGTTTTACCCAAGAAGATCCTCGTCGTGGATGACGATGGGCGGTTGCGCGACCTGCTGCGTCGCTACCTGTCCGAACAAGGCTTCAACGTGACAGCGGTCGAAGATGCGAACGCAATGGACAAGGCATGGCAGCGCGAGCATTTCGATCTGCTTGTGCTGGACTTGATGATGCCAGGAGAAGACGGCCTCTCAGTGTGCCGACGCCTGCGCGGGGCGCATAACAACACGCCCATCATCATGCTGACGGCAAAGGCAGAAGACATCGACCGTATCGTAGGCCTGGAAATGGGCGCGGACGATTACCTCTCGAAACCTTTCAACCCCCGCGAGTTGCTTGCACGCATCAATGCGGTGCTGCGCCGCCGCGGCCCCGAAGAGCACCCGGGCGCTCCCAGCCAGGAAGACGACGACTGGGTCAAGTTCGGGCCTTGGGTGCTTAACCTGTCGACCCGCACCCTGCTCAAGGACGGCGAACCGGTACCCATTACCACAGGCGAATTCTCGGTACTGAAGGTTTTCGCCCGCCACCCCAAGATCCCGCTGTCTCGCGACAAGCTCATGGAACTTGCCCGCGGCCGCGAATACGAGGCGTTCGACCGTAGTCTCGACGTTCAGATCTCGCGTCTGCGCAAACTGATTGAAGTCGATCCCGCCAAACCGGTATTCATCCAGACTGTCTGGGGCATGGGCTATGTATTCGTGCCGGACGGCGGAACCTGAAGACGGCTGAACCGGCAATCACCCTTGCCGGTCATGCGGATCCGCTATGCGTAAAATTTCCCGGTGGGGCCTGTTCGGCCGCACCTTTTTGCTTTTGACTGGCCTCATGCTGGCCAGCCTTGCCGCGTGGCTGCAAGCTTTCCGCAATATGGAAATCGAGCCGCGCGCGCATCAGATGGCGCAGCAAATCGTCACGGCCGTGAATATCACGCGGGCGGCGCTCGTGTATTCGGCGCCCATACGGCGCCGCTTTCTTTTGCTGGATCTCGCCACCAACGAGGGCATCCAGATCTATCCGCGCGACCCGGCCGATCGCACCGAGCCACTGCCCAACACCACAGTGCTGCAGTGGGCCGCGGCGCAGATTTCCCATCAACTGGGGCCCGATACCCAGGTCATGTGGGCGGTCAACGACATGCCCGGCCTGTGGGTCAGCTTCAGCATAGAAGGCGACAACTACTGGGCGGTGCTCGAGCGCGCGCGCGCCGAACGCCGCGACGGCGTGCAGTGGCTGGGCTGGGGCCTGGCAGCCCTGCTGCTGTCCCTGATGGGTGCGGTGGTCATCGTGGGCTTTGTCAACCGCCCGCTATCGCGGCTGGCTCGGGCCACGCATGCGCTGTCGCGCGGCGAAACGCCCGCGCCCCTGCCGGAAGATACCGGCCCCGACGAAATCCGCAGCGTCAACGCCAGCTTCAACCGCATGGTCAGCGAACTTGACCGGGCCGAGGCCGACCGTGCTCTGATGCTCGCCGGGATCTCGCACGATCTGCGCACGCCGCTGGCGCGCATCCGGCTGGAAGTCGAAATGAGCCCCATGACGGAAGAAGCCCGCGACGGCATCGACCACGATCTGGCCCAGATCGACCACACCATAGGGCAGTTCATGGAGTACGCCCGGCCGGCCACTTCAGCCAAAGAGGCCGTCAACGTCTCCCAACTGATATCGGTGCTGGCAGTGCGCGAGCGCGCCGTCACGGAAAGCCGCGATGGCACCCTGCAAGCGACGATAGAGCCCGACCTGTGGGCCCGCATTGCCCCGTCGGACATCCAGCGCGCAGTCTCCAACCTGATTGAAAATGCGCGCAAATATGGCCATCTGCCGGGCCAACCCGCCAAAATCGAACTGAAGGTATATGCCAAGGCCCAGGAGATCCACCTTGATGTCTACGACCGCGGCCCCGGCATCAGCGACCAGGAACGCGAACGCCTGATACGTCCTTTCGTGCGCGGCACCCAGGCTCGCACCGATGCCGGCGGCGCCGGCCTGGGCCTGGCCATCGTCAGGCGCCTGATCGCTCCGGCTGCCGGCACGTTCGACTTGAGCCCACGTCCTGGCGGCGGCTTGTGCGCCCGCATCATCCTGCCACGCTCGGGCAGGTAGAATCCGGATACGATATCAAGAACCCATGGAGGCAGCGTGAAAACCGTAGGCGACAAGCTCGAAGCATTCAAGGTCATAGGCGTGAAACCGGGCTTCAATTTGCCCGAAGAGCACGGCATTTCAGCACTCGAGGCCATTACCGAAAGCTCGTTTCCGGGCAAGTGGAAAGTGATCTACTTCTACGCCAAGGACTTCAACACCCTGTGCCCGACCGAGATTGCGGAATTCGCCAAGCTGGCACCCGAATTCGAGGCGCGCGACACCATACTGATGGGCGGCTCGGCCGACAACGAACTGGTCAAGCTGGGATGGCGGCGCGAGCATGCCGATTTATCCCGCCTGAACCACTACCAGTTTGCCGACACCACGGGCGATCTCATCGACCAGCTGGGCATACGCGACAAATCCAGCGGCGTGCCCATGCGCGCCACCTTCATCATCGATCACGACAATACGATCCAGCACGTGTCGGTCACCAACGCACTGGTTGGGCGCAATCCCGGAGAATCGCTGCGATTGCTTGATGCCCTGTTGACGGGCGAACCCTGCGCAAGCAACCGCGAACCCGGCGGACCCACCCTGTAGGCGGGGCATGCCCGCCGCCGGCCAGCGCCTGCTGGCGCCGGCCCGCAAAACACCTTACTTCACGCCCTTGGCGTAGCGGTCGGCGCTGCTCTGGATTTCGGCACGGGCGGCGTCAAGGCCGGCCCAGCCCTTTACCTTGACCCACTTGCCCTTTTCCAGGTCTTTGTAGTGCTCGAAAAAGTGCTGGATGCGCTGCAACTCGATCTCGGGCAGGTCTTCCGGCTTTTGCAGATGCGCATAGTTGGGCAGCACCTTGGTCACGGGCACGGCCAGCACCTTGGCGTCGCCACCAGCCTCGTCTTCCATTTCCAGCACGCCCAGCGCACGGCAGCGAACCACCGCGCCCGGCACTACCGGGAACGGCGACAGCACCAACACGTCCACCGGATCACCGTCATCGGACAAGGTGCGCGGCACATAGCCGTAGTTGCACGGATAGTGCATGGCCGTGGTCATGAAACGATCGACGAACAGCGCTCCGGTTTCCTTGTCGACTTCGTACTTGACCGGATCGGCGGCCATGGGGATTTCGATGACGACGTTGAATTCGTCCGGCAGCTTGCTACCGGCCTCGACATTGTTCAGACCCATAAATTGTCCTTGTAAACAGATATGAAAAGAAGAAATTGCGCCGCACGAGAGGGCGGCGCAGGAATCAGTAACCCTTGAGGCGCGTATCCGGCGGGGAAGGGTCGGCCTCGGACGCTTCCCGCGGCGGCGGGTCGGCCAAGCCCAGTTCGTACTCGTCCGGCACGCCATCGATAGGCGCGCGTTCAAGCGGACGATGATCCGGCACAGGAGCAAAATCGGCATCGGCCACGAAGTCGGTAGCCTCGATGGGCAGACGCTGGGGATCGGCCTGCGTCTCGGCCGCCGGCAAGGCGCCATCCCGATCCAGCACGGTTAGCCCCACCACGGCCGCAGTGGCCTGGCGCCAGTGCAGGCTGGCCTCTTGCGGCTGTTCCAGCAGATCGTACAGGCTGCCCAGCAAGGCGTGGGTGCGCGGATCGTCGCGCTGCTCGAGGCTGCGCCGCAGATAGGTTGTCGCCGGACCCCACAACTGGCCGCGCAGGCACAGGCTGCCCAGAACCCGCAAGAGCTCGGGATGCTGCGGGTTGGAGCGCAGCCACGTTTCGGCACGCTGCAGGCGCGGCCGGACTTCGTCGGGCGTGCACTGCGCATACGCCGTCAGCAAGCGCGGATCCAATCGTTCGTCCAGCGCATCCTGCAGGATCTTGCGGGCAAAAGCAGGCTCGTCGGCAAACGCCTCGGCGCCGGCCAGCGCCACCGCCGGCATGATGCGCTCGTTGCTTTTGAGACCCTTCCAGACTGCGCGGCGGGCCGCCTCGTCCGGCGCCACACGCAGGCAGTTGGCCGCGGCATTCTCGAGCGTGGCCGCGACATCGACATCGGCCGCATTATGGCGCGCCAGCGTGCGAGCCAGCTTGAGCGCTTCGTCCCATCGCGGCAATGCCAGGTAGGTACGCAGCAGCAGGCGCTGCACATGCACATGGCGCGCACCGCCATCCTGCAGCGGTTCGAGCAAAGCCAGCGCCTCGGTCGCCCTGCCCTGCGCAAGCAGGATATCGGCCGCGGTGCAGGCCGCACCCATGGCCAGGGCCGGTTCCTTGGCGGCGCTGGCACGCGCCGCCTTCAACGCCACATCAGAGCGATCGAACTGCTGCATGGCGTGCGCGGCACGAGCCGCCGACAGCCGCGCAAGCACCCGCCGCGACGCCGATCCGGTGCGCGACGCCACCGTATCGAAGTCCTGCTCGGCCTTCACATAGTGGCCTTGCAAGAGGTTGACCCAGCCCTGCTCGAGCCGCTCGTGCTCGCGCACCAGCTGGCGCTGCTGGCGCCACAGCCGCATGCGCTGGCCTACGCCCAGCGTCCAGCCCGTCAGGCGCAACAGCAAATGCCCCAGAATGAACAACAACACCAGCGCGGCTATCGCGAAGGCCAGGCTGACCTCGAGACGATAAGGCGGCACCAGAACAATGACGTTGCCGGCGTGCTCGCGGGCGGCAACCGCCAGCGCCACCGCGATGACCAGCAACAAAAGCGTCCAAACCCACGTACGCATGCTTACTCCTCGGAAGCCGCTTGGGAATCGAGCGCGTCAAGCGCATCGGCTCCGGCACTGGCCAGCAGTGCCCGCACGGCTGCCAGGCTTTCCTGCAGATCCGGCAGCTTGGGTGCGGGATCGACTTCGCGCAGCTCGGCCAGCGTCGCCAGCACACGCTGGGTGGCCGGCGCCTGCAGGTCGGCGTAGCGCTGGACCGCCTGTACAGCCGCGTCCAGATCGGCTTGCCAGATAGCGGTTTCATGCGACAGCAACGCCATCCTGGCGTCCAGCAGGCGCCAGGTGATGTTGGCGCGCAGCCAGGCGCTTTGCTCTGGTGCCAGCAACAAGGCATCGGGTTGATCTATACGCCGCACCCGTACCAGGTCGCGCAACTCTTGCGCTGCGGCATGGCGAAACCGTGCCGACCAATCGCGCACGGGTTCCCAGGCCTGCTTCCACCAAGCGGTCTGGGCAGCGGTGTCGGAAGAAGCATCGGTAGCGGCGGGTGTCGCGGGCTCTACGGTGCCAGCCGGCAGTGGCGAGCCGGCTGCCGTCGCAGCCATCGGCAGGTTTGCCGCCGCGGCAATGACGCTGTCCAATTTCGCCGAAATGTCGTTGACGTCGAGCAGGGGCAAACCCTGCAGGCGATTCAGGTCACGCGCAATCGCCTGCTGCGCCGGCACGAAGGCGGCGCGCCCGGCGCGCGCGAGACGCGCCTCGGCCAATTGCAGGCCGGCAATCGCGCTGGGCACGCGGCCGGCCAACTGCAGTTGCTCGTTGGCCAGCAACAGGCTTTGCTCGATATTGACCAGGATGGCCTCGTCGTTACCCTGGATCAATTCGCGGTAGGACTGCGTCAGGGTTTTCTGCTGATCGGCCAGCGTATGCGTCTGGTTGTCGAGCGTGACCACACGCCCTTCCAGGCTTTGCGACTGGGCCAGCGCCAACCGGGCCTGGCTGCGCGCCTCGTCGGCACGCAGCACGATCTCATCGAGGCGGCGTGTGGCTTCACGCCCGAAAGTATCGAGCTGCTGCTGCTGGTGGCGCAAAGCGGCGGCCAGCGCCACGATGACGATCACGGCCAGGACCAGGCCCGCGCCCAGCCATCGGGTCATGGCGCGACGACGTGCGTCGTCGCGCAGGGCGGCCCGGGAAGAGCCCGCCTGGGGAGCGGTTGCTGCCTGCGCCTGAGCCCCAACGGACTGCGCATTTTGATCATTGTCGGATGGAATCATGGGCGAATTTTAGTTGACGATCGCATTCAGCACGGCATCATCGTGCGGCATACAGGTTTGTATCATGATGACCTGGGGATTCTGCTCTGGTGGCCGGCCCTCAACCAGCGTTGTCGCAATGCCGCAACTGCCGGCCAGAGCCGTGATTTCCTGGGCTATGCGCGGATGCGGCGCAATCACGCGGCACCCTTGCCAGCTGCGCGCCAGCACGTCCTTGCCCAACTGGCCGGCCACGGCATCCAGGGCTTCACGGCTGGAAATGAGCCATACCGGGCGCACACCAGCCGCCTGCCAGGCCAGCACCTGGCCGCGACGCTGCGGCGGCCATACCGCCGGCGCGCGCCGGTAGGCCGCATACAGTGTCACGCTGGCGCCAGAGCTGGCCAGCTTTTCCGCCAGCCAACCCCTGCCGTGCCCCTGGGCGCCACGGCCGCCGCGCACGATCAGCACTTGGCGGGGACGCAATTCCTGGCGCTGCATTTCAGCCCACAGGGCCTCGGAATCAAAGTTGGGCGCATCTGCTGGGGGCTGCACGATCCGCACATGGTCGCCGGCGCATTCGCGCAGGGCCCGGGCACTGCCAGGGCCTACGGTCGCAGCGGCAACCCCCTGGGGCCAGGCAGGCGCATCAACGCCCCGCATGCAAGCGAGCTGCTGAAAATAGAAACGCACCGCGTTGCCGCTGACAAACATGACCAGGTCAAAGGCCGAGGGATCCGGCACCGAGATCGCCGGCAGGCCGGTCAACAGCAAGGCCGGCCAGTCGTGGACCTGCCAGCCGCAGGCATGCAGGGCCTGCGCCAGCCCCTCGGACTGCCCCGCTGGCCGGGTCAGTACGGCTATCGGGGCGGACTCCTTGCGCAGGGGCTGCGCCAAGCCGTCGGGCGGCGTATGCGGCGTACCGGTCATGCGCTGCCGGGTTGGGCCTCGGGCCCATCCGCGACCGCGCGCAGGATGGCGTCGGCGCCCGCATCGAGAAGCTCCTGCGCTGCCTCGCGGCCCAGAAGCTCGGCATTGGCCACGGGCCCGCTGCGCTCCGAACGCAATACCTGCGTGCCATCGGGCTGGGCCACCAAAGCGCGAATGCGCAGCGTGCCGGCGTCGATCTGCGCAAACGCCGCCAGCGGCACCTGGCATGAGCCGCCCAGGGTGCGCGACACCGCCCGCTCGGCCAACGTGCAGGCGGTCGCCACGGGGTCTGCCAGCGGCGCCAGCCAGACGTGCATATCGGCGCGGTCGGCACGGACTTCTATTCCCAGCGCACCCTGGCCGGCTGCGGGCAGGCTATCTTGCACGCTCAGCAGCGACCGGATGCGGGTTTCGAGGCCCAGACGACGCAAACCCGCCGCGGCCAGGATAATGGCGCCATATTCGCCGCGATCCAGTTTGGCCAGGCGGGTATCCAGATTGCCGCGCAACGGGCGCACGACCAGATGGGGATAGCGTTCGCGCAGTTGTGCTTCGCGCCGCAGGCTGGAAGTACCAACGATAGCGCCGGCGGGCATATCGGCCAGCGTCTCGTAGACTGGCGAGACGAAGGCATCGCGCGGATCGTCGCGTTCAAGAATGCAGGCAAGCGAAAACTCTTCGGCCAGGTCCACCGGCACATCCTTGAGGGAATGCACCGCCAGATCGGCACGGCCATCGAGCAAGGCGGCTTCGAGTTCTTTAACGAAAAGCCCCTTGCCGCCCACCTTGGATAGCGTGCGGTCCAGGATCTGGTCGCCTCGGGTGGTCATACCCAGCAACTCGACTTCGCAGCCAGGATACCGGGCGCGCAAGCGGTCACGGATGTGTTCGGCTTGCCACAGGGCAAGGCGACTTTCCCGGGTAGCGATAACCAGGCGCCGGGGTTCGGAATCGGGCAAGACAGCAGGCATGCGTTTGGGCTATTTCAATGAGGAATCAACCCCAAGTGTGCCATACCTGGCACGGCGGGGATCTTGCAACTTCAGGCGACTTCGCCCACAATGACAGCAAATCGCCAGCCCCGCCTCTACCCGAGGCGGGGCTTGTTTTTGCTTTTCACATTTACGCACTGCAGGAAGACACAACATGGCTGCCATCCCCCTGACGGTTCGCGGCGCGGCACGCTTGAAGGAAGAGCTGCACCGGCTCAAGACGATCGAGCGTCCGGCTGTGATCAATGCAATATCCGAAGCCCGCGCACAAGGCGACCTTTCGGAAAACGCCGAGTACGACGCGGCCAAGGAAAAACAGGGCTTCATCGAAGGCCGTATCAACGACCTTGAAGCCCAGCTTTCGAACGCCCAGCTTATCGACCCGTCGCAGCTCGACACCGACGGGCGAGTGGTATTTGGCACCACGGTAGACCTGGAAGACCTGGAAACCGGCAACACCGTCACGTATCAGGTCGTGGGCGACACCGAAGCCGACATCCGCCTGAATACGATCTCGGTCTCCAGCCCCATCGCCCGGGCCCTGATCGGCAAGTACGCCGGAGACGTCGCCGAAGTCATGGCGCCCTCCGGCGTACGCGAATACGCCATTCTGGACGTACGTTACATCTGATTTACTTCTTGGTCGACCTGCGGGCTGCGCCGCCTGCGGGTCGTGCAGCCGAGCGTCCGGCACCGCCCCGGGCGCCCGCACGCAGGCTAAGCGCACTTCCCGCCCGTGCCGGCCGCGTCGGCGTACCGAACCTTGAACCGGTTTCACCGCGACTGCCTTCACCGCGCGCTGCGGGTTTGCTTGTGCGTGTGCCCGCACCCAGGTATCGTTCGCGTGCGGTAAGCGGGGCTTCCTCGCGTTCCGTACGCTGGTTGCGCCGGCGAGCCGGTGCAGGCTTGCCTTCGGCCGCCAACTTCTTCGGCACATGGGGTTCCTCGGCTTTGCGAGGTTGCAGGCCCAAGGTGGCGACGCCACGCGGGGCTTTGTCGCCCAACAGCTTTTGCGCGGACGGATCGGATTCGGTGGGCCGGTACAACACCAGCACCTTACCCAGGAGATGGACCGGGGCGCAATCCAGCGCTTCGCAGATGGACGCTTGAACAGCTTCACGCGCGGGGCGATCTTCACCGCCTGCGCGTACCTTGATCAAGCCGTGC
The DNA here is from genome assembly GCA_040392445.1 of Verticiella sediminum. Lineage (GTDB taxonomy): Bacteria > Pseudomonadota > Gammaproteobacteria > Burkholderiales > Burkholderiaceae_B > Verticiella > Verticiella sediminum_A. Next base: position 11,040 of record JBEBVZ010000048.1, read on the forward strand.
GCAGCAAGCGCGCGGTCGATTTCCTGGATAACGGCGTCGGACAAGCCCTTATCGCCGATCTGAACAACCGGACGCAAGGGGTGGGCGGCAGCGCGCAGGGCGCTGCGGAATTTGGACTCAAGTTCTAATATGGGCATGATAGAACGAATTGTACGAGAGTACGGCTGAAACGGCAGAAAGACTTGGCAAAGAACAAATCTTCAAAAGAGTGGGTGCGACAACACCTGAACGATCCCTACGTAAAAATGGCCCAGCAGAAAGGCTATCGGGCACGCGCGGCTTTCAAACTGTTGGAAATCGTCGACACCGAGAACCTGCTCAAACCGGGCGACACAGTGGTTGACCTGGGATCCGCGCCCGGCAGCTGGTCGCAGGTGGTGCGCGAACGCTTGGTCGGGCCGGGTGGGGTTCTGCGCGGAAGAGCCATTGCGCTGGACCTGCTACCCATGGAACCGGTCGCCAATGTGGAGTTTATCCAGGGTGACTTCCGTGATGACGATATTTTGCAACAGCTTGAAACAATGCTCGAAGGTCAGCCCGTAGACCTTGTGATTTCCGACATGGCCCCCAACTTGTCAGGCGTAGGCGTGGCGGATGCTGCACGCATCCAGCACGTCTGCGAACTGGCACTTGAGTTTTCACGCAATCACCTGAAACCCGATGGGGCACTGATAGTGAAGGCCTTCCATGGCAGTGGGTTCTCGCAGATCGTGCAGGATTTCAAGCAGGTCTTTACGCGGGTCGTCGAACGCAAGCCCAAGGCTTCGCGCGACCGATCCGCAGAAACTTTCCTGGTCGCCAGGGGTCTGAAACCTAACGCGCGTCCGCGCAGTTGAACTACGGAGTAAAATCGTGCGATTCGGAGCCCTCTCGCCAACCTTGCTGCCAGCCGGTGCGCCGCAGCACTGGCAATCACGGCGACCCTGCCGCTCACAGGGCCGCCCGACGTGCGGGCCAGCTTATCAAGCAGGAGATCGAGCTTGAACAACAATACCTTTTCCAAAGTGGCAGTGTGGATGGTCATCGCACTGGTGCTGTTCACGGTCTTCAAGCAGTTTGAAGGTCGTGGCCAAACCACAGACACGGTTTCGTACACTCAACTGATGGACGATGCCCGCGACGGCCGCATCCGCAGCGTCGACGTCCAGGGCGATGTGCTCTATGTCACGCCGCAAACCGGTCGCCCCTATTCCCTGACCTCCCCCGGCGATCTCTGGATGGTCAGCGATCTCATGAAGGCCGGCGTGCAAGTATCGGGCAAGCAGCGCGAAGAACCGTCGCTGCTCATGAGCATCTTCGTCTCATGGTTCCCCATGCTGCTGCTGATCGGCGTCTGGGTGTTCTTCATGCGCCAGATGCAGGGCGGCGGACGCGGAGGCGCGTTCAACTTCGGCAAATCCAAGGCCCGCCTGCTGGATGAAAGCACCAACGTCACCACCTTTGCCGACGTCGCAGGCTGCGACGAGGCCAAGGAAGACGTCCAGGAACTCGTCGACTTCCTGCGCGACCCCACGCGCTTCCAGAAGCTGGGCGGACGCATTCCGCGCGGCGTGCTGATGGTGGGCTCGCCCGGCACCGGCAAGACTCTGCTGGCACGCGCCATCGCAGGCGAAGCCAAGGTGCCGTTCTTCAGCATCTCGGGCTCGGACTTCGTTGAAATGTTCGTCGGCGTGGGCGCGTCCCGCGTGCGCGACATGTTCGAAACCGCCAAGAAGCAGGCTCCCTGCATTCTCTTCATCGACGAAATCGATGCGGTTGGCCGCCAGCGTGGCGCCGGCCTGGGTGGCGGCAACGATGAACGCGAACAGACCCTGAACCAGATGCTGGTCGAAATGGATGGCTTCGAAGCCTCCCAGGGCGTGATCGTGATTGCAGCCACCAACCGGCCCGACGTGCTCGACCCGGCCCTGCTGCGTCCCGGCCGCTTCGACCGCCAGGTCGTGGTGTCCCTGCCCGATATCCGCGGGCGCGCACAGATCCTGAAAGTGCATATGCGCAAGGTTCCGTTGGCGCCCAACGTGGATGCCACCGTGCTGGCTCGCGGCACCCCCGGCTTTTCCGGCGCCGACCTGGCCAACCTGGTCAACGAGGCAGCGCTCTTTGCCGCCCGCCGCGCCGGACGCATGGTAGACATGTCCGACTTCGAAAAGGCCAAGGACAAGATCATCATGGGTGCCGAGCGCCGCTCGCTGGTGATGCCCGAGGAAGAACGCCGCAACACGGCCTACCACGAGTCCGGACACGCGGTCGTGGCCAAAATGCTGCCCAAGACCGACCCCGTGCACAAGGTTACGATCATTCCGCGTGGCCGCGCCCTGGGCGTTACGATGCAGCTGCCTGAAGGCGACCGCTACAGCATGGACAAGGGCCGCCTACTGAACACCATCGCGGTGCTATTCGGCGGACGTATCGCCGAAGAAATCTTCATGAACCAGATGACCACTGGCGCCTCGAACGACTTCGAACGCGCCACGACCATCGCCCGCGACATCGTCACGCGCTACGGCATGACCGATTCCCTTGGCCCCATGGTCTACGCCGAGAACGAAGGCGAGGTCTTCCTGGGCCGCAGCGTCACCAAGACCACCCACATGTCCGAAGCGACGATGCAAAAGGTGGACGCTGAAGTGCGCCGCATCATCGATGAACAGTACAACGTGGCGCGCAGCATCCTGGAAGAGCAACGCGATAAGGTCGAGATCATGACCCGCTGCCTGCTCGACTGGGAAACCATCGATGCCGACCAGATCAACGACATCATGGCCGGGCGCGAGCCGCGTCCGCCCACCCCGCCCACCGACAGCTCCGGCGATACGCCGGCCACGCCAGCGGGCGGTGCGGGTGTCGCATCCGACAACGCCACAGCGCCTGCCTGATAGCTAAGGCAGGTCGCAGACCAAAGCCGGGATCCCAAACGATCCCGGCTTTTTTTCTTTTATCTACCGCTACATCCGCTTATGCGCGACGCCTTTCTTTGCGGCCGGTTCGAACTCGAACTGAGCCAACCCCTGGTGATGGGCATAGTCAACATCACCCCGGACTCTTTTTCCGACGGTGGCCGGCACGACACGCTGGACGCCGCGATTGCCCACGCGCGCCAACTGATCGCCGACGGCGCCCAGATGCTGGACATCGGCGGCGAATCCACCCGGCCGGGCGCGCCTTATGTCTCGGCGCACGACGAGGCCGCCCGCGTGCTGCCGCTGATCGAGGCCTTGCGCAGCGCCAATGTCCCGCTATCGATAGACAGCTACAAGCCCGAAGTCATGCGCGCCGCACTGGATGCCGGCGCGGATATGCTGAACGACATCCGGGGCTTTGACTCGGATGCCGCCCTGGCCGTGGCGGCCGAACACCCCAGCTGCGGCCTGTGCGTCATGCATATGCTGGGCGAGCCGCAAACCATGCAGGCCACTCCACCCCACTACGGCGACGTTGTCGCCGAGGTTGGCGCCTTTCTGCTCGAGCGCGCCCAACGCCTGCGCGCAGGGGGCATTGACGCCCGCCGCATCATGCTTGATCCCGGGCTGGGCTTTGGCAAGACCACCGAGCACAACTACACTTTGCTGGCGCGACTGCGTGCATTGGACAGCCTGGGCTACCCTCTGCTGGTGGGCCTGTCGCGCAAATCGATGATAGGCGCGATCACCGGCAAGCCGGTCGACCAGCGCCTTGCCGGCAGCCTGGCTGGCGCATTGGCCGCCGCCGCCCGCGGTGCGTCCATCATCCGGGTGCACGATGTCGCCCAAACCGTCGACGCCCTGGCCGTCTGGCGGGCCACCGAATCTTTTAACGAGACCAAGGCATGACCAGTATTCGCAATTACTTTGGTACCGACGGCGTGCGCGGCGAAGTTGGCGGCCCCGTGATCAATGCCGAGTTCGCCCTGAGGCTGGGCTATGCCGCAGGGCGCGTACTGGCCCAGCAACCTGCCGCCCACGGCAGGCCCATGGTCCTGATCGGCAAGGACACCCGCATCTCGGGCTATATGCTGGAATCGGCGCTGGAAGCCGGCCTGTCGGCCGCGGGTGTGGATGTTTTGCTGGCCGGCCCCATGCCCACGCCGGCCATTGCCTACCTGACGCGTGCGCTGCGCCTGTCGGCGGGCATCGTCATCAGCGCCTCGCACAACCCTTATCAAGACAACGGCATCAAGTTCTTTTCCGAGCGCGGCATGAAGCTGCCCGACGAAATCGAAGCCCGCATAGAAGCCGTGCTGCACGAACCCCTGGGGTGCGAACGCTCGGAAAAACTGGGCCGGGCACGCCGTCTGAACGACGCTGGCGGGCGCTACATCGAGTTCTGCAAGAGCAGCTTTCCCAATGCGCTGGATCTTACCGGCCTGAAGATAGTGGTCGACGCCGCGCACGGCGCCGCCTATCAGGTGGCCCCCGACGTCTTTCGCGAACTGGGCGCCAGCGTGGTGGAAATCGGCTGCCAGCCCAACGGCCTGAATATCAATGAAGGTGTGGGCGCCATGCACACCAACACAATTGCCCAGGCCGTGCGCGAGCACAAGGCAGACCTGGGCATTGCGCTCGACGGCGACGCCGACCGCCTGGTCATGCTGGACGACACGGGGCGCAGCTACAACGGCGACGAACTCTTGTATGCCATCGTGCAGGATCGCCTGGCTCACGGCCCGGTACCAGGCGTGGTCGGCACGCTGATGACCAACTTCGCTTTCGAGCGCAAGATGGCCGAACAAGGCGTGGCATTCACCCGAGCCGCCGTGGGCGACCGCTATGTGCTCGAAGCCATGCTCGAGCGCGGCTGGACGCTGGGCGGAGAAAGCTCGGGCCATCTCATCTGCCTGGATTACCACAGCACCGGCGACGGCATCATTGCCGCATTGCAGATACTGGCGGGCATGCGGCGCACGGGCAACACCCTGGCCGGCATGCTGCACGGGCTGCAGCTGTATCCGCAAAAAATGATCAATGTTCCGCTGGCGCCAGGGCAAGACTGGCGCAGCCACGCCGGCCTGCAAAACGCCTACGCGGCGGTGCAAGCCGAGCTGCAAGGCCGTGGGCGCGCGCTGATACGCGCCTCGGGCACCGAGCCCAAGCTGCGCCTGATGGTGGAAGCCGATGATGCCCGCCTGGCCGATCAGTGCGCGCGCAGGCTGGCGGACAGCCTGGCCTGACAGGCACTCCGCGGCGGGCCGGGCACGGCAAACGAGCTGCCAGGCCCGCCGAAACCCCATGAAACCGTAGAAACGCGCCAGGGCCGTGCCTGGCGCACCCTGCAAGGTGCATGCGCCCATGCGAACACCGGGCGCACAAAACGAAAAAGCCGCGGATCCTGGTAAGTGGATCTGCGGCTTTTGCGCCGTTGCATGCAGCTTGACGCTATATGCAACTTTAAGAACTGGTGCCCAGAAGAGGACTCGAACCTCCACGCCTCTCAGCGCTAGTACCTGAAACTAGTGCGTCTACCAATTCCGCCATCTGGGCAAGAAAGAAACTATAGCACGGAATTCTTTGCTGTGTAAAGCAGGGCAAGAAAAAGAAGATCACGCCCCATTTCTTCAACGACCGGCCGCCAGCCAGGCCCGCTAAGGCAGTTCCAGGTCGGTCAACAGCGGCACATGATCGGACAGCATCGTCCAGGGGCGTCCACGCAAGACCCGCGCACTACGCACGGCAAAGCCGCGCTGATAAATGCGATCCAGCCGGAACCATGGCAAGGCCGACGGAAAGGTGCGCGGCGGGCGCGCCGTGGGGGCCATGCCGCCCGATCCCAGCTGCGGCGCCCCCTTCACCGCGCGCGGGCGCCCTCTTACCTCGAGCAGGGATTGGCGCAGCATTTGCACGGTTTCGCGCAAGCGCGGCATGCCTGCGCCGCGCGGTTGCTGCACCGACGCAAATACCTCGTACAGATTCAGTCGCTTGACCAGGGTGGCCGAGAGATCGTCAGTCCAGTCGTTGAAGTCGCCGGCGATGATCACAGGACACTCGGGCGGCACCGATGATTCGATGCGCTGGATCAAGGCTTCGGCCTGGCGGCCACGGCTGAGCGCAAAGAGGCCCAGATGCACGACAAAGCAATGCACATCCAGGCCACGTACCCGCACCTGGGCGTGCAGCAGGCCACGCTGCTCCATGCGATGGTCGGAGATGTCCTGGTTTTCAAAGCCAAGGATGGGAAATCGCGACAACAGGGCGTTGCCATGATCGGTATGGCGGCGCACGGCATTGCAACCGTAGGCCACATCCAGCCGCAAGGCGGCGGCCAGCGATTCGTGCTGGGCATCGAGAATGCCGGAACGGTCGTTGCGGCCCTGGACTTCCTGCAGGAAGATCAGGTCGGCGCCCACGCCGTGCAGGCCCAGGCGCAGCTCATTCAAGCGCGCCCGGCTTACCAGCCCCGAGCGCCCCTTGTGGATGTTGTAGCTTACAACCCGGATGATAGACATGAGACGGCCCTACCCTATGCATCCGGCGGCATGAAACCTGCCGCCGGATAAACAGAATATCAGGCGGCGGGCTTGGCTTCCACGTTGCGCAGGCGAATATGCAGCTCGCGCAGCTGTTTTTCGTCGACAGCCGACGGCGCCTGAGTGAGCAGGCACTGTGCGCGCTGCGTCTTGGGGAAGGCAATCACGTCACGGATGGAATCGGCACCGGTCATCATGGTGACGATGCGATCCAGGCCGAAGGCGATCCCGCCATGCGGAGGCGCGCCATATTGCAGGGCATCGAGCAGGAAACCGAACTTGAGCTGCGCTTCTTCAGCGTCGATCTTGAGCGCGCGGAACACCTTGCTCTGCACTTCCTCGCGGTGGATACGCACCGAGCCGCCACCGATTTCCCAGCCATTGAGCACCATATCGTAGGCTTTGGCGATAGCCGCGCCCGGATTGGTGGTAAGGAAGTCTTCGTGACCATCCTTGGGGCTGGTGAAGGGGTGGTGTGCAGCCGTGTAGCGCTGGGCTTCCTCGTCGTATTCGAACATGGGGAAGTCCACGACCCACAGCGGGCGCCAGCCCTTGGTGAACAGGCCATTGGCCTTGCCGAACTCGCTGTGGCCGATTTTCACGCGTAGCGCGCCCAGGGCATCGTTCACGACCTTGGCCTTGTCCGCGCCAAAGAAGATGATGTCGCCGCTTTGCGCACCGGTGCGCTCGAGAATGGCCGCCAGCGCCGCATCGTGGATGTTCTTCACGATAGGCGCCTGCAGGCCTTCACGGCCCTTGCCGGCCTCGTTGACCTTGATCCACGCCAAGCCGCGCGCGCCATAGATGGCCACGAACTGGGTGTAAGCGTCGATTTCGCTGCGCGAAATGCTGGCGCCGCCCGGAACCCGCAAGGCGACCACACGGCCGCCGTCGGCGTTGGCCGCGCCCGAGAACACCTTGAAATCGACGTCTTTCATGACATCGGTGACATCGGTGAATTCCAGCGCCACGCGCAGGTCCGGCTTATCGGAGCCGTACTTGCTCATGGCGTCGGCCCAGGTCATCTGGGGGAAAGGCGCGGGCAATTCCACGCCCTGCACGGTCTTGAACACCTGGCGGATCATGTCCTCGAAGATCGCGCGGATCTCTTCCTCGGTCAGGAAGGAGGTTTCGCAGTCGATCTGGGTGAATTCCGGCTGGCGATCAGCCCGCAGGTCTTCGTCGCGAAAGCACTTGGTGATCTGGTAGTAGCGGTCGAACCCCGACACCATCAGCATCTGCTTGAAGAGCTGGGGCGACTGCGGCAGCGCGAAAAACTCGCCGGCGTTCACACGCGAGGGCACGAGGTAGTCGCGAGCGCCTTCGGGCGTGCTCTTGGTCAGCATGGGGGTTTCGATGTCGATGAAACCCAACTGGTCGAGGTACTTGCGCACTTCGATGGCCACGCGATAGCGCAGCATCAGGTTGCGCTGCATCTGCGGGCGACGCAGGTCCAGCACGCGGTGCGTCAGGCGCGTGGTTTCCGACAGGTTGTCGTCATCGAGCTGGAACGGCGGGGTCACCGATGCGTTGAGGATCTCGATTTCCTTGGCCAGGATCTCGATTTCACCGGATTTCAGGTCGGCGTTGACCGTGCCTTCGGGCCGTGCGCGCACGACGCCCGTGATGCGTACGCAGAACTCGTTGCGCAGACGCTCTGCCACGGCAAACGAGGCGGCCTCGTCGGGATCACACACCACCTGCGCCAGGCCTTCGCGGTCGCGCAGATCGATGAAAATAATGCCGCCGTGATCTCGACGACGCTGCACCCAGCCAAACAAGTTCACTGTTTGCCCAAGGTGATCGCGGCAAACCTGGCCGGTATAGCACGTACGCATGAAAGCTCCCTAAATGTGGGGATTGTGTATTTGATGAAATCAGGACGAAGCAGCGGGCCCGCTCGGGGCGGCCGGCGCTGCAGCAGCCGGGGCCGCCGCGGCGGGCGCAGCCGTTGACGCCGCACCGGCGCTGCTGCCGCCATTACGGAAATCGGTAACGTACCAGCCGGACCCCTTCAGCTGGAAACCAGCCGCGGTTACCTGCTTGGCCAGCGCGGGCTTGCCGCAAGCGGGGCAGTCACGCAAAGGAGCATCCGACATTTTCTGCAGTGCGTCATGGTCATGGCCGCATGCTTCGCATTTATAAGCGTAAATAGGCATGAGATTATCTCTAAAAAATCACAAACCAAACCTTTGATTTTACCCGCATGCGCGGCTAACGGGGACAGTTTGGCAATTGCAGTTTTACAATGGGGGCGTTGTCCGCTTCCTTCAAGGCCATCTGCGGGCCTCTGCAAACCCAGAAACACATTGTTCACGCCAGCTACTGTCGAGTATGTTTTCGAGCGTAGCCTGCCGGGTACGGTGAGCGTCTTTTTCCAAACCACATGCAGATCAATTTTCTGGCTCTTCCCATCCTGCTGGCATTCGTCGGCGGCGTTTTGCTGGCCTTCGTGCCGCAACGCGCCACGCATTGGCTGGCCAGCGCCCTGGCCGCGGCGCTATGCGCCGGCTATGCGGCATTGGCCCTGACCCACGGCAGCGCGCCGCTGCAAGCGCCATTCTGGGCCATCCCCACGCTGGGCGTGGCGGGCGGCCTGCGGCTGGACGGCCTGGGTCTGCTGTTTTGCCTACTGATCACCGGCATCGGCGCACTGGTGTTCCTGTACGCGGGCGAATACCTGAAGGGAGACGCCCGGCTGCGCCGCCTGATCGTCACCTTGGTGCTCTTCATGATGTCGATGCTGGGCGCGGTATCGGCGAACGACGTCATCGTACTCTTCATTTTCTGGGAACTCACCAGCCTTACATCTTTTTTCCTGGTGGGCTACGACCACGAGCAGGCATCCGCGCGCAAGGCGGCCTTGCAAGCCCTGCTGGTGACCGCCGGCGGCGGTCTGGCGCTGCTGGCGGGGCTGATCCTGCTGGCCGTGGCAGCGGGCACGACCAGCCTGTCGGGCATCCTGGCCGCGCGCGCCGAGGTGCTCGCGCACCCGGCCGCCCTGCCCGCCATGTTCCTGCTTATCCTGGGCTGCTTCACCAAATCGGCTCAACTGCCGTTTCACTTCTGGCTGCCCAATGCCATGGCCGCCCCCACGCCGGTGTCGGCTTACCTGCACTCGGCCACCATGGTCAAGCTGGGCATCTACCTGCTGGCACGCATGGCGCCGCTGTACGCAGGGGTTGCGCTGTGGCACGACACGCTTACCTTGTTTGGTGTGGCCACCGCACTGACCGCCACCATCATGTCGCTGCGCGTCACCGACCTGAAACGCATCCTGGCCTACACCACGGTGGCGGGCCTGGGCATATTGACCATGCTGATAGGCATGGGCAGCCCGCAAGCCATGGTCGCCGCGATCGCCTTCCTGATCGTGCATGCGCTCTATAAAGCCGCCCTCTTTCTGATCGCCGGCATCGTCGACCACGAAACCGGCGCGCGCGACGCCACATTGCTGCGCGGCCTGGGCCGGCGCATGCCGCTGACGGCCATCGCCGCCGGCCTGGCCGCACTGTCGATGGCCGGCATGCCGCCCTTCCTGGGCTTCGTCGCCAAGGAACTGATCTACGAGGCCACGACCGGCCATGACGCCTTCATGGCCATCCTGGTTGCCGGCACCGTGCTGATCAATGCCGGCACCATCGCCATCGCCGCCCTCATGTCGATCCGCCTGTTTGGCGGGCGCCAACTGCCCACGCCCAAGCCGCCGCACGACCCGCCCGCGGCCATGCTGGCCGGGCCGGGGCTGCTGGCCATACTGGGGCTGCTGTCCAGCATCTTGCTGGCCTCGACTCACGAAAACTGGATAGAACCGGCGGCCGAGGCCGCCCTGGGCGCGGCCTCGGGCATCGAGCTTGCGCTGTGGCATGGCTTTACACCGATACTTGCGCTGTCCGCGGCCACCGTGCTTGGCGGCCTGGGCATTTTCCTGCTCTGGGCACGTCTTGGCAGCGGTTTGCGCAGCCTGGGCGCCATCGATCGCTACAGCCCCTCGCGCGCCTACGACGCGGGGCTGGCCGGCTTCATCGGCCTGGCATCGCGCGTAACCCAGTTCTTTCAGCATGGCAGCCTGCGCGGCTACCTGCGCCTGCTTTTCAGCGTGACGGCGGCGGCGCTGCTGCTGACCCTGTTCCTACGCGACGGCTTCAGGATGCCCGCGTTCACGCTCGAGATCCTGGACGCACGCTACCTGGTATTCCTGGGGCTCGCCGTGGGTTCGCTGGCGGCGGCAACTGCCCCCACCGCGTTCGGCGCGGTCATCGCCACCGGCCTGGTGGGTTTTTGCACCGCCCTGGTGTTCCTGATGTTCGGCGCACCCGATGTCTCGTTCACGCAGTTCGCGGTGGAAACACTGATGGTGGTGATACTGGCCACCACCCTCGCGCGCATTCCCTTGCCCCAGCGCGACACACGTGCGCCCAGGCAAAAAACCATAGACGCCGGCATCGCGATTGCCGTGGGCGCCGGCGTCACCACCACCCTGCTGGCCATCCTGGCCGCCCCGCTCGACACCCGCCTCTCGCAATGGTTTGGCGACCACAGCCTGCTGGCCGCGCATGGCCGCAACGTCGTGAATGTGATCCTGGTCGACTTCCGGGCCCTGGATACGCTGGGTGAAATCACGGTGTTGGCGCTGGCCGCCTTTGCCGTGCGTTCGCTGTTGCGCGCCCGGGTGCGCAGCCCACAGGAAAACTCATGAGACCCTCGCTGATCCTGCGCACCTCGGCCGCGCCCATCCTCGCGATGACGGTTCTGTATTCACTGTATATCCTGCTGCGCGGGCACAACGCGCCAGGCGGCGGCTTCGTCGGCGGCCTGCTGGCCGGCATGGGGCTGCTGTTCTATGCCATTTCCCGCGGACGCGACGAGGCGCTGCAGTTGCTGCGCGTACGGCCCACCAGCCTGTGTGGCGCGGGCGTACTGATGGCACTGGCAAGCGGCATACCCGCCCTGCTTGGCGCCAATGGCTACCTGACGCACCAGTGGTACACACTGCGTCTGCTGGGGGTCGAACTGCCCCTGGGCACCACCCTGTTGTTCGACACCGGCGTGTACGTGGCGGTGGTGGGCACGGTATGCACCATCTTCATGAATCTCATCCGACGCTAAGCCCATGGAAATCCTGCTGGCCATCTCCATCGGCGTTGTGATCGCCACCTCCGTTTACCTGTTTCTTAGCCGCGACCTGCCCCGGATGTTGCTGGGCTTCATCCTGCTGGGTACAGGCACCAACCTGCTGCTGCTTTTGTCAGGGCGCCTGGGCTCGGCCTTGCCGGCCCTGATCCACGGCGCCGACGGCACATTGGCGGCCACTGCCGCCAATCCCTTGCCACAGGCCCTGATCCTGACCGCCATCGTCATCGGGTTCGGGCTGACGGCGTTTGGCCTGATGCTGGCCCTGCAAGCCTGGCGCCGCTTTGGCACCCTGGATGCCGAACAGTTGCACGACGCGGAAAACATAGACCCGCCCACCCTGTCCGACGACGACAGCGACGCGAATGGAGTCAAGGCATAATGCTGGCGCAGTTTTTGTTGGTTGCACCGCTATTGGTGCCGTTGTTTACCGCTGCGCTGTGCGCCATGCTGTGGAATATGCCCCGCGCGCAGGGCCTGGTCAGCCTGGCTGGCGCGGCCGGCCTGCTGGCCGTGGCCCTGAACCTGCTGGCTCGAACCGCAGGCGGCACCGTCCTCACTGCGCAAATGGGCAACTGGCCCGCGCCGTTCGGCATCTCGCTGGTCATCGACACCCTGGCCGCCATCATGCTGGCCATTACAGGCTTGATGGCGCTGACGGTTGCCATCTACGCCATGGGCCCCGGCCATGCCGAACGCAACCGGGCCGGCTTTCATCCCCTCTTCCACGGCCTGCTGCTGGGCGTGTGCGGCTCGTTTGCCACGGGCGACATTTTCAACCTGTATGTCTGGTTCGAGGTCATGCTGATCGCCTCGTTCGGCCTGATGGTGCTGGACCGCACTCGCGAGCAGCTCGATGGCGGCATCCGCTATGTGATGCTCAACCTGATCGGCACCACGCTCTTTCTGGTCGCGGTCGGCATGCTGTACGGTGTTGCCGGCACCCTGAACATGGCCGATCTGGCCCTGGTCGTGCCCAGGATGGAAAACCAGGGCCTGGTGGCCACCATAGGCGTGCTGCTGCTGGTGGCGTTCGGTGCCAAAGCGGCGATTTTCCCCCTGTTCAACTGGCTGCCGGCGTCGTATCACACGGCCTCGATGCCGGTGGTGGCGATTTTCGCCGCGCTGCTGACCAAGGTCGGCGTGTACGCCATCATGCGGGTATACACACTGATCTTCGCCCATGACACGGGCTTTTTCGGCCCCATCTTCGCCTTCCTGGCCATGGCCACGATGGTCATCGGCGTGCTGGGTGCCGCCGCCCACTACGATGTCCGCAAGATCCTGTCTTTTCACATCATCAGCCAGATCGGCTACATGCTGATCGGGCTGGCGCTGATGACCCCGCTGGCCATGGCCGGCAGCATCCTGTATGTGGTTCACCACATCATCGTCAAGGCCAACCTCTTCCTGATCGCGGGTGCCATCCGCCAGCACGGCGGCAGCTTCGCCCTGGCCCGGCTGGGCGGCCTATGGCGCACCACGCCGCTACTGGGCCTGCTCTTCATGATCCCGGCGTTCTCGCTGGCCGGCGTGCCGCCGCTATCCGGTTTCTGGGGCAAGCTGGCCGTCATCCAGGCCAGCCTTGAAGACCAGGCTTTCCTGCTTGCGGGGGTCGCGCTGGTTGTCAGCCTGCTGACCCTGTATTCCATGGTCAAGATCTGGAATGAAGCATTCTGGAAGGCCGAGCCCATTGTCCCACCCAACCCGGACTGGACGCGGGGCGAACGCATCGCCACCTATATCCCCATCGTGGTCTTGGCCGCCATCACTGTCACAATAGGGCTGTACACCGAGCCCTTTGCCGCCATGTCCTTTTCCGCCGCCGAGCAATTGCTGAACCGCCACGCCTACATCGAAGCGGTGCTGGGTACGGCGGCCGGCGTCATCCCGGGAGCCACGCCATGAAAACCGGCCGCTTCATCACGCTAGCCCTGGCCTGGCTGCGCCTGGCCGGCACGCTGACCATAGAGCTGCTCAAAGCCACCTGGGCCACGCTGCGCGCCGTGTATTCCCCGCGCGGCAGCGTGACTCCGGCCATCCTCGCCGTGCCGGTAGATGAAAAATCCCCGCTCGGGATCACCATTTTCGCCAACATGATCACGCTCACGCCCGGCACCACGACGCTGGATGTCTCCGAAGACCGGCGCTACCTGTACGTGCATGCGCTGGACGCCCCCGATCCCGAGCAGGCAGTCCTGGATATGAAATCGTCCCTGGAAGCCAGCGTCAAGGAGGTCCTGCCGTGAGCATCGTGTACTGGGCGGCCGTTTTCGCCGCCGTCCTGATGGTTCCCAGCCTGGCGCTGGTGGCATGGCGGCTGCTGCGCGGCCCCTCGTCGGCGGACCGCGTCATCGCCACCGACATGCTGGGCCTGCTGGGTATTTGCCTGGCCGCCCTCACCGCCTGCTTTACCGGCTACGCCGGCTATATGGACATTGCCGTGGGCATCGCCCTGTTCGGATTCCTGGGCGCAGTCGCATTTGCCGCCCTGCTCGAACGCGCCGAGGTTCCACAATCGGAGAAAGAGCATGAGCTTTGAGCTGGCCCGGGACCTGCTGGCCGCCGCCCTGATCGTTGTGGGCGCGCTGGTGGTATTTAGCGCTGCGCTTGGCCTGCTGCGGTTTCCCGACGTCTACACCCGCATGCATGCGGCCACCACGGCCGGCGTCGTGGGCTCGGGCGCCATGCTGCTGGGCGCGGGCATTGCGGTGGGCACCTGGAACGCACTGATCGTTGCCGCGCTGGGCGTTTTCTTTCTGCTGGCAACCGTTACGATAGCCGCCCATACGCTGGGCCGGGCAGCCTATCTTTCCGGTGCGCCGCTGACGGACAAGACCATCGTCGATGCGCTGCAAGACGTCTACGAGCGCCACGATTTCGACCGTCCTGCCGAGCAGGCCGGCGATGATCCTACTGCTCGTCGTCCTGCGCAGGCTCGCCAGGAATAAGGTAGCGATTGGCGGCCCAGCCGCCAAGATCCACCGACTTGCAGCGCTCGGAGCAAAACGGACGCCACTTGCTGTCGTCCGTCCAGGGGACGTCACGACGGCAAGTTGGGCATTTCACTACGGTAACCATGGTTCTCCTTTCTGGCGCGTGGTTTACGGGCGCACGATAACATCGCGCGGCGGCGCAGGCATGAACAAGGCAAGGGCATGATGAACCCAGCATTCGATACGGCTGTCTATATTGGGCGTTTCCAGCCATTTTTAAAGACCCACCTGGCCATGCTGCGGCATGCGCTGGCCAGGGCGCCGCTATGCGTGGTGGTGATAGCCGGCGCGCGCCAGGCGCGCTCGCCGCGCAACCCGCTGACGCGCGACCAGCGCGCGGCCATGATCAGCGCCGCGCTGACGCCGGCCGAAGCCGCGCGCGTGCGCATCGTGGCAGTACGCGACGACAACGACACCCAACGCTGGGCGCAAAGCATACGTCGCCTGGTGGAGGCGCATGCGCCGGCCCCTGGCAGCACCCTGGTGCTGCGCGATGCCAGCTGTGCTGAAATGGGGGAACTGCCTTGGGCTGCCGAGCACGAACCGGCCACCGATGCCAACGGCGAAACAGCCTTGCGAGACCGGCTTTTGGGCGCTGCCGATGCCCAGGCCGAACTGCACCGCCTTCAAGACCTGCTGGCACCGGGCGGCGAAAGCTTGCTGCGCCAATGGCTGGCGTCCGAGGCATTTCGTGAAGTATCCGACGAATGGCAGGCCTTGCGCCAAATGCGCGCGCAATGGAATGGCTCGCCCTACACCCCCATCTTCGTCACCGTGGATGCGGTGGTGCGGTGCGCCGGCCAGGTGCTGCTGATACAGCGCGGCCGTGCCCCGGGAGCCGGCCTGTTCGCGCTGCCCGGCGGTTTTCTGGAAGCTGACGACACGGTGCTGCAATCCGCCATCCGTGAACTGGCCGAGGAAACCGGCCTGGACGTGCCGCAACCGCAGCTGCGCGCGGCGCTGAGCCAGGTCACCCTGTTCGACGCGCCCGGGCGCAGCCAGCGCGGCCGCGTCCTGACCCATGCCCATTACTTCGACCTGGGCCAGCGCCCGCTGCCGGCCATCCGCGCCGGCGACGATGCGGCCGCCGCATTCTGGGTGCCGCAGGACGAATTGGCCAGCCTCGAAGAGCGCTTTCACGACGACCACTTCCTGATTCTGGACCACTTCCTGCACACCGCCCCGCCGGACGATGTTTTGCCTGCGCCGCTGCAGTAACATCGCCGTCAACTTTTTGCATCCTCGGAGCTTTCCATGCGCACTTTGTTCAAGTATCTGGGCGCCGCCCTGCTGGCAACATCCGCCGCCGCACAGGCTGACGTCACGGTAGGCATCAACATCGGCACCACGGGCCCGGGGGCCGCCATCGGCATTCCCACCAAGGAAACCATCATGATGTGGCCGCGCACCATCGGCGACCAGATCGCCCATTACGTGCTGCTGGACGATGGCTCCGACGTGACCTCGGCGGTGCGCAACATCCACAAGCTGATCAACGAAAACAAGGTCGACGTGATCGTCGGCCCCAACCTGACGCCCAATGCCCTGGCCGCGCTGGACGTCGTGTCGCAAGCGCAAACGCCCATGCTGGTGCTGGCCGCATCGGCCTCCATCGTCGAGCCGCAGGACGACAAGCGGCGCTGGGTCTTCAAGATGCCGCAAAATGATTCGCTGATGGCCGCCACGCTGGCCCGCCACATGCAGAAGGCCGGCATCAAGACGGTAGGCTTCATCGGCTTTGCCGACGCCTACGGCAACAGCTGGTGGAATGAATTTTCGGCGGCGGCCAAGGCCAACGGCATGCAGATGGTGGGCGACGAGCGCTACCAGCGCAACGACACCAGCGTCACCGGCCAGGTATTGAAGCTGATGTCGCTCAAGCCCGACGCCATCCTGGTGGCGGCATCGGGCGCCCCCGCCGTGCTGCCCCAGAAAACGCTGGTCGAGCGCGGTTATCAGGGCAAGATATTCCAGACCCATGGCATCGCTTCGCCGCAATTCCTGCAGATCGGCGGCAAGGATATCGAAGGCACCTACTTCCCCACCGGCCCGGTCGTGGTCGCCCGCGAACTGCCGCAGAACCATCCCGTGCGCGAAGTGGCGGTGGACTTCGTCGAACGCTATGAAGCCAAGCACGGCCCCGACTCGACCACCCAGTTTGCGGGCGATGCGTGGGGCGCCTGGATATTGCTGAACGATGCCGTGCGCCGCACGGTCAATACCGGCGCGCAACCGGGCACGCCGGCGTTTCGCGCCGCCTTGCGCGATGCGCTGGAAAGCAGCCATGACATTACCGTGCCCAACGGTGTGCTCAACCTCTCGCCCCAGGACCACCAGGGCTTTGACGAACGCGCCGCCGTGATGGGCGTCGTGCGCAACGGCAAATTCTCGTACGCCGGCGAATAAGCGCAGCACGTCACGACCCCGAAACCCAAAACCGGGGTCAGACCACGATAATTTCCTGGCAGGCGTGTCTTGCCGGAAAGCGCTGTAGGCTAGCCTGCTTGCGAAAACCGGGGTCTGACCCCGGTTTTCTAAACTTCAGACGCCCAGGAAGCGTTGCCACAGGCCTCGATCGGCGTCCAGCTCGCTGGAGTTGCCGTCCCACACGACGCGGCCACGCTCGAGGATGATGTGCCGGTCGGCCAGCGGCAGCAGGCGTTCCAGGTATTTGTCGACCACCAGGATGGTCTGGCCGGCTTCGCGCAGGCGCGCCAGGCAACGCCAGATTTCTTCGCGCACGGTAGGCGCCAGGCCTTCGGTCGCCTCGTCCAGGATCAAGAGCCTGGGGTTGGTGACCAGCGCCCTGCCTATCGCCAGCATCTGCTGCTCGCCACCCGACAACTGGTTGCCCAGGTGGCCGGCGCGCTCTTTCAAACGCGGGAACAGCTCGTAGACGGTTTGCGTCGTCCACAACGCCGCGGCACCACTGCGCTTGGCGGCAAAGGCATCCAGGTGCTCGCGCACGCTCAGGTTGGGAAAGCATTGCCGGCCTTCGGGCACGATCGCCATGCCCAGTCGGGCAATGCGATCCGGCGACCAGCCCGTCACGTCATGGCCATTGAAGCCCAGGCTGCCGGCCCGCAGGGGCAACACCCCGAACAAGGTGCGCAAGGTGGTGGTCTTGCCCATGCCGTTGCGCCCCAGCAGCGTCACCACCTGACCGGGCTCGACTTCCAGGTCCAGATCGAACAGCACCTGGCTCGCGCCATAGCCGCTGCAAGCACCCTGCAAGCGCAGCAGACTCATGCCTCTTCCCCCAGATAGGCCTGCTGCACCCGGGCATCGGCCCGGATCTGCTCGGGCGTGCCGGTAGCAATCAAGCTGCCGTACACCAGCACCGAAATCCTATCGGCCAGGCGAAACACCGCATCCATGTCATGCTCGACCAGAAGTATCGTGACCTGCCCGCGCAGCGTATCGATCAGGTCGGCCAGGGCGGCGCTGTCTTCCGGCCCCATCCCGGCCATGGGCTCGTCCAGCAGCAAGACTTTGGGATTGGCCGCCAGGGCCAGGGCAAACTCGACCTTGCGCTGCTGCGCATGGGCCAGGGTGCCCGCCGGCAGGCCCCATTGGCTTCTGGGCAACTGGCAGCGATCGGCCAGCGCATGGGCCTGGCGCAACAAGTCGGTGTTGGCCGAGCGTGGCCGCCACATGCCGAAGCGCCCGGGCGCGCTGGCCTGCACCGCCAGCAACAGGTTTTCTTCGACGCTCATGCGTGCGAACACACTGGTCACCTGGAACGAGCGAGCCAGGCCGGCCTTCACGCGCCGATGCGCAGCCCAAGAGGTGACATCGACGCCACCCAGGTGCAGGCCGCCCGCATCCGGCGCCAACGTGCCGGCCAGCAATTGGATCAGCGTGGATTTTCCGGCTCCGTTGGGGCCGATCAGGGCATGCAATTCGCCCGGCGCCAGGGCCAGTGCCACGTTGTCGGTGGCCAGCAAAGCGCCATAGCGCTTGACCAGACCGCTGGCCTGCAAGGCCGGCACGGCGGCGGTCATGGCGCCCCCCTGGCCGGCGCGCGGCGGCGGCGCAGCATGGCGGCAGGCAGGGCCGCCAGCCCTTGCGGCGCGGCCAGCACCACCACCAGCAACAACAGCCCCAGCGGCAAATGCCAGTACTCGGTATACATGCGCAGGAACTCTTCCAGGCCCAGCAGCACCACCGCGCCCGCCACGCCGCCATAGCGCAGGCCCGTGCCCCCGACGATCACCATGATCAGCAGGTTGGCCGACTGCGTCCAGTGCATGATGCTGGGCGACACAAAGAGATTGTGATTGGCCAGCAAAGCCCCCGCCAGACCGGCGACGCCGCCGGCGATGGCAAAGGCCGCCAGCTTGATGCGATACACCGGATAACCCAGCGCGGTCATGCGGGATTCGTTCTCGCGGATACCTTGCAGCACGGCGCCAAAGTGGGATGCAACCAATCGGTTGAACAGCACCAGCACCCCCACCAGCAGGAACAGCGTCAGGTAATAGAAGGTGTTGTCGTCGGCCAGATCCAGCCCCGGCCACTGCGAATACCCAGACAGGTTCAGGCCGTCTTCTCCGCCGTACTGGCGCAGGGAAATCACCACGAAGTACAGCATCTGGGCAAACGCCAGCGTGATCATGATGAAGTAGACACCGCGCGTGCGCAGCGATATGGCCCCGGTAAGCAAGGCCAGCAAGGCCGCCACCAGCATGGCCACCGGCCAGGCCAGCCAGCCCGCCGTCACGCCCTCGCTGCCCAGGATCGCAACCGTATAGGCCCCCACCCCGAAGAACGCGGCATGCCCAAGAGCCACCATGCCGCCATAGCCCAGGATGAAATTCAGGCTGGTGGCCACCATGGCGAAAATGAAAACGCGCCGCACCATGGACACATAGAATTCCAGGCCCAGCAGCGGCGCGGCCAGAGGAAAGGCCGCCAGGGCGAGCAGCACCAGCACCGGCAACCAGCCCAGGCCTTGCTGCCGACGCCCGGCGCCGGAAATCGCGGTATTGTCCGGCACTTGCTAGCCCCGTGCAGGAAACAGGCCCGTGGGCCGAAAGAAAAGAATGCCCGCCATCAACACATAGATGGCGATGGCGGCAAAGGTGGGCCCCAAGCCACTGGCGGCCGGCGCCAGCGACTGCAGCACCAGCGGCAAAAAGGCGCGCCCGGCGGTATCGACCATGCCTACCAGCATGGCACCCACCAGCGCACCCCGTACTGAGCCTATGCCACCGATCACGATGCACACCAGGGCCAGGATAAGGATATCTTCGCCCATCCCCACCTGCACGGCGGTGATCGGGCCCAGCAAGGCGCCCGCCAGCGCGGCCAATGCCGCGCCCAACATGAACACCCCCAGGAACAGCCGGGAAACACGCACCCCCATCAGGGTCGCCATGCCGCGGTTGGAAGCACCCGCGCGCACAAGCACGCCCGCCCGGGTCCGCGTCACGAACGCATACAGCCCCAGCACCACCAGCACGCCCAGGGCGATAATGAAAAGGCGGTAGGCCGGGTACAAAAAGCCCGGCACGATCTCGACCGGGCC
The DNA here is from genome assembly GCA_040392445.1 of Verticiella sediminum. Taxonomy (GTDB): domain Bacteria; phylum Pseudomonadota; class Gammaproteobacteria; order Burkholderiales; family Burkholderiaceae_B; genus Verticiella; species Verticiella sediminum_A. Next base: position 31,138 of record JBEBVZ010000048.1, read on the forward strand.
CGACAGGGCCGCGGGCATGGACAGCATCACCGGCGCCGGCCCCCAGATCATCTTGACCAGATCGTTGCCGATCAGGATGACAGCGAAGGTGCCCAGCACCTGCGCCAGGTGATCACGCTGGTACAGGCGCCGGATCAGGCCCACTTCCAGCACCAGGCCCACCACAGCCACGATCAGGCAGGCGCCGGCCACGGCCAGGGTGAACGAGCCGGTACGCTGCATGATGTCGGCCGCCACATAAGCGCCCGCCATATATAGCGAGCCATGCGCCAGGTTCATCAGATCCATGATGCCGAAGACCAGAGTCAGGCCCGCGGCGATCAGGAACAACATCAATCCGAACTGCAGCCCATTCAGGAATTGCTCGGCAAACAGCGTGAGCGTCATTATTCCTTGTACCAGACCATCTGTTGGGTATTGGCAAGCAGAAAGCCGTCGTCGCTCCAGATCTGGGCGTTCTGATCGAAGAAGCCGCCGCTGAAATTCTGTGCTCGGGCCGTACACAATACAGGCGCAGAACCGACCTGGGCCAGGCGTTGCGTGCTGGCGTGGAAATAGATGTTGAGCGACACCGTGCCGGCCGGCACGACTGCGCCGCGGCGCAGGTAGATGCGCGGAAAGAAAATATCGCAGAACGAAGCCAGCGAGGCAAAATCCATCGGGCGCTCGACCGCTTCGTTGACCCACAGCGTGGAAGTACTGTCGTCATCGACCTGCCCGCCACGCGCCGGGCCAATGCTGCCCTGCAGGAAGCGAAAATGGTAGCTTTTGAGCCACTTCACCGCGCGTTCCGGCTGCACGAAAATCTCGCAGTCGCTGGCGGGCGGCACCTGGGGCATGACGGCTTCGGGCGCCGACCAGACATCGCGGCGGATGGCAAACATGGCAATGGCGTTGACAGCCACCACGCGCGCATCGCCTTCGCCCTGCAGCAGCTGCACCGACCAGTGCTGGGTGGTGCGCGTAGCGCAAATCAACTGGGTGACCACTTCGAACGCGCCTTCGCGAATCGCGTTGGCATAGGTCAGGGTCAGTGAAATCGGATCGCCCGCGCGCAGCGGGTTGCCCAATATGCCCTGCAACACCACCGACGCAGTGGTGCCGCCGAACGGCCCGATCATGTTCCAGTAGGAAGCGTGGGTGGCACCCGCCCAGCGCGTAGTCGCGCCTTCAGTGGCTATCGGTGTGAGGTGAATTGCCTGATCAAATAAATGTTGCTGCATGGACTGTCATCGCAATGAAAAAAGAACCGGTAGGCTCGGAGTTTTGCGCCCGGCCATGTGCAGGGCAAGAGTATAGTACGGGTCTTATCCCATTTTTTCTGGTTTCCGTTGCCTTATGCAAGCGCTGTGGATGTTGGCCGCAACATTTATGTTTGCGTTGATGGGCATGTTTGTGAAAATGGCATCGGAAATGCAGGTAGCCCTGCCCCAGATCGTGGTCATGCGCGGCTTGCCGTCCATCATCATGCTGATCGTCTGGGCGCGTTCCTCCAGCCTGTCGCTTAGGCCTTCCTCATGGCGCTTGCATATCTGGCGCAACGTCGCTGGCGTCACCTCGATGTGGCTGGGCTTTAACGCCATCTCGCAACTGCCGCTGGCCACAGCCATTACGCTGAACTACACGGCCCCACTCTTCATTGCGGGCTGGATGCTGGGCTGGGGCGGCGCGCGGCTGGACAAAGTGCGCTTGCTGGCGGTGATCCTGGGCTTTATCGGCGTGCTGGCGGTGCTGCGCCCAACCTTCAACCCCGAACAATGGCTGGCGGCTCTTAGCGGCATCGGCGCGGGCGGCTTGGCGGCCGTGGCGCAGTTGCAGATCCGCAGCCTTTCCAAGGCGGGCGAGCCCGGTTGGCGCACCGTGCTGTATTTTTCCGTCACTGTCTGTGCCACCGGCCTGGTCGCCATTGCCTTTCAAAGCTGGCAGCCGCTATCGCTGGGTGGCTGGGGCGCCTTGGCCGGCTTGGGCGTTGTGGGCCTGCTGGGCCAGTTGGCGATGACGCGCGCCTTCGGCCTGGGCTCGGCACTGCTGTCGGCGGCCCTGCAATACACCGTGATCATCTTTGCTTCGGTGCTGGGCTTTCTGATGTGGGGCGATACGCCCGACACCGTCGCCATGGCGGGCATGGCGCTGATTGTCAGCGCGAGCTTGCTTTCGGTGTGGCGCACTGCGAATTCGCCGGCGGGGTGAGCTGCCACCTCCGCCGCTACGCCGCCAAAACCTGCCTTGATACGATTGGACTCTGCCTGTCCACCCAAGGGAGAGTGAGCCATGCCAATGCACCAAGCGGTGAAAGAGCAGCTTGATCGCTACGAGCGGAATTTCAACAATGCCTTGACGGTAGAGCCTGATTTCACCAATCTATATCTGATTCGGGTCGAGAATACCAAGGGCAAGGTGTTTGGTTGGATAAGCGGCGACGAGAACGCCGAGTTGCGAAAACACGGCATCACGTGAGCGATCACGAAGACTCAGGTCGGCCCAACTGGCTTTCCGGACGGCACCTCGAGTTTCTCGAAGCTCGAGAGCATCCGCGGCAACTTGATGCCGAAGCCGCGCAGATGGGACTCAAGTACCGAGGCGCCGCTTCGCCCATCGAAGACGAATGAATGAAGACCGACCCGCTGAGCGCCTGCCACGTTTTCAGGCCTGTCGTCGATGAAAAGCGTCGAACTAGCTTCTACGCCCACAGCCTCCAACGCCAGCTCGAAGTACAACTCGCTAGGCTTCGCAGCACCAAGCTTGCAGGAATAAAGCTCGCCGTCGAAAGTCGCGGAATATCCAAGCTTGGTTGACATAAACATCGCCCTTTGCGTTTGCTGGTTGCTGGCGACGTAACACCTGGTGCCACCAGCCCTGAGTGATTGCACGACTTCCAATACGTCGTTGTATGGGCGAATGGACGGCATGGTCTCCATCACAAATGATTTCTGCTCTAGTCGACCCCAAGACTTCAGAACATCATGGAGAGCATCATCAAACCTGTCTATCCGAGACAAGCATGCTGTCTCAGCCGCGAAGACATCTGCCGTGAATTTCCGTACTTGGTCTGGGCTCTGAAAAGCCATTGAGCGAGCGAATGCATCGGACCAGTCCTCAGGCGCGTACTGAACCACTCCGTCGGCATCTATCAAAATCACTTCTATAGGCATGCGCTCCTCCATGGATCATGCGCGACACAACCTACCCTTCCATCGCCTTAATCATCTCCACTCGCGTAGCATGCCGGCCGCCCTCGAAACTGGCGGTCAGGAACGCGTCCACGATGTCCAGCGCCACCCCTTCGCCCACCACGCGCACGCCAATCGAGAGCATGTTGGCGTCGTTGTGCTGGCGGATCATGCGGGCTGAGAATGTGTCGGCGCAGACGCCGCACCGGATACCCTTTACCTTGTTCGCTGCCATCATGATGCCCTGGCCGGTTCCACACAGGACGATGCCAAAGCGGCAATCGCCGGAGGCGATGAGCCGCGCTGCCGCTTCACCGTGCTTAGGATAGTCTGTGCTCTCAGGAGTGGTTGGCCCAATGTCGACTACTTCCCAACCCAACGCCGCGACATGAACGGCAATGGTTTGTCGGAGCCGAATGGCGGCATGGTCGCTGGACAAAACAATGCGGTTGTTTTCTGTCATGGAGAAGTCATTCCCTTTCTCAAGGCAGCTTGGCTGCCGGGACGGGTCGGATCGAGGGCACCTTTTCCAAGGCATATACCCGTTCCAGATACTGCTGGCCGATGCTGAGATCGTGTGCAGCATGAGTAAGCGTGGCGACTACTGGATAAGCGATTCTTCAGATACGCGCACCAATATTTCCAAAACATTACGGCTCTACTGTCCGACCGTTTCCTCGAGTTTCAGGGCGGCAAGCCGGAGTTCAGTGATGATCTGCGCGTAGTCTAAGGAACCGAAAATTTCCGTTCCTGCAACTATGGTGTCTGCCCCGCATTCCACCACCTCTGCAATATTTGACCGTTTGACGCCCCCGTCCACCTGGATGCGTGTTGCTGGCGACACGGAGTCCAGCAATTTGCGCGCTGCCCGAATCTTTGAGTAAGCGAGGGGAAGAAACGACTGTCCGCCAAAGCCAGGATTAATTGTCATGATGAGCACCATGTCGACCTTGTCGTGCAGATAGTCCAACACAGCCAGAGGCGTTGAAACATTCAACGCCAGGCCGCTTTGACAACCAAGGTCCTGGATACGGCGCAAGCAGCGATCAATGTGAGGTGTGGACTCGTAGTGAATCGTGATCATATTCGCGCCAGCCTCAGCGAACTCCTCAATGAGCCGCTCTGGCTGCATCACCATCAAATGCACATCCATCGGCGACTTAATGCCTCGCTTGCGCAAGGCTTTTAGAACGGGCACGCCAAAAGTGAGGTTGGGGACGAAATTGTTGTCCATCACGTCGAAGTGAATCATATCGGCTCCGCCATGGATCACACTCTCGACCTCGTGTCCGAGATTAGCCAAGTCGGCCGCTAGAATGGATGGTGCGATGCGAAGAGGATGCTGAGTCATTACAGGGTTCTCGATAAAGAGTGACAACGAGCATTACTCAAAAGGCTCGACAAACGAAAAAGGGCGGGCACAAGCCCACCCTGTTCCATCACCTCAGGGGCATCCCCCTGCCCCATCAGGCCGCGAGTTCAGCCTTCT
>JBEBVZ010000049.1:0-34607 GCA_040392445.1 Verticiella sediminum
GCTGCGCCGGGCGACGTCGCCGGCGCCACGCTGCAGTGGGGGCTCAAGCAGTCGTTCCGCACCTACCGCGTGAGTCCGATAGCCCACGGTGGATGGACGGCGTCGGGTGTCACCGATGCCACGCCGTTCGGCTGGAGCGGGGGGTCCGGCATGTTTTATCAACCCCTGGCGGGGCAATGCCCCCCCAAATACCCTGCTGGTTGGGAACCGGGGGGCGACTTGGCCCGGCACTGCGGCGGTGATGCCCGCGCGCAACCCCTGGTCAGCGCTTTTCTTGCTCGCTGCCAGCACCTTTTCCGATGTATTCGAGTGCGACTTCCACCAGTTGGTAGACAGCCATGTGCTCATCGTCCTTTGCCGACTTGTTGGCCACGGCAAGGATTTCGCGTGCCTTGTCTTTGCCGTGGGTGGCGGCCAGCAGATGTCCGATGGCTTTCCACGTGCCAAACAGATGTTGGCGCAGATCTTCGATATCGGCTTTCGTTGCGGGTTGCGGTGATTGGGTGGCCATTGCGTACTCCAGATTAAAGATCGGCGAATCATAGCGCCAGGGCGTTTTTTTCGCCGGCGCCAGCGGCAATTTTTTGCGGCGATGGCCGGATCGGTGACGAAGCGATAGCCCGCCGTTCGTCGTTTGCCGTAAAAATTTTCCTCGACGCCGAAGTCTGGTTTACCCTAGGCCCCGCCTGAAGTCGGATGTAATAAGCTACCGGACAGCAGACAGCAAAGCCATTACCGGTGCAGCAGCTGGCAGGCAATAAATGGGTGGAGCACTACCATGAGCCTAGCGGCCCAAGAAAAAGAACTAGAAGCCTCCAAGACCGCAACACAAAAAGTTCTGGATGCGGTCGAAAAATTCGGTAATAGCGTGCCCCATCCCATCATCATATTTTTAATATTGATTGGAATCGTGATGGTGCTGTCCCACATCTTGCATATGTTTGGGGCAAGGGTGTCATTCGAGGCGATCAACCCGGTCACGCACGAACTCGAGCAGCTCCAGGCCAGCGCCAATAGTCTGCTCACGGCCGATGGCATTCGGCACATCTACACCAGGTTGGTGCCGAATTTCATGGCGTTTTCGGCTGTCGGTTTGCTGATCGTGGCCATGGTGGGGGTAGGGGTGGCCGAGGCCTCGGGCCTTGTGAACGCCCTGATCCGCAAGCTGGTAACCGTGTCTCCGGCCTGGAGCCTGAGCTACATCCTGGCGTTTGTCGGGATTTTGTCCAGCGTGGCGGCCGATGCGGGCTATCTGGTGCTGATTCCCCTTGCCGGAGTCGCCCTGCTCAGCGTGAACCGGCATCCTCTGGCCGGCCTGGCCCTGGGCTTCGCGGCCGTGGCCAGCGCCTTCAACGTCAATATGCTGGTCAAGCCGCTCGATGCTGTGCTGACCGAACTGACCAATGACGCTATTCACTTGGTCAATCCGACGCTTTCCATCGGGCTGACGGCCAACCTGTGGTTTTCCATGGCATCCGTCCTGTTTCTGACGGTGGTGATCGCCTTGGTCACCGAGCGTATCGTCGAGCCCCGCCTCGGGCGCTACAAGGGTGTGGCGGAATCGTCTCCCCAGTCCAACGGCGAGCTTTCCGCCGACGAGTCGCGCGGCCTGCGGTATGCCGCGCTTGGCCTGCTGGGCGTCGTCGTGTTCTTTTGTCTCTTGACGGTGCCCGAAGGTGCTCCCCTGCGGCACCCCGAAACCGGTGCGATCATGGGAAGCTCACCTTTCATGAGCGGCCTGATCGGTGTCATCCTGCTCTTGTTCCTGGTAACCGGGGTCATGTATGGCATCGGGGCCAAGACCATGAAGGACACGGCGGACGTCATCGATGCCATGACCAAGGCCGTGGCCGGCTTGGGAGGCACCATCCTTCTCTTTCTGGTTATCAGCCAGTTCGTGGATTATTTCAACTACAGCAATATTCCGACGCTGATGGCGGTTTCCTTGGCCGATACCCTGAAAAGCGCCAATATCGGGCCGCTGTGGCTGTTGCTGGGTTTCATTGGCGTGTTGCTGCTCTTGAACCTGTTCTTCACCCCTGCGATTGCGACGTGGGCGATGTTCGCACCGGTTTTCATGCCCTTGTTCGTGACCTTGTCGGTCGACCCGGCGGCGGTCCTGGCTGCCTTTCGGGTGGGTGACTCCCCGAGCAATGCCATTACGCCGTTGAATGCCTATTTCGCGTTGATCGTAGGATTCGCGCAAAAATACGATAAGAATGCCGGCGTCGGAACGGTCATTGCGCTGATGCTGCCCTATGTCATGTGGATCAGCATACTCTGGACGCTGCTTTTCGTAGTCTGGTATGTGCTGGGATTGCCGTGGGGGATTGCATAAGGGCAGTCATGACAGCTCTATCCTTGTTGACAATATCGGAGGCCCGCCGTGAAGGAGTGCTATTTTTTCGACAGTACCATTGGGCGTTTCTGGATTGTCCTGCACGAACACTTGTGGCATGTGCTCTACAGGGATGAATACCTGGGGGCTTATTCCCATCCGACTCAGGCGGTGGAGGATATCTCGAGAGGCCATGAGCTAAGCCTGTCGTCCGGTATCGATCCATCCGATCTGGATATACCGCACGACCTGGCTCGCTGGCAGCGCAGTCAGGTTGCTTGGCCCAAGTCGTAGGAAGCCGACAGCTTGCGGCCGCGAGGCGGGTTTTTCGGCGGTATGATCACGACCACGGGCTTGCCAGCCTGTGTGTCGAATTCTATGTATCGAATGTATTTTCCCGATGCGCCAACCTGGGCGCCCAGATGATGCCAGAGCCCTTGCATGGCGGCATGCACCGGCATGGTGGCGTTCAATAGCACCAGGCATGACAACGGTATGAATGCCGCCAGCGCAGCCGGCCTGATGCGTATGGCTGTGGGCTTGCGCAAGCCGATGAAGGCAACCATCAATCCGACCAGGCTGCCCAGCAGCGTTTCCGACAGCGTGTGCTGTAGCGTCGTCACCAGTATCACGGCCATCGCGGCCGCCAGTGCAAGGCCGGTGATGATCGCCATGCGCCGCATGCGTGGCGAGGATGCACGCACCAGCGAGCCAAAGAGCATGGGATAGACCGCTGCCGTCAGCATGGCATGGCCGCTGATCACGTAAAAATCGAAAGCGGGCAAGGACCAGCCAAAAAGAGCAAAAGCCAGCTTTCCTGCCGCGATGACCGCCAGCCCGATGCCAAACGCCAGTAGCCAGGTCAGGGCTGGCCTGACGGCGCGCTGAAAGGCAAGCGCCAGGGCTATGCCCAAGGCCAACGGAATTGTGAGCGCGCTATCGCCCAGGCCGATGAAAAACGACCAGAAAGACATGAGGGTGCAGGGTGGGGCAGGGAAAAGCCAAGTGTAGCGGTTGGTGGCTGCAAGAGATATGGCTATGGTTTTGCCGAATCCGCTTGCTGGCGGCCCAAGCATGCAGGCATGCGCTTGCGGGCTTAAGCCGTCGTAGCCCAGCTACATGACCATGCAGCTGGGCTACGCGGCTGGTTTAGCGCAACTGCCGTTCGGCGGCATAGACGTCGTCTCGGGCATGGTACAGGCGACGATCCAGATCTTTCAGTTCGCGGCGCAGGCGTGCACGCGCATCATCGTCTTTGGCTTTACTGAGTTCTCGCTGTTTGTTCTGCGATTCGCGATCCAACTGTTCGAGCCGTTGCTGGGCTTGATATACCCGGTATCCGGCGTTGTAGCGATCGAGAAAGCGGCTTTCGAGTTCGGGCGGACAGACGTTTTGGTAGGTACTACCCTTGCGCCCTTGCTGCAGGCCATTGTCGGCGGTGCAATATTTGCGTATGCCAATGGCGCGTCCGTCCCGATATTGCTCGATGTTGGGGACGACGCCCACCTTGCCGCAGGCTTCGCGGTGCGCATCCAAACGCGAGCGCGGTTCGCCATTTGCGCCATCGCGCATGCCTTGTTCGTACCAGTCCGCAGTGCGGCACTCTTCCGGGGACATGCTGGCACAAGCGCCAAGCAGGGCTGTGGCCGCTATCGCCATGAGGCAGCGTGCTGCCTTGACTTTGATGTCGGGCCCGTTGAACGACAGTGCCGAATATTTCATGTTGGTTTTCTATCGGGATTAAGCCAAACAAGAATGTATCTTGTTGCAATCAGATAAAAAAGCAATTTATTACATGTCGGCACCACAAGGCGCGCGCAGCCCAGGCTGAAATGCCCAGGCCCAGGCCCAAGCGCATCTTAATCCGAGCCTGAGGGCAATGTGCTCACGAAATACTTGCCGTCTTTCTTGAAATTGACGTCCTGCATTTCGACGTTGCAGCGCGAGTTGCCATAGAAAGCCACCTTGCCATTCGTCGACACGATAACCGCCGAGTCGGTGGACGAATACACACCTGCGTACTCATAGCACGTGAATCCGTAGGAATTTCCCGATTTTTCCTTCGGAGGTTCGCCCATGGCCTCGAGGATGGGCTTGACGTCCTGGCCGACTTCGACCGCATTCATGACGATCTGCAGCTTTTTCTGCCGCTCGTCCGCACCAAGGGACGACAGGGTCGGCGCCCCACCCAGGGTGGTCTTGGCTACGTTGTAGCCGGCTTCGGCCATCTGGCCCGCCAGCATGGGCGTGCAGGCCGTCAGTACAGCGCCACCCAGCATCAGGGACAGCAAGGCCGCGGTCCTGTAAATCATTTGCATATCTATCTCGTATTGCGCGGTGGCTCAGCCTGTAGCCCAGGCCACCCGGATCGCCGGCAAAGATCAGCCGAGCTTCTGACGCGGACCAGATTGGCCCGCGGACGCAAGATTACAGCAATCCACAGCGTATCAGCCGTGTAGCGGAGCTGCCGATGTTACCGGTCTTGCCCGGGGCCACGCGGCAGGCCGCTGTACCGTGGCATTTGCTTAAGATTGTGTGATGCTTGGTTTCGCCTGGGCCGGGCCAGGAGGATATGGGTGGGAAGCGATGTTGGCGCATCCTGGGTTTGGAGTACAGTGAAGATGCTTCTGTACATTGCGGCCAACGGCCATTTTGGGGGTGGGGCATGGGCAATTCAGTTCAAACCGACAAAGGCGATTTTGTCGAGGTAGCCATCAGCTATCGCGACCACACCATTATTCCCGATGCGATGCGCCGTGGGGATGGCAAGTTCGACGCTCGCTACACGGTGCTGCAGTTGGATATTCGCGCCGATGTTCCAGGGCCGTTCGATAGTGGCAAGGCGGCGGAAAAAGCGGCCATCGACGCAGGCAAGGCGGCAGTCGACGCGGTCGTCTCCGGGCCATATACCGGGACAACATAGCCACCAGGAGCAGAGCCATGCCGCACGACGGGGTTGACTGGACGCAGGCGCCAGCGCTGGCGCGATGGTGGGCCATCGATGCGAACGGGCATGCCTACTGGCATTGTCAGCCGGACATAGCCGCATTTACCGACTTTTGGATGCCAGGGCAGGTGCCCGCGCCTGACTTCGGCTATGTGGGCAACTACAAGCAATCGCTTACCGAGAGACCGGCAACCCGGTAGCACAGCGCGCGCCATCAGCGCAGTGCCATATCGCAGCTTGACGAACACAATGCCACGGCAGCGTGTTCGCGCCTGCAGGCGTGGTGCCTAGCGCGCTGCGTCTGCAGGGTGCTGTGCGACGAGCGCATCGAACCAGGCGCTCTTGCGCTGGAATTCGGCATGCGACGACTGCTTCAGGAAGTCGCGAGTCTTCAGCAGGAAAGCGGGGGTGGCGGTGTCGGGCACTTTTTCGAGCCAGGCCAGTGCTTCTTGCATGCGGCCACGCTCGGCAAGCAAGCGCGCATAGTTGAACTGGCCGCGGAAGTCGCCGCCTTCGGCTGCCCGCCGGTAATGATCGAAAGCCCGCTCGATGTCCGCTTCGACTTCCCAACCGTCTTCGAAGAACCCACCAAGGATATTGATGGACTTGGCGTGCCCCAGCGCGGCGGCTTTGCTCAGCCACTGGAAGGCCTGCGCGCGATCCATCTCTACGCCGCTGCCCAGGGCCAGTGCCGTGGCGTAGTTATACATGCCCCAATCCAGCCCTGCCTGGGCCGCCAGGCGGTGCCAGTAGGCGGCCATCCCGGCGTTGGGCGCGACACCCCGGCCGTGCTGGTAGCACTGGCCCAGCAGGTTCAAGGCCATGGGGTGGTTGTCCTTGGCCGCGCGATTGAACCAGGACACGGCTTGTTCCGGGTCGCGCTCGACGCCTTTGCCGTCCAGCAGCATCTGGCCGAGCACGAGTTGCGCCTCGGTGATGCCGCCCTCGGCCGCGGCCCGCAGCCAGGCTGCCGCGCGCTCTGGCGGGCCGGCAAGAATCGCTGCGAACTCTTCGGGCGTGACGGTATTGATATCTTTAGGGGTGACGGATTGCATAATGGCGAACGCAGGTAAACAAAAATTCTAGGTTTCATGCGGGTTTCAAGGCGCCGGTGATACGCCGAGATACCCCCAGACACCTACACCAAGATGACGTCGTATTGCTCTTGGCTATAGGCCGTCTCCACCTGCAGCGACACTGGCTTGCCGATGAAATCGCCCATCTGCGCCAGGTGCTGGCTTTCCTCTTCCAGGAACATGTCGATGACGGTCTGCGAGGCCAGGATGCGAAATTCGCGGGGGTTGAACTGGTGGGCTTCGCGCAGCAGTTCACGCAGGATCTCGTAGCAAATCGTGCGCGCGGTCTTGATGCTGCCGCGGGCCTGGCACACGGGGCAAGGCTCGGACATCAAATGAGCCAGCGATTCGCGCGTGCGCTTGCGAGTCATCTCGACCAGGCCAAGCTGGGTAAAGCCATTCACCGTGACCCGGGTGCGATCGCGGCTCAGGGCTTTTTTCAGTTCGCTCAGCACGGCATCGCGATGCTCGAGGTTCTCCATGTCGATGAAGTCGAGAATGATGATGCCGCCAAGATTGCGCAGGCGCAGCTGCCGGGCAATGGCATGCGCGGCTTCGAGATTGGTTTTGAATATCGTGTCGTCGAAGTTGCGTCCGCCCACGAAGCCGCCGGTGTTCACGTCGATGGTGGTCAGGGCTTCGGTTTGGTCGATGATGAGATAGCCGCCAGACTTGAGGTCGACCCGGCGCGACAGAGCACGGGCGATTTCCTCGTCGACGTTGTACAGGTCGAACAAGGGGCGCTCGCCGGTGTAGTGCGAGAGCCGCGGCGCAACCTGTGGCGTATATTCGGCCGCCCAGCTCTGCAAGGCAGCCAGGGTGGCGCGCGAATCAACCTGTATCGAATGGGTGTCGCCGCTGACCACGTCGCGCAGAACGCGTTGGGCCAGGGTCAGGTCTTCATGCAGCAGCATGGGCGCGGCGCTGTTGCGGCTGCGTTGCTGTATCGAAGCCCATAGCTTGGCCAGGTAGTCGATATCGCCGGCGATTTCGGCTTCGGCGGCGTCTTCGGCCTGCGTGCGAACGATGTAGCCGCCTTCTTCGCCTGCGGGTGTCAGAGCCTGGACCAGGTCGCGCAGCCGATTGCGTTCGGCGTCGGTCTCGATACGCTGCGAAATGCCGACATGAGGCTCGTAGGGCAGGTAGACCAGCATGCGTCCGGCCACGCTGATTTGCGTGGACAGGCGCGCGCCCTTGGTGCCAATGGGGTCCTTGATGACCTGTACCTTGATGGACTGGCCTTCGAACAGCAGCTTTTCTATGGGGGTTGGCGTTTGTCCCGTGGCCCGCTCGAGGCGGTTTTCGCGGATGTCGGCAATGTGCAGGAAAGCCGCGCGTTCAAGTCCGATAGAGATGAAGGCGCTTTGCATGCCCGGCAGTACACGGGCAACCCGACCCAGATATACGTTGCCGACATAGCCTTTGTGCGCGTTGCGCTCGAGGTGCAGTTCCTGGACGGCGCCTTGTTCGATCAAGGCAACACGCGTCTCGAAGGGGGAGACGTTGATGAGTATGTCTTCTGTCATGGCACCAGTATGCCGGCATGCGCAAGCAGCCTGGCTGTTTCGAACAAGGGTAATCCCATGACACCGGTGTAGCTGCCTTCGATGCGTTCGACGAACATGCCCGCCATGCCCTGGATGCCGTAGCCCCCGGCCTTGTCGTAAGGTTCGCCGCTGTCGCAATAAAGGCTGACATCACGCGCGCTGAGCGTGCGGAACTTGACCTGTGTAATGGAAACGTCTTCGTGCAGCTTGCCATTCACGGCCAGCGCGAGGGCGGTACGAACCTCGTGCCAGGTGCCGGATAGGCGCTGCAACATGTGGGTGGCTTCATCGCGATTCGCGGGTTTGCCAAGAATGTCGTCGCCGAGGATGACGGTGGTGTCCGCTGCCAACACCGGGCGCGGCTCGAGGCCGCCCTGGCTGATGGCAATGACGCCACGCTCGGCTTTTTCACGGGCGGTGCGGCTGACGTAGTCGGCGGGTGCTTCACCGGGCAGGCGGGGTTCATCGACTTCGGTGGCGGCCAGTGCCAGTACATCGTGCGCTACGCGCATCTGCTGCAGGAGTTCACGTCGGCGCGGGCTGCGCGAGGCAAGATAAATGGCGGTCATGCCATGATTATGCCCGGTGATATGGGTGGTTGTGCAAGATGGCCCAGGCGCGGTAGAGCTGTTCTGCAAGCAGCACGCGCACCATGGCATGAGGAAGGGTCAGGGATGATAGCCGCATCAGGCGATCGCAGCTTTGCTTGAGACTGGCGTCCAGTCCGTCGGCGCCGCCGATGATGAAGGCCACGTCACGGCCATCACCACGCCATTCGTCCATGGCTTGCGAGAGCGCCATCGTGGTCATGTCGCGGCCGCGCTCGTCCAGCGCAATACGCAGGCAGCCAGCGGGAAGGGCCGCTTCGATGCGCCTGGCTTCGAGGGCCATCATCTGCGCGGCGGTTTTCCCGGTGGTGCGGGCTTCGGGCTTGACCTCGCGCAACTCGAGCGGGCAGTCCGGCGGTAGCCGTTTTGCGTAATCCGCAAACGCCTCCTGCACCCAAGAAGGCATGCGATGCCCGACGGTGACGATGAAAAGTTTCACGTGCTGCTACGGGGCTCAGGTCAGCAGTTTGACCCGCACCGGCTTGCCGCCCCAGACTTCTTCCAGCGCATAGTATTCGCGGATGGCGGGCTGCATGATGTGGACGACGATGTCGCCCAGGTCGACCAGAACCCATTCGCCGGTTTCTTCACCTTCGGTGGAAATAACCTGAATGTTCATTTCGTGCGCTTTCTCGCGCACGCTATTTGCCAGGGCACGGGTCTGGCGATTGGAGGTGGCGGTGGCGATCACGACGCGGTCGAACAAACCCGTGAGGTGTTGCGTATTGAACACCGTAATGTTCTGTGCCTTGACGTCTTCCAGGGCGTCGACGACGCCGCGTTGCATTTTTTTCAGATCCATTTAGCTATCAAGCCTGGTACAGATGATTCGTTTTAATGTAATCCACCACAGAGGGTGGGGTTAATCCGTCAATGGCCTGTTTTACTGCCAGTTTTTGCCGGATTTCGCTGGCGGATAGATCGGTGGGTGCAAAGGGCAGGGTATACAGCTGGTGACCCAGCAAGGCCAGTTCCTGCGCGAGTTCGGGGGTGGTGTCCAGCCTGGAGCCAGGGCGCGTGGCCACGGCAAGCCGTACTCGTTTTACGATTTCTCGCCATTCATGCCAGGTGCAGAAATTGGCAAGTTGATCGCTGCCCAGCACCCAGAAATATTCGGTTCCGGCGGTGTCGCCGGCGCCCAGGGCACGCAGTGTATCAATTGTGTAGGTCGGGCCCCCGCGTTCGACTTCGACGGTGTTGACGCTTGCCTTGTCCAGCCCCGCTATGGCCAGTTCCAGCATGCGCACGCGTTGGGCGGAACTGGCGCCCAGGGGCTGGCGCTGCCAGGGTGCGGCAGCTGGCAGGAATTCCATGGCGTCCAGCGCCAGATGCTGCAGGGCGGCAGCGGCCAGCGCCAGATGGGCATTGTGTACCGGATCGAAACTGCCGCCCAGCAGGCCGACGCGGCGTAGCGCGGCCGGCTGCGCGCAGCACCCTACACCCATTCTCGAGGAACGAGGAACTCGGCCAGGCGCGCTTCGGGCGTGCCGGCTTCGGGGGTATACGCATAGCGCCACTGTGCCAGGGGCGGCATCGACATCAGGATGGATTCGGTACGGCCGCCGGATTGCAAGCCGAACAGCGTGCCGCGGTCGTAGACCAGATTGAACTCGACGTAGCGACCACGACGATAAGCCTGGAAGTCGCGTTCGCGTTCGCCGTATGGCTGTTGGCGCCGGCGCTCGACGATGGGCAGGTAGGCTTGCAGAAAAGCATCGCCCACCGAGCGGGTTAGCGCAAACGAGGCATCGAAGCCGGGTTCGTTCAGGTCATCGAAAAAAATGCCGCCCACGCCGCGTGTTTCGTTGCGGTGCTTCAGAAAGAAGTATTCGTCGCACCAGGCTTTGTAGCGTGGATACCATTGCTCGCCGTGGGGTGCGAGGGCATCGGCGCAGCTGCGGTGAAAGTGCTGCGCGTCTTCTTCGTAGGGATAGTAGGGCGTAAGATCCATGCCGCCGCCAAACCAGAAGACATCGCCCGCCACGAAGGCGCGCACGTTCATGTGCACGGTAGGAATATAGGGGTTGCGCGGGTGCAGCACCAGCGAGACCCCCATGGCTTCCCAGGGCTTGCCGGCCAGCTCGGGCCGGCGGGCGGTTGCCGAGGGCGGCAAAGTAAGGCCGCGTACATCGCTGAACAATACCCCGCCCCGCTCGAAGAGCTCTCCGCCTTCGATCAGGCGCGAGACGCCGCCGCCGCCTTCGGCACGTTGCCAGGCATCGCTGCGAAAGCTGGCGCCCTCGGCGGCTTCGAGGCCGTCGACAATGCTCTGCTGCAAGCCGGTAAACCAGGCATACAGCTCGGGATTGGATGTGGTTTCGGACGAGGCCTGGGTCGTGGTCATGAGCGAGATTGGCTGGGTTTGACGTTGACGGCGCGCCAGCCGATATCGCGGCGAACCTGGGATCCTTCGAAGTGGATGCGATCCACGGCTTGATATGCCCGTTGCTGGGCGATCTTGACCGAGTCGCCGAGCGAGGTTACGCACAGCACGCGTCCGCCCGACGTGTACAGCTTGCCGTCTTCCAGGCGGGTGCCGGCGTGGAACACCATGCAGTCTTCGGCATCGGCGGGCAGGCCATCGATGACGTCGCCAGCGCGCGGCGCGGCGGGGTAGTTGGCGGCAGCCATGACCACGCCCAGCGCGGTGCGGCGGTCCCAGTCGATTTCAGCCTGGTCCAGCGTGCCGTTGACGGCATGCTCGAAAACGCGCACCAGATCGCTCTTGATGCGCATCATGATGGGTTGGGTTTCCGGATCACCCATGCGGCAGTTGAATTCCAGGACCTTGATTGCCGCGGGCTCGGTTTCGGTAGCCGGGGCGATCATCAGGCCGGCATACAGAAAGCCGCTGAAGGGAATGCCGTCTTGCGTCATGCCCTGCACCGTGGGCAGGATGACTTCGCGCATGATGCGGTTGTGCAATTGCGGCGTGACCAGCGGGGCGGGCGAGTATGCGCCCATGCCGCCCGTGTTGGGGCCGGCGTCGCCGGTAAGCAGGCGTTTGTGGTCCTGGCTGGTGGCCAGCGGCAGCACATGCTGGCCGTCGCACAGCACGATGAAGCTGATTTCTTCGCCGACCAGGCATTCTTCGATAACGACGCGTGCGCCGGCATCGCCAAGCGAGCCGTCGCCCAGCATGGCATCCACCGCCTGGTGGGCTTCTTCCAGGCTGGTGGCAACCACTACGCCCTTGCCGGCGGCAAGACCGTCGGCCTTGATGACTATCGGCGCGCCCTGTTCATCGATATAGCGATGCGCGGCGGCCGGGTCGGTAAAGGTCTGATAAAGCGCGGTGGGAATCTTGTGGCGCACCAGGAACTGCTTGGCGAAATCCTTGGAACTTTCCAGTTGGGCCGCAGCCTTGGTGGGGCCGAAGATTTTCAGCCCGCGCGAACGAAAGACATCGACCACGCCGGCCGCCAGCGGGGCTTCGGGGCCCACTACGGTGAGGGCGATGTTTTCCTTCTGGGCGAAGTCGGCCAGTTCGGCGGAATCGGTCAGGGGAATGTTCTGCAGCTTGTCGTCGCTCGCGGTGCCGCCGTTGCCCGGAGCAACGAAAACGGTTTCGACGCGGCTGGACTGGGCTAGGCGCCAGGCCAGGGCATGTTCGCGGCCACCAGAGCCGATGATAAGAATGCGCATGTTCTCTTGTATAGAAGTTGTGGCGCGGGCCGGGTGGCCTGCGCCGCAGATTACGATAATGCTTAGTCGTTCATGACCGCGGTGGAATAGACCTCCTGGACGTCGTCCAGACTTTCCAGCGCATCCAGCAGCTTTTGCATGCGCAAGGCGTCTTCGCCCTCGAGTTCGGTTTCGTTCAGGGCTTTCATGACGATGTCGTCCATCTCGGCCTTCAAGCCCGCGGCGTCGAATGCCTTCTTGACCGCTGCGTAGTCGGCTGGGCTGCAGACGACTTCGATGACGCCTTCCTCGTCGGTCTGGATGTCTTCGGCCCCGGCTTCCAGGGCGGCTTCCATGACGGCTTCTTCGGATGTGCCCGGCGCGAACAGGAATTGGCCGCAATGCTTGAACATGAAGACAACCGAGCCTTCCTGGCCCAGGTTGCCGCCGTTCTTGGCAAAAGCATGGCGCACTTCGGCCACGGTGCGTGTGCGGTTGTCTGTCATGCAGTCGACGATGACCGCCGCGCCGCCGATGCCGTAGCCTTCGTAGCGGATTTCGTCGTAGTTGTCGCCGTCGGCACCACCCGCGCCGCGCGCAATGGCGCGCTGGATGTTGTCTTTCGGCATGTTGGCGTCGGTCGCCTTATCCCATGCCATGCGCAGGCGCGGGTTGGCGTCGGGGTCGGGACCACCGGCGCGTGCCGCTACCGTGACTTCGCGAATGATTTTTGTCCAAAGCTTGCCGCGCTTGGCGTCTTGACGCCCTTTACGGTGCTGGATGTTGGCCCACTTGGAATGCCCAGCCATGAGTTCCCGCTATATTCAAGTAAATGTTCTTCAAGCTATTTTAGCTTGACCGCCGCAGCAGAGCGCAGCAGCCGGTTGGATACTGCGCGATTCTGCACATACCTGGCCGATTAAGCCGGTTCAGCCGCCTAGCATAGCGATTTTTCGGAACGATAGCCGAGTGTTGCGTCTCTATGTGGCGGCTGGGGTGGCAGGGGCCGCGGCGGTACAGGTGTTGCCGGCCTTGCCAGAGGCCCCGGCGCGGGTGGCCATCATGGCCGGCCTGGCATGGGTCTGCCTGGCCGTATGGCTCTGGCGCCGCCCCGGCCAGGCAGGCAAGGCGGCCCGGTTGCGGGCTGGCCTGCTGGGCATGGGTGCCTTGGTGTTGTCCTTTGCCCTGGGGGCAGGCTATGCCGCCTGGCGAGCCGAATCGCGTCTGGCAGACGAGCTTGCCCGCGAACACGAGAACCTGGTCACCCGCCTGACCTTCCAGGTGGTGGGGTTGGCCACGGCCGACGATAGCGGGCAACGCTTCGAGGCCCGGGTGCTGCATGCCCCGGTTGCAGGCATACCCTCGCGCATCCTGGTGTCTTGGCATGGTGGGCCCGCGCTCTACGATGAGGATGGCGAGCCAGCAGGCGCTGCGCCAAGATCACGCCAGGCCGGGCCGCGTCAGGCCGGGCCGCGCCAGGCCTTCATGCCGGTGGCGGCGCCGGGTCAGATCTTCAGCGCCGCCGTGGTGCTGCGGCGCGCGCATGGCGCCTGGAACCCGCACTCCTTCGATTTCGAAGCCTGGATGTTCGAGCGGGGCCTGCGGGCCGGCGCAACCGTGCGTGGCAAGCCGCGTTTGCTCGGCGACGAGCCCTGGAATCACTTCGAGACGGCGGTGCAGCGGGTGCGGCACGCTTTGCGGGCGGCTTCGCAACCCTATCTGGAAGGCAGCCGATATGGCGCGGTCATACTGGCTCTGGCTTTGGGTGACCAGGCCGGTGTCGAGAAGGCCGATTGGGAAACTTTTAGCCGGGTAGGCATCACGCACCTAGTATCGATCAGCGGCTCACACGTCACCATGTTGGCGGCCTTGGCCGGCCTGGCTGCACTCTGGGGCTGGAAGCGCCTGAGGTGGCGCGCGACGCCGCTCGCCGAGTTCGCGCCGGCACAGCTCGCCGCCGCGGCAAGCGCGCTGCTGGTGGCGTGGCTGTATTGCCTGCTGGCGGGCTGGGGCGTGCCGGCCCAGCGCACATTCTTCATGCTGGCATGCGTTGCCGTAGCGGCCATGCTGCGCTTGCCGCTTACCCCTTCCAGGGTATTGGTCGCGGCGGCGGCACTGGTTGTGGCGCTTGACCCATGGGCGCCGCTCGCGCCGGGCTTCTGGCTTTCGTTTGGCGCCGTGGCAATCCTGATGTTGGCCGGTGTCGGGCGCTGGCAACTGCCAGGCGGCGGCCAGCGCTGGTGGCGCGGTCTGCAGGCGGCCAGCCGCCTGCAATTGGCGATTACGGTTGCCTTGGTGCCCTTGCTGGCACTGCAGTTTCATGAAGTGTCGCTCAGTTCCCCGCTGGCCAACGCGCTTGCCATCCCGGTGGTCAGCGTGATTGTCACACCCATGGCATTGGCTGGTGTCTTGCTTGCGCCATTGCCCATTATCGGTGTGGCGGGCGGCTGGCTGGGCTATGCGGCCGAAAGGGTTTTTGCCTGGATGATGTGGCCGGTGGCCTGGCTGGGCAGCGCGCCATGGTCCAGTTTGCCGGTGGCGGCGCCACCTTGGCCCTGGGTGCTGCTGGCGTGCGCTGGCGTGGCGCTTGCCCTGCAGCCGCGTGGCATGCCGGGACGCTGGCCGGCGCTGCTGCTATTGCTGCCGGTGGTACTGCATGAACCCGCGCGCATGCCAGTCGGCGGTTGGCGGCTGACCGCACTGGATGTGGGGCAGGGTGGCGCCGCGGTGATAGAAACCGCCCGGCATGTGGTGGTTTTCGATAGCGGTCCGCCTTTTGGCAAGCATAGCGATGCGGGCGACCGGGTGGTCTGGCCCTACCTGCGGGCGCGTGGCGTTCGCCAGGTGGACGATCTGGTTGTGTCCCATGCCGACGCCGACCACGCCGGCGGCGTGCGCTCGCTGCTGGAGCGCATTCCGGTGCGGCGCTTGCGCGCGTCCTACGCCTTGGCCGATAGTGCCGGGCAACGGCCGGCCTGGGCCTTGTGCGAAGCGGGGCAGGCCTGGATGCTGGATGGCGTCCTCTTTCGCTTTCTTCACCCTCAGGAACTGGCCCCGCCGGCTGGCGAAAAACGCGATACCAACGCGAATAGCTGTGTTCTGCACGTGCAGGGGGTGCGGCACAGCCTGCTGCTGCCGGGCGACATCGGCATCGCCCAGGAAAAAGTCCTGTTGGCCCGGTATGGCCGGGCCTTGCGGGCCGATGTGGTGGTGATGGCGCACCATGGGTCCAAGACCTCTTCGGCCGAGCCTTTCGTGAGGGGCCTGGGGGCCATCCACGCCGTGGCCCAGGCGGGCTACCTGAGCCGCTTCGGTCATCCTCGGCCAGAGGTGCTGGCGCGTTGGGTAGAGGCCGGCGCCACGGTGCATAGAACCGATTTGCACGGAGCGGTGGTATTTAGCTCGGACGGCGATGACCTGAGGGTAGAGCGCCAACGCGAGATAAAGGCCCGCTACTGGCATGGCCGTTGAACCGCCCTATGCAAGCAGCTCGCGGCCCCATACCGCTTCTTCTATACTCGAGCAGATACCTTTCCCTGGCCTCAGATTCATGCCCTCGCGCCCGTTGCTCTTCTTTTCCCATGCGAACAGTTTTCCGGCGGGTACCTACCGCAAGCTGTTCGAGCTGCTGTCGCCCCGCTACAGGGTCGAAGCTACCGATCGCTATGGCCACGACCCCCGGTTTCCGGTGACCGACGGCTGGCGGCACCTGGCCAAGCAGGCGGCGCACGAGCTGGCGCGCGTACGCCGAGGCGACGAGCCGGTGATTCTGGTGGGGCATTCGCTGGGCGGCTATCTCAGCCTGATGCTGGCCGCACAGGACCCGGGTGCGGTGCAGGGGCTGGTCATGCTCGATTCGCCCATCATCGAGGGCTGGAAGGCGGGTGTGCTGATGGCCGCCAAGCGCGTCGGGCTGGCCTCGCGATTCCCGCCGGCAGCCATTGCCCGCCGTCGGCGCGAAACTTTCGAATCGCAGCAGGCAGCCCTGGCGCACTTTGGCAGCAAGCGCCTGTTCTCTTCATGGGACAGCGATACCCTGGGCGATTATGTGGCTTGCGGGGTGTGCGACGTGCAGGAATCGTCCGGCAGCCAGGCCAGGTTGCGTTTCGCCCGGGATATCGAAGCCCACATTTACCAAACGGTGCCGCATAACCTGGGTGGGGTGGCCCGGCATCTGCGCCGCCAGGCGCCGGCGCTGCCCATCGGCTTCATCTATGGCCGCGATTCACATGAAATGCGCAGGGTGGGCCTGGGCACCACGCGCCGTCTGGTCGGGACCAATCTGCGCTGTGTGCCGGGCCGCCATCTTTTCCCCATGGAACAACCCGACCTCACTGCGCGTTACATTATCGAGTTGCTGGACGGCATGTTGCCGCGCAATATGCCCCAGGCCGCCTAGAGCCCCCTTTGGATCGCGTCATTCCGGAGTCTTTTCACGTGAACCTGTCTCATAACGCTAGCGCCGAGCCGCGCCTGCAACATGTTTCCTGCCTTAGTCCCGCCGGGCTGCACCGCATGGCCTATTGGGAATGGGGAGATCCCGGCAACGACAAGGTGCTGGTGTGCGTGCACGGCCTGACCCGTACCGGGCGCGATTTCGATGCCCTGGCCAGGAGCCTGTCCAGTGAGTATCGGGTGGTCTGCCCCGATGTGGTCGGGCGCGGCCAATCGGATTGGTTGAGCGAGCCGGCGTACTACATCGTGCCGCAGTATGTGGCGGACATGGCGACCCTGCTGGCCCGCGTGAACGCGCGGGTGCTGCACTGGTTCGGCACCTCGATGGGCGGGCTGATCGGCATGACGCTGGCAGGGCTTCCCGGAGCCTCGCAGGCGCAAGAGTTTGAAGGGCGGCCTGCGCCGGATGCGCTGCTGTCGCCTCCCGTTACCCGCATGCTCCTGAACGACGTTGGCCCGGCCCTGGAAGCCAGCGCGATCGCGCGCATAGGCGAATATGTAGGCGACCCGGTCGACTTCGCCAGTTTCGACGATGCCGTGGCCTACATCAGCACGGTATCGGCGGCCTTTGGCCCGCATGACGACGCCCAGTGGCGCGAACTGACCCGGCATGTGGTGCGGCAAGAGGGCGAGCGCTGGCGCAAACACTACGATCCGGGCCTGGCTGCCCCCTTCGCGCGTTCCACGCCGGCGCTGGCCAAGGCCGGTGAAGCCATCCTGTGGCGCTCATTCAATAACATTGCCTGCCCGACATTGGTGGTGCGCGGAGAACTCTCCGACCTTCTGTCGGTCAAAACAGCACAGGAAATGCTGGCGCGCAACCCGAACTCGCGTCTGGCCGAAATTCCCGGGGTCGGTCATGCACCCACTTTCATGACTGGCGACCAGATCGAGATCGCCCGCGATTTCCTGCTTCGGGGAAAGCCCTAGGCAAGGTGAGAATTGCCTTTCGGCAGGCCTGCCCGTCATAGGGCAGGTTCACCATAGGCCTGTGGCATAATCGAAGGTTTCCCCCTCTTAACAGGCGGGCCGCTTACGGCTTTGCGCAGGTCAGGGCTGGTGTCCGGCGCTTTCCTTGTCGCATACGCGTGGCGCCCGCTGGAAGGCATGCGCCATGGCACAGACTCTGTACGACAAGTTGTGGAATGATCACGTCGTCCACCAGGAAGACGACGGCACCTGTTTGCTGTATATCGATCGTCATCTGCTGCACGAAGTTACCAGCCCCCAGGCATTCGAAGGGCTGCGCCTGGCGCATCGCACGCCGTGGCGTGTCAGCGCCAACCTGGCTGTGGCCGACCACAACGTTCCCACCACCAATCGTGCCCTGGGCATCGAAGATCCGGTATCGCGCCTGCAGGTCGAAACGCTGGACGCCAACTGCGACAGCACCGGGATCACCGAGTTCCGCATGAACGACATGCGCCAAGGTATCGTGCACGTGGTTGGCCCCGAACAAGGCGCAACCCTGCCTGGCATGACGGTGGTGTGCGGCGATTCGCATACCAGTACCCATGGCGCAATCGGCGCGCTGGCGTTTGGTATCGGCACGTCCGAAGTCGAGCACGTACTGGCCACGCAAACCTTGCTCATGAAGAAAAGCCACAACATGCTGG
The DNA here is from genome assembly GCA_040392445.1 of Verticiella sediminum. Taxonomy (GTDB): domain Bacteria; phylum Pseudomonadota; class Gammaproteobacteria; order Burkholderiales; family Burkholderiaceae_B; genus Verticiella; species Verticiella sediminum_A. The sequence continues at coordinate 18,212 of JBEBVZ010000049.1, forward strand.
TGCGTGTTGAGGGCGAACTGTCGCGTGGCTGCACCGCCAAAGACCTGGTGCTGCACGTGATCGGCATCATCGGTACGGCCGGCGGCACCGGCAGCGCCATCGAGTTCGCGGGCAGCACCATCCGTGCCCTGTCGGTGGAAGGGCGCATGACGGTATGCAATATGGCCATCGAAGCCGGTGCCCGCTCGGGCATGGTGGCGGTCGACGATAAAACCATCGAATACTTCCGCGGCCGTCCCTTTGCGCCTATCGGCGCCGCCTGGGACCAGGCCGTTACCTACTGGCGCACGCTGCATAGCGACGAAGGCGCCCAGTTCGACCGCGTCGTCGAAGTTAATGCGCGCGACATCAAGCCCCAGGTCACGTGGGGCACGTCGCCCGAGATGGTGTTGCCGGTGGATGCGCGCGTGCCCGACCCCGATCGTGAAAAAGACGAGGTCAAGCGCTCCGGTATGGAACGCGCCCTGGAATACATGGGCCTCAAGCCCAACACCCCCCTGGTCGATATCCGCATCGATCGCGTTTTCATCGGTTCGTGCACGAACTCGCGCATCGAAGACCTGCGCGAAGCGGCCCATGTGGTGCGCGGCAAGCACGTGGCGTCCAATGTGAAGCAGGCCATGGTGGTGCCGGGCTCGGGGCTGGTCAAGGCCCAGGCCGAGCGCGAAGGGCTGGACAAAATTTTCATTGAATCGGGTTTCGAGTGGCGCGACCCCGGCTGTTCGATGTGCCTGGCCATGAACGCCGACCGCCTCGAACCCGGAGAGCGTTGCGCTTCGACGTCCAACCGCAACTTCGAAGGTCGCCAGGGGCAGGGCGGACGCACCCACCTGGTCAGCCCGGCCATGGCTGCCGCCGCCGCTGTGGCTGGCCATTTTGTCGACGTGCGCGAACTTCGCTAAGGAAACACCATGCAGGCATTTACCGTACATGAGGGCCTGGTGGCCCCGCTCGACCGCGAAAACGTCGACACCGATCTGATCATTCCCAAGCAGTTCCTGAAGTCCATCGCCCGTACCGGTTTCGGCCCCAACCTGTTCGACGAACTGCGCTACCTGGATCACGGCGAACCGGGCATGGACAACTCGCGTCGCCCGCTGAATCCGGACTTCGTGCTGAACCTGCCGCGCTACCAGGGTGCTTCGGTGCTGCTGGCGCGCAAGAACTTTGGTTGCGGCTCGAGCCGCGAGCATGCGCCGTGGGCGCTCGAGCAATACGGCTTTCGTGCCGTGATTGCGCCGTCCTTCGCCGATATCTTCTTCAACAACTCGTACAAGAACGCCTTGTTGCCCATCGTGCTGTCCGAGTTCGACGTGGCTCGCCTGTTCGATGAGGTGCGCGCCTTCGTGGGCTACAGGCTGCGCATCGACCTCGAGCGCCAGGTGGTGATCGCACCGGACGGACGCGAGATGTCGTTCGACATTACGGCCTTTCGCAAGTACTGCATGGTCAATGGATTGGACGAAATCGGCCTGACCCTGCGCCACGAAGACAAGATTCGCGCCTTCGAGGCCGAGCGCCTGGCTCGTCACAGCTGGCTGGAGTCGCAGCGCGTAGGCTCATAAGAATATTTCGCCGTGCGCGCGCGAGGCAGCGCCGGGTACAAAAATGGATTTAATGGCATGACTAAGAAAATTGCAGTGCTTGGCGGTGATGGCATCGGCCCCGAAATCGTGGAACAGGCCATGCGCGTACTCAGCGCGCTCAAGCTGGACATCACGATGGAGCAGGCGCCTGTGGGTGGCGCGGCTTTCGACGCGCTGGAACATCCGCTGCCGCCTTCCACGCTGAACCTGGCAAAAAGCGCCGACGCGATTCTGTTTGGCGCCGTGGGCGACTGGAAATACGACCAGCTGCCGCGCGAGTTCCGCCCGGAACAGGCAATTCTTGGTCTGCGCAAGGCCCTGGGCCTGTTCGCCAACCTGCGCCCGGCCATTCTGTATCCCGAGCTGGCCAACGCCTCGTCGCTCAAGCCGGAAATCGTAGCTGGCCTGGATATCGTGATCATCCGCGAACTGACCGGTGACATCTACTTCGGTACCCCGCGTGGTGTGCGCACGGCCGAAGATGGTGTTTTCAAGGGCGAGCGCGAAGGCTACGACACCATGCGCTACGCCGAAACCGAAGTGCGCCGCATTGCCCACGTCGGTTTCGAAACTGCTCGCAAGCGCAACAAGAAGCTGTGCAGCGTCGACAAGGCCAACGTGCTGGAAACCTCGCAGTTCTGGCGCGACATCATGATCGAGGTCGGCCGCGAGTATCCCGATGTCGAACTGAGCCATATGTATGTCGATAACGCCGCCATGCAGCTGGTGCGCGCGCCGCGCCAGTTCGACGTGATCGTGACGGGGAACCTGTTTGGCGATATTCTGTCAGATGAAGCAGCCATGCTTACCGGTTCGATCGGCATGTTGCCTTCGGCTTCGCTCAACGAAGCCGGTCAGGGCCTGTACGAACCCAGCCACGGCTCGGCGCCCGATATCGCTGGCAAGGGCGTGGCCAATCCGCTGGCCACGATTTTGTCGGCCGCCATGCTGCTGCGCTATTCGCTGAACATGGCCGCGCAGGCAGACCGTATCGAAGCCGCAGTCAAGGCCGTATTGGCCCAGGGGCTGCGCACCGCGGACATCTTCGAGCAGGGCACCACCCAGGTGGGCACCAGCCAGATGGGCGATGCGGTATTGAAAGCACTATAACGGAGTTCAAAATAATGGTTAAGGCAGTAGGTCTGGTCGGCTGGCGCGGCATGGTGGGTTCCGTGCTCATGCAACGCATGCGCGACGAAAACGACTTCAATCTCATCGAGCCCGTCTTCTTTTCCACCAGCAATGCCGGTGGCCCCGCGCCTTCGTGGGCGAAGGGTGCCGCGGCGCTGCAGAACGCATTCGATATCGATGCGCTCAAGAAATTGCCCATCATCCTGACGGCGCAAGGCGGCGACTACACCTCCGAGGTGTATCCCAAGCTGCGCGCTGCAGGCTGGGACGGCATCTGGATCGACGCGGCCAGCACGCTGCGCATGAAGGATGACGCGGTCATCGTGCTTGACCCGGTCAACCGTGCCGTCATCGATTCGGCGCTGGCCAGTGGCGTGCGCACCTATGTGGGTGGCAACTGCACCGTCAGCTGCATGCTGATGGGGCTGGGCGGCCTGTTCCAGCACGACCTCATCGAATGGATGAGCGCGATGACCTACCAGGCGGCGTCCGGCGGCGGCGCGCAGCATATGCGCGAGCTGCTGACCCAGTTCGGGCTGCTGAACAACCAGGTCAAGCCGCTGCTCGACAATCCGTCGTCGGCAATCCTGGAAATCGACCGTGGCGTGCTGGCGTTGCAGCAAGGCGGCACGCTGCCCCAGGAACACTTCGGCGTTCCGCTGGCGGGCAACCTGATCCCCTGGATAGACAAGGATCTGGGCGACGGCATGTCGCGCGAAGAATGGAAGGCCGGCGTCGAAACCAACAAGATCCTGGGCCGCGGCCAGGGTGGCAGCGCACCTGCCATCCCCATCGACAGCCTTTGCGTGCGTATTGGCGCCATGCGCTGCCATAGCCAGGCCCTGACCATCAAGCTCAAGCGCGACGTGCCGCTCGACGAGATCGAAGACATGCTGCGCAACAACAACCCCTGGGCCAAGGTGGTGCCGAACACGCGCGAGGCCTCGATGACCGAACTCACGCCCGTGGCCGTTACCGGTACCTTGCAGATTCCGGTTGGCCGCCTGCGCAAGCTGGCGATGGGGCCGGACTACCTCAGCGCCTTCACGGTTGGCGACCAGCTGTTGTGGGGCGCCGCCGAGCCGCTGCGCCGCATGCTGCGCATTGCCCTGGGCGAGGCGTAAAGCAGCCCATGGCATTACCGTCAACGGTATACAAGGCGCAGTTGCAAGTGGCGGACATGGATCGCCACTACTACGCCGAACATGCGCTCACCATTGCCTGCCATCCGTCGGAAACGGCCGAGCGCATGATGGTGCGCGTGCTGGCATTCGCACTGCATGCCGACGAATCGCTGGCTTTCGGGCGGGGCCTGAGCGCCGATGGCGAGCCCGACCTGGTGCATGCCGACCTGACCGGCGCGATTTCGCTCTGGATCGAAATTGGCCTGCCCGACGAAAAGGCGCTGCGCAAGGCTTGCGGGCGTGCTGATCAGGTTGTGTTGTACGCCTATGGGCGCGCGGCCGAGGTGTGGTGGAACAACAACCGCAAGGGCCTGCTGCGCCTGGACAACCTGACGGTGGTCAGGCTCGAGCCCGAGGCCACTCGCAAACTGGGCGAGATGGCGCAGCGCACCATGCAGTTGCAATGCAATATCCAGGACACTGAAGTCTGGTTCGGCAACGGCCAGGAAAATCTCGATATCATCCGCGATATCGTGCTGGCGCCAGCGGCACTCAGCCGCTGACTTGCCAACGGTGCTGCCCCAGGCCGGCTTCAGGCCATGCGCATGGGCAGCACCATCACCTGGAAACCATTCAAGTAGGCTCGACGCTGCAGCGATTCAATCGCCTGGTTGTGCAGGATGCGTGTCCATAGGGTTTCCCGCGTGAACACCAATTTGCTCATGAAGAAGATCGCGTCCGGATAGTCCTTCGAGACCTCGCTCATGAGGTCCTCCAGCGTATCGATGGCATCGGTGCCAAAACCCAGGCGGCTGTCGGCCGCCAAGCCGTAGCTATTGCAAAAACGCTCGAAATACTTCAGCGAAGTGGTGGCCTTGGTGCGCATGGTTTCCAGCGCCTCGGTCCCGCCGTAGACTTGGGCATCGACCGTGCGGGCGTTGATGAACACGAAATTGCGGAAATGATCCGGGAACATGCGCAGCACCCAGAGCAAGGCGTGCAGGCCGCCGCCGCGGCTACTGCCGACGATGAACACCGCGGTGGGTTTGGACGGATCCGTGGGCGGTATGCTGGCGTTCGAGCCATAGGCCTGATCGGCGAAGGTGGCATCGATCTCGGCAATATGCCGGCGCGTTTTTTCGTAGTGCCCGCGTATCAGCAGGCAGATGGCAATGACCACGCCCGTCACGGCCAGCGTGAACCAACCGCCTTCGAAAAACTTTTCGACGATGGTGACGATGAGAATGAAGGCGGCGATGACCAGTGCCGACAGCGAAAGCATCAGGCGCCGGCGCCAATGACGGCGATGCAGCGGCTGCTTGCGGTTGCGTATCCAGAAGAGACTCATGCCGGCCAGCGACAGCGTAAAGGTCAGGAATACGTTGATGGAATACAGCACCACCAGTATCGATACCTTGCCCCGGGTCATCAGCAATAGCGCCCAGGCCGACACCGCCATCAGAATGATGCCTTTTTCGGTGACCAGGCGGCTGGAAAGATAGCGGAAACGGTGCGGCACCCACGAATCGGAAGCCATGTTGGCCAGTACCGCCGGCCCGCCCAGAAAGCCGGTATTGGCCGCCACCAAGAGCAAGCCGGCTTCGAATGCCAGAACTACCGTCAGCGCTATCACGTGGTCGCCGTCCTGGAAGCCCATTTCGGACAGGATCTGGCCAAACACCACCGCGTTGAGCGTGAGCCCATGCGCCGGAGCTACGCTCCACAGCAGATACAGCAGAATGATGCCGCCTGCCGTAATCGCCAGGCTCGCGGCCATGATCATCATGGTGTGCTTGCCGGTGCGCACCACGGGCTCGGTAAGGTGCTGGACGTTGTTCGAGACGGCTTCTATCCCGGTATAGGTGCCGCCGCCCAGCGACCAGGCTTTCAGCACCAGGGCCGCAACGAAGATCCAACCGGCCTCGGACGAGAGCTGCCGGGTGTCGCTGATGGCATCCGGAATCAGGGCCGGCAGGCCCGAAGCGTGGGCTGCAATGCCCCAGGCGATAAGAATGCCATGGGTGATGACAAAGCCCAGGAATATCGGCAGCAGCACCCGTATGCTTTCCTGGATGCCTCGCATGTTCAGCCAGAGCAGCACGCCGATCAATACGCTGGACACCCAGAGTTTGTAGGGCTGCCAGTGCAGCGGCAACAGCGAAAAGGCGGCATCGGTGCCGGCTGCCACCGAAATCGCAATGGTCAGCACATAGTCGATGACCAGTGCCGAGCCGGCGACCAGGCCCGCATGCGGGCCCAGCAGCGCGCTGGAGACCCGGTAGCCGCCGCCGCCGGTGGGAAAGAGTTCGATAACCTGGTTATAGGCCAACGCCAGAACGAATACCGTGATGGCCGTGGCCATGGCCAGCCACAAGGCCATGTCGGTGTGGGTACCCAACGCGCGAAAGGCTTCTTCCGGCCCATACGACGAAGATGACAAACCATCGGCACCCAGGCCGACCCACGCGAGGAACGCTGCCAATGCCGTACCCTGTCGGGCCTTGGCCGACATGGGATCGCGTGCCTTGCCCAGCAGGCGCTCACGCAAATTGACGTTTTTCAAAGCTTTTTATCCTGATACTGCGTGCGTGGCGTTATACGCCTGGCTGATCTGCCACCCCTTAAAAACCATGTCGATGACAGGGGAATAGCTGCATAAATGGCTATTACTTGCGATATTCTGATAGCTTTCCCGTGCAGCAGCATCCAGCGCATATCCTGGCGCTGCCCATCGCCAATTTTACCGGCGCCCGCTAACCGCCATCAGTAAGGAATAGAAATGTCCAAGATCATCATTCACACGGACGCCGCGCCGGCGGCCGTCGGCCCCTATTCGCAAGCGGTCAGGATCCCGGCAGGCACCAGCCTGGTTTTCTTGTCCGGGCAGATCGGCCTGGAACCGTCCACCGGCGAGCTGGTGGCCGAGAATTTCGAGGCGCAGGTACGCCAGGCTTTTGCCAACATGCAGGCCGTGGTGCAAGAGGCCGGCGGCTCGTTGCAGAACATCGTCAAACTCACTTTGTTTCTGACCGATCTTGGCAAGTTTGCCGCGGCCAACGCCATCATGGCCGAATGCATCCCGCAACCGTTCCCGGCACGCTCTACGGTAGGCGTGGCCAGCCTGCCCAAGGGCGCACAGTTCGAGGTGGAAGCCATTCTCTCGATCTGATGGCCGTGGCCAAAGTTGCTGAAGGGGCTACCCCAACCGAGCGCAAGTTGCACAAGCTGGGTTTGTACTCGCCCCAGGATTTTCTATTGCATTTGCCGCTGCGCTACGAGGACGAGACCCGTGTGACGCCGATTGCGCGTTTGCGGGGTGGTGTCTGGGCCCAGGTCGAAGGCGATGTGACGCGCTGCGAGGTGCAGCTCAGGCCGCGCCGGCAACTGGTGGCGGCCGTGGCCGACGAAACCGGCGAACTTGCCTTGCGGTTCCTGAATTTTTATCCCAGCCAGCAACAGCAGCTTGCTGTCGGGCGCCGCCTGCGGGTGCGCGGCGATGCCAGGGGCGGGCTGTTCGGCATGGAAATGGTGCACCCGCGGCTAGGCAGCGCCGATAGCCCGTTGCCCGACACGCTGACCCCGGTCTATCCCACGACCCAGGGCCTGGCCCAGTCGGCCCTGCGGCGCGCGATCGAGTCCGCGCTGCTGACGGCCGACATGGAAGATACGCTGCCTCAGGTTGTGCGCGAACGTTATGGCCTGATTGGCTTTTCCCAGGCGATACATACATTGCACACGCCGCCGGCCGGAGTCTCGATCTGGGCTTTGCAAAATCATGAGCATCCGGCCTGGCTGCGAATCAAGTTCGACGAACTGCTGGCGCAGCAACTATCGCTGGCGGCGGCGCGTGCCGCGCGTCGGGACAAGGCCGCACCGGTGCTGGCGCCATCCGTGGGCGCGGACAGTCTGGTCGCACGCTTGCTGGTCGCGCTGCCATTTGCCCTGACTGGCGCGCAGCGCAAGGTGGTTGACGAAATCGCTGCCGATCTTGGCCAGCCGTTTCCCATGCAGCGCCTGTTGCAGGGTGATGTGGGCAGCGGCAAAACCGTGGTGGCGGCGCTGGCGGCCGCCCAGGCTATCGACAATGGTTACCAGGCGGCTTTGATGGCGCCGACCGAGATCCTGGCCGAACAGCACTACCGTAAGCTGGCGGGCTGGCTCGAGCCGCTGGGCGTGCAGGTGGCCTGGCTGTCGGGCAGTCTTGGCGCGAAGGCTCGCCGCGAGCAAACCGCCGCCATTGCCCAAGGGCAGGCCCAGCTTGCCGTGGGCACCCAGGCCCTGATCCAGGACGCCGTGCACTTCCATCGCCTGGGTCTGGCGATTACCGATGAGCAGCATCGCTTCGGCGTTGGCCAGCGCCTGGCCCTGCGGCAAAAAGGCACGCAGGAACTCAGCGATGCCCAAGGGTCGGTGCACCAGTTGATGATGTCGGCTACGCCGATTCCACGCACCTTGGCCATGACGTTTTTTGCTGACCTGGATGTCTCGGTGATCGACGAGCTGCCGCCTGGACGCACGCCGGTCGTGACCAAGCTGGTATCGGACGCCAGGCGCGATGAAATCATCGCCCGCGTGAATCACGCCGTACAGCAAGGCCGCCAGGCATACTGGGTATGTCCCCTTGTCGAGGAAAGCGAGGCGCTGCAACTGCAAACCGCGGTGGAAACCTGTGATCTGCTGCGCGCCGCCTTGCCCGAAGTCCAGGTGGGACTGGTGCATGGCCGATTGAGCGCCAGCGACAAGGCCGCCGTGATGCAAGCCTTTCAGCAAGGCCAGATTGGCCTGCTGGTAGCCACCACTGTAATCGAGGTCGGGGTGGACGTGCCCAACGCCTCGCTGATGGTGGTCGAGCACGCCGAACGCTTCGGGCTGGCCCAGTTGCACCAGTTGCGAGGCCGCGTGGGGCGGGGCGCTGCGCAGTCCGCCTGCGTGCTGATGTACCAGACCCCATTGTCCGGCGTGGCCAAGTCGCGCCTGCGCACCATGCACGAAACCACCGACGGATTCGAGATCGCCCAGCGCGACCTGGAACTGCGGGGACCAGGCGAGTTCCTGGGCGTGCGCCAGTCGGGCATGGCGCTCTTGCGCTTTGCCGACCTGGAAGCCGATAGCGGCGTGGTCGAGCAAGCGCGCGAGGCCGCCGCCTGGATGCTGCAAGAGCACCGAACTGCGGTCGATCTGCATTTGGCGCGATGGTTGCGCGGACGAGAAGATTTTCTCAAAGCATAGGATTACACAGGAGGCATCATGACGCTCACAGAGTTGAAATACATAGTGGCGGTAGCGCGCGAACGCCATTTCGGACGTGCTGCGGAAGCCTGTTTTGTGAGCCAGCCAACCTTGTCGGTGGCCATACGCAAGCTGGAAGACGAGCTTGGCGTGGTGCTGTTCGAGCGCGGGGGCAGCGAGGTTGGCATTACCCCCATCGGCGAACGTATCGTGGCCCAGGCGCAAAAAATCCTGGAAGAAAGCGCCAATTTGCGGGAAATCGCCCGACAGGGCCACGACCCCTTGTCGGGGCCGCTGCGTGTGGGGGTGATCTACACGGTGGGGCCGTATCTGCTGCCGCGTCTGATGCCGGTATTGATCGAGCGCGTGCCGCAGATGCCACTGCTGCTGCAAGAAAACTTCACCAGCCGTCTGCTTGAGCTCTTGCGCCAGGGCGAAATCGATTGCGCCATCATGGCGCTGCCGCTGCCCGACAGCGGACTGGCGGTGCACCCCCTCTACGACGAGCCTTTCGTGGCGGCCGTGCCGCGTGCGCACCGCTGGGCCAATCGCAAGACGATTACCTCGGCCGAACTCAAGGAAGAAACCATGCTGCTACTGGGCAGCGGCCATTGCTTTCGGGACCAGGTGCTTGAGGTCTGTCCGGAATTCGCCCGGTTCTCGCCCACGACGGACGGCATCCAGCGCACCTTCGAAGGCTCTTCGCTGGAAACCATAAGGCACATGGTTGCAGCCGGCATAGGCGTGACGGTATTGCCTGCCTCATCAGTGCCGCTGGAACTGAATCACACCGATCTGCTGCGCTACCTGAAGTTCGAAGAGCCGGCGCCAGCACGACGCGTGGTCATTGCGTGGCGCAAGAGCTTTCCCCGCCTGGCAGCCATACAGGCGCTGATCGATGCCATCGAGGCATGCGCACTGCCGGGGGTAAGCATGCTGCAGGTTCAAAAGCCTGCCGTGTTGCGGCAGGAAGACCGGGCTGCAGTCAACGCCGTACCCCTAGGCGTCAGGGCCTGACCGTAGCGTTTGCTGGCGCTGCAACGGATTCTGCCGGTAGTAACGGACAAGCAACTCATACCAGGCCGGCAGCGCTTGCGCCAACGGTTCGGGGTCGACAAAAAAGGCCTCGGAGCTGACGGCAAAGAATTCTGCGACGTCGGTGGCAGCGTAGGGATCCAGTGGCAGCGTGTCATACCAGGGCGCGGCAGCTTCGGACTCGGGATCGATATGGCGCGGAATTGCGTCCTCGAGCGCAGTCAGCGCATCGCAGAACCGCTCGAACGACTCGTTCAGCACCCGGTGCCAGCGCTTGGCGGGTATCTGGGGATGGGCTAGCAGGCTGGGTACGCCATCGGCCTCGCCGCCATGCAGGTCCAGCTTGTGGGCGAATTCGTGGATGACCACGTTCGCACCCTGCAGGGCGCCGGTGGGGCCGGCATCTTCCCATGACAGGATCACGGGCCCGCCATCCCAGGCTTCGCCGGCCGCTTCCTGGATGTACTCGTGGACTACGCCGCTCTCGTCGACGTCGGTGCGGGGAATCAGGAAACCGCCCGGATACACCACGATTTCATGCCAGCCTTCGTACAAGGCAGGTTCCAGCGCCAATATCGGCAACGCCGCCTGGACGGCGATCGACAGCATGATCTCGTCGGTGATATCAAGGCCTTGTGCACCATTGAACGATTTGCTGGCAAGCAGCCAGGCAGTGCGCTCGCGCAGGGCCTCATCTTCCTGCTGCGAGAGCCCGGCCAGAAAGGGGTGGGCGGCCACGGCATGGCGCCAGGCGTGGTCGGTAATGCGTGCGGATTCGCGCGCAACATCACGCTGCGTGGCGCCTTTGCCGGTAAGCCATCTGAACATGTTCTGAATCAAGGGTAAAAGCAGCCCGGAGTGCTAAAGTTCGTTTGATTTGACCATTAATTGCAACGGTTGGTTTTATGAACGTCGCGGGTACCCATAAAACGCCTTTCGATGAGAGCTGGCATGCGCAGGCATGCGCCGGCCTGTCATCCGAATCGCGCGAACTTGTCGAGCGCGCGCTGGCGTGGGCATTGCCCCGTTACGAGAGCCATACCAATCGCACCGGTGAACCCGTCAGCAATCATGCAGGTGGGCTCGCCATTATCCTTGCCGGTCTGCAAACCGACGGAGCCACGCGTGCTGCGGCCCTGATCGCGGGCGCGCTCAACGACCAAAGCGATCCGGGTTCGGGCTCGCGCGGCGATCCGCTGGCAAGCGCATTTGGCGCCGATGTGGCCCGCCTGACGCGAGGCTACCAGGCCTTGATGCGAGTGGGCCAGGTCACGCGCGCAGCGGGCGAGACCAACCGAGCGGGTGATGCCCCCCAGGCCGAAAAGCTGCGCAAGATGTTGCTTGCCATGGCTGCCGACCTGCGCATCGTGTTGATGCGCCTGGCGTCGCGCCTGCAAACGCTGCGCTGGCACGCCGCTGCCAAGCGGCCTCCCGAGCGCGCCTTGGCGCTCGAGACCCTGGAACTCTACTCGCCCCTGGCCAACCGCCTGGGCGTCTGGCAAATCAAATGGGAACTCGAAGACCTGGCCTTTCGTTTCCTGGAACCCGTGCGCTACAAGGAAATCGCCGGCCTGCTCGAAGAAAAGCGGGCTGGCCGCGAGGCGTTCATCGAAGACGTCAAGCAAAGAGTGCGGCAGGCCTTGCACGAACACGGCGTCGAGGTCGAAGTATCGGGCCGTCCCAAGCATATCTACAGCATCTGGAACAAGATGCGCGTCAAGCATCTGGACTTCTCCGATCTCTACGACGTCTATGCCTTGCGCGTTATCGTCGAAGATGAACGTACCTGCTACACCGCGCTCAGCCTCATCCATGAACTCTTCACGCCCCTGACCGAAGAGTTCGACGACTACATCGCACGTCCCAAGCCCAACGGCTATCGCTCTTTGCATACGGTGGTGCGCGAAGGCAGCAACCGTCCGTTCGAAGTGCAGATCCGCACGCGCGATATGCACGAATTTGCCGAATACGGCGTGGCCGCGCACTGGCGCTACAAGGAAGCTGGCGCCAAGGGCGGCCAGGCCCGCGCCGATTCCGAATACGACCGGCGCCTGGGCTGGATGCGCCAGTTGCTGGCGTGGGGCAGCGAACAAGTCGCCAGTGGCAGCGCCAGCACCGAGCTTGCCTCGGCGGCGGTAGAGGACGACAGCATCTATGTGCTGACCCCCCAGGCCAGGGTGGTAGAGCTGCCCGCCAACGCCACACCCGTTGATTTCGCCTATAGCGTGCATACCGATCTGGGCCATCGTTGCCGGGGCGCCCGGGTCGACGGCCAGATGGTGCCCTTGAATACCCGCCTGGTCACCGGCCAGACCGTGGAAATCATTTCGACCAAGTCCGGCGGGCCTTCGCGGGACTGGCTCAACCCTCAGTTGGGGCTGCTGGCCAGCAATCGCGCGCGCGCCAAGGTGCGCCAATGGTTCAACGCCATCGAAGTGCAGCAGCGCATCGCTCAAGGCCAGGCGCTGGTCGAAAAAGAACTGCAGCGTCGCGGCAAAACCGCCACCAACCTTGAACAGTTGGCTCAGCAGCTGGGTTTTGCCCGCGCCGACGATCTATATATCGCGGTTGCCAAGGAAGAATTCAGCTTGCGCCAGCTGGATGCCATATTCCAGCTGGCGCCCGGCCAGCCCCTGGTCGACGAAGACAGCGTCATCGCCCATGCCAGCCGGCCCGACAGTGCGGCACGCACGGGTAAAAGCGGCGTGCTGGTCGTGGGTGTGGATTCCCTGCTGACGCAGCTTGCGCGCTGCTGCCGGCCGGCCCCGCCTGACGAGATCAATGGTTTTATCACCCGCGGGCGTGGCGTCTCCATCCATCGTGCCGATTGCCAGAGCTTTGCCGCACTGGTCTTGCGCCATCCCGAGCGCATCATAGATGTGACCTGGGGCGATACCGGTGAAACCCTGTATCCGGTCGACGTGCTGGTCACTGCCGAAGACCGCCCAGGCCTCTTGCGTGACCTGTCGGAAGTGTTTTCCCGATTGCGATTGAACGTGGTCGGCGTCAACACGCTCAGCCGCCAGTCGATAGCGCGCATGGTGTTCACGCTGGAAATCCAGAATGGCCAAAAGCTGCAGCGCGCCTTGCTGGCCCTGGGCGATGTGGCAGGGGTGGTCGAAGCGGTTCGCCGCTAGGGTGCGCCGGGGTAGGGCGCTGCCCTGGCGATTCTGCCGCTATCAGGCTACGCGTACCTTCGGCGGCCTGCTGTGGGCGTCTTGCGCGGCTTGCATATCGCGCGATTCGTACATGTAGTCGCGGCGAAATGGGTATTCCTGCCCCGCCGGATAATCCAGCTCGTTGCCCGCGCCTGTTGGCATGGGTTGGCACAACACCTGGTGCAGGGAAATCCAGCCGCGCTCGAAACTCATGGCACAGCCCGCCAGGTACATGCGATAGGCACGAATGGCCTTGGCGCCCTCGGGGCCGGGCAGCACGCGATGGGCGGCATCCAACTGCGCTTCCAGTGCGTCGCTCCAGGCCCAGAGGGTGCGGGCATAATGTGGACGCAGGTTTTCCACGTCGACGGCTTCGAGCCCGCCGTGGGTAAGTGATTCCATGACCTGGCTGACATGAACCAGTTCGCCGCCGGGGAAAATGTATTTTTCGATGAACTCGCCCATGCCGGCGCCCAGTTCGGCGTTGCGAGTGCCGCCCGCGGTGATGCCGTGATTCATGATGAGCCCTCCCGGGCGCAGCAATTGGCGAACCTTGCCGAAATAGTCATCCAGGCGGGCGCGGCCTACGTGCTCGAACATACCCACCGAGGCGATCTTGTCCCAGGGCGTGGTGGTTTCGAGCATGCGATAGTCTTGCAGCAGCATACGCACACGGCCTTGCAGGCCGCGTTCTTCGATCAGGCGGTTGACATGGGCATGCTGGTTCTTGGATAGAGTGATGCCGGTGGCGTCCACGCCGTAGTTCTCGGCTGCCCAGAGCAGCAACCCACCCCAGCCAGCGCCGATATCCAGGAAACGCTCGCCTTCGCGCAATCGCAGCTTGCGGCAGATGTGGTCGAGCTTGGCTTCCTGGGCCTGGGCCAAGGTCGCATCCGGCGTGGGGTAATAGGCGCAGGAATACACGCGGCGCGGATCCAGCCACAAGCCGTAGAAGTCGTCTGAGAGATCGTAGTGAAACTCGATTTGCCGTGCGTCGCGTTCGATGGTGTGGCGCATCAGCGAAACACCGCGCTTGAACAGCAGCGCAAACCAATGCGCATGCGTGCCGTCTACCGGAGAATCGGGCAGCAAGGCGCTGGCCGCGGCCATGATGCTGCGCATGTCGCCATTCAGGTCTATTCGACCCTCGACGTAATCCTGGCCCAGCAAGCCGATATTGCCTGCTGCCAAGTTGGCAATGGCACGATTGTCTTTAAGCGCCACCCGCAAACGATAGTCTGCAGCCCCCACCGTAGTGCCATCCGCCAGCGACAGCTGGATGGGAACCGGAATTTGCGCGAGCTTTTTTTCCAGAGACGACAGCATCGGGTTCACACACATTCTCCTTGCAAGAAACTGACAAAGTGACGGTAGTTCTACTTTATACAAAATTTTGTATCCGCTCAAAGCCGGCTGCACGTTTCATTCTGGTATTGTCGGGTGTGTGTCGAAACGGCACGGTTTTCGGATGGTTCAATGAGTTCTTCTGCGCGCAGTCTGCCCGGGTGGTTGCTGTTGATGGGTGTGCTGACTATGACAGCGCCGATTGCAATCGATATGTATTTGCCGGCCTTTCCGGCCATGACCACCATGCTGGGTGCCCCCGGCGGGGCGGTCGAACGCACGCTTGCGATATATCTCGTGGGCATGGGCTTGGGCCAGTTGATCTATGGCCCCTTCAGCGATCGCTACGGGCGCAAGCCGCCTTTGTATGTCGGTCTGGTCTTGTTCTCCATCGCCAGCCTGGGCTGCGCCACGGCAACTTCCATCGAGTCGCTTACCGCCTGGCGCCTGGTGCAGGCTCTAGGGGGCAGCGTCTGTATGGTGGTTCCCAGGGCCGTGATCCGCGATCACTACAGCACCCAGGCCGCCGCGCGGGCCATGTCGCTCATGATGCTCATCATCGGCGTAGCGCCTATGCTGGCACCCATCATCGGCGCGCAAATACTCCGGGTGGCCACGTGGCAAGCCATCTTCGCGGTGCAGGCGGTGTTCGGACTGGGACTGCTGCTTGCCATGCACTTCGCCATGACGGAAAGCCTGGTGCGCAATCCCGCCTTGCGCCTGAGCTGGCGCTCGATAGGCGGCACCTACGCCAGCCTGCTGCGACACAAGCAATTCATGTCGCTGGCGATGGCGGGCGGCTTTGGCATGGGTGGCATGTTCGCCTACGTGATCGGCTCACCGCACGCCATCATCGAAGTCTATGGCGTGTCGCCGCAAACCTACAGCATCTTGTTCGCCGTCAATGCGCTCAGCATGATCATTGCGTCGCAGGTGAACGGCCGCCTGCTGATCCATCGCCATCCTTCCACATTGATGCGTCGCGCCTTGTGGCTGATGCCGACCGTGACGGTGAGCTCCTTCGTGCTGGCCCTGACCGGGCTACTGCCTCTATGGCTGCTGCTGGCCTGCCTGATGGGCATGATGGCCTGCCAAGGCTTCGTTGGCCCCAATAGCGCGGCGCTGGCGCTGTCCCAGCAAAGTGGCCGGCTGGGCGCCGCATCGGCCTTGCTGGGCACGGTGCAGTTTGCCTGCGCAACCGTGATCGGCCTGGGGGTCAGCGTGCTGCGCACCGATGATGCCAGCGGCCTGACCGCCATGCTGGCCCTGTGCGGCATTCTGGCCTGCTTCTTCGGACGCAAAGGGCTTGCCCTGACAATAGCCGAGCCCGCTGTACGGGCTTGAGCGCGGCATTTGGTTGGGCCCGCCAGGCTCTGCACTGGCGGGCATGTGCACACCTTGATAGAATGCGCCCTTCGCCTGAATAGCGGCAGGACTGCCGTAGGTGATCATCAGTGCTGAATCTAGCTTCAGCAGGTGCGCCCGAGTGGTGAAATTGGTAGACACAACGGACTTAAAATCCGTCGCTCTAAACAAGCGTACCGGTTCGATTCCGGTCTCGGGCACCAGTATTCACGCGGTTTTCAGGGCATCTTGGCCTCCTGCCACCTCATCATTAGAAAAAAGGCGGGGGGAAGAGATTTGTCATACGTTGCCATTACGCGGCTTTCCATCCCGGCATCTGCCCTGGCGCGCCAGTTCAATCCCCTGACGCCCAACCGAGCCTGGGTCTGCGACATTGTGGTCTCAGGTGCTGGATAGGACGTTTCAATGATGGCCGCCTACCCAC
>JBEBVZ010000050.1:0-33718 GCA_040392445.1 Verticiella sediminum
GCTTTCGCCACTACCCCCTCAAGATAGCGTGTCTACCAATTCCACCACGTCGGCCTTGCTTGGCTTCTGCATTGCTACAGAAGCCAAGCATTATATCAGACTTTATTAATTCGCGCTGCCAGCGGGCGCAGCCGGGGCCTTCTCTTCCTCGGTCTTATCGGCTGCGGCTGGCGCATCCGTTGCGGGCTTGTGCGCCTCAACAGGCTTGGCTTCTTCCACAGGCTTATCGACTGGAGGAACGGCGGCCGGAGCCTCGACCTTGGGCGCCGGAGCAGCGGGCTGGGCAGCCGGCGCGGCGGGCACGTCGTTGGCAGCGGGCGCCTGAGGCACCGAGCTTGCGCCAGGAACAGCCGCCTCACCGGGTACGACCGGAACCGAGGGATCCTGGTAGCCTTCCATCACGCCCACCGGCACTTCGGTCTTGCCAGTGTTATGGCTGACATAGGCCAGGCCTGCCGTGCCGCAGAAAAACACAATAGCCGCCCACTTGGTGGCGCGCGACAGGAAGTTGGCCGCGCCGGCTGCGCCAAACAGGCTGCCAGCCGAGCCGCCGCCAAAGGCGGAGCCCATATCGGCGCCTTTCCCCTGCTGCAGCAACACCAGCACGATGATGGTCAGTGCGGACAACACCTGCACAACCAGCAGACCGGTAAGAATCAAAGACATTTCCTGCTCCAAATTCCCGGTTCGCGCCGCGCCCGGGGTTCGTATGGCCAGACAAGCCGGCCGTTATTCGTAATGTACTTCCTGGCGCAGCACCGGGCAGGCTTCAGGCCCCTGCCGCCGCCTGCGCAATGCCTGCGAAATCAACTGCATCCAGCGAGGCGCCACCCACCAGGCCACCGTCGATATCGGCCATGGCAAACAGGGTTTTCGCGTTGGCCGCCTTGACGCTGCCACCGTACAAGACCTGAACCTGCGGCACGCCAAGACCGGACAGCTGCGCGCGGATGGCGGCATGCACTTCCTGTGCCTGCTCGGGCGACGCCGTGCGGCCGGTGCCAATTGCCCAGACAGGCTCGTAGGCCAGGACCATGCCGGCCACGGCAGCCTGACCCAAGGCCAATACGGGCTCGAGCTGCTGGCGGATAACCGACAGCGTATCGCCGGCTTCGCGCTCGGCCAGCGTTTCGCCAACACACACCACCGGGATCAGGCCGGCTTGCAACGCCGCCTTGGCCTTGTCGGCCACCAGTTGGCTGGTTTCGCCATGCAGGCTGCGACGCTCGGAGTGACCGACCAGCACATACCGCGAACCGAACTCGACCAGCATCGCACCGGAGACTTCGCCGGTATAGGCGCCTGATGCATGCACGCTGACATCTTGCGCGCCCCAGGCCACATTACTGCCTTGCAGCGCACTTTGCGCCTGAGCCAGGTAGGGAAACGGCACGGTGACACCGAAATCAGCCTTGGCCAAGGCGGCAAGTTCGCGACGCAAGGCCTCAAGCAGACTGGCGTTGGCGGCCAGGGAACCGTTCATTTTCCAGTTGCCGAGCACGAGTTTTCGGCGCGCAGCCGATGCAGCAGAAGTAGCAGACATTGTCCAGACCGGGTACATGCACAAGGCACGATATTGACAAAACCCTTGATTGTACCGGCTTTTGCTTGCTGCCGGCATGCCGACGCTTAGGCCTGGCTATAGCGCCTGAAGCTGCCCTGCGCCGTGGCCACCAATGCGCCGGCCGCATCGAACACCCGCGCTTCAGAGAAAAAAACCTTGCGCCCACCGCCTGTGAGCCGGCCTTCCACACGCAAGGCACCGATTCTTGCCGGCGCCACATAGTTGATCGCGAGGGAAATCGTTGCCGCCTGGCCGGGCTCGCCGGTTTCCGACAACAAGCCAGCATAGCCCGCAGCGGCGTCAAGAATGGTCGCCACGACACCGCCCTGCACGACGCCGGTGCGATTGGCATGCGACGCGCCGGTCAAGAGGGACATCGTGACGTGGCCCGGCTGCCAGGCATCGAGCTTGATGCCCATTGATTCGAGATAGGGATTGTCGAGCGAGGGAAGGTGCATGATCGAAACAAAACAGTACGGTAACAGCCGGGATCGGCGACAGGCTTCGTCGCATTCCGGCGACGCAGGCGATATTAGCCTACGGCTGGCGTGTATATTCAGCAGTGCATACACGGACACATGACAAAACCAACCGGAGGAGACCTATGCGCACAAATTCCCCTGCAACCCCGTTCACGTTCCAGAGAGGCTAAGGCATGGCACTGGATCAATCCATTGTAGGCAGGGAATCTGGCCCGGCCATTTATTCCTGGAATTCACGCGATACCCTGCTGTACGCCCTGGGCGTGGGCGCGGGCCAGGACGACGCGCTCAAGGAACTGGCCTTCACCACCGAGAACACTGCCGACACACCGCAGCAGGTGCTGCCCACCTACGCCGTGCTGCTCATGCAAAACACCGCGCGCGTGGACTTGGGCGACATTGATCGCACCAAGCTGGTACACGGCGGGCAGGCTTTTACGCTGACCCGCCCCCTGCCGGTGGAAGGCAGCGTCAAGGTCCGCCACAAGGTTTGCGGCCTGTATGACAAAGGCTCCGGCGCGCTGGTTGTCACCGAGGCGACCGCGCACGACGTCGCAAGCGGCGAACTTCTGGCCACGACCACCTCGTCGGTCTTTATCCGGGGCGCGGGCGGTTTTGGCGGAGACCGCGGCACATCCGACAGCATCACCATGCCTGATCGCGCACCCGACTTCGACGCGCCCACTCAGACCCGGCACGACCAGGCCCTGCTGTACCGGCTGAGCGGCGATCGCAACCCCCTGCACAGCGACCCGGCCTTTGCCGCCCGCGGCGGATTCGAGCGCCCCATTCTGCACGGCATGTGCACCTACGGCATTACCGGGCGCATCCTGCTGCATGCATTCTGCGCGGGCGACCCTGCCCGCGTACGCGGCATGCAGGCACGCTTCACCAAGCCCGTGCTGCCCGGCGACAAACTGCGCATCCAAGCCTGGCGCGACGGCGATAGCGTGCTGTTTCGCACGCTGGGCGAAGACGGCAAGCCGGTAATCGACGGCGGCCGCCTGGACCTGACTGCGGCCTGAGTCCACGCAAAAGCATCTCAAGACGCCGCGAAGACGCCTGCACATGGCGTTTCGCACCCAGGCGCCGGCAATCAAACCGGGGTCAGGCCACACTTGGAACCGTGGCCTGACCCCGGTTTTTTTGATTGTTTCAATGGATGGATTGACGATATTATGTGATCGATCACGAAATGCCGAAAAACAACGAGACTGCGATTTACCGCAGCCCGGCGCAGCCCATCTTCAGGAGACAGTCGTGCAAGCACCTACCTGCGCCGGCCACCAGGGCGGAACCATAGGCGACATCATTCTTGCCGCCCTCGAGCGCTTTCCCGAACGCTGCGCTTTTATCGACGGCGAGCGCCGCATCAGCTACGCCGAGCTGGGCCGGCATATCGGCAGCGCCATAGCCCTGCTCAAGGCGCTGGGCTTGAAGCGTGGCGATGCCGTGGTCCAGTTGTCCGGCAATCGGCCGGAAGTTTTCATGACCATGGCGGCCTGCTATCTGATGGGGCTACGCTCGGTCACCCTGCATGCCATGGGCAGCCTGCCCGACCATCGCTATATCGTCGACGACTCGGACGCCGTCCTGTTCATCGCCGACACACCCTACCTGCAACGTGCGGCCGAACTCCATGCCGAATGCGCCGGGGTCTCGTTCTGGTTCTCGCACGATGATGGCGCACTGCCAGCCGGCTTCAAGCCCTTCTGGTCAACCGCCCTGCCCCTGCCTGGCGCCCCCTTGCAGAACGAGTCCGACACCGCCGACGTCATCCGCCTGGCCTACACCGGGGGCACCACGGGCAAGCCCAAGGGCGTCATGCTGGCCAACCGCTCGGTCAGCATGCAGGCCACGCTCATGCTGGCCGCGCGTGACTTCCCCCCCGACACCCGCTTTCTGTGCCCGACTCCGATCTCGCACGGCGCAGGCGCCCTGCTGGTGCCGTGCCTGTGGCGCGGGGGCACCATCATCCTGCAGCGCGGCTTTGATCCCGCTCGCTTCCTGGCCGCCCTGCAAACGCACCGGGCGACCATGACCTTTCTTGTGCCCACCATGATCTACGGGCTGCTGGACCACCTGAAAACGCAGCCGGCCCAGGCAAGTTCGCTGCAGGCGCTGATGTATGGTGCGGCACCGATGTCGCCATCACGCCTGCGCGAAGCTATGGCGACCTTCGGCCCTATTTTGTCGCAAAGCTATGGCCAATCCGAATGCCCAAGCAACATCCTGCTGCTGACCCAGGCTGATCATGCACGCACCGATATCGATGTACTGAGTGCCGCCGGCAAGCCGTATCCCAGCCTGACAGTCAAGCTGCTGGACGATGACGACGAGCCCGTCGCCCACGGCCAAGTCGGCGAAATCTGCGTTCGCGGCGCGCTCGTCATGGAAGGCTACTGGAAGCAGCCCGAACTGACGGCCAGCACCATGAAAAACGGCTGGCTGCATACGGGCGACATGGCGCGCCAGGATGCCCATGGCTACTTTCATCTGGTCGATCGCAAGAAGGACATGATCATCTCGGGCGGCTTCAATGTGTTCCCCAAGGAAATCGAAGATGCGCTCACTTCACACCCAGCGGTCGGCGCCGCGGCGGTAATCGGCGTACCGGACGAAAAATGGGGCGAAGCCGTCAAGGCCATCGTGGTGCTGCGTGCGGGCCACCAGGCCAGCGCCAGTGAACTCATTGCCCACGTCAAAGAGGGCAAGGGCGCGGCCCAGGCGCCGAAGTCGATCGATTTCACCGATGCCATTGCCCTGACGCCCCTGGGCAAAGCCGACAAGAAAGCATTGCGGCAACACTACTGGCTGGGCCAGGCCCGGGCTGTGAACTAGGGTCTATTAACGGAAACTTCAGCATGACTGACACCAATCCGAACGACATTTCCGGGCGCGTAGCCATCGTCACCGGCGCGGGCTCTCGCGGCGACGGCATCGGCAACGGCCGCGCCGCCGCCATCCAGTTGGCGCGCCATGGTGCTCGCGTAGGCCTGATCGACAATGTCGGCGAATGGGCGGCGCACACGCAGCGCATGATCGAGGATGAAGGCGGCCAGGCCAAGGTTCTGGTCTGCGATGTCACCCAGGATGCCGATTGCCGGCGTGCAGTCGACGAAGTGGTCGGCGACTGGGGCCGCGTGGACATACTGGTCAACAATGTGGGCATCGGCGGCCCCGCCGGCACCGCGGTAGATGTCGACCTGCAAGCCTGGGACGAGGCCCTGCGCGTCAATGTCACGTCAATGATGCTGATGGCGCGCCACGCCATCCCGCATATGCGCAGGCAGGGCCAGGGCGCCATCGTGAACGTTGCGTCGGTGGCAGGCCTGATAGGCGGCCACCCGCACCTGCTCTACCCGACCTCCAAAGGTGCAGTCATCAACATGACCCGCGCCATGGCCGCCCAGCATGGCACCGAGGGTATCCGCGTGAACTGCATTGCCCCTGGCATGGTGTACACGCCCATGGTCTATGCACGGGGAATGTCGCAGGAAAAGCGCGAAGCGCGCCGGCAGCGCTCGCTGCTGCAAACCGAAGGTAGTGGCTGGGACGTGGGCAATGCCGTGCTGTACTTGTGCAGCGATGCGGCACGCTGGGTAACCGGAGTCGTGTTGCCGGTGGATGCCGGCGCGACGGCAGGCAGGATTTCGCCTTGAACGGCCGGCCCCGCATAGACGGCGAAACCCGGTGAAAAACCAGGCGACACGCCTTAAACGGGAAAGCTGGCGGGTGCGGTGAGATTCGAACTCACGGAGGGCGCAAACCCTCGCTAGTTTTCAAGACTAGTGCCTTAAACCGCTCGGCCACACACCCGAAATCCCGGTCCCGCGCAGCGGGAACGACCGCAATGATAAACCATTCGGCGGCAAGCGCGCTCAAGCGCCTGGAACCGGGCCTGTCTTCGTGCCCCAGACACGCCGGCCGCCCCCCTTCCCTACGTTCCCAGCGCCGTCAGCCTGGGCACCGCCGCCAGCAGGCGCCGTGTGATTTCATGCCGGGGAGCATGCAGCACCTGTTCGGCCGAGGCCGCTTCAATGATGTGGCCGGCATCCATGATGGCGATGTCGTCCGCCATGTATTCGACCACGCCGAAGTTATGGGTAATGAAGAGGTAGGCCATGCCGAACTCGGCCTGCAGCTCGCGCAGCAGATTCAAAATCTGCGCCTGCACCGAGACATCCAGCGCCGAGGTGGGTTCGTCCAGGACCAGCACTTCGGGGGATACCGCCAGCGCCCTGGCAATCGCAATGCGCTGGCGCTGGCCGCCGGAGAACTCGTGGGGATGGCGGCTGGCGGCGTCTGCCGGCAGGCCGACCCGCTCGAGCATAGAGGCGATGCGCGCCTGGCGCTGGGCCTTGTCATATTCCCGGCGCAAGGCGACCAGCCCCTCGTCCAGGACATCGCCCACCCGCATGCGCGGATCCAGCGAGGCGAAGGGATCCTGGAAGACGATCTGGATGCGGCGGCGCAGCGCGTGCATGCTGCGCCGCGAGGCCTGCAACAGGTCTTCCCCATCCAAAAGCGCGCTACCCGAAATGTCGGCGGTCTGGTCCAGCAGGCGAAGCAGCGCCTTGCCCACCGTGGTCTTGCCGCAACCCGACTCGCCCAGCAAGGCCAGGGTGCGGCCGGGATAAAGCTGGAAATCGACGCCGTCGGCGGCTTTGACCACCCCCACTCGACGGCGCAACATGCCTTTTCGTATGGGATAGTGCACGGCCAGGTTGCGCACGGTCAGGATAGGTTCGCCCGCCGCCGGCCTGGGGCTTGCCGCAAAGGACGCCGGCGCAGCCGCAAGCCCTGGCGTCATGCCAACAATGGCCCCCGCGCCATCGCGCACCGGCTTGCCTGCGCCGGATGCCGCGCCGCCCCGCAGGCTGGCAAACAGCTCGGCCGACGACACGCCGGCCAGCGGACGGTCGCGTTTTTCGAAACCTGGAATCGCGTCGAACAACAGGCGGGCATAGGGATGGCGCGGCCGGGCAAAGAAATCGGCAGCCGCAGCGGACTCGACGATTTCGCCGCCATACATCAAGGCAACGTGGTGAGCCACATTGCGCACCACCGCCAGGTCGTGGGTAATCAGCAGGATGGCCATGCCCAGCTCGCGCTGCAATTGCGCCAGCAGATCGAGCACCTGGGCCTGGATGGTGACGTCCAGCGCCGTCGTGGGTTCGTCGGCAATCAGCAAGGCCGGTTCGGCGGCCAGGGCAATGGCTATCATCACCCGCTGCTTTTGCCCGCCCGACAGTTGGAAGGGGTAATCGTCGATGCGGCGCTCGGGCTCGGGAATACCCACCCGGCGCAGCCAGTCTATGGCCTTGGCCCGGGCCTGGGCGCCGCGCAGGCCCGTATGGGTATGTATGGTCTCGAGGATCTGGTCGCCCACCCGCATGACCGGGTTCAGGCTGGTGGAAGGTTCCTGGAAAATAATCCCTATCCTGCCGCCCCGTATGGCGCGCATGCTGGCCTCGGGCAGGCGGGCCAGGTCTTGCGACATCAGGCTGATGCGTCCATCGGCGATGTAGCCGGCATCAGGCAAGAGACGCAGCAGCGCCAGCGCGGTCACGCTCTTGCCGCAACCGGACTCACCGACCAAAGCAAAGGTTTCGCCGCGCTCGATGGCCAGGGACAAGGCCCGCACGGCATGATTGACGCCGCGCTCGCTCTCGATGTTGACCGAGAGCCCTTGCACGCTCAGGAGTGCATTGGTGCTGTTTTGCGTCATGCCTTGCCTCCGGCCGGCGCGCGCAATTTGCGCAGGCGGCTGATACGGGCCATGCGCGGATCGAAGGCATCACGAACGGCGTCGGAAAACAGGTTGGCCGACAGCACCAGGGCCAGCATGAAAATGAACGCCGCCAGCAAGCTCCACCAGATCATGGGGTCGCGCGACATCTCGGTGCGCGCCATATCTATCATCGAGCCAAAGGAATTCATCGACGGGTCGACCCCCACCCCCAGGTAGGACAAGACCGCCTCGTACAGCACCAGGGACGAAAACTCGAGCACCAGGGTGATCAGCACGATGTGCATGACATTGGGCAGAAGATGACGGGCGATGATGCGAGCATGGCCCACGCCAAAAGCCCTGGCCGCCTGCACGTACTCGAGTTCGCGCAACTTGAGCGCTTCGGCGCGCAACAGGCGGCACAGCCCCGCCCAGCCGGTTACCCCAAGGATGATGCACAGCATGAAAAGCCGCAGATCCGCGCGTTCGGCGCCGGTGGTGAAGCGCTCGGGATTGTTGTCGATATAGACCTGCAGCATCAACACGCAGGCGGCGATCAGCAAAATGCCGGGAATCGAAGTCAGGGTGGTGTAGATGTACTGGATGACGTCGTCTATCCAGCCCTTGAAGTAACCGGCTGCAAGGCCGAATCCCAGCGCGAAAGGCAACATGGCCACCGTGGTCAGGCTACCTATCACCAACGCGGTACGTATGCTTTTCAGCGCCTGCACCAACACGTCGTTGCCGGTGCGGTCCGTACCCAGCACGTGATAGCCCGTCGCCAGCCCGCCCACGACGCCGATCAGCAGGCATAGCAGGAACACGGTGAGCAGCATCGAGCGCCAGGGCACCTTGGTGACCCCCGCCGCGATGTCGCGCCAGGCCGCATGCATGGGCAGGCGCCAGCGGGACGCCAGAACCAGGCAGGTAAGCAGCGCCAGCACGGCGCCCGCCACGGCGCCCAGGCCCAGCCCCAGCCCGGCCCGGCGCATGACGTCGGTCTTCCAGTCGGCGGTGTCGGTCAAGTGGGCGCCGCCGTGCGTCAGCCGGGGAAAATCGCGCACTGGCTCGCCGTTGATGAGTTCGGTTTCCTTGGTGAACAAGCGATAGGCCAGGGGCGCCGACCAACTGCGTTCGGCCGCCGGGACAGCGCGCTCGAGGATGGCGTCCAATACGGACTTGGTGACCGGCGCATAGGCGGGCGAACTGCCGGCGGGCGCATCGGGGATGGGCGGCAGTTGCGGGCGATAGTGCATGGAATCGAGCGCGCCCACCAGAACGAACATGCCCAGGACTATGGACGAACACATGGCCGGCGCATCATGGACGACACGGCTCCAGGTGGCGCGCCAGGCCGGCGTGCGCAGGACGCGCCAGGTATAGACCAGCACCGCCAGCAACAGGATGAACAGGGCGGCGTCAGTCCAGAGAACAACGATCTTGGGCATGTGCTACTCCAGCCGCACACGCGGGTCGGCCAGCGTATACGAGATATCCGCCAGCAACAGGCCCACGATATAAAGTACCGAGCCCAGGAACACCATGGCCCGGACGATGGAAAAATCCTGTGCGCTGATCGCATCGATGGTGTAGCTGCCCAGGCCGGGAATGCCGAAGAAGGATTCGGCGATCAGGCTGCCCATGAACAACAGCGGAATGACCGCCACGCTGCTGGTCAGGATCGGCAGCATGGCATTGGGCAGGACATGGCGAAACAGCACCACGCGCTCGGGCAGCCCCTTGGAGCGGGCCGTACGCACATAGTCCTTGCCAGCTTCTTCCAGGAACATGGCGCGATAAAACCGCGCTTCGGGACCCAGCTTGGCGATCAGTGCGACCACCACGGGCAGGGCCAGGAAACGGATCATGTCCCAGCCACTGCCAAACCCGGAATACGGCGCGAGCCGCAGCAGCTTGGCAAACAGGTATTGCCCCGAAATAATGTAGAACAGCGCCGAGATCGAGAGCAGGCCCACACAGAGCACCACGCCCCAGAAATCCAGCCAGCTGGCGCGAAAATACACCAGCAGCAAGGAGAACGAGACACTGGCCAGCAAACCCAGGAAAAAGGTGGGCACGGCCAGCGCCAAGCTGGGGCCTATGCGCTGGCTGATCTCGTAGCCGATATCGCGCCCCGCATCCGAAAAGCCGAAATCGAAACGCAACAGGGGCACCGAGCGTTCGTAGAAAATGGTGTCGGTGAATTTTTCCGCGCCCTGCGCGGCCGTATTGACGAACAGCGGCTTGTCGTAGCCCTGCTGCACTTTCCACTGCTCGATGGCATCGGCGCTGACGCGGCGCCCACCTATGGCCAGCCGCGCCATGTCGTCTGGGGTATTGACCGCAAAAAACAGCAGGAAGGTAAAAAGATTCACCCCGATCAGGATCAGCACGCCATACAGGGCGCGCCGCACGATGTATCCGCTCATGAACGTTCCTTGGGTAGCGCGGTAGCGGTTTCGCGTCGTCGCAGCAAGCGCACGGCCGGCCATACCAGCAGCAGCGCCAGCAGGATCAGCAAACCCAGCGGCCACCAGACGGGCCGGTTCCATTCTGCGATCTTGCGGGTGCGCAGCTCGGTGTCCAGCTTCAGGTAGGGCAGCGTGTTGCGCACCATCTGGCTGGGTTTGGCATTGCCAACCCACTGCTGGTAGGCCCCGCCCGACGCGGGGTAATAGCCAAACATCCAGGGCGCGTCGTGCTGCACAATTTCGGTCATGCGAAAGATCACCGCTTCTTTTTCAGGGCCGTCTTCCAGGTATTTCATGCGGTCGAACAACTCGTCGAACTCGGCATTGCGGTAGTTGGAAGCGTTCTCGCCGTCGGCTCCGGCCTTGGCGTTGGGGCCATACAGCAGGAACAGGAAGTTCTCGGCGTCCGGGTAATCGGCCAGCCAGCCCCACATGAAAATCTGCGCCACGCCGCCGCGCATTTTGTCCTGGAAGCGGTTGTAGTCGGTTGAGCGCACCTCAAGCTGGATGCCCAGCTTGGCAAACTGGCGCTGCATCCAGTCGAACTGCGGCCGTGCCCCGCTGGCGCCGCCCATGGCGTCGTAGTGCAGCACCAGCGGGCGTCCCGTGACTCCGTCGCGGCCATCCGGGAAGCCGGCCTCGGCCAGCAACTGGCGGGCGTACTCAATGGATTTTCGCTGCGCGTGTCCATCGACAACGTCGTAGACCTGCGGGTTGATTCCATCCACGCCTTCGCGATAGCCCTGCACGCCCGGCGGCACCGGACCATAGGCCACCTGGGCCTGGTTGGCCTCGAAAATGGCGACGTACTGTTCCCAGTCGACCGCAATGCTGATGGCCTGGCGCAGCTTGCGATTGCGCTCGGCCTGCTCGGGGGTATCGCCCTTGCCCACCACCGGATCCAGCCAATTGAACCCCATGTACCAGACTCCGGCCTCTACCGTGGTGGGCAGTTGCAGCCCACGGTCGGCGTAGAGCGCGGCCTTGGCGGCGGAGTCTTCCGCCGCCACCCGGAACGACACGCCATACTCGCCGCGCTCGATCTGCGGCACGTCGTAGTAGCCCTGCAGGAACTTGCCCTGCAATGGCACGGCTTCTTTTTCAATGCTGAATACAGCCTGGTCGATGAAAGGCAGCGCCTTGCCGCAATCGTCCAGCAGCCCTTGCTCTCGGTCTTGGTCGCTGCCATCGCAGGGATAGCTCAGGGAATCGAAATAGGGATTGCGCGACAACACCAAGCGGCGATTGGCCACGTTCTGCGTCATCATGTAGGGGCCGGTGCCCACCGGCCACTCGTTCAGGCTCAGGTTGCGCTGGGCCATGCCGGGCTGGCTATAGAAGCTCTCTGCCTCCCAGGCCATGGGCGAAAAAAAAGTCATGGCCAGCCAATACTTGAACTGCGGGTACTTGCCCATCACCCGTATGCGCAGGGTGTGGTCGT
Source organism: Verticiella sediminum (assembly GCA_040392445.1). Classification (GTDB taxonomy): domain Bacteria; phylum Pseudomonadota; class Gammaproteobacteria; order Burkholderiales; family Burkholderiaceae_B; genus Verticiella; species Verticiella sediminum_A. The sequence continues at coordinate 11,693 of JBEBVZ010000050.1, forward strand.
CCAGCGCCTCGACCCCCTCGAATCCGTGCTCGCGCAAATCCAGCCAACCATTTTCACCGGCCTTGCGACGGGCGGCATCCAGCTCGCGCAAATGATCGCCATAGGCTTTCATGCCAACGATATGGTCGCTCATCTGGGCATAGATGGGCGACACGATGCGCGGGCTCGCCAGGCGCCGGATCTGATAGACGAAATCGTGGGCCGTCAGTTCGCGCGTGCCGGTGTGTTCGAAGTCGGGTATCCCGTGCATGCCTTGCAGGCCGGCTTCGCCCAGCGCGTGGTACCGCAGATTGCCCTGCGCGTCGCGCGCGAACGCCGGATGGGGCTGGAAGCGAATCCCCGGCTTGATGGCGATGTCGTATACGCTTTGCGCCACCTGCTCGCCGGGCGCATCCGCCGCAAGCTCGTTGCCCTGGGCATCCAGGAACCGAGGGGTGATCACCGCCACGGCGGCGTTGGGCACCAACTGATAGGGACGTTTGAGATAGTCGTACTGGTACAGCGGCTGGTAGATGCTGTAGGTATAGGGTGTTTCGTCGGAAGAGTACGAACTGGCCGGATCCAGGTACTTAGGTGAACGCTGCGTAAATGCGGTGAACAGCGTATTGCTTTGTTCGGCCTTGGCCTTGTACGGGCTATTGACCGGCTTTTCGAGAACAGCGGACCAGTTGGCAAGCCCAAATGCGATGGCGCCCACTACGAGCACGAGCAGCACGATCCAGTTGCGCCTTGCGCGCATAGACCCATCTCCAGACGACAACCGGCGCAGGCCCCTGCCCGCGCGCCTTGCAGACTATACCAAGCAATAGCGCGAGGTAGGACAAGATGCCGGCCAGGCTTGCCGTTCCAGCTCGGCAAGGGCGATACACAAACATGCCGGGTTGCTATGATCAGGTTTTAACCCGGTCCAGGAGACACCATGCTATTTGCCGTTCGCTTCCACGATATCGCTGATGGACTACCTATTCGCAATGCTCACATGGACGCCCACATGGCCTGGCTGGGAGCCAATGACGACGCCATCGTGGCGGCCGGCCCGCTGCGCGTCGGCGACCCTGACTCGACGCCGGTAGGCGCCCTGTGGCTGGTTCGCGCCAAGGACTTCGCCAGCGCCGAGGCGCTGCTCGCGGGCGACCCCTTCATGAAGAATGGCTTGCGTGCCAAAACCGAGATCTACCACTGGGCTAAGGGCTATCCTTCGTATACCGTAGAAATCTAGGCTCGGATACCCGGCGCCCAAATGCAGGAACCCGCGCGCCTGGGGCGTGCGGGTTCCTGGCAATGCGGTTCCGAACGGGGAATTAGCGCGGCTGCGAGCCAGCGGCCTGCGGCACCGCGCCTTCCACGATCTGGACAAAAAGCTCGTCCTGGCTGACCAGGCCCAGCTCTTGCCGGGCCCGCTCTTCGATGGCGTCGGTGCCGTTCTGTAGATCACGGACCTCGGCCTCGAGCGCCGCGTTGCGCAGCCGCAAACCGTCGTTCAGGTCGCGCTGCGCGCTTACCTGCGCTTCCATTTCCCAGACGCGTAGCCAGCCGCCCTTGCCGAACCAGAGAGGATACTGGATGAGGGCAAGCGCAAGAACCAGGACCAGCGGAAACACACGCATCATGATGGCGGATACAGGCAAGGCAGCAGAATCGGCTTAGCGCAGGTTGTAGAAAGCCTCGCGGCCGGGGTAGTGAGCCACGTCGCCCAGGTCTTCCTCGATGCGCAACAGCTGGTTGTACTTGGCGATGCGGTCCGAGCGCGACAGTGAGCCGGTCTTGATCTGCAGCGCGTTGGTACCCACGGCGATATCGGCGATGGTGGTGTCTTCGGTTTCGCCCGAACGGTGCGAAACCACCGCCGTATAGCCTGCGCGCTTGGCCATTTCGATGGCGGCGAAGGTTTCGGTCAGGGTGCCGATCTGGTTGATCTTGATCAGGATCGAGTTGGCCACGCCACGCTGGATGCCTTCCTTCAGGATGCGCGTGTTGGTCACGAACAGGTCGTCGCCCACCAATTGCACCTTCTTGCCCAACTGGTTCGTGAGCACCTTCCAGCCATCCCAGTCGTTTTCGGCCATGCCGTCTTCGATCGAGATGATGGGGTACTTGTCGCACCAGGTGGCCAGCAGGTTGGAGAAGCCTTCGGCGTCCAGCGAGATACCGCCCTCGCCTGCCAGGTGGTATTTCCCGTCACGGAAGAATTCCGTGCTGGCGCAATCCAGGCCCAGCGCGACTTGCGTGCCCGGCTCGTAGCCGGCTTGCTCGATAGCCTGCAGAATCAGCTGGATGGCTTCTTCGTGGTTGGCCAGGCTGGGCGCGAAACCGCCTTCGTCGCCCACCGCGGTGGACATGCCCTTGCCGTGGATCAGCTTTTTCAGGGCGTGGAAGGTTTCCGCACCCATGCGCAGCGCTTCCGAGAAGCTGGCTGCGCCCACCGGCAGGATCATGAATTCCTGGAAATCCAGGTTGTTGTTGGCGTGCGCGCCACCGTTGATGACGTTCATCATCGGCACAGGCATGCTCATGGCGCCGCTGCCGCCGAAGTAGCGGTACAGCGGCAGGTTGGACTCTTCGGCGGCGGCGCGGGCCACGGCCATGCTGACGGCCAGCATGGCGTTGGCGCCCAGGCGCTCTTTGTTCTCGGTGCCATCCAGATCGATCAGGATGTTGTCCAGGAAGGCTTGTTCCTGCGCATCCAGGCCAACCAGCGCCTCGGAGATCTCGGTGTTGACGTGCTCGACCGCACGCAGCACGCCCTTGCCCAGATAACGGGCGGCATCACCGTCGCGCAGCTCGACGGCTTCGCGCGAACCCGTGGATGCGCCTGACGGCACTGCTGCACGGCCCATGGCACCGGACTCGAGCAGAACGTCGCATTCCACGGTGGGGTTGCCGCGCGAATCCATGATTTCGCGGCCGATGATATCTACGATGGCACTCATTATTCAGAAACTCCCGATTTTATTTTCAAGAAATTCGCTGCTTTTCACGACGCGGTCTATGGCCTGAAGCGACTCGAGCAGTGCCGCCATATGGGCTAGCGGCACGGCATTGGGGCCATCGGACATGGCCTTGGCCGGATCGGGATGGGTCTCCATGAAGAGACCCGCGACACCGGCGGCCACCGCTGCGCGCGCCAGCACGGGCACGAACTCGCGCTGGCCGCCCGAGGCCGTGCCTTGTCCGCCCGGCAACTGTACCGAATGCGTGGCGTCGAACACCACCGGACAGCCGGTCTCGCGCATGATGGCCAGCGAGCGCATGTCGGAAACCAGATTGTTGTAGCCGAACGAGGCGCCGCGCTCGCACACCATGATGTTGCGCCCGTCGCCACCGGCTTCAAGCGCGGCGGCACGGGCCTTCAAGGCCACCTGCTGCATGTCGTGGGGCGCCAGGAACTGCCCTTTTTTGATATTCACCGGCTTGCCCGTGGCGGCGCAAGCCTTGATGAAATCGGTTTGCCGGCACAAAAAAGCCGGCGTTTGCAAGACATCGACCACCTGCGCCACCGCCGCCACCTGGGAAATCTCGTGGACATCGGTGAGCACGGGGACATTCAGGTCGGCACGCACTGCGGCCAGGATTTCCAGTCCTTCGTCCATGCCAGGCCCGCGAAACGAGGTACCGGAACTGCGGTTGGCCTTGTCGAACGAGCTTTTATAGATAAAGGGTATCCCCAAGCGGGCAGCCAGTTCCTTCAGGCTGCCGGCGGTATCGAAGGCCATCTGGCGCGACTCGATCACGCAGGGTCCGGCAATCAGGAAAAAGGGATGCCGTAAGCCTGCGGGAAACCCGCACAGCGCGATGGTGTCGTCAGCGGGATGGGTTGCGCCAGATATCGTCATACGTCGGTTTTCTGCGATTGCTCGCGCTTTGCCTTGTGTTCCAGGGCGGCCCGCACGTAGCTCGTGAAGAGCGGATGGCCATCGCGGGGGGTGGACGTGAACTCGGGGTGGAACTGGACGCCGACGAACCAGGGATGGTTGGGCAGTTCCATGATTTCGGGCAGATGTTCGGTGGGCGTGCGCGCACTGAACACCAAGCCGGCTTCCTCGAGCTTGGGCACGTAGAGGTTATTCACTTCGTAGCGATGGCGGTGGCGCTCGTTGACTTCGTCACCATAGATGCTGTGCGCACGCGTGCCCGGCTTGACGGGTACGCGCTGGGCGCCCTTGCGCATGGTGCCGCCCAGGTCGGACTGCTGATCGCGGCGCTCGACCTTGCCTTCGCGGTCTTGCCATTCGGTGATCAGCCCCACCACCGGGTGCAGAGCCTCGGGCTCGAACTCGGTGCTGTTGGCGCCGGTCAGGCCGGCGACATCACGGGCGAATTCCACGACGGCCAGTTGCATGCCCAGGCAGATGCCCAGGTAAGGCACGCCTTTTTCGCGGGCATAGCGTATGGCCTGCATCTTGCCTTCGGTGCCGCGCTTGCCGAAGCCGCCAGGCACCAGGATGGCGTCAAAGCCTTCAAGACTGGCGCAGCCGTTGGCTTCGATGTCTTCGGAGTCAATGTATTCCACCACCACATTGCTGCGGGTATGGATGCCGGCGTGGATCAGCGCTTCGGTCAGCGATTTGTACGACTCGGTCAGGTCGACATATTTGCCGACCATGCCGACGCGGATCTCGGCCTGCGGGTTTTCGCGCGCTTCCACCAGGCGATCCCACACGGTGAGGTCGGCCGCCGGCGGATGCAGGTTCAGGGCCTCGCAGATGATCTCGTCCAGGCCCTGCTTGTGCAGCATGCTGGGAATCTTGTAGATGGAATCCGCGTCCCACACCGAAATCACAGCATCCAGGGGAACGTTGGAGAACATCGAGATCTTGGCGCGTTCGTCGTCCGGGATGGGACGGTCGGCACGACACAGCAAGGCATTCGGATACAAGCCGATTTCGCGCAATTTCTGCACGGAGTGCTGCGTGGGCTTGGTCTTGAGCTCGCCTGCGGATGCGATGAAGGGCACCAGCGTCAGGTGCATGAAGGCCGCGTTGCCGCGCCCCAGGCGCAGGCTCATTTGCCGGGCCGCTTCCAGGAATGGCAGGGACTCGATGTCACCGACGGTTCCGCCGATTTCGACGATGGCCACGTCGGTTTCAGGCCCATAGGCCGCATTGGCGCCACGTGCGATGAAATCCTGGATCTCGTTGGTGATGTGGGGGATGACCTGGACGGTCTTGCCCAAGTAATCGCCGCGACGCTCTTTTTTCAGCACCGACTCGTAGATCTGGCCGGTGGTGAAGTTGTTGACCCGGCGCATGCGAGCAGAAATGAAGCGCTCGTAGTGGCCCAGGTCGAGATCGGTTTCGGCGCCATCCTCTGTGACGAAGACTTCGCCATGCTGGAACGGGCTCATGGTGCCCGGATCCACGTTGATGTAGGGGTCGAGCTTGAGCATGGTGACTTTCAAGCCCCGCGATTCGAGAATCGCGCCCAATGATGCAGCGGCGATGCCTTTACCGAGAGAAGACACCACCCCGCCTGTTACGAATACGTATTTGGTCATTGCCACAGCCGCACGCGCATGCGGCGCAGGTTGGAAACCGGGATTATAGCCGTCCCGCAAGCCCCTGGGTTTGCCAACACGTTACGCAAATTGGCAAACCGGCGGCAAAGGCCGCCGGCAGGGGGAAGCGGCCCTACACCGGCAGGGGCGCGAAACTGTGCGCGCTGGCCATGGGCCATGCGACTTGATACACGCGGGATGGCAAGTCGTTGCGCAGCAACTGGCCAGGCTCGAGCGTGGGATAGAGCAGGGACAACTGCTGCACCTCGCTGCCCGACATGCGGCGCACGATGTGGTGCGGGCGCAGATCACCAGGGTGGTTGATGCCTCCGGCCTCCAGCAGTTCGGCCAGGGCCTGCACCGTATTGCGGTGATAGTTATAGACACGCTCGGCCTTGTCCGGCACCACCAGCGCGCGCTGGCGGCTCTGGTCCTGGGTGGTGACACCGGTGGGGCACTTGCCCGTATGGCAGACCTGCGCCTGCAGGCAGCCTACCGCGAACATGAAGCCGCGGGCGGCGTTGCACCAATCGGCGCCCAGCGCCAGCGTACGCGCAACATCGAAGCCGGTGATGACCTTGCCCGCCGCGCCGATGCGGATGCGCTCGCGCAGCCCCGTGCCGATCAGGGTGTTGTGCACCAGCCGCAAACCCTCTTGCAGCGGCACGCCCACATGGTCGGTAAATTCGATGGGGGCTGCCCCGGTGCCACCCTCGGAGCCGTCCACCGTGATGAAATCGGGCGTAATGCCGGTGTGCAGCATGGCCTTGACCATGGCAAACCATTCCCAGGGGTGGCCCACGCAGAACTTGAAACCCACCGGCTTGCCGCCGCTCAGTTCGCGTAGGCGGGCAATGAACTCCATCAGGCCTATGGGGGTATCGAAGGCGGAATGCCGCGCTGGCGACAGGCAATCCTGCCATGGGGTCACGCCGCGCGCCTCGGCAATTTCTATCGTGACCTTGGGCCCGGGCAAAATCCCCCCCTGCCCCGGCTTGGCTCCCTGCGAGAGCTTGAGCTCTATCATCTTGACTTGGGGGTCGGCCGCATTGCGGGCAAAACGCTCTTCGTCAAAGCGGCCGTTCTCGTCGCGGCAGCCGAAATAGCCCGAACCCACGTTCCAGACCAGGGCGCCGCCAGCGCTGCGGTGGTAGCGGCTGATGCCGCCCTCGCCCGTGTCATGGGCAAAATTGCCTTTCAGCGCCCCCGCGTTCAAGGCCAGCACCGCATTGGCGGACAGCGCCCCAAAGCTCATGGCCGAAATATTGAATACCGACATCTCGTAGGGCTGGGTGCAACTGGCGTCGCCCACCACCACCCGGAAATCCGTATTGCCTATCTTGATGGGCGCAACCGAATGGTTGATCCACTCGTAGCGCTCGGCGTAGACGTTCTGCTGGGTGCCGAAAGGCCGCTTATCGGTTTCCTTTTTCGCGCGCTGATACACGATCGAGCGTTGCGAACGCGAAAACGGCTCGGCTTCGTTGTCGGCCTCGACGAAATACTGGCGGATCTCGGGGCGGATGAACTCGAAGAAAAAACGCAAATTCCCGATGACCGGGTAATTGCGCCGGATCGCGTGGTGCGGCTGTACCAGGTCGTACAGGCCCAGCAGGGCCAGCAGGCCGAACACCCCTGCCGGGACAAGCCAGTCGTTGCCCCGCATAAAGACCAGGGCGGTACAGGCGATGGCGGCCAGGATGATCAGGCCGAATGCGGTGTAGCGATGAAGCAGACGAAACATGCAGACTCCGTTAAGAGGCCGCGGCCGGCATTACGCCACGGCGGCAGCCTGCTCAACGGTAGCATGAATGATTCCGCCGCCCAGGCAGACCTCGCCGTCGTACAAGACCGCCGACTGGCCCGGCGTGACCGCCCACTGCTGGGCCTCGAAGGCCAGCTCGAACGCGTCGCCGCCCGCCCTCACCAGCGCGCACGCCGCATCCTGCTGGCGATAACGGGTCTTGGCGCCGTAGCTGCCGGGCTCCGGGGCATGGCCGGCCACCCAATTGGCGTCGGCCGCCTTCAGGCCGGGCGCCAGCAACCAGGGATGATCGTGCCCCTGGACGACATACAGGGTGTTGCTGGCCAGGTCCTTGCGCGCCACGTACCAGGCGTCGGCCGTGCCGTCCACCGCCTGCCGGCCCTTGACGCCGCCCACGCCCAGGCCCTTGCGCTGGCCCAAGGTATAGAACGACAGGCCGACGTGCTCGCCGATGACCCGGCCATCGTCGCTGCGGATGGGGCCGGGCTTGGTTGGCAGGTACTGGTTCAGGAAGGCCCGGAAAGGCCTTTCACCTATGAAGCAGATACCGGTCGAGTCTTTCTTGGCGGCATTGGGCAGGCCGATGTCGCGCGCGATTTCACGCACCCGCGTCTTGGGAATTTCACCCAGGGGAAACAGGGTGCGCTCGAGCTGCGCCTGGTTCAGGCGATGCAGGAAGTAGCTTTGGTCCTTGCTCGCATCCAACGCCTTGAGCAGTTGGAAGCTGCCAGCCTGCGGGCCGCCGGCGACCTGGCGCACCCGGGCGTAGTGCCCGGTGGCGATGTGGTCTGCCCCCAGCGCCATGGCGTGGTCCAGGAAGGCCTTGAATTTGATCTCGGCATTGCACAGGACGTCGGGATTGGGGGTGCGCCCGGCAGAGTATTCCCGCAGGAACTCGCTGAAGACACGATCTTTGTACTCGGCGGCGAAATTGACGGCCTCGATATCGATGCCCACCACATCGGCCACGCTGGCCGCGTCCAGCCAATCCTGGCGTGTAGAGCAATATTCGGAATCGTCGTCGTCTTCCCAGTTCTTCATGAACAGGCCGATGACTTCATAGCCCTGCTGCTTCAACAGCCAGGCCGACACGGATGAATCCACCCCGCCGGACAGGCCAATTACGACACGCTTGGCCATCAGTGTTCTCCGTCCGGCAGCAGGTAGGCCAGCGATTCCAGCGGCAGCCACTGACGGCCCTGTTCCTGCGCGGTCAGGTAGTCGTCTATGCAGCGCATGACCACCGGGCTGCGGTGCATATGCCCGTTGGCGCGCAGCTCGTCGGCGTCGACCCAGAATGCCCGGCGGATACCGGTATCGAGCTTGTGGCCGGCCAGCGCCTGTCCGACCGAGCCCACGAAGGCGAAACGCAGGTAGGTTTTGCTGCCGGCCGGCGCAAGATAGACCCCCAGCAAGCCGGCGGGCGTCAACTCATGCGCGGTTTCTTCCAGGGTTTCACGCACCACTGCCTGCAGCAGCGATTCGCCTGACTCCAGGTGGCCGGCAGGCTGGTTCCAGCGCACGCCATCGGAGGTGTCTTCTTCGACCACGAGAAACCGGCCGTCGCGCTCGACGATGGCGGCAACCGTGACAGAAGGTTTCCAACGTTGGATAGTCAAATCGTTCTCTTGCTCATGTATGCTGTTTGGCTTCGCCAGAAAAACACAACAAAGTACACGCACAGGAGGAGACCCCATGCGCATTGGCATCCCGCGGGAAACAAAAGCGGGCGAAACCCGGGTGGCCGCAACCCCCGATACTGTAAAAAAGCTTGTCGCCGCCCAACACACCGTGCTGGTGGAACATGGCGCGGGGATACGCGCCAATTATACCGATGAGGCCTATGCCGCCGTGGGTGCCACGCTGGTGGACACCGCCGGCGCCCTGGGCGCCGAGCTGGTCCTGAAGGTGCGCTCGCCGCAGGCGCAAGAGCTGGGCCTGATGCAGGCGGGCAGCGTACTTGCCGGCATGTTGGATCCCTTTGACACCCCCGGGCTGCAGCAACTGGCCTCGGCCGGCCTGACCGCCTTTGCCCTGGAAGCCGCGCCGCGCATTACCCGCGCGCAAAGCCTGGATGTCCTGTCGTCGCAGGCCAATATCGCCGGCTACAAGGCGGTGCTGCTGGCCACGCATTACTACGGGCGCTTCATGCCCATGCTGATGACCGCCGCCGGCACCGTGAAGGCCGCCCGCGTGGTGGTCCTGGGCGCCGGCGTGGCCGGCTTGCAGGCCATCGCCACCGCCCGCCGCCTGGGCGCCGTGGTCGAGGCGTCCGACGTACGCCCCGCCGCCCGCGAGCAGGTCGAATCGCTGGGCGCGAAGTTCATCGACGTTCCCTACGAAACCGACGAGGAACGCGAAATCGCCGAGGGTGTGGGCGGCTACGCGCGCGCCATGCCGGCCTCGTGGATGCAGCGTCAAGCCGAAAAAGTGGCCGAACGCTGCCAGCAGGCCGATATCGTCATCACCACGGCCCTGATACCGGGACGCCCGGCGCCCGTGCTGGTGTCCGAGCAAACCGTGGCCGGCATGCGCACCGGTTCGGTGCTGATAGACCTGGCAGTCGAGCGCGGCGGCAACTGCCCCCTGTCTCGCGCCGATGAAATCGTGCAGGCCGGCGGCGTCACCATCGTCGCCCCCACCAACCTGCCCGCCATGCTGGCCAGCGATGCGTCGGCGCTCTATGCCCGCAACCTGCTCGATTTTCTCAAGCTCATCACCGCTGCCGACGGCGCGCTGGCCATACAGCGCGACGACGAAATCGTTGCTGCCTGCCTGATGTGCGAAGGCGGCGTACTGCTCAAAGGTAAATAATCATGGACGCCATCAACCCCACCATCATCAACCTGATCATTTTCGTGCTGGCCATCTATGTGGGCTACCACGTCGTCTGGAACGTCACGCCGGCCCTGCACACCCCCCTGATGGCAGTCACCAACGCCATTTCCGCCATCGTCATCGTGGGCGCGATGCTGGCCGCCGCCCTCACCACCGGAGGCCTGGGCAAGACCATGGGTGTACTGGCCGTGGCGCTGGCCGCCGTCAACGTTTTCGGCGGTTTCCTGGTGACGCGGCGGATGCTGGAAATGTTCAGGAAGAAAGACAAGAAAGCCAAGGCCGGCTAAGACCTGGCACCCGGAGACTACATAAATGATTTCCCTGAACCTTGTAACCCTGCTGTACCTGCTGGCCTCGATCTGCTTTATCCAGGCGTTGAAGGGTTTGTCGCATCCCACGACCTCACGCGCCGGCAACACCTTCGGCATGATAGGCATGGCCATCGCCGTCTTCACAACCGCCGCCCTGATTATTTCGCTGGCCGACACCATGAACAGCGACGTCCACGTCGGCACGGGCCTGGCCTGGGTCCTGCTCGGTCTTCTGGTTGGCGGCTCGGTGGGCACTATCATGGCGCGCCGCGTCGAGATGACCAAGATGCCCGAACTGGTGGCCTTCATGCACAGCATGATAGGTCTGGCCGCGGTGTGTATTGCGGTGGCCGTGGTCGCCGAACCCCAAGCCTTTGGCGTCGTCGCGGCAGCCGGCTTTCCCATTCCCGCAGGCAACCGCATCGAACTTTTCATCGGCACGTTCGTTGGCGCCATGACTTTCTCGGGTTCGGTGATCGCCTTTGGCAAACTGTCCGGTAAATACAAGTTCCGGCTGTTCCAGGGCGCGCCGGTGTCCTTCCCCGGCCAGCACATGCTCAACCTGGCCCTGGCGCTGGCCATGGTCGCGTGCGGCATCTGGTTTACCGCCACGCAAAGCTGGACCCCTTTCGTCATCATGACCCTGCTCGCCTTCGTCCTGGGCGTGCTCATCATCATTCCCATCGGCGGCGCCGATATGCCGGTGGTCGTGTCCATGCTGAACAGCTATTCGGGCTGGGCGGCGGCAGGCATCGGCTTCTCGCTGAACAACCCCATGCTGATCATCGCCGGCTCGCTGGTCGGCTCCAGCGGCGCCATCCTCTCGTACATCATGTGCAAGGCCATGAATCGCTCGTTCTTCAACGTGATCCTGGGTGGCTTCGGTGGCGAGGCCGGCACCGCCAGCGCCGCCGCGGCCGGAGATCGCAGCGTGAAGTCTGGCAGCCCGGACGACGCCGCTTTCCTGCTGGGCAATGCCGAAACCGTCATCATCGTGCCGGGCTACGGCCTGGCCGTGGCGCGCGCCCAGCATGCCCTGAAGGAATTGGCCGAGAAGCTGGTGGAAAAGGGTGTGACGGTGAAGTACGCCATCCACCCGGTGGCTGGCCGCATGCCGGGCCATATGAACGTGCTGCTGGCTGAAGCCGAGGTGCCCTACGACCAGGTCTTTGAAATGGAAGATATCAACGCCGAATTCAGCCAGACGGATGTGGTGCTGGTTCTGGGCGCCAACGACGTGGTCAACCCCGCCGCCAACGACCCGAAGTCATCGATTGCGGGCATGCCCATACTCGAGGCCTACAAAGCCCGTACCGTGATCGTGAACAAGCGTTCGATGGCCTCGGGCTATGCCGGCCTGGACAACGAACTGTTCTATATGGACAAGACCATGATGGTGTTTGGCGACGCCAAGAAAACCGTGGAAGACATGGTCAAGGCCATAGACTAGACGGGGTACCGCACAGGCGCCTGGCCTGCGCGGCGTTCGCCACCTGCAATGGGTGGCGAACGCGGCTTGCCGGCTCAGTGCCGACAAGCCGCGATTCTGCTTACGCCGCCCGAGCCGACACGCTGTAGCGCTGGCGCGCATCTTCATATTCACGCACCAGCCGCTGTACCAGCTCGCGGGTGGGAACCACCTTCTTGATGGCGCCGATGCCCTGGCCGCAACCCCAGATGTCTTTCCAGGCCTTCTTGGCATCGCCCCCGAAATTCATCTTCGACGGATCGCTCTGGGCGAGGTTGTCCGGATCCAGCCCCGCATTGCGGATCGATGGTTTGAGGTAGTTGCCGTGGACACCGGTAAACAGGTTGCTGTAGACGATGTCTTCCGAGGTGCTGTCCACCAGGGATTGTTTGTAGCCTTCGAGCGCACGGGCTTCCTCGGTCGCAATGAAAGCCGAGCCGATATAGGCGAAATCGGCCCCCATGATCTGCGCGGCCAGCACGGCGCGCCCGGTGGCGATGGCGCCGCTGAGCGCCAGTGGGCCTTCGAACCACTCGCGGATTTCCTGCAGCAGGGCGAACGGGCTGGTACCCCCCGCATGGCCGCCCGCGCCGGCGGCGACCGCAATCAGGCCATCGGCGCCCTTTTCAATCGCCTTGCGGGCAAAACTGTTGTTGATGACGTCGTGCAGCACCACGCCGCCATAGCCATGGATGGCATTGTTGACGTCGGTGCGCGCGCCCAGCGAGGTGATGACGATGGGTACCTTGTACTTCTCGACCATCTCCATATCGTAATCAAGGCGATCGTTGCTTTTGTGCACGATCTGGTTGATGGCGAAGGGCGCGGCCGGACGCTCGGGGTTGGCACGGTTGTATGCCGCCAGGGTCTCGGTGATTTCGGCCAGCCATTCATCCAGCAGCGACGCCGGCCGGGCATTCAATGCCGGCATGGAACCGACGACTCCAGCCTTGCACTGCTCGATCACGAGCTTGGGGTTGCTGATGATGAACAACGGCGAAGCGATGATGGGCAACGGCAGGTTGTTCAGCGGTGCTGGAAGCTTGGACATCGGGTCTCCGGATAGAAGCAGGTTTTGCGGCCAATGGTGGCCGACTCCTGGCTTCGATATTTACCATAGACGCCGCAAAACCGCTGGCACCCGGATTACCGCTGCTTGCGGGTGGGCCAGAAATACCAGATGGCGGCCAGCACCTGTACCGCCAGCAAGGCGCTCCAGGCTGCGATATGGGCCGGCACCGGATATGCCCCGCCAGCCAGCGGCTGCCACATGGCCACCACCCAGCCCATACCGATCTGGCACAGGAAAATGGCCATGAACATCACCAGCGTCAGCGTGGTGCTGACGCGGCCCAGCATCTGGTAGGGAAAGCGTTCGGCCATGACGGCATAGGAAAGAATGCTGCTGGAACCGAAAATGCCATATGCCGACCAGATCAGGAGATCGGGCACGGGCACCTGCAGCACCAGCAGCAACTGCACCAGCAAATAAAGACTCATGCAGATGCCGGTGAAGGCATACAGGCTGATGCCGGCGCGCTCGACAAAACGGGCCACGACGCCCAGCCCTATATTGCCCGCCACCATAGCGATGCCCAGCACCGAGACCAGGCCTGCGGCATGCGCCGGCGTATGGCCGGAAACCTCGCGCAGGAAAGGGCCTACCCAAAGCGACTGGACCGCATAGAACGCTCCCCCCGTAATCACCGGCAGGGAAGCCGCCTGCCAGAACCCCGCGTCGGTCATGATCTGCAGCGTGCCCCGCAGTTGGCTAGCCAATGTCGGACGCTGCGCCGCGACGGCCTGGGGGGCACGGGTGCCAAACCAGATCATCAGCGACACCAGCACGGTGGGCAAGGCCAGCCAGATGCTGATGGCACGCCAGTCGACGAACTCAAGCAGCTTGCTGAGCGGCGTGCCCACCACTACGCCACCCATGCCGCCAACCGCCATGACAAAACCGTTGACCAGGGGCAGGCGCGCAATCGGCACCACCTGGGCCAGCGCCTTGAAGGTGGCGCCCAGGCAGACCGCGACACCGATACCGATCAGCGCACGGCCCAGCATCAGCTGCGGCATGCTCTGGGCCAGGCCGAACACGATGGTGCCCAGCGCGGCTATCCACATCATCAAGGCGTTGACCCGCCGCGGCCCGTAGCTATCAAGCAGGATCCCGGCCGGAATCTGCACGGCGGCAAAAGCCAGGAAATACATCCCGGTCAGCGCACCCAGGTCGGCCGCAGACAAGCCCAACTCGCCCGAAAGAAAGGGCGAAAATCCGATATTGACGCCGCGAAATACGTAGGAAACGAAATATCCTAGCGAGAAGAACGCGAAGATGCGCAAGCTGCTGGCCATGCTGTCTACTTATGCCCTGGCAAAGGTTGGCTGAAAACGTGCATGCTGTTATGCGGCCTTGCGCCGGAACACCAGGCGGTCGTCGCTGGATTGCGCCGCGTCATAGGCATAGCCTTCAAGATCGAAGGCGCGCAGATCGTCGGGCGTCCTGGCCTTGTGTTGCGCCGCAAACCGCATCATCAGGCCGCGCGCGCGCTTGGCATGAAAACTGATGATCTTGTAGGTATCGCGCTTCCAGTCCTCGAAGACGCATTGCACCACCCGGGCGTGCAGCACATCCAGGCGCACCGACTTGAAGTATTCCTCGGACGCCAGGTTCACCAATACCCGGGCGCCTTTTTGCTCTGCCAGGCGCTGGTTCAGGTAGTTGGCGATCTTGCCGTCCCAGAACTGGTACAGATTGCGCGCCTGGCCCACCGCCAGGCGCGTCCCCATCTCCAGCCGATAGGGCCGCATCATGTCCAGTGGGCGCAAGGCGCCGTACAAGCCACTGAGGATAACCAGGTGATCCTGCGTCCAGGCCAGCTCCTTGCTCGACAGAGAGGCCGCATCCAGGCCCTCGTAGACGTCGCCGTTGAAGGCCATGATGGCCGGGCGCGAACTCTTGGCCGTGAACGACGGCTTCCAGTCGGCATAACGCTGCGCGTTCAATTCAGCCAGCGCATCGCTGAGCTTCATCAGCTTGGCGATATCGTCTGGCGACTTGGTTTGCAATACCGAGATCAGTTCGCGCGCTTCTTTCACGAACAGCGGCTGGGTGGCATGGGCCAGGTCAACCGGAGTTTCGTAATCGAGCTTCTTGGCGGGGGAAAGCGTAAAAAGCATGAGTAACCTGAAAAGAGGGTGAGTGGCGTCAGGCGGCGGTCCAGCCGCCATCCACCGGCAGCAGCGAGCCCGTTATCGATCGCGCATTGTCGCCCACCAGGAATACCGCCAATGCCGCGACCTCCTCGACGGTGACGAACTCCTTGGTGGGCTGCGCGGCAAGCAGCACATCGCGCTTGACGGCTTCTTCGGAAATACCGCGCGCCTTGGCGGTATCGGGCACCTGGCGCTCGACCAGCGGCGTCCAGACATAGCCCGGGCAAATCGCGTTCACGGTGATGCCGAACTGAGCGGTTTCCAGGGCTGCGGTTTTTGTCAGGCCGGCGATGCCGTGCTTGGCCGCCACATACGCCGCCTTATAGGGCGAGGCCACCAGCGCGTGCGCCGACGCGGTATTGATGATGCGCCCCCATTTGCGCGCTTTCATGCCGGGCAGCACCGCGCGCATGGCATGAAAGGCCGACGACAGATTGATGGCGATGATGGCATCCCACTTGTCGACCGGGAATTCTTCTATGGGTGCCACATGCTGGATGCCGGCATTGTTGATCAGGATATCGACCTTGCCGAAGGCCGCCTCGGCCGCTTGCACCATGGCTGCGATCTCTTCGGGCCGGGTCATGTCCGCTGGCGAATACAGCGCCCGCACGCCGAAATCGGCTTCGATCGCGGCGCGTGCCGCCTCTATCGCCTGCGCCTCGCCCAGGCCGTTGATCATGACATCGGCCCCTTGCTGCGCCAGCGCCCTGGCATAGGCCAGGCCGATGCCGCTGGTTGAACCGGTAACGAGTGCGGACTTTCCCTTCAGCATACAGACTCCTTGGCAAGAACGACGGTACAGGCAGGCATCGTATCACCAGCCTTCACGGCTGCCCTGCTGGACACGGCGCTCGGCCTGGAAGCTTTCCGTCAGGTGCGTGACCACTTCGCCGCGCCGCTCGAGCCAATGCTCCACCGAGTCCAGCTCCTCCCCGTCCAGGGCCAATGCGCTGGTGGCGGCCACAGTGGCCGCACGCAACTGGTCGGCCGCCCGCCGGGCTTCCCAGGCATCCACACCCAAGGTTTGCAGCACACGCCGCCCCATCCGCAAGGCCGTCTCGGAGGCATCGCGCTCGATGACGGTGACGCCCAGCCGCCGCAGGGCTACGTCGTGCCCCAAGCCGCGCGCGCGGGCCACGATCTGCAGGTGCGGGAAGTGGGTGCGGGCCAGTTCGACCACGGCCAGGCTGGCAGCCTCGGTATCGACGGTCACCACCAGCACCCGGGCCGATTGCGCGCCGGCCGCACGCAACATATCGAGGCGCGTGGCGTCGCCATAGTGCACGCGATAGCCGAACTGGTTCAGCAGGTTGATGCGATCGGGGTTCAGATCGAGCACGGTTACCCGCCAGTCCCGCGCGTACAGCAGCCGTGTAATCAACTGCCCTGCACGGCCAAAACCGGCGACGATCACCGGCACATCCGCAGCGTGGTCGGGCGCGGGTGGAGGCAGGGCATCGGCCTGGCCTCCCGCACGAGCCGGGATCATATCGACGAGCTTGAGCAGCAAAGGCGCCACGCCCATGGAAATGGCCACGATGACGCTGAGCAGGCCGTTTTGCTCGGCGCTCAGCAACTCGCCATCCAAAGCGGCGCCGAACACCACGAAACCGAACTCGCCGCCCTGCGCCAACACCACGGCAAACAGCAGCCAATGCTGGCGCGGCAAGCCCAGAACCCGCGCCAGGCAATACAGCACGGCCATCTTGGCGGCCAGTAACGCCAGCACACCGACGGCAACCTGCAGCCACATCACGCGCAGCACGTTCAGGTCGATCGACATGCCGACTGCGATGAAGAACAAACCCAGCAGCAGGCCCTTGAAAGGCTCGAGGTCGGTTTCCAGCGCCTTGCGAAAGCTGGATTCGGACAAAATGACGCCCGCCAGGAACCCGCCCAGGCCTATGGACAGGCCCGCGCTTTGCATGAGTTCGGCCGAACCCACCACGGCCAGCAGGGCGCAGGCGGTAAAAAGCTCGCGCAGGCGCGTGCGTGCAACCCAGCTGAACACCCGCAGGCGCACCGCCACCCAGACCACGGCGACTGCGCCCAGGGCCGCCCAGAACGAAGGCGGGTTGCCCTCGCCCGGCCCGCCCATGAGACTGACGAACACCAGCAGGGGGATGGCGGCGACGTCCTGGAACAGCAGGATCCCCAGCGCGCTGTGGCCGGCCGGCGCATGCAGCAGCTCTCGTTCCTGCAGCAACTGCATGGCCACGGCGGTGGATGACAGGGCCAGCGCCATGCCCACGACGCCTATCGCCACCCAGGCATGCGTGCCGGCCGGACGCATGACCAACCACAACAGTCCGACAAGCAATAGGCCCGATACGGCCAACTGGACCGAACCCGCGCCAAAGACCTCGCGCCGCATCCCCCACAAACGCCTGGGCTCGAGTTCCAGGCCTATGATGAACAGCATGAGCACCACCCCCCACTCCGAGAGATGGAGTATCGAGGTGACGTCGGTGATCGCCGCGAACCCGGACGGCCCCACCAGCACGCCTGCCAGCAGATAGCCCGGCAATGCGCCCAGCCCGATCCTGTGCGCCAGCGGCACGCAAACGACCGCGGCCAGCAAGAGCACGGTGATGGTCAACATGGCGTTCACGGCAAGGGCTCCAGGCCTTCCCGTTGCAATCGCATTCCAGCCCCGTGTTGCGCGCGCCAGGCCAACAAGCGTTCGCGCCAGGCGGCCGCCACGCCACGCCGTCCCTCGTCGCTCAGGTTCCCGGCATCCATGACGGTAAATGGCGCCAGCCAGTTCATGCCGCAAAACCGGGCGGTTTGCCGCAAGGGCAGACCATAGCTGGCGAGGGTGCCGCCGTGCCGCCCCTGCTCGCTGAAGTCCGCCTCGCTGCCATTGGCCGAAACCAGCCAGAGGCAATCCTTGCCGCCCAGCGCGTGGCTACCGGTGCCGTAGGCCCAGCCCCACACCAGCACCTCATCGAACCACAGCTTCATGAGCCCCGGCACGCCATACCAGTACAGCGGGTGCTGAAACACGATCAGGCTCGCACGCGCGAGCGCCTGCTGCTCGGCGGCCACGTCGATATCCGCATCGGGATACATATCGTAGAGCGACCGGACCTCGACATCATCGAGCTCGCGGATCGCGCCCAGCAGAGCCGCATGGGTGCGCGAGGCCGACGGCCTGGGATGCGCATGCACGACGCAGATCATGGTCGTTATGCCACCCGGCAGAGCAGGGCCACGACGGTGGCCGCAATCCCCTCCCGGCGGCCAAGAAATCCCAGGGACTCATTGGTTTTGGCCTTGATGTTTACCCGGCTCGCGTCGGCCAGTTCAAGATCCTGGGCGATATTGGCCTGCATCGCGGCGGCATGCGGCCCTATCTTGGGTGCCTGCGCATGCACCGTGGCATCCACGTTCACGACCTGCCAGCCGGCGGCGCGCACCTTTGCAAAGGCCGCGCGCAGCAGCACCCGGCTGTCCGCGCCCTTCCACTGCGCGTCGGTATCCGGAAAATGCCGGCCGATATCGCCCAGGCCGGCCGCGCCCAGTACCGCGTCCGTCACCGCATGCAGCAGCACATCGGCGTCGGAGTGGCCCGCCAGTCCTTTCTCGTAAGGTATCGTCACCCCGCCTATGATCAGCGGCCTGCCGTGCACCAGGGCGTGCACATCGTAGCCCTGCCCTACCCGCATATCCGGAATCATCCCAACCATTTTTCCATCCATTCAAAATCCTGCGGCCATGTCACCTTGAGGTTGGCCATCGCACCCGGCACCAGCAGGGGCCGATGGCCCAGCGCCTCGATGGCGCCGGCTTCGTCCGTGGGCGCCATGCCGTTGCGCGCGGCGAAGTCGAAGGCGTCGGCCAGCATGCCGGCCCTGAACATCTGCGGGGTCTGGGCCTGCCACAGGTGCTCGCGCGACAGGGTGCGCGCCACTCGTGGCTCGGCTGTCGCATCGGCGGCTGCCGAGCCGCTGGTGGCCAGCTTCAGCGTATCGGCAACCGGCAGGGCCAGCAGCCCGCCGATATCGTCGCGCAGGCAGGCATCGATCAGGGCCGCCAGCGCGGCCCGAGGCAAGCCCGGGCGGGCGGCATCATGCACCAGCACCCAGTCCTGGGCATCGATATTGCCCGCACTCAGGGCATTCATGACTGTGTCGTAGCGCGTGGGCCCGCCGCAAGGCAGCCAGCTGGTGCGTGGCAAACCCGCCAGCGCGGCGTGTACGCGCGCGTCTTCGGCACTGACCGCCACTACGACCCGGCTGATGCGCTCGTCGCGCAACAGGGCCTGAACCGTCCAGCGCAACATCGTCTGGCCGGCCAGACTGCGGTATTGTTTGGGGATGGCGTCGTGGGCGCCACCCGAGGCGCGTGCGCCGATACCCGCGGCCGGCACGATGGCGACCAGGCGCGGAGTTTCACTCGTCGATCTGTACATGCGCATAATGATAATGCGCCAGGCGGCGCCATACGCGCAGCCTTCCTATAATATTTGGCTTGATGCCTGAATCAGAATCCTCATCCGTGTCCTTGATACCCGCGCTGGCCAAAGCGCTCAAACGTGGCCAGCGCCATGCCATGCCGCGCCCTCCCGGCGCAGGCGACGCCTGGCTGCTGGCCCAGTTGGCCCTGCATACCCGTCAACCCCTGGTGGTCCTGACCGCCGCGCCGCAAGATGCGCAGCGCCTGGCCGACGAGATCGTCCAGTTCGCCCCAGGGCTGCGGGTGCACCAGATGCCAGACTGGGAAACCCTACCCTACGATACGTTTTCACCGCACCAGGACCTGATCTCGGAGCGACTGAAAACCTTGCACGCCCTGATGCAGAAAACGGTGGATATCCTTACCGTGCCGGTGACCACCGCGCTGTATCGCTTGGCCCCGCCCAGCTTTCTCGCCGCGCACACTTTCTCGTTTCGCCAGGGCGACCGCCTGGACGAAGCGGCGCTGCGCGAGCAACTGGTGCTGGCCAACTACAGCCATGTGCAGCAGGTCACGGCGCCCGGCGAATTCTGCATCCGGGGCGGCCTCTTCGATCTGTTTCCCATGGGTTCGGTGCTGCCCTATCGGCTGGATCTCTTTGACGACACCATAGACTCGATTCGCGCCTTCGACGTGGATACCCAGCGCAGCCTGTACCCTGTCAAGGAGGTCCAGATGCTGCCCGGGCGCGAGTTTCCGCTGGACGAACCGGCGCGAACGGCATTTCGCGCCCGCTTTCGCGACGTCTTCGAGGGCGATCCTTCGCGCGCCCTGCCTTACCGCGACATCGGCAACGGCATTGCGTTTCCAGGCGTCGAGTACTACCTGCCGCTGTTCTTTGACGAAACCGCCACCCTGTTCAGCTACCTGCCCGCCAACACCGTGACCGTCACGCTGGGCGACACCGAAGCGGCTATCCGGCGCTATGCGGACGACACCGGAAACCGCTATGCCTTCCTGAAAAGCGATCGCGAGCGGCCCATACTGCCGCCGTCGGCGCTATTTCTGGATACCGATGATTTCTTTGGCCACCTGAAGCAGTTTGCCCGCCTGGCCTTTACCGACGCCGGACAGGACGCCGCCTTCGCCGCACCGCCAGACGTTGCCGTGCAGCGCCAGGCCACCGACCCGGTAGCCCGCTTGCGCGCCCTGGCGGCGCCGCAGTCCAAAGGCGGCTCGCGGCGCATCCTGCTGTGCGCCGATTCCGCCGGCCGGCGCGAGACCATCTCGCAGATGCTGGCTGAGCACCACCTGCAACCGCAGGCAGTCGCCTCCATCCAGGACTTCCTGGCCACCACGGCCAGCTTTGCCATCGGTATCGCTCCTCTGTCCTCGGGCTTCACGCTGGTGGACGAAGACATCGTTTTCCTGACCGAAAACGACCTGTATCCCGGACACGCCAGCCATCGCTCGCGGCGCGGCCGGGAACGCACCAGCAACGTCGAAGCCATGGTGCGCGACCTGTCCGAGTTGCGCGAAGGCGACCCGGTGGTGCATGCGCAGCATGGCATCGGACGCTATCACGGACTGATCAGTATGGACCTGGGCGAAGGCGACGCCGAGTTCCTGCACCTGGAATACGCCAATGCCGCCACCCTGTATGTGCCGGTATCGCAGCTGCATGTCATTGCACGCTACAGCGGGGCCGACCCGGATGCCGCCCCCTTGCACCAACTGGGGTCGGGTCAATGGGAAAAAGCCCGCCGCAAAGCCGCCAAGCAGGCTCGCGACACAGCCGCCGAACTGCTCAACCTGTATGCGCGCCGCGCCGCACGCCAGGGCTATGCGTTCAGGCTGCCGCTGAGCGACTACGAGTCCTTCGCCGAGAGCTTCGGCTTTGAAGAAACTCCGGACCAGGCGGCCGCCATCCAGGCCGTCTTGGAAGACATGACATCGGGCAAGCCCATGGATCGCCTGGTCTGCGGCGATGTCGGCTTTGGCAAGACCGAAGTGGCCTTGCGCGCGGCCTTCATGGCCGTTTCCAACGACAAGCAGGTCGCCCTCCTGTGCCCCACCACCCTGCTCGCCGAGCAGCACGCGCAGAACTTCGCCAACCGCTTCGCCGACTGGCCGATACGGGTTGCCGAGCTCTCGCGCTTCAAGTCGGCCAAGGAAGTCGCCGCCAGCATCGAGCAGATCAATGATGGGCGCATCGATATTGTCATCGGCACGCACAAGCTGCTGTCCGACAAGGTCAAGTTCAGCCGGCTGGGCCTGGTGATCATCGACGAAGAGCACCGCTTTGGCGTGCGCCAGAAAGAGGCCTTGAAGGCCTTGCGCGCCGAAGTCGACGTACTCACCCTGACGGCCACGCCCATTCCGCGCACGCTGGGTATGTCGCTCGAGGGCATACGCGACTTTTCGGTGATCGCCACCGCGCCGCAAAAACGGTTGGCCATCAAGACCTTCCTGCGCCGCGAGGACGGCAGCACCATACGCGAAGCGCTGCTGCGCGAGCTCAAGCGCGGCG
>JBEBVZ010000051.1:0-33507 GCA_040392445.1 Verticiella sediminum
GCTAGGCCCGCCCAGGTTGAGCGCTGGCCGGCTCGTCTTCGATATCGACTTCCAGGTTTTCCAGCACCCTGGATACCGCCATATAGAAGCCGATAGTCTGTAAAAGCTCGCAAATGCCGGCCGGCCCCAGCTGATCGGCAACCGGGCGGTACAGGAATTCCGGTGCTTTGACCTGCCACACCACGGCATCGGTAAAGTGCATCACCAACTGCTCGAAGGACGTCAGGCAGGTGTCGTCGCGCTGTTGCAGCGCCGCGGCAATTTTTTCGTCGCTCAGCCCCAGTTGCTGGGCCAGCCGCCGGTGATGATGTATTTCATAAGGCGCCCGGCTTAAGGCGCCTACGCGCAGTATCACCAGTTCGCGCAGTTGCCCATTCAGCGAGCTTTCAAACAGGATGGCCTTGGTCATGGCATAGAACGCACGCGCCGTGGGTTCCGAATGTGCCACCGTGCCAAAAACATTTGCAACCGCAAGCCCTTTGGCTCGTGCGCTGAGCTCGGCGGAAAAGGCTGTTCGGGGGATTACCGGTAAGCGGGCCATGTTGTCTCCACAAGGAAATAGGCGATTCCGTTAGCATGCACAGGATTGCAGTAATTTTGCAACACTGGGGAAAATACCTACATTTTCCAGATAATTCCCTGTGTACAAGAAATGCTCACGTGTGCAATACTTTTCTCATCGGGTCAAAAAAACAAGCAAACGACTCAACGGAGACGACATGCCCTCAGCCTTCTCGCTGGCCACCATCCAGTATCACGGCGCCGCTGTTCCTGTCATAGAAGTCAAAGGCCACTATTGGCTGCTCGAACCGCTACTTCCCCAGATCCTGCAAGCCGGCTCCCAACGCGGCCTGATGAATTTGTTCCAGGATTGGGCAAACAGCCTTGCGCAGCTTCAAGAGCTGGCATCGCACATCGAAACCCTGGCCGATCCCATCGCGACAGCGGCATCCTCTCTTGAATTCCTGACGCCACTGCAGTATCCGGCCAAGGTCATGGCCACCGGCACCAATTACTACGACCATTTGCGCGCGGTAGGGCGCCACGACTTCAGCAAGGCCAGCAACTATCCTGCCTTCTTCATGAAGCCGCCCACCACAGCCCTGGTGGGTCCTGGCCCTGTGCGCTATCCCACGGAATCATCCCAACTCGACTGGGAAGTCGAGCTTGCCGTCATCATCGGCAAAAAGGCCAGCCACGTCACGGCGCAATCCGCGCTGGATCACGTTGCCGCATATACCGTCGGCCTTGACCTGTCTACTCGCGATATGCAGCGCAATCAAAAGCATTTCGCAAAAATGGATCTTTGCCTGGGCAAGGCTTTTGACGATAGCTGCCCCTTGGGCCCACGCCTGATCCCGGCCGTCTCGATTACCGATCCGCAGAACCTCTCGATGAAGCTCTGGGTCAACGACCAACTCGAGCAGGACTCGAATACCAGCAACATGATCTGGTCGGTGGCCGAGCAAATAGCGGAAATCACCAAGCACATCACACTCGAGCCGGGCGACGTCCTGCTCACCGGAACGCCCGCGGGCTCCGGCATCGAATCCGGCCGTTACCTGAAGAAGGGCGACCGGATCGACGCCGAGATCGGCAGTTTTGGACGCCTGAGCGTAGCAGTCGTGTAGTCCTTTCCTGTGTTGGACAGCCAATCGAGGCGCATATGACAAAGCCAGCTTCCCCGACCGCCGGTTGGGGCCCGGACCAAAAAACCGGCGCATTCAGCGTCACGTTCGACAATTTCGGCGAAGCGGCCGATATCGAACTCGGGCGGCATCCGGCCGACCAGGCCGTGGGAACCCACTACACCGCGCATGAATGCCTGCCCACGATCCTGAAGATCGTCGAGCAGCATCCGGTCACTTATTTCATCGAAGCGATCAACGTCGCGCGCTATCCGGAACAAATCAAAGCCATCCGCGACGCGGGCCACGAAATCTCCATGCATGCATGGCAGCACGAGAACTGGGGCAGCCGCAATCCGCAACAACGCCAGGACATCCTGCAGCGCAGCCTCGATGCCTTCGAGACGCTGGGCATTCGCCCCAGTGGCTTTCGCCCACCCGGCGGGGTAATGCCGCCAGGCAGTTTGCAGGAATTCCACGATGCCGGCCTAAGTTACTGCTCGCCGCTGGGCGAGGCCGGCGCCAGCGGTATCGATCAGAAGATAGCGGTGCTGCCCTTCGCCTGGAAGCACGTCGACGCCTATATGCTCGACCCCGGGCTCGGCGCCTTGCGCACTCGCTTCGGCGATCCCGCCGCCGCCGTCGACGAGTCGGTCTGGCAAGACAGCCTGACGGCGGCAATGCAGACCGCGCTGACCCAAAAAACACACGTAACGGTGATTTTCCATCCCTTCCTGTTCGTGCGTGCGCCTCGCATGACACAGGTCCTGGAATCATTGCTGGCCGATCTGCAATCGCAGACCGACCTTTGGGTCGCCCCTTGCGCGCAAGTCGCAGATTGGTTGCAGCACTCGCAAAGCCCGGCCCCCGCCCAGTGAAATCCGGCCGTCTCACGAGACGGCTATTGCTTGCACAGCAGTACTCGGTCGCCTCCGAAAGCAACAGAACCGGCTACCGACCCCTACCTCCACGGAGAAAACCATGACTCGTAGAAAACCGGTTCGGTGCGCGGGGGCAGCGGCAGTGCTCGCTGCCTTGGCCACATTCACCACGTCTGCGGCATTCGCCCAGCTTTCTGACGGAAAGCTGAAAATCGGCGTTCTGAACGATCAATCCGGCTCGAGCAGCAATATGAGCGGCCCGGGCTCGGTGGTCGCGGCCCAGATGGCGATAGATGACTTCGGCGGCAAGGTGCTCGGGCAGCCCATCGAGCTCATCTTCGCCGACACGCACAACAAGCCTGACATCGCATCGACCATCGCCACCAAATGGCTGGACAATGAACAAGTCGACGCCATCGCCGATGTCCCATTTTCTTCGGTTGCGCTGGGCATCCAGAATATCGCCAAGGCCCGCAACCGTATGGTGTTGATATCCGGGGCCGGATCTTCCGATCTGACGGGAAAGAACTGCAACGACACCAGTTTCGTCTGGACCTGGGGCACCTACCCCTATGCCAACGGGGTGGTCGGTGCCGTCGCGGGCGACAACCCCGGATCCTGGTTCTTCATCTCGGTGGACAGCTCGGGCATGCTCAAGACAGTCGAAGAAGCCACCGACATATTGCAAAAACGCGGCGGCAAAGTGGTCGGCCTCGTCAAGCACCCGGTGGCGGCCGGCGACATGTCCTCTCTGGTCTTGCAGGCGCAGGCGTCCAACGCCGATGTGATAGCCCTGGCCAATACCTCCAGCGACCTGATCAACACGATGAAAGCCGCCAAGGAATACGGCATTACGGGCAGCAAGCAAAAAGTGGTTGGGCTGCTTACCTTCATCCCCCACGTCCATGCCATCGGCCTGGCCGATCTGCAAGGCACGATGAATACCGTTTCCTTCTACTGGGACATGACCCCCGAGACACGGGCCTGGACCACGCGCTTTCGGGAACGCTTCAAGGGCCAGTTCCCTGCCGAGCCGCAAGCCGGGGTCTACAGCGCCGTCACGCATTATCTGAAAGCCGTGCAGGCCGCCGGCACAGACGACGCAAAAAAGGTCGCCGACGAAATGCGCAAACTTCGGGTCAACGATTTCATGACCAACAATGCGCAGGTTCGCGAGGATGGACAGGTTTTGCGGGACATGTACCTGATGCAGGTGAAATCCCCCGAAGAATCCAAGTACCCATACGACTATTACAAGCTGGTCAAGACCATCCCCGGCGACGTCGCCTTCAAGCCCAGAGCCGAAAGCGAATGCCCCCTGATCAATAAGCCGTCATGACGCCAGCCGCCAGCGCCGCGCAAGCCGGCGATTTCATATTGCGCACAACCGGCCTGAGCAAGCGGTTTGGCGCATTCACCGCCGTAGAAGGCCTGGACCTGAGCGTGCGCCGCCACACCATCCACGCCTTGATCGGCCCCAATGGTGCCGGCAAAACGACGGTGTTCAACCTCTTGACGAAGTTCCTGAAGCCCAGCGGCGGAACCATCCTCTACAACGGCAAAGACATTACCAACCGCACGCCGGCCGACGTGGCACTGCTGGGCCTGGTGCGTTCATTCCAGATCTCGGCCATCTTCCCCGACATGAGCGCACGGGAAAATGTGCGGCTGGCCCTGCAACGCGTGTCAGGCAAGCCACTGCGTTTCTGGCGTTCGGCACGCACGCTCGATTCGCTCAACGAGCGGGCCGACGCTTTACTGGAATCCGTGGGGCTGGGCACGCTGATCCAGACCCGCGCGGGCGACCTGCCCTACGGCCGAAAGCGTGCCCTGGAAATCGCTACGACCCTGGCGCTGGAGCCGGAAATGTTGCTTCTGGACGAGCCGATGGCGGGTCTGGCGCACGAGGACATCGAGCGGATCTCCGAGCTCATCCGGCAGGTTGCCCGCAACCGGACAGTCTTGATGGTGGAACACAACCTGTCGGTGGTTGCCGATCTTTCCAACGCCATCACCGTGCTCGCGCGCGGAGCCGTACTGGCGCAGGGCGACTACGACGAGATCTCCACCGACCCGAAAGTCAAGATTGCCTATATGGGAACCGACGATGACTACTGACGGCGGCCAAAGGGGCCGGATCCTGCTCGAGGTCGACAAGCTTCACGCCAGCTACGGCGATTCAAAAGCCCTGCATGGCGTGAACTTCACCGTAGCGCAAGGCGAGCTGGTGGCCTTGCTCGGACGCAATGGGGCCGGCAAGACCACCATACTTCGGTCGATCATGGGCATTCTCGAGCATCGCCAAGGCTCGATCACGCTGGACGGCCAGCAACTGATAGATTTGCCACCGGAAAAAATCGCTCAACTGGGCGTGGGCTACTGCCCCGAAGAACGGGGCATTTTTTCCACCCTGACGGTGGAAGAAAACCTGCTGCTGCCCCCTGTCATCGCCAAGGGCGGCATGTCTGTCGATGAAATTTATCGGCTGTTTCCCAACCTGGCCGAGAGGCGGCGCAGCGCCGGCACCAAGCTGTCCGGCGGCGAGCAGCAGATGCTTGCCATTGCCCGCATCCTGCGCACAGGCGCGCGCCTGCTGTTGCTGGATGAACCGACCGAGGGGTTGGCTCCCGTCATCGTCAAGCAAATCGGCCTGGTGATCCGCGATCTGAAGTCGCGCGGTTTCACCATCATCCTGGTCGAGCAGAACTTCCGCTTTGCCAGCCGCCTTGCTGATCATCACTACCTGATCGAGAACGGGCAGGTTGCGGGCCACATCACCCGCGACCAGATGAGCGACGCCTCCATCAGCGAACAACTGCACGCACACCTTGGAGTCTGAGCCCTCATGCAGCCCATTTACCCACCCATCCCCTGCAAGGCTTGAGGAGATCGCAATGACGACTATCTTTGGCATACCCTTGCAGGCGCTGCTCGCCCAAATACTGGTAGGCACCGTCAACGGCGCGCTGTACGCACTGCTGAGCCTGGGCCTGGCCATCATCTTCGGCCTGCTGCATATCGTGAACTTTGCCCATGGCGCCCTCTATATGATGGGCGCATTCGGCGCCTGGTGGCTGCTGTCGACATTCGGCTTGAACTACTGGATAGCCTTGCTCCTGGCCCCGCTGATGGTCGCGGCCATCGGCATGCTGCTGGAATACTTCCTGCTGCGCCGCACCTACAAACTGGACCCCATGTATGGCCTGCTGCTGACGTTTGGCATGGCCCTGGTCATAGAGGGCCTTTTCCGTGAGTTCTATGGCGTAACAGGCCAGCCGTACTCGGCGCCAGCGCAGCTGCAGGGTGGCTGGCGCCTTGGCTTCATGGTCCTGCCCATGTATCGGGCCTGGGTTGTGGTCGGATCGGTCATCACCTGTGTCGCCATCTGGCTATTGCTTGAACGCACCCGACTGGGCTCGTATCTGCGCGCCGCCAAGGAAAACGCCGTCCTGGTCAGGGCCTTCGGGATCAACGTGCCTCGCATGATCACCCTGACCTATGCACTGGGCGCGGGCCTGGCCGCCTTCAGCGGCGTCATGGCCGCGCCGATCACCCACGTCAGCGCCATGATGGGCTCGAACATCGTGATCATCGTGTTCGCGGTCGTCGTAATCGGCGGCATGGGCTCCATCGGCGGCGTCATCGTCAGCGGGTTTCTCCTGGGGATCATGGAAGGATTGACCAAGGTCTTCTATCCCGAAGCGTCCAGTCTTTCAATCTTCATCGTCATGGTCATCGTGCTGATGGTGCGGCCGGCCGGACTCTTTGGACGGGAACAAGCATGAGCCACGTTCTGAAGCAGGCGGGCGCCGAGCCCGGCAACAGGCTGGGGGCAGTGCTGGCGGCCCTGGCCAGGAACCCATCGATAGCCATCGCGATCGGCGTGGCGCTGGGAATTTGCGCACCATTTTTCATCTACCCGGTTTTCCTGATGAACGCGCTGTGTTTCACGCTGTTCGCCAGCGCCTTCAACCTGCTGATGGGCTACGCCGGGCTGCTCTCGTTTGGCCACGCCGCCTTTTTTGGCATCGCCGCCTACGCCACCGCGTACTCCATGAAAACACTGGGGGTCCCGGTCGAAGTGGGCATTCTGGCAGGAACCGCCTGCGCCACCCTGATGGGCGCGGTCTTTGGCGCCCTGGCCATCCGCCGCAAAGGCATCGCGTTTGCCATGGTGACCCTGGCACTGGCGCAAATGGTCTATTTTTATGCACTGCAAAACCCCTTGTTCGGGGGGGAGGACGGCATACAGTCCGTGCCGCGGGGAAAGCTCCTGGGCTTTCTGGACCTGGACAATACGATGGTGCTGTACTTCTTCGTCTTTGCCATGACCCTGCTGGGCCTGGCGATCATACGGCGCACGGTGCACTCTCCTTTCGGATACGTTCTGAACGCGATCCGACAGAACGAACCCCGCGCCATTTCCCTGGGGTACAAGACCGACCACTACAAATTCATCGCCTTCGTGCTGTCGGCCGGACTTAGCGGACTGGCCGGCTCCTTGCAGACGCTGGTATTCCAGATCGCGTCCCTGACCGGCATCCACTGGGCGATATCCGGAGACGCCATTCTCATGACGATCCTGGGTGGCACGGCAACACTGCTCGGCCCAATTGTTGGTGCATTTACGATACTGGCCATGTCCAACTACCTGACGCAGTTCGGCTCTTGGGTCACCGTCATCCAAGGCGTGGTCTTCATCGTCTGCGTTCTGGCCTTTCGCGCCGGAATTGTCGGCGAACTGGATGTCATGCTGCGCCGCATTATGGAAAAATCCCGATGACTGCCACTGTCCTGCTAACGGATTTCGCCTGGCCAGACGACGCCATCGAGCGCAGCATTATCGAAGCTGCGGGGCTGCGCCTGGTCAGCGGCCCGGCGCAGCCGGCAGCCCCCGAGCAGATCGAGGCCCTGGTACAGGAACACCAGCCTGCGGCCATACTGACCTGCTGGGCAAAGGTGTCGGCGCGCGCCATCCAGCTCGCGCCCCAGCTCAGGATCGTCGCACGCCTGGGCGTGGGTCTGGACAACATCGACACCGAGGCCGCCAGCGCGCGCGGCGTGTGGGTCACCAACGTGCCCGACTACTGCGTCGAGGAAGTATCAGACCACGCCCTGGCCCTGGCTCTGGCCTGGTCCCGCGGACTGATCGAGCTCGACCGCCAGGTACGTTCCGGGCAGTGGAACCCCGCGGGTGCGCGCTTGCGGCGGTTTTCCACTCTTACCTGCGGCGTGGTGGGCTATGGCCGGATAGGGCAAGCCACCGCGCGCAAGCTGGCGGCATTTGGCTGCACTGTGCTGGCCCACCGCCGCACCCAGGTTCCCCAGGCCTTGGACGAGACACCGGTACGCTTCGTGAGCCTGGACGAACTGCTGCGAACCAGCGATATCACCATCATTCACTTACCACTGACGCCCCAGACACATCACCTGTTCGACCGCAATCGCCTGGCTGCCATGAAACCTGCAAGCCTGCTGATCAACGTCAGCCGTGGCGCTGTGGTCGACACCGACGCCTTGGTCCAGGCCCTGCAGGACGGCCATTTATCGGCAGCAAGCCTGGATGTGCTCGAGTCCGAGCCCATGGTGCCGCCTGCCTTGCTGGCCCTGCCCGGTGTCACCCTGACGCCCCACGTGGCGTTTTCGTCGGACGCCTCGCTGGCAGAGCTGCGACGCAAAGCCGCACAGGAAGTCGTGCGGGTCCTGCGCAACGAACCTCCCCTGGAGCCATGCAACAGTCCGATCGGCCTTCGGTCTTGATTCAACTACGGGGATTCCCATGACCATCCGCATTCGCCATATCCACGCCAGGGCCATTCTGGACTCACGCGGCCGCCCTACGGTCGAGGTCGATGTCGAACTGGAAAACGACCTCGTCGCACGGGCATCCGTTCCCTCCGGCGCCTCAACAGGCAGCCACGAAGCCCACGAGCTGCGAGACCTGGAACCCGCGCAATACGATGGACTGGGCGTAAGCCTGGCGGTCAACCACGTCAACGGCGAGATCGCCAGCTTGCTTCAAGGCCAGGACGTTCTGGACCAGATGGCCATCGACTCGCGGCTTACCGAACTGGACGGCACCGCACAACTATCCCGCCTGGGCGCCAATGCCGTGCTGGGCGTCTCGCTAGCCTGCTGCCGCGCAGCGGCGCTTGCCCAGCACCAGCCCCTATACGCACGGATCGCCGAACTGTCCGGAACCACGGATATCAGCATGCCGATGCCCATGGTCAACATCCTGAGTGGCGGCCTGCATGCGCAACATGGCATGGACGTACAGGACTTCCTGGCGATACCCGCCAGCGCCGAGTCCATCGAGCATGCCATCCACATGGTTTCGCGGGTACGCAACAGCGCGGCGCAGATCATGGCCCAGCGTGGCTTGCCCACGCTGCTGGCCGACGAAGGCGGCTTGAGTCCCGGATTTCGCACGAGCCGGGCCGCGCTGGAACTGATCGAGGCGGCAACCCATCATGCCGGCCTGAGATTTGGCGCCGACATCAAGATCGCCATCGATGTGGCCGCCACGACATTGCGTGAACCCGCCAGCAAAGGCGGGGTGCCGGTGTACCGTCTGGCCCGCGAAGGTCGCGACGCTTCCAGCGCCGACATGATAGATGCCATCGATTCCTGGATTCGCGACTATCCGGTCATCAGTGTCGAGGACGGCCTGGACGAAGATGACTGGGACGGCTGGAAGCAACTGACTGTCCAGGCCGGAATGCACTGCCAGTTGGTCGGGGATGATCTGTTCACGACCAATCCGGCCCGGGTTCGCCGGGGCACCGAGCAGGCCATCGCCAACGGCGTACTGATCAAGCTGAACCAGAACGGGACACTGTCCGGCACGCTGGACGTGGTCAGGCTGGCGCGGGCTGCCGGCTACGCGACGGTGATCTCCGCAAGATCGGGCGAGACCGAAGATGATTTCATCGCCGACCTGGCCGTGGGCACAGCGGCCGGCCAGATCAAGATCGGTTCCTTGCGCTGTGGCGAACGAATGGCCAAGTACAACCAGCTGCTGCGCATCGAAGAGCGATCGAACGCCCACTTTGCCGGCCTGAACGCCTTTGCCGGCACCCGATGAGAGTCAGGGAAAGACCCATGGACCTATCCGCCACGCCCACGCAGGAACAGATCGCCTCGTTCCTGGTGCGCAGCAAGCTTGCAGATCCCGGCGAGGCGATCACCTGCACGCCATTGACCGGTGGGGTCTCGTCCGACATCTGGCGTGTCGACACCCGTAGCGGTGCATTCTGCCTAAAACGGGCATTGCCGACCCTGAGGGTCGCTGCAGAATGGCATGCTCCGGTTTCCCGCAATGCCTATGAATGGGCCTGGCTGAAATTCGCGGCCGAACAGGTGCCGGACAATGTCCCCACACCCCTGGCTCATGATCCTGTAGCGGGCATGTTCGCCATGCCGTATCTCGACGCCCAGCACTTCCCGCTCTGGAAGCAGCAACTGCTGGATGGCAAGGTCCAGGCAAGCGCCGCCAGGCAGGTTGGCGCCGTACTGGTAAAGATCCATGCCGCCAGTGCCGGCAGCCCGCAAGTGGCCGCACGCTTCGCAACCGACGTCAATTTCCAGGCGCTGCGGCTCGACCCTTACCTGGTATCCATGAGCACCAGGCATCCGGACCTGGCCGATCGCCTGCTGGCCTTGGTCGCGCAAACCCGCAGCCACCCACTGGCTCTGGTTCACGGGGACGTCAGCCCCAAGAACATCCTGCTTGGCCCACATGGCCCGGTGTTTCTCGACGCCGAATGCGCATGGTATGGTGACCCCGCATTCGATATCGCTTTCTGCCTGAATCATTTGCTGCTCAAATGCCTGGTCCACCGCGACCTGAGCCATCAATACCTCGCCAGCTTCGAGGCCTTTTGCGAAGGCTATTTTCCGGGCGCTCACTGGGAACCTCGGCAGGCGCTTGCCTTGCGAGCGGCCGCTTTGCTTCCCGGCCTGCTGCTGGCGCGGGTAGACGGTAAATCGCCTGTCGAATATCTCGTCGGAGACCTGGCCAAGCAGGCGTTTGTCCGCAAGACGGCGCGCGCAATGCTGCAACAATCGCTACCCGAGCCGGGCAGCGTTGCCTCGGCGTGGCGCTTGGCGCTCGCCAGGTGGTGATATATGGCTTGATATGAAAAATTCGAAATCGCTTTACACACAACGCGCCGCACCCGTTACGATCCGCGACATCGCTGCTGAATTGGGGATAGCCCACTCGACAGTCTCCAGGGCGCTGGGCGAGCACCCTCACATCAATGCTGAAACCCGTGCGCTTGTGCGAGCCACCGCACAACGGATGCGATACCTGCCCAATGCCTCGGCGCGCATCATGCGCAACGCAAGAAGCACACTGATCGGCCTGATGATTCCGGACATTCAGAACGACTTCTATGCCACGGCGGCAAAAATCATCGCAAACACCCTGGCGGCCCGTAACTTCCAGCTGGTCTTGTCGGTGACGGAAGACGACCCTGATCGCGAGTTGCGCGAACTGCGCGCCTTGCGCGGTGCCCAGGCCGCGGGCGTGATCATTGTGCCCTCACCCGTGCCCAACCCGGACACGCTGGACCTGCTTTCGGACTTCACCAGCCTGCAGCTGCTGCGCAAGGTGGCGTCCCCGGAAATGCCGACCGTCCTGATGGATGATCGCGCCGGAACACGCGCGGCAACCCGGCACCTGATCAACTATGGCCACCGCAAGATCGGCTATATCGGCGGCAACCTGGACATGAGCACAGGCCGCGAGCGCCTGGCCGGATTCGAGGACACCATGGCACAACAGGGCTTGAGCTCCTCGCATATCGCGCTTGGCCTGCCGCGTCCCGATTTCGCCAGGCAGATCGTAACGAGCTGGATGACCCAGCTCGACTGCCCCACCGCGCTGGTACTGGGCAGCTCCGAGCTTACCCTGGGCGCCCTGAAAGGGCTGCGTGCGGCCGGCCGCCGCTGGCCCCACGACGTGTCCATCGTAGGCCATGGAGATCCCGCCTGGTTCGAACTGGCCGATGGCGGCATCACGACGATCAGCCTGCCCGTCTCGGAACTGGCCCTGGCCGCCGCCAACATGATGCTCGACGCGCTGGCCGAGCCCGGCCGCCCGCACACGCAATCCGAGCGAGATGTGTCCACTTTCTCGCCATCCCTGACGGTGCGCGGCTCGACGGCTCCCTTGCAAAGCGGCTAAGGTGCGCGGCGCCCAACTGACCGGGATCGCGCGATGCTCATGCGCTGCGCGAGCCGGCCGCCGGGCCAGGAAATCGCCGGCCCGCACCATCCTGCCGGACTTGGCCGCATAATATCGGGCTACGCTCGGGCAGGCTGCGGTCTACCCAGGCTCGTATCGACACGCTTGCGGCAATAAAAAAATAGCCGGGGCACCAGAGGAGACACCACATGCAAGGGCTTGCAAGCCGCTATCAACGCACGCACATGGCCAGCGGAATGTCTATAGGCGGACTGCTGGAAAATCGCGCGCGGCAATATGGCAATGACCTGTTCCTGATCTGGGAACCCTTCGAAGGGCCCGCTCAAAGCTGGACGTATGCACGCTTCGCGCACGAAGTGGCGCAAGTGGCGGCCGGCTTGCAAAAAAGAGGCGTGGTCCACGGCGAGTTCGTGCTGATCCACCTGGAAAACAGCCCCGAATACCTGCTGACCTGGTTTGCCTGCGCCTGGCTCGGTGCCGTGGCCGTCTGCACCAATACCCGTTCGGTCATCGACGAGCTCAGTTACTACGCCGATCACTCCGGCGCCAAGATCGCGGTCACTGCCCCGGCCTTTGCCGACATGATGGCGCAGGCCATGCCCGATGCACGCGCCATCATCGTCACCGACGACGTGCAGGACAACACGGCCTCGACCCGACCCCAGCGCGAGCACGCCTTCAGCGAGCTGCTCAAGGAAGTCGCCATCCCGCGGGCCCAGGTAAGCGATCTGGACCGTGCCGTGATCCAGTACACCTCGGGCACTACCGGGCGGCCCAAGGCCGTGCTGTGGAACCAGGCCAACGCGCTGTGGGGCGGCCGGGTCAACGCGGCCCATGAGGGCGTCACGCGTGACGACCGGCTGCTGGTTTTTCTGCCCATGTTCCACACCAACGCCCAAACCTACTCGGTCATGTCCACCCTGTGGGCCGGCGCCAGCCTGGTGCTGCAGCCGCGCTTTTCGGCCTCGCGCTTCTGGGACGTCTCGGTGCGCAACCGCTGCACCTTTGCATCGCATATTGCCTTTTCCATGAAGGCCATCGGCCAGCAAGAGGTACCGGGAAATCACTGCTACCGGCTGTGGGGCACATCCGTCAACGGACATCCCGCGGCAGCCAAACTGGGCATCCCCACCCTGGGCTGGTGGGGCATGACCGAAACCATTTCGCATCCTATCGTGGGCGATCTGCACGTCGAGAACACGCCACTGACCATAGGCCGGGCCGCCCCCGAGTATGGGGTCACCATCCTCAACGAGAACGGC
Organism: Verticiella sediminum; assembly: GCA_040392445.1. Classification (GTDB taxonomy): domain Bacteria; phylum Pseudomonadota; class Gammaproteobacteria; order Burkholderiales; family Burkholderiaceae_B; genus Verticiella; species Verticiella sediminum_A. Next base: position 12,986 of record JBEBVZ010000051.1, read on the forward strand.
CAGCCGGTGCAGGCCGGCGAAACCGGCGACCTGCGTATCCGCGGGGTGCCCGGCTTGTCGCTGTTCTGCGGCTATCTGCATAACGAAGCCGCCACCCGCGATGCCTTCGACGACGAAGGCTGGTTCATCACGGGTGATCGCGTCACCCTGCATCCCAACGGGGAGATCAGCTTTGCCGATCGCTCCAAGGACATGCTCAAGATCGGTGCCGAAAACGTCGCTGCATCGGAAATCGAGCGCGTGGCAGGCGCCGTGCCCGGCGTCGCCGAAGTGGCCGTGGTCGCCAAGCCCCATCCCATGCTCGATGAGGTCCCGGTGGCTTTCATCATCACCACCGGCGACACCCACGGCATCGAGCAAGCCGTCATCGACGCCTGCAAAGCCAAGCTGGCCGACTTCAAGGTGCCTCACGAAGTGCGGGTGGTCAGCGAACTGCCCCGCGCCACCCTCGAGAAAGTCGCCAAACAAAAGCTGCGCGACCTGCTAAAGGCTGAAATCCGATCCGCCACACGCTGAACCACTAACCCAAGAGCCGGATCAAGCCCCGGTTCACTCACGCCGGTGTGCCGATAGGCCACCGACGCTCAAACGGCAAGACCGGAATCGGATCCGGCCTTGCCGTTTTTCGACTTACAGCGATTCGTCCAACCCAACCTGGACCTGTTCGGCCGCGCGCAGGACGGCGCGGGCTTTGTGTTCGGTTTCCTGCCATTCTTTTTCGGGGTCGGAGTCGGCGACGACGCCGGCGGCGGCTTGCACGTATAGCATGCCGTTCTTGATCAGGCCGGTGCGGATAGCGATGGCCAGGTCCATTTCACCGCCGTAGCTCAGGTAGCCGGCCGCGCCCCCGTAAATGCCGCGACGCACGGGCTCGAGCTCGTCGATGATTTCCATGGCGCGCACCTTGGGCGCACCGGTCAGCGTACCGGCCGGGAAGGTGGCGCGCAGCACGTCCATGGCGTCCATGCCGCGCTTGAGCAGGCCATCCACGTTGGACACCAAGTGCATGACATGCGAGTAGCGCTCGATGACCATCTGGTCGGTCACTTCGACGCTGCCGATCTCGGCGATACGCCCCACGTCGTTGCGCGCCAGGTCGATCAGCATGACGTGCTCGGCGATCTCTTTCTGGTCGGCCTTCAGTTCGGCGGCCAGGGCGGCGTCTTCCTCGGGCGTGGCGCCGCGCGGACGAGTGCCGGCCAGGGGTCGGATGGTGACCCGCGAACGGTCTTCTCCGTTGTGCTTGATCGTCTCCTGGCGGACCAGGATCTCGGGTGACGATCCCACCACATGGAAGTCGCCGAAGTTCCAGAAATACATATAGGGCGACGGATTGAGCGAGCGCAGCGCGCGATACAGCGACAGCGGCGAATCGCGGAAAGGCTTGGCAATGACCTGGCCAACCTGCACCTGCATGAGGTCACCCGCGGCGATATATTCCTTGGCGCGCAAGACCGCGGCAATGTAATCCTCTTTCTTGAAGTCGCGCCGGGCTTCGGTCTGCAGGCTGGATTGGCTATAGGGCAGCTCGACGGGCTTGCGCAGCAGGGCACGCAGGTCGGCCAGGCGCTGACGCGCGCGGGAATAGGCTTCGCTCTCGGCCGGGTCGGCATACACCACCAGGTACAGGCGCCCGGCCAGGTTGTCCACAATGGCCAGTTCGTCGGTTTGCATCAGCATGATGTCCGGCGTCGGCGAACCCATGCCGGCCGGATCGGGCTTGGTGCACGGCCCCAGCCGCGGTTCGATATGGCGCACGGCCTCGTAGCCAAAATAACCAGCCAGGCCGCCCACGAAGCGCGGCATGCCAGGGCGCAAGGCCACCTTGAAGCGGCGATGGAACTGGGCGATGAACTCCAGGGCGTCGCCCTCATGGCGCTCGACCACCACGTCGTCGCGCAGCACTTCGGTGATCTTGCCCGAGGACCGGATCACGGTACGCGCGGGCAGACCGATGAAGGAATAGCGCCCGAAACGCTCGCCGTTCACCACGGACTCCATCAGGCTGCTCATGCGGCCGGCGCGCGGGCCGCTGTGTGCAAGTTTCAGGTAGATGCCCAGCGGGGTATCCAGGTCGGCATAGGTTTCGGCTACCAGGGGGATCCGGTTATAGCCCTGGGCGGCTAGCGCCTTGAATTCGATTTCGGTCATTAGGTGTGCCTCGGATGCGTCATACCGCTACGGTTGTCTGGGTACCGGCAGGCTGTACGCAACAACCCGCACCTGGCGCCCAGGTACGGGTGGGGGGATTCGGAATTGGCTTACTGCGAAGGTGGCCTGCGCGGCGGTTTTGCGCGCAGGCCGAAGGGGAATCACCGCCACCCGGCCGACCAGCGCCACCAACGCCAAGTGCCATGGGCACGGGCGAGGCAAAAAACACTGGTGTGGGTGACAGCAACCATATGAGGAAGTGCTGGAACGTAGGAATGGTGGTAAATATACCATCGCAGTCGCCAACGCGGCGCTACCGCCACAACCGGGCCGGCAAAGACGATGGCGCTTGCCGATTTGACGATTATTCGACATCCTGCGGATACCGTAAGCGGTTTACGCAACGTAGTGCGAGCGCATGAAAATACTCGTGACCGGCATGGCAGGATTCATAGGGCACGCCCTGGCACGGCGACTGGCCCGCAATGTCGATTGCCAGATCGTTGGCATCGATAACCTAAACGATTATTACGATCCGGCGCTCAAGCTGGCCCGCCTTGCCGATCTGTCCACCTTTGGCAACGTCCGGTTCCTGCGCCTGGACCTGACCGACGCCCAGGGCATACAACGCCTGTTTTCCGAAAATCGCTTCGATTGCGTCGTGCATCTGGCGGCGCAGGCCGGGGTCAGGTTTTCCCTGGATCAGCCGCAAAGCTACGGCCAATCGAACCTGACGGGCTACCTGAACGTGCTGGAAGGCTGCCGCCACCATGGCGTGGGCCATCTGGTCTACGCGTCGTCCAGTTCGGTCTATGGCATGAACGCCAACGTGCCGTTCTCGGTTACCGACCCGGTCGAGCACCCTATCAGCCTGTATGCGGCCACCAAGAAAGCCAACGAGCTGATGGCCCACTCATATGCGCATCTGTATGGCCTTCCCTGTACCGGACTGCGGTTCTTTACCGTATACGGCCCATGGGGACGCCCGGACATGGCCTTGTTCAAGTTCACCCGCCAGATCCTGGCAGGCCAGCCCATCGATCTCTACAACCATGGCGACATGACGCGCGACTTTACCTATATCGACGATATCGTCGAAAGCATCGCGCGCATCATGCACGTCGTACCGGTGGCCCGCCCCATGGCCAGCCAGCCGGGCAAAGCATCGACCGAAACCAGCGCGCCCTATGCGCTATACAACATCGGCCATGGCGGCCCGATCAGCCTGCTGGCTTTCGTGCGGGCCATTGAAGAGGCCACCGGCATCCAGGCCATTTGTACCTACCAGCCCATGCAGCCGGGCGATATGCAGCACACCTGGGCGGATTGCGAATCCCTCTTCGCCGCCACCGGCTACCGTCCCCGCACACAGGTGGCCCATGGGGTCAAGCGTTTCGTCGACTGGTACCGCCACTATTATCAAATCCCCGTCATGGCAGCGCCAAGCCATGACGCCGCCTTTGGGAACGATCATGTCTCTGCCCCTCCTGTCCATCATCATTCCCGCGAAAGACGAGGTAGAAAATCTTCCACATCTTCTCGATGAAGTCGACGCCGCCCTGCAGGGGCTGGATTACGAAGTCCTGGTGGTGGATGATGGCTCCACCGATGCCAGTTGGGACATGCTGACGACACGGGCCCGCCTGGACGCACGACTGCGGCCGCTACGTCACGCGCAAAGCGCGGGCCAGAGCACCTCGGTCTGGCAGGCGGCCCGGGCGGCCAGGGGCGTGTGGCTGGCTACGCTCGATGGCGACGGCCAGAACGATCCGGCCGATGTGCCGCGCCTGTTTGCCCGAGCCTGCCAGGGTGGCGCCACCCTGGTGGCCGGACACCGCACCTCGCGTCGCGACGACTGGATCAAGCGCCTATCGTCGCGGGTGGCCAACCGAGTGCGCTCGGCACTGCTGAAGGATGGCACGCCCGACACCGGCTGCGGCCTGAAAGTCATCCACCGCGAAGCCTTCCTGGCCTTGCCCTATTTCGACCATATGCACCGGTTCTTGCCCGCCCTCGTCCAGGCCCAGGGGGGCAACTGCGTCTCCGTTCCGGTCAACCACCGCCCGCGTGGCGCGGGGCAATCGCACTATGGCCTGCATAACCGCTTGTGGGTGGGCCTGGTCGACATGGTCGGCGTCATGTGGCTGCGCCGGCGCTCGCGCCTGCCGGCCCCCACCATTACGGGAATGGCCCCGTCGACATCCCAGGCCGCAGAGCCGCAGATCATGCCGCCAGCCGACAGGAAACAGGCATGAGTACTGAATGGATATGGGTGGTCATCGGTTTCCTGGGACAAGCGCTTTTTTCCGCCCGATTCTTGGTGCAGTGGCTGGCCAGTGAAAAGGCCAAGCGCAGCGTAGTACCCCATGCGTTCTGGTTCCTGAGCCTGGCAGGCGGCACCACCTTGCTGGCCTATGCGCTGTATCGGCGCGACCCGGTCTTCATTGCCGGCCAGGGCGCGGGCTTGTTCATTTATGCCCGCAACCTGGCCCTGATCCGCCGCGAAGTCGCGCAACAACAAGCCAAACACAGCGAACATCCGGCGCCCTAGCGCCAATAAAGGCTATCCGCATGCATCGCCCTGCCTATCTGCAGTATTCCCGGGGCCTGCCTTGGGGGCTTCTGGTCGTGTTTATGTGCGCGCTGGTCCTGATCGGCCTGGGCATAGGCCTGCGCGACCCCTGGCCCGCCGACGAACCCCGCTTCGCCCTGATCGCCCAGGAAATGCTGCAAACCGGACAGTTCTGGATTCCGCACCGGGCGGGCGAACTCTACCCCGACAAGCCGCCCATCTTCATGTGGGCCTCGGCGCTGGCGATTGCCGCCACGGGGTCGGTGCGGCTGGGCTTTCTGCTGCCTTCCCTGCTGGCCGCGCTGGGTACCCTGCTGCTGGTGATGGACTTGTCTCGCAGGCTGTATGGCAAGCGGATTGCAGGGCTTGCCGGGGCGGCCATGCTCGCCACCATTCTCTTCGTGATGCAGGCCAAGAGCGCCCAGATCGACATGCTCCTGACTTTTTTCACGACACTGGGCGCCTATGGCTTCCTGCGCCACGCCCTGCTGGGCCCGGCGCGAGGCTGGTGGCTGATCGGCTGGGCCGCGATCGGCCTGGGCATACTGACCAAGGGCGTGGGCATATTGCCGCTGCTGCTGCTGCCCGCCTGGGCATGGCTGGCCTGGCGCGGCAAGGCCCAGGCGCTGGCCTGGAAAGATGTCGGCCTGGGGCTGGCCACCCTGCTGGGCGTGCTGGCCGTGTGGGGCCTGCCCATGATTGCCATGGCCACTTTCGGCAACGACCCCGCCCTGGCGGCCTATCGGGACAACATCCTGTTCAAGCAGACCGGCGAGCGCTATGTCTCGGCCTGGCATCACGTCAAGCCCTGGTGGTACTACCTGGTGTCCGTCCTGCCCTGGGCCTGGATGCCCCTGGTGCTGGCGCTACCCTGGGCGGTGCCGGCCTGGGCCAGGCGGCTGCGCCGGCTGGACGCCAGAATGCTGCTGCCATTAAGCGGGGTGGTGCTGATCGTCGTGTTTTTTTCGCTCTCGCCCGGCAAGCGCGGCGTGTATATCCTGCCCAGTATTCCCTTGCTGGTACTGGCGCTGGCGCCGTTGCTTCCTGGGCTGCTGGGCAAACGCTCCCTGCACTGGCTGGGCGCAGGCGTACTGGCCTGCCTGGGCGGCTTTTTCCTGGTGGCCGGCCTGTTGGGTGCCCTGGGACTGCCCGCCTTGACCAAGCTGGCCCAGCGCTACGACGTGCATCCCTGGACCTGGTGGATCGTGCTGGGCCTGGCTGCCGCCGGCCTGCTGCTGTGGCTGCGGCCACGGCGCGGCATGCTGGCGCTGCCGCTATGGCTGGCCGTATTCTGGGCGGCCTGGTCCACCTGGGGTTATGCGCAGCTGAACGACGCCCGCTCGCCCCGCAACTTCATGCGGCAGGTGCTGGCCGCGACCGGCCCCGAGGCCTGGTTGGCCATGCCGAACTTTGACGAGGAATTCGTGCTGCAGGCCCGCCAGCCCATGGTGCACTTTGGTTTTCGCACGCCAGATGAAGATCAACTGGCGCGCGCCTACCGTTGGCTGCAACAAGCGCCCGAACAGCGCTGGATGCTGATCGAGCAACACCGCAAGGATGACCTGGATTGTGTCGATCTTGGCCAGGCCAGGGATATGGGCCACCAGAACAGCGACTACTGGTGGCTGATCCCCGGAACCGCGTTTGCCCAATGCCAGGGCGACGAGAACGCAGCGCCGCTGTATACGGCACCCACCACCCTGGCGCCAAGCAGCCGCCTGGATTAAATCCTATGGTTACAGGCGCCAAGCCAAGTCGTGAAATATGATACCGGGTTGCATCGGTGCCGCCCTGTCCGGCGCACCAGGCTGAATCCAACGGGAGTCCTACTTGCTCGATCAATACATGGCGCAGGCAGCTGCCTTCATCGAACTCCACCATGCCTGGGCGGGTCCGTTGCTGGCGCTGGCCACATTCGGCGAATCGCTGGTGATCGTGGGTTTCATGATTCCGGCGACCGCGCTGCTGTTGCTGGCCGGCACCCTGGTGGGCTCGGGCGTGCTGGCGCCGGGGCCGCTGCTGCTGTGGCTGATAGGCGGCGCCATCATCGGCGATGCCGTGTCGTTCTGGCTTGGCCATTGGGCCGGGCCAAGCCTGATACACCGCTGGCCGCTGAACAAGCACCGCCGATCGGTGGCGCGCGCGCGGCTCTTTTTCATGCGCTACGGCTTTCTGTCGATTTTCATCGGCCGCTTCCTGGGCCCGATACGCTCTACCATCCCCCTGGTGGCCGGCATGATGCGCATGCGCCAGCTGTCATTCCAGCTGGCCAACGTTTCATCCGCGGTGCTTTGGGTGATCGCCATGCTGGCGCCGGGCTACCTGGCTGCGCGCGGCGCCCATGCCAGCGGCATGATGGCGGGCGAACAGGCCTTGACGGTAGTGGCGCTCATCGTGGTGCTATCGGTGGCGGGCGTGGCGATTGGCGCGCGCTTTCTGAAAGCGGCGACATCGCGGCGGCACCCGCCGACCGCCGACAAGCCCAAATCGCGCTAAGCCCGATCAAGCCTGGGCATTGCTTGCCGTGATCCAGGCGGCGGCCGCCGGAATATCGGCAACGATGGCGTCGACATCCAGCGTGCTGACGTCGCGCCCTTCGTTATAGCCATAGGGCACCACAATGATGGCCGAACCGGCGGCCCGAGCCGCCAGGGCATCGTTCACCGAATCCCCGATGACCACGGCTTCGCCGGCCTGCACGCCCAGCAACTCGCAGGCATGCAGCACAGGCATGGGGTGTGGCTTCTTGTGCTCGCAGGTGTCTCCGCTTACCACTACCGAGAACAACCGGCGCAAGCCGGTCTGCTCGAGCAGCGGCAAGGTGAATTCAGCGGGCTTGTTGGTCACCACCGCCAACAAGAGGCCACTGGCGCGCATGGCCTGCAAGCCTTCCAGGGTGCCCTCGAAAATACGGGCGCGATCACCATTGACAGCATGGTAGTGCCGCTTGAAGCAGGCCATCGGCCCCTCGATGGGCTGCGCAGACTCGTCGTGCTCATCAAGCAACGAGCCGGCCAGCACCCGGCGCACCAGGTTTTCCATGCCCCGGCCCACGAAGGTGGCCACGATGTCCTCGCGCAGCGGCGTCATGCCCAGCTCTATGCGCATGGCGTTGGCCGCCATGGCCAGATCGGGCGCGGTGTCCAGCAAGGTACCATCCAGATCGAGCAGGGCCGCCTTAAGCACGGATGGATTCCCCGCTGGCAATTTCTTCACGCAGCCGGGTGATCACTTCCGCATAATCGGGCTTGCCAAAAATGGCCGAACCCGCCACGAAAGTATCGGCGCCCGCCGCGCGAATGTCCGCGATATTGTCCACCTTCACGCCGCCATCGACTTCCAGCAGAATGTTGTCGCCGCCGGTCAGTTCCCAGGCATTGATACGCGAACGCGCCTCGCGCAGCTTGGTCAGGGTCGAAGGCAGGAAGCTCTGGCCGCCAAATCCGGGGTTCACCGACATCAGCAGTACGATATCGAGCTTGTCCATGACATGGTCCATCCAGCTTAGCGAGGTGGCCGGATTGAACACCAGCCCGGCCTTGCAGCCGTGATCCCGGATCAGCGACAGCGTGCGGTCCACATGGTGCGTGGCTTCGGGATGAAAAGTGATAACGTTGGCGCCAGCCTTGGCAAACATGGGGATCAGCGCATCCACCGGTTCCACCATCAGGTGTACGTCTATCGGCACATCCACATGCGGGCGAATGGCTTCGCAAACCATAGGCCCTATGGTCAGGTTCGGCACGTAATGGTTGTCCATGACGTCAAAGTGGATCCAGTCGGCGCCCGCCGCCACAACATTGCGAACCTCTTCGCCCAGCCGGGCGAAATCCGCGGATAGAATGCTGGGGGCGATGCGGGTTGCACGAGGCCCTGTGATCGACATGGTAGTTTTCCTTGATTGGTTTGGTATTTTTAGCCGTTGGTGATTGCACGCGTATGAAACCCTACGACATGTCCGTAACTGTTGTTCCGCGCTATCTGCCGGAACAGTCCGACCCCGCGCAACAGGAATACGTCTTTGCCTATACAGTGCGCATCACCAATACCGGCTCGCAGCCGGCGCAATTGATCAGCCGGCACTGGATTATCACCGACGGCGCGCAACACACCGAAGAAGTCCGTGGCCTGGGGGTGGTTGGCCAACAACCCTTGCTGCCACCCGGCGAAAGCTTTGAATATACCAGCGGCTGTCCACTTCCAACGCCGGTGGGCACCATGAAGGGCACCTACCACTGTGTTGGCGAAAACGGCGTGCCATTTGAAGTCAACATCCCCGAATTCGTGCTGGCCATGCCCCGCACCTTGCATTGAACCTCATCATGACGCATCGCAAATTGCGGGCCACCGCCGCCCGCAAGAACACCTCTGCCGGACGCTCCTACGCCGGGCGTCCCTTTGCTGGACCCGCACGGCATTGGCGCATCGTGGCCGCGGCCCTTGCCGCCGCCACGCTGGTTGCCTGCTCCACCACCGGCACGCAAGAGGGCGAAACCCAGACAGGACTGGAACCGGGTGAACCCGCCATTGCGGTGTCCGCCGTGCCCCAGCTGCCGGCGACCGCAGCCTCGGCGACGCTGCGGCCCGGCCAGAAGCTGGCCCATTTCGCACCCGCCACGTGGGCCAGCCTGCCGGCCTGGCAGGCAGATGACCATGCCGTGCTTTGGAACGCTTTCCTGCGCAACTGCCAGGCAGTCATGGAACGCGGCCTGCGCCCGGCCGGCCGTGGCGCCATCGCCGCCGCCGGCCCCTGGCGCGAGGTCTGCCTGGCGGCGTTCGACCCATCCAGCAAGCCCGACCCCGAACAAGCCGATACCGTCAGACAGTTCCTGCAAACCTGGCTGCAACCCTGGCAGGTCATGGCTGCCGGCAAGCCTGCCGTGAACACCGTCACCGGCTACTACGAACCCCTGGTGCGCGCTTCGCGCAAGCGCAGCGACAGCTATCAGTGGCCGCTGTATGCCGTGCCGCAAGACATGCTGACCATAGACCTGGGTTCCGTATACCCCGAACTGGCCGGCAAGCGCGTGCGTGGCAAGCTCGACGGCAACCGGGTCGTGCCCTATGACACCCGTGCCGAGATCACGCGCCCGGGGCGCCAGCCCGATGCCCTGGTGTGGGTGGACGACCCGGTGGATGCCTTCTTCCTGCAGGTGCAGGGCTCGGGACGCGCCGAACTGCAGGATGGCAACGTAGTCCGTTTGGCCTACGCCGACCAGAACGGGCACCAGTACGCATCCATCGGCCGCTGGCTGGTCGACAAGGGCGAACTCACGCTGGCCCAGGCCTCGATGCAGAACATCCGCGAATGGGCCCGCCGCAATCCCCTGCGCGTACAGGAAATGCTCAACGCCAACCCTTCGGTGGTGTTCTTCAAGGAAGAACCCATCCATGTCGCCGGAGACGGCCCGCGTGGCGCCTTCAGCATCCCCCTGACCGCACAGCACTCGATTGCGGTCGATCCGCAATTCGTGCCGCTGGGCAGCCCGGTTTTGCTGTCCACCACCTACCCCGGCAGCAACCAGCCCCTGAACCGCGTGGTCTTCGCGCAGGACACCGGCAGCGCCATCAAGGGCGCCGGGCGGGCGGATTTCTACTGGGGCTTTGGCGAAGAAGCCGGCGCCGTGGCCGGCCGCATGAAACAGAACGGCAAGATGTGGGTGCTGTGGCCCAAGGCCGCCGGCGCCCCCGCCGCCGATCGCTAGCAAGCCCATCGCAACGCCAGGTCTAGGCCATCCCCGGCGTTGCCCCTACCCCCACTGTTGTGCATACTCAGGAGCAAACCAGCAGGACTACCGCCCTCAACGCCCTCCTTTAAAGCAGGGCAAACCAGGAGTCTGTACCCATGCGACAACAACAGTGGCTATTCACGGCATCAGCGGCTTTCCTGCTGGCACTGGCAGGATGCGGTTCAGACGACAACCAGAGTACGCCGCCTCCTGCGGCCAGTACCGCGTGCGAGGCCACCTCTTCCACCGGCACGGTGGTAGTCGGTTCGGGCCTGCCCGGAGACCCCGCCGCGCCAGAGCCCGCTTCGGGCTACCGGCTGGGCAAGACACTGGTCAAAGCCAATAGCTACATGGTTGTTGCCGCCAACCCCCTGGCCACCAAGGCGGGTTGCGACATCCTCAAGGCCGGCGGCAGCGCCGTCGATGCGGCCATCGCCGTGCAAATGGTGCTGGGGCTGGTAGAGCCGCAGTCCAGCGGCTTGGGCGGCGGCGCGTTCATGCTGCACTACGATGCCGACACGAAAAAAGTCGTGGCCTACGATGGACGCGAAACCGCGCCGGCCGCGGCCACCGCCAACTACCTGCGCTGGATAGACGACACCAACCAGACCGCACCCAAGCCCAGTGCGCGCGCCAGTGGCCGATCAATCGGCACGCCCGGCGTCTTGCGCATGCTGGAAATGGCCCACAAGGATCACGGCGAACTGCCCTGGTCCACCCCCTTCCAGGAAGGCATAGCGCTGGCCCGCGACGGTTTTCCCATCAGCGGACGCATGGCCGACGCCCTGGACGGAGGCAAGACCAACCTGGCACGCGATGCCGATGCCGCCGCCCTGTACCTGAACGCCGATGGGTCGGCCAAGCCACTGGGCTCCACCTTCGTGAACGCCCCCTATGCCCAAACCCTGGCCACCATCGCACTGAACGGCGCCAATGCCTTCTACACCGGCCCCATCGCCCAAGACATCGTCGACAAAATCGGCGTCACGACCAGCGCATCGGATGGCGCGCCCATCACACCGGGGGTCACCACGATGTCCGACCTGGCCAACTACCAGGCCAAGCGCCGCGACGCCGTCTGCACCACTTACCGCGAATACTGGGTATGCGGCATGCCCCCACCCTCGTCGGGCGGCATTACCGTAGCCTCGGCACTGGGCATACTCGAAAATTTCTCGATGGCGCAATACAAGCCCACCGACCTGGACCTGGAAGGCGGCAAGCCCACCATCATGGGCGTGCACCTGGTCAGCGAAGCCGAACGTCTGGCCTATGCCGACCGCGACAAATACATCGCCGACACCGACTTCGTCCCCCTGCCCGGCGGCACCTGGGACACCATGCTCAACAAGAACTACATGATCAGCCGCGCCAACCTGATCGACCCCGGCAAAAGCATGCGCGTGGCCACGGCGGGCGACCTGGGCGACGTTCCCATGGGCATAGACAGCACCCCCGAACAGGGCACCACCCACTTCAGCATCGTCGATAAAAAGGGCAATGCCCTGGTCATGACCACCACCGTAGAGGCCGGTCTGGGCTCTTACCACATGACCCGTGGCTTCATCCTGAACAATCAGCTCACCGACTTCTCGGCCAATCCGCGCGATGCCAGCGGCGACCTGATCGCCAACCGCGTCGCCCCGGGCAAGCGCCCACGCAGCTCGATGGCGCCCACCCTGGTGTTTCACAAGGCGGCCGACGGCTCGCAAGGCGAATTCCTGATGGGTACGGGTTCGCCGGGTGGTTCCACCATCATCCAGTACGTGGTCAAGACCGTCGTGGGCGCGCTCGACTGGGGCCTGGATGCGCAACAAGCCACATCCATGGTCGACTTTGGCGCCGCGAACAGCCCCACTACATCGCTGGGCGGCGAACACCCCAATATCGACACCCGCAACAACGGCAACTCCGACCCGCTCATCACCGGCTTGCGCGCCCTGGGCCATACCGTTTCCACCGGCGCGCAATCCAGCGGCATCGGCACCATCATCCGCACCCAGGTCGACGGCAAAACCCTGCTGACCGGCGGCGCCGACCCCCGCCGAGAAGGCATCGTCCTGGGTGACACCATCCCATAACCCAAGCAACAAAATCAGGGTCAGACCACGGTTTCCAAGCGAAACCATGGTCTGACCCCATTAAAAGGACGATAATCAAAACAGCCGTCCCGGTATGCAGCGGGCAAGCCAGACTTTGCGCCAAGCGCGGGACAGGCACGCAAGCCCACCTTCCAGGAGGCCGGTTTTGAATATCCTTCTTACAGGCGCCACAGGTTTCATCGGCAGCCATATCGCACAGGCCCTGTGCGCCGCCGGCCACGACGTGGTGTGCGCGGTACGCAACCCGGCCCGCGCGCGCGCCATCTTCCCCACCCTGTCGGCCGTTCACATCGAATACTCCCGCGCTCTCACGCCCCAGGCCTGGATCCCGTCGCTGTCCGGTATCGACCTGGTCATCAACGCGGTCGGCATCCTGCAGGAAAGCCGCAAGCAGAATTTCGAAACCCTGCACCACCACGCACCGCGCGCCTTGTTCGAAGCCTGTCACCTGGCCGGCATCAAGCGGGTGATACAGGTATCCGCCCTGGGCGCCGACGAGGATGCGCAATCGGCCTACCATCGCAGCAAGAAAGCCGCGGACGACTATCTCGCCTCGCTTCCCCTCAAGGCCGCCATCGTGCAGCCGGCCCTGGTCTATGGGCCCACCGCCCCCGCTGCGAAAATGTTCTCCAGCATCGCACGCCTGCCGCTGATCCCCCTGCCAGGGCAGGGGAACCAACAAATCCAGCCTGTCTATATCGACGACCTGACCGACGCCATCGTCGAGCTGGTCGAAGCCGACGATATGCCCACAGGCCGCATCCCCCTTGTTGGGCCAACTCCGCTCAGCCTGAAATCCTTCTACACCCGCCTGCGCCAGTCATTGGGCATTTCCTCCAAGGCCCGCTTCCTGCCCATTCCCATGAAAATGGTGGAACTGGGCGCGCGCATAGGCTCGCATGTACCAGGCGTCATGCTCGACGCCGACACCTTGCAGATGCTGAACCGCGGCAGCACGGGCGACCCCGCCCACATCCGCCGCCTGATCAAACGCGAACCCCGACCGGTGGAACGCTTTGTTGCATTCGCACGCCACAACTAAGCCGGTGGCGCAGTATTCTTTATTTTGCGTGCATCAATTAGAAAAAAACTGTTATTTCTGTCAAAACGCCACGCTTTTCGCATGGCTCGTAGCGTTTCACCAGGCAAGCACGGCAGAGACAGAATGCAGGTACAAAATGTGCTGCAGCGATACATATAAATCCTATAAATGATGTGCTGCCCAAAGGAAAAGTCATGGAGCTGACTGAAGCCATTTTTCTGGACAAGGATGGAACCTTGCTGGAAGACGTTCCCTATAACGTCGACCCCGCCCAGATGCGCTTTGCCCCAGGAGTCGCCAGCGGCCTGCGACGGCTGGCTTGCCTGGGCCTGCCGCTTATCGTCGTCAGCAACCAGCCCGGCGTCGCCCTGGGACTCTTTCCCGAGCAAGCCCTGCATACCGTGGAACAACAGCTGGCCTGCATGTTCGACAGCGTAGGCGCCCGGCTGTCGGGCTTCTACTACTGCATGCACCACCCACTGGGCCGAGTGCCAGCCTTGACACGACTGTGCCAATGCCGCACGCCGGCGGCCGGCATGCTGCGCCGCGCCGCGGCCGAACACGGCATCAACCTTGCACGTTCGTGGTTTATTGGAGACACCCTGGATGAAATTGAAGCCGGCCAGCGCGCCGGTTGTGAAACTATTCTGGTCAACAATGGTCATGAAACCCACTGGACTACCGGTCCGCTGCGCCTGCCCCACCACGTCGTCGACGATTTTGACCAGGCGTCCTCGCTGATCTTTGAAAGCGATGCCTTGAATGCCGTCCCGCTTGAACCCGCCAACGACATATTTGCCATGTCCCGCCCTGCCTGGGGCTCCTTTCACTGCACGCCCCACCACCACCAATAACCGAGCAGTATGAATACAACGGCAACCTCTTTCTGGCCGCGCCCGCCTCGGCGCATCGCGGTATTTCGGGCTCGACCCCCGGACGATCTGCTAAGTTCGGTACCGGCCCTGCGCGCCTTGCGTGCGGCCAGTCCCGATGCCCGCATCACGCTGGTCGGCAAGGAATCCGCCGACGGCTTCGTACAACGCTTCAGTCACTATGTCGACGACTTGCTGGTGTTTCCCTGCCTTCCCGGCTCGCCTATCGAAACCACCAACCCCAGCGCCCTGCCAGCGTTCTATGCAGCCGCCAACGCGCGCAAATTCGACGTGGCCATTCAATTGCACGACGATGGTGAAATGGCCAACACGGTTGTCGCCCAATTGGGTGCGCAGCGCTGGGCGGGCTTCATGCCCCCTCACCAAAGCCCTGCCAGCCCCGGCCCCTCGGGCACCATGGCACCCGACCCCTGGCTTATCCCCTGGCCCGTCCATCTGCCAGAGGTATTACGCTACACGGCGCTCATGCAGCACCTAGGCATATCGGTCAACAGCACCGAGCTGGAGTTTCCCCTGACCAATCATGATTACGAACAAGCCCGCTCGCTCTTATGGGCGTCCGGGTTGAATGCTCGACAAACGGTGCTGCTGCACCCAGGCTCGCACCAGGCTTCGCGGCGCTGGCCGGTAGAACGCTTTGCCCAATTGGCCGGCACACTGGCTGCCCATGGCTGGCAGATCGCCATCACCGGCAGCCAGGAAGACCGTCCGGTCACCAGCAGCCTGCGCCAGCTCATGAATACCTTCGCCATCGACCTGACGGGCGTGGCCAGCGGCCCGACCCTGGCCGCCTTGATAGCGCAATGCCGCCTGGTGGTTTGCAACGACTCGGGCATATCCCATATGGCCGCTGCCGTGCACACTCCCAGCGTGGTGGTGGCCTCCGGCCGCGACGTCAACTGCTGGACGCCGCCGAACCGCGACCTGCACACGGTGCTATGGCGCACCCAAGCCGATGACCTCGGCCGGCGTTGCGGCAGACCCAACGACATCGGGCTGGATCAGGTCGTACTGCACGTCAAGCACAAACTGGCCACAGGCGGCGTACACGCCTGATTACAGCAAGGCCTCGTAGCCCGGCAAACATACGCTGCGCAAATCATAGCCCTGCACCACCGCGCGCCGCGCCGCCTTACCCAGGGCGGCATAGCGCGCCGGATCGGCCAGCACCTGGCTGGCGGCATTGGCCAACGCATTCGTATCGAAAAAATCGGTAAGCAGGCCGTTTTCACCATGACGGATCACATCGCGCACCGGCGCGGTGTCCGATCCCAGCACGACCGCACCCGCGCTCATGGCCTCGAGCATCGACCACGACAGCACGAAGGGATAGGTCAAATACACGTGGCATCGGGTAATTTGCATCAAGCGCAGAAACACATTGCGCGGCACCTTGCCCATGAAATGCACCCGGCGCGGATCCAGCTGGCGGGCAACCTCGGTCAGATACTTCTGTCGATATGTGGTTCCCTGGGGCTGGGCGCCATAACTGACGCCGTCGCCGCCCACGATGAATATCCGCGCGTTGGGGCGCTGCCGTAGAATTTGCGGCAAGGCGCGCATGAAGATATGGTAGCCGCGCACCGGCTCTAGATTGCGCGCAACAAAGGTCAGTACCTCGTCGCCCGGGCGCACGCGCACATTCAGATCGGGCAGCGCAAGCTCGGCAGTCGGGTCGGGCGCCACCTCGCTGGTATTCACGCCTTCATGCAGCACCACGGTCTTGGCCCGCGCCCACTCGGGCAACACCTGCCTTTGCCAAGGCGTGGCGGCAATGCCCACGTCCATGGCTTCCATTGCCAGCAGCAGATTGGCATTCTTGGCCTGCAAGCGTGCGTCATCGCGCCAGCCCGGCATGGGGAACTCCGGATCGAAGCCCATATCCTGCCCCGCCACGCGGTAATAGAACTCCATCAGGCAAATCAGCTTCGCCTGGGGAAACACCGCCTTCAGGTACAAGGCTTCGCCCCAACCCGGGTGGGCAAAAATCACCTGAGGGGAAAACCCTTCAGCTTTCAATGCCAACACCGCCTGGGCGCAGGCATCGCCGCGCAGCACCTTGGTTTCAAATTCACGCGCCAGGGGATGCACATCGGGCGCATTGCCCTTGGCTACCCGATACGGCACCACCCGCACGCCCGGCAAGGCTTCCTTGGCGCCATCCTGGCATACGGCCACCACGCGATGGCCACGTTGCGCCAGAAACGGAGCCACGTGACGGAACTGCCCAGGAAAGTTCTGGTGAACGAATAGCAAATCCATAGAAACGCTCGCGACAACCGCTTACGACAAACGAGCCGGACACCAGCCGCGCCGCCTAACGGATAGATTCAAAGCCGTTGATCGTACCGCAGCAACACCTTTGCGTTTAACGCAAAACAAACCATCCGTTACTTGTGAAACATTTTTTATTGTTTTGGAACACTATGTAGTCTAATATGTAACGTATTACATCAAATTGTTGGTGAATATCAGCAACAGTTGCAGCACGCTACCGTCCGGTTTCTCCCTCCAGGTTGTTTTGCTGCGCGTATCACCAAGTCCATTTTTCCGGTGTGTTCTACGCGCCATCGCTTTTACGCAGGGCCGCGCTTTACCGCTTACGCCCTGTGCAACAAGCACCAGCAATTAATCCAATACTGTCGCAGGCCCATTCAGCGCCGCGCCCGGAGTCCATACACACATGCAATACGATCAACCCATCACCGGTACGGCACTCATCGCCGGCTTGAGCGCCAACTCTTCCATCAGCGATGCCACGCGCCTTGCAATCGAAGGCATCCTTGGCCTTACGGGCAACGACACCGTCGTCGCCGCATCCTGGGATGGCAGCGACTTCATCGCCCCCCCCGGCGACATCCAGGTCGTACTGGCCGACATCGCCGGCCAGGCTGGCGAGCAAGTCTCGCTGACCATTCCCCCCGAAGTGCTGGCCAGCGCCCAGGCTTACATCTTCGCGACTAATACCGACATTACCGTCTCGTTCAACACCGTTGAACGCGTCATCGCCATGGGCAATGGCAGCGACACCGTCACCGTGAACGGCGACAAGAACACCACCCTGGACGGCGGCGACGGCAACGACACCCTGGTGACCAGCGGCGGCAACGATTCCATCACCGGCGGCGCTGGCGACGACAGCATCAGCTCCGGCGCGGGCAACGACACCATTATTGCCGGCGAAGGCAGCGATACCGTCGACGGCGGCACAGGCTACGACGTGGTCGAGCTGAACGGCGACTACGCCGACTTCGTGTTCGCCATCGACGACAACGGCGATCTGACCATCGTCAACGCCACCGACAGCAACAGCGCCGTCACCCTGAAGAACGTTGAGTTCGTCCAATTGGGCGACCAATCGGTAGCCATCGTCGACAACGTCAACGACGCCACCACGGTGGGCCTGTACCAAGGCCTGCTGGGCCGCTCCAGCGATGCCGGTGGCGCCGAATTCTGGCTGAACGGCTTGAACCCTGAAGGCCAAGCGGCTCAAGATGTAGCCAATGCGTTCTTCTACAGCGACGAGTTCGTTGCCAAGAATGGCGCCCTGGCCGACATCACCGACGACCAGTTCGTAGAGCTGCTGTACAACAACGCACTGGGCCGCAGCGCCACCGCCGACGCACAGTACTGGTTCGACCAGCTGGAAGGCGGTGCCGATCGCGCCAGCGTGGCAGTCAGCATCATCGGCTCGGACGAAGCATCCGGCCATATCACCAGCGTCTACCTGATCGACGGCCAAGTCTAATAAGCCCAGCCTGAAGCGATGTAGTCCCTGTAAGCCGCGGCGCTAGCGCCGCTAGCTTGAACGCCCCGAAGCGCCTCAGCCCTTCGGGGCGTTTGTTTTGGGGCCTGGCGACCTGCTGACGGCTAAATGTGCCGGTATAGTTTTGTAACCAAAACAACACAAAGATACATAACCCAACGGTAGTATTCCCACCAGGGAATCATCAAAGGCAAAACGTAAAGCCCATCCAAGCCTTGTTCCGCTTGGCGGATCATCGTTCTGGATAATTATTTCTAACGGTTACATAACCATAACCTTACTAACAAGGTCTGGGTTGTTGGCGCAATATGCGTTTGCTAAGATCGCCCGCTAGTCTGCCAGGGGGGTGTTGCTCACCCAAGGTATCACCTGGATGCAGTCATCAATCAATGTGTTGTTCCAGTTCTAAAAGAAAAGCCTATGTCGCGCCAACCCGCAGAAAATTCGCCTCCCAACCTGAAGCTGCAGTCACGCGTGCTGGCACTGGAAACCGGCATGTACATTTTCCGCTACGCCAGCCAGCTGCCTGAAGGCCAGGAAGTTTGCATTACCCTGCAACAGGCTCCGCTGGGCAAAGGCTCGGTAGACTTCTTCCCGGCCGAAGGGGTCAGCCGCAACACCCTGGTCAAGCTGGGCGACTGCGTGGTCATCCGCATCAAGGGTGGCACCGGCGCAGTACTGGTTACCGAATACCATCTGGCTGAACATGGCATCCGCAACATCGATCTGCGCATAGACCGCATCGACACCAGCGAAGCCATCATGAAAAATGCGTCGGCAAAACCTGCCGTGCAGGCAGGCAATGCCGCACCGGCCATCGAAGCCCCTGCGCCCGTCGCGGCTCCCGCCGTTGTGCAAGCCGCGCCAGCCGCCCCGATCTCGCTGGTTTTCGAAGGCCATATCGAACGTCGCGGCGATGTGCGCGTGAACGATGCCTGGTTGGGCAACCCCAGCAGCAACGCCCGCCTCGAGGGCTTCAGCGTTGCCTGGCCCAATAAACCACAGGGCGTAGATCTGGCGTATAGCTGCACGGTCTCGAACCAAGGCAAACAACCGGCCGCCCTGTCGGGCAACTTCGCCGGCACCCGGCGCAAGGCAGCCGGCATCCAGGCCGTCACTTTCGGCTTGGTCGGCCCCCAGCAAAAAAGCTTTCAACTGACCGGCCAGGCCGTGTTTGCAGGTTGCGCCCCGCAGGCCATCGTGAACGGCATGGAAATTTCCGGCCCCACCGGGCGGGAAAACCTGGTCGCCATCATGCTAAGCGTAACGCCCAGGGCTGTTGCCGCAGCACCGGCCATTGCCACAGCTACGGCCGGCGCAGCTTATCAATCGCCCTGGGAAGACCCCGCCATCACGCAGGTCTACAAGGCGCACGGCTGAACCGGCAACCCGGCCAAGACGATGATCCTGGCCAGGCCAAGAATCGCTACCCTGGCATAGCGCCAGGGGCTCGGCAACCGCCGGGCGCGGCAAGCAAGCTGGTAACGGCCCGCTTGCTGATGTTTGTTTGTGCAAGGCCTACGCTTTCCGCCCAAGCCTTGCCCAAGGGGAAGTATATGGATGAAGTGCCCAACATCATCGAGCACTACCACCATTTGCGTCACAAAGGTGACGTGGCTGGTGCGCGCGCGAGCCTGGCACTTGCCATGCAAGTACCAGGCTATCGTGCCGAGGCGCAATTGTGGCAGGGCATGGAAGCCCTGCAAGCCGGTGATTACCCTAGCGCCTTCCTGCAGTTTGCCCAGGCCGCCCAGGCCCTGCCCAAGCGTGCGGACATTGCCGCCCTGATGGGCCGCGCCGCCATGGGTCAGCAAAAACCCCAGTTGGCCGCAAAACTGCTGGAAGCCGCCTGGCGCAAAGACCCCAAACACCCCGCCCTGCGCATTGCCCTGTGGCAGGCCCGCCTGGCCAGCCAGCCAGCGGCCACCAGCGTACAGCAACTGCATACCGCGCTGGAACATATCGAAGATGCGGGCGAGCTGCGTTTTGTCTTGACGCAACTGGCGCAGCTAAGCCCCCAAGGCAGCGTGGCCGGCAGCGTGCAATATCATGCGCCCGAAGGCGCGATTACCGGCTGGGCGGTGAACCTGCATGCGCCGCAGACCCCGGCCAGATTGCACATGGCCGTCGGACAGCGCCAGATGGACTTCGCCGCCAACCAACCCCACCCCCTGCTGCTGCAGGCCGGCTGGCCGGCCCATGCGGGCTTTCGTATCCAACTGCAGCCTCAGCGCGAACCCGTACATGTCAGGGCCGGCAGCATGCCG
>JBEBVZ010000052.1:0-31930 GCA_040392445.1 Verticiella sediminum
GGCTTGCCGTTGCCATCCGAACCGTCGATGTTGACCACCATCAGCTCGGGCACATAGCCCTCAGGCGCCGCTACGGGTGATGTCGAGTTGCCATTCCAGGCGCCCACGATAGTCGAGCCGGTACTTTCAAGATCCAGGATGGATTCAATGGCAGCACGCGTGTTGGCGCTGAGCGTAGCATCGGCGGCCAAGGCAGCGGATACGTCGGTGTTGTCTACGGGTTTGTCATATTGCATGGAAAGCTCCTGAAAAGACGCCGGTCATGGAGTCGCGTCTTATGAAGTGGGATTGCAGGGTCTTACCAACGAGACGGAAAGCGGGGAAGGCGTAAATCTCGGATTGGCGGGCTAGGGGCAAAGCTGACGTCACGAAGAGTCAGCCGCCCCAGGGCCGGAGATGGCGGCTAGGTGCAAAAGACGGGGAAACCGGGGATGTGCCGTCAAGCCAACGGTGTTGTCCTAAAGAATCAAGACAACGGAATAATTCAAGGAATGATTTATTTTTCAATCGAAACGTCATGCTGCTACGCGCTTCACTCTTGCTGAGATGACGGCGAGATTATCGACGTTCGATGTCAATAACAAGACATAGAAGTAACATTAACGGAAGATGTCGAAATTAACGGAAACATATCAACATATTCACATCAGTTTATTGAGGCAAACTTGACCGAAAGTAAGCGAGGTTCAAGCAAGCTCTGGTCGGAGCAAATCACCACATAGGTTGATGTAAGCTTTGCGTAAGTCTTCGTGGATCGGTCCAAGCTGCCCTTGTTTGCAGATCTATCCATGACCAAACATAAAATGTGTATCGATTGGAAAAACACGATCCACATCAGGCATGCGACAAAACCACCAAAGCCCTGCCGGCACGATATCTTTGGTGTATTGTCGGATTATTCTTCCTCGACAAGTGAACCTATGAAAGTAGCTACTGTTATTGGTATTTTGTTGATCGCGCTGGGCGCGGCGGCATTGGTGTACAAGGGTTTCAACTACACCACCGAAGAGACCGTGTTGCAGCTTGGCCCGGTGAAAGCCACTGCCGAAACCGAGAAAACGGTAGCTATACCGATGTGGGCCGGCATCGCGGCCATTGCCATCGGCGCGGTCGTCATCGTCGTGGGTCGGCGCGGCTGATTTCGTAATTAAATCGTTACATACCGGGTTGAATTGCAATGTATCCGCCGTCATGAAATAAGGTCGGTTTACAGACTTCAATCAACCCGCCGGAAACATGGTTGTGCCGATCCAATGCAGATAGTGGTACTTGCCGGGCTTTGCCTAGCTATTTTCCTTTCCCCTCCCCATGCGCAAGCCCAGGAAGCAGTGGCGCTTGTGTCTGCCACGTCCGGTCGCCAGACGCTGGACCAGGACCGTCTGGCGCTGATCAATCGCCTGACTTGGGGCATTACCATCCCATTGGCCAAGGATCTGCAGCGCCAGGGAAGCGAGTGGTTCCTGGATGCACAACTGACATCCGGCCAAGCCGCCCCCCCCTTACCTGTGCAAGCGCGCATCGACCAGATGGAGATCTCGCGCATTCCGGTAGAACAATTGATCTACCAGCTTCGCCGTGAGCAGCAAGAGGTCAACAAATCGCTGCCTGGCGAAAATCGCGAAAACCGACGCAAGCTGTTCCAGCAGCACCTGAACCAGTTGGCCAATGAAGCCGCGCAGCGCTCGGTGCTGACCGCCCTGTATTCCCAGCATCAGTTGCAAGAGAAAATGACGTGGTTCTGGATGAACCATTTCAATGTATATATCGGCAAGAACGCCTATATGCGCGCCTTGACTCCCGACTACGAAAGCAAGGCCATCCGCCCGCGGGCCCTGGGTAATTTCCGGGATCTGCTGCTGGCCACCATGCAGCACCCAGCCATGCTGCTTTACCTGGACAACCACCAGAACCGGGTTGGCCAAGTCAATGAAAACTACGCACGGGAACTGTTGGAACTGCATACCTTGGGCGTGGACGGCGGCTATACCCAGGCAGATGTCGAGGCATTGACTCGCATCCTGACCGGACTGGGCGTGAACCTGACAGGCAGCCAACCCAAGATCACCGAAGAAAATCGGCGCTACTACATCCGCCAAGGCGTGTTCGAGTTCAACCCCGATAGGCATGATTTCACGGTAAAAACATTTCTGGGCAACGAGATTGCCGGAGCCGGGCTCCAGGAAATCTCCAGGGTGGCCGATATCCTGGCCAAGCACCCGGCCACCGCGCGCCATATCAGCCGCAAGCTTGCGATATATTTCGTCGGCGACGAGCCCTCGGATACGCTGGTCAAGGCCATGAGCCAGACATTCCTGAAAAGCCAGGGCAATATCGCCAGCATCTTGCGCACCATGCTTGAACACCCAGAGTTTCAGCGTTCCCTGGTGCATGACAATTTCAAGGATCCGATGCGCTATGTGCTGGCCTGCGTGCGTCTGCTCCACAGCGCAGGACCACCAATCGTGAACGCGCAAGCCATCGTGGCCTGGCTAAGGCAATTGGGACAGCCGCTGTATGGCAGGGAAACACCGGATGGCTACCCGCTGCAACGCAGCGCGTGGCAAGGATCTGGCCAGATGATTGCGCGCTTCAATGTGGCGCGCGCCATTGGCAGCGGCAACTCGCAGTTTTTCCAGGAACCCGGTCAATCCGCGCTACCGTCGCGACCCGCGCCCAGTGATATCCGCAAGGCCTACCACCCCACTCTGCTAAGCAGCTTGAGCGACGCCAGCCGCGATGCACTGGCGCGAGCGCGCAACCTGCACGAATGGAACACCCTGCTACTGTCCTCGCCCGAATTCATGAACCAGTAACCGAGTGACGCGGCATCAAAAAGCCATGATGCCGCGTCACTCGGTTACTGCAAAGTGATATTGGCGGCCTGGATCACTTCCCTCCAGGCGGCGATTTCATCAACGAAAAGACCAGAAGCCGGCATCGAGCCGTCGACACCCGCGGCTAATCCAGCTGGATATTCATGGGCTTGATGATACGGCCCCAGGTTTCGTATTCGCGTTGCAGAAGATCGGTATAGATCTGCGACGTTTTCGAAGGGTCGGCAATGGCGCCGCTGGCCGCAATGGTACGCATGAAAGCTGGCGAACCCGCCACGGCTTCAGTCGCCGCGCGCAGCCTTTCGATTCTTTCCGGCGGCGTGCCCGCCGCGGCCAGCAAACCGAAATAGGTATAGGCCTCGAGCTGCGGATAACCCAGCTCTTTGAAGGTGGGCACATCGGGGATCAGTTCCGAGCGCTTGTCGCTGAGCAGGCCCAGCACATGGGCGCGACCCGCATTGTGGACCTGGGCGGCGCTGGCGATCACCTCCAGCTGCAGGTCCAGGCGGTTGCCGATCAGGTCCACGGTTGATGCCGCCGTCCCTTTGTACGGCACTTCCGTCATCTTGATACCCAGCGTGTCGCCTACCCAGGAGCCAACGATATGGGTCATGCTGCCCGTGCCGGTGGTGCCAAATGTCAGGCCGTCGGGCCTGGACTTCGCCAACTCGACCATGCCCTTGATATCCTTGGCAGGCAGGCCGGGGCTGGCGGTTACAGTGAAGGGCTGGCGGGTTACCAATGAAATCGCCGCCAGATCGCTGGGCTTGTATGAAAGGTTTTGATACAGATGGGGATTCATCGATGTGGTCGTACCCGGCGCCATCATGATGGTGTAGCCATCGCGGGGAGCGGCTAGCAGATAGTTCACCGCGACGATCGTTGCCGCGCCGGTTTTATTTTCCACCAGCACCCCGACCCCCAGCTCTTTGGCCAGGCCCTCGGCCAGCAGGCGCGCGGTCAGATCGGTGGGGCCGCCGGCGGCATAGGGCACAATGATCGTGATCGCCTTGGCCGGAAACGGATCGGCCGCCGCGGCCGGGTTCGCCAGCAGGACGCCAGTTGCCAGCCACCCGGTGGCCAACAGCTTGAAAGCAGAATGCATCGCTAGTCTCCTTTTTTCGAGCCCTATTCTTGAGCCCTGTCGATATTGGACACATCGAGAATAATCCCGGCGGCGGCTCAACAGTGATTTTTTCAGCCTTGCAATGCACAAAGCCCTACCGGCTGCCAGATATGGCGCGCGAAGGCAGTAACATTCACCTGTCATGCTGGCAGCCAAGCCCGCCGACACAACCGCAGCGACATCGCAACGGGCCAACGTGCCGCCTTCAAGTTCCCCAGGGACACACAGGATTCGAAACATGATTCTTCTTACCGGTGGAGCCGGTTTTATCGGCGCAAACTTCGTATTGCAATGGTGCGCGGCGAATGCCGAAACCGTGTTGAACCTGGATCTGTTGACCTATGCGGGCAACCTGCAAAGCTTGCAATCGCTGGAAGGTTCAGAGCAGCATCAGTTTGTCCAGGGCGATATCGCCGACGAAGCCCTGATCAGCCAACTGCTGGCCAAGCACCGTCCGCGCGCGGTGCTGCACTTTGCCGCCGAATCACATGTGGATCGCTCCATCCTGGGGCCAGAAGCCTTCGTGCAAACCAATATGGTGGGCACCTTCCGGCTGCTCGAAGCCGTTCGCAAGTATTGGCAGGCCCTGCCAAGCGACGATCGCGCCGCCTTCCGTTTCCTGCATGTCTCGACCGACGAGGTCTACGGCACGCTCGAGCCCGATGACCCGGCCTTTAGCGAAACCACGCCCTATGCGCCCAATAGCCCCTACTCGGCCTCCAAGGCCGGATCAGACCATCTGGTGCGTGCCTACCACCATACTTACGGCCTGCCCACGCTGACCACCAATTGTTCCAATAATTACGGCCCCTACCAGTTCCCGGAAAAACTGATCCCGCTGGTACTGCATCGCGCCCTGCGCGGCGAACCCCTGCCCATCTATGGCGATGGCCTGCAGGTGCGCGACTGGCTGTTCGTCGAGGACCACTGCCGCGCCATCGCACAGGTGCTGGCCACCGGCACCCCCGGCGAGGTCTACAACGTGGGTGGCCTGAACGAACAAACCAACCTGTCGGTCGTGCATACGCTGTGCGATCTGCTTGATGCCGCGCGCCCGCGCGCCGATGGCCAGAGCTACCGCGCGCAGATCACTTTCGTGCAGGACCGCCTGGGCCACGACCGCCGCTACGCGATCGATGCGCGCAAGATCCAGCGCGAGCTGGGCTGGCAGCCCGAAGAAACCTTTGCCACGGGTCTGAAGAAAACGGTGGACTGGTACTTGGGCCATGAGGCCTGGGTCGAGAACGTCACCAGCGGCGGCTACCGGGAATGGAACGAGCGCCAGTATGGCGCGCGCGCGGTCGCCAACGCATGACGGCACCAATACTGTTACTGGGCAGGAACGGCCAGGTCGGCTGGGAACTGCAACGCGCGTTGGCGGTGCTGGGCCCGGTGCATGCTGTGGGCCGCGCCGACTGCGATGTTGCCGACGAGGCCGCGGTGCGCCGGTTGGTGCGCGGTGTCGCACCTTGCGTGATCGTCAACGCCACGGCCTATACGGCGGTGGACAAGGCCGAAAGCGAGGTGGATGCCGCCATGAGGGTCAATGCCCGGCTGCCCGGCGTTCTGGCGCAAGAGGCCCGAACGCTGGATGCCTGGCTGGTGCACTATTCCACCGACTATGTGTTCGATGGCCGTCGGGACGGCCACTATGCGGAAACCGACACTCCTAACCCGCAAAGCGTCTACGGGCGCAGCAAGCTCGCGGGCGAAAGCACCATCCGGCAGGAATGGGACAAGCACCTGATCCTGCGCACCAGCTGGGTGTTCGGCGCGCATGGCGGCAACTTCCTGAAGACCATGCTGCGCCTGGGACGCGAGCGCAGCGAACTGAACGTGGTGGACGACCAGTTCGGCGCGCCCACCAGCGCGGCACTGATCGCCGATATCACCGCCCATGTGCTGGCCGCGCTGCGCCAGGGCCGGGGTGGCGCTGGCACCTACCACCTGGCCTCGGCCGGGGACACGACCTGGTGCCGCTACGCACGCTATATATTGGCGCAAGCCAATGCCTTGGGCGCGGCTACCCTTTGCCCGCCCGACGCTGTACACGCCATCCCCAGCAGCGCCTACCCCGTGCCGGCGCTGCGGCCCGCCAATTCCCGGCTGGACACCAGCCTGCTGCGCGCAACGTTCGGCCTGGCGCTTCCGACCTGGCAAGAACAGGTGCAGCGCGTACTTGAAACCCTGTTGTTGAAGAATTAAGACCTATGCGTAAAGGCATTATCCTGGCCGGAGGTTCCGGCACCCGCCTCTACCCCGCCACTCTGTGCATCTCCAAGCAGTTGCTGCCCATCTACGACAAACCGATGGTGTACTACCCGCTGTCGGTGCTGATGCTGACGGGCATCCGCGAGATCCTGATCATTTCCACCCCGCAAGACACGCCCCGCTTCGAGCAATTGCTGGGCGACGGCAGCCAATGGGGCCTGCAGCTCTCTTACGCCGTGCAAGACTCGCCGGACGGCCTGGCCCAGGCCTTCCTGATCGCCGAGGACTTCCTGGGCGGCGCGCCCAGCGTCCTGATCCTGGGCGACAACATTTTTCACGGCCACGACTTCAATGCGCTGCTGGCTCAGGCCAATGCACGCACCACCGGCGCCACCGTGTTTGCCTATGCCGTGCAAGACCCCGAACGCTACGGCGTGGCCGAATTTTCGGCCGACCGCAAAGTCATCAGCCTGGAAGAAAAGCCGGTCAAGCCCAAGTCTCGCTACGCGGTCACCGGCCTGTATTTCTATGACGAAAACGTGGTCGAGCTGGCCAAGCAGGTGCGGCCTTCGGCCCGGGGCGAACTGGAGATCACCGACCTGAACCGGCTGTACCTCGAGCGCGGCCAACTGCATGTGGAACTGATGGGCCGAGGCTATGCCTGGCTCGACACGGGCACTCACGACAGCATGCTGGAAGCCAGCCAGTTCATCCAGACCATTGAACACCGCCAGGGCCTGAAGGTAGCGGCCCCCGAGGAAATCGCCTGGCGCCTGGGCTATATCAACGATGACGCCCTATGCCTGCTGGCCGAACCCATGGCAAAAAACGGCTATGGCCAATACCTGCTGGGCCTGCTTCGCGAGAAAGTTTACTGAGTTTCATGAATATCATTCCAACAGCAATTCCCGGCGTCCTTATCCTCGAACCCAAGGTGTTCGGTGACGAGCGCGGTTTTTTCTACGAAAGTTTCAACGCCAGGCAGTTCGCCGAAGAGACCGGCTTGCAGGTCGGCTTCGTGCAGGACAATCATTCACGCTCGGTCAAAGGCGTGTTGCGCGGCCTGCACTACCAGATCCAGCAGCCGCAGGGCAAGCTCGTGCGTGTGGTCGTGGGCGAAGCGTGGGATGTCGCGGTGGATATCCGCCGCGGCTCGCCCACCTTTGGCAAATGGGTGGGTACGACGCTATCGGCCACCAACCACCGCCAGATGTGGGTGCCGGCCGGTTTTGCCCATGGGTTTGTGGTGGTGTCTGAAGTAGCCGAGTTCCTGTACAAGACCACGGACTATTACGCGCCCGAACATGAACGCTGTCTCGCCTGGAACGACCCCACCCTGGCCATCGCCTGGCCCCTGGAAGGCGAACCCCTGCTGTCCGGCAAGGATCGCCTGGGCCTTACCCTGGACCAGGCCGATCTCTTTTAGTTGGAGCCTGGGGTAAACCATAGCGCGGGTTCCGCTCGATTGTCAGACAAATAGTTTTATGGTTCCATAGGTTCACCCACACGGCAGATGTGGGGTCTGGAGACCACATGGAACCCTCATCACATCCACGTCCTGCGCTGATGCATCCTGCTGGCGCGCCTGAATGGCTTGCGCAGACACAGGAAGACATTCTCGAGCCGGAGCTTCCCATTATCGATCCCCACCACCATCTGTGGGGGGCACCGCGCATACCCTATTTGCGCGACGATATTCTGGCGGACGCCCACAGCGGACACAAGGTGGTGGCTACCGTCTTTGCCGAATGCTCGGAACAATACCGAGGCCAGGGACCAGACGACTTTCGTCCTGTCGGTGAAACCGAGTTCGTCACGGCACTGGCCGAAGAGGTCGCGGCCCTGCCCGCGCAAAGCGTGGCCCTGTGCGCCGGCATTACCAGCTATGCCGAGCTGTGCCTGGGAACCCGGGTGCGCGAGGTGCTCGAAGCGCATATCACCGCAGGACGCGGGCGTTTTCGGGGCATCCGGCAATCCAGCGTCTGGGATGCCAGCGGTGAAGTCCGCACCACCACGCGCACGCCGCCCGCGCGCCTGCTGTACGACCCCAGGCTGCGTGCGGGTTTCGCCGAATTGGCCCCCTTGGGCCTGTCGTTCGACGCCTGGCTTTATCACCCCCAGATGAGCGATCTGGCCGATCTGGCCAAGGCCTTCCCCGACACCACCATCATTCTCGATCACGTTGGGGGCCTGGTGGGCATCGGGCCCTATGCCGGAAAACGCGATGAAGTCTTTCATGTCTGGAGCCAGGGCATACACCGGCTCTCCCAGCACGAAAACGTATACGTGAAACTGGGCGGACTGGGCATGCCGCTGGCCGGTTTCGGCTTTCATCTGCGCGACAAGCCACCCGGCTCACAAGAACTGGCCGACGCCTGGCGCCCCTATATCGAAACCTGCATCGCCGCGTTCGGCCCCGCCCGCTGCATGTTCGAAAGCAATTTCCCGGTGGATCAGGCCTCGTGCAGCTATCCCGTGCTGTGGAATGCCTTCAAGCGACTGGCGCAAGGCTGTTCGGCCAGCGAAAAAGCCGACCTCTTCAGCCGCACTGCAGCCAAGGTCTATCGCCTGAGCCTGCCGCTGGGCTAAGTGCCTGGAACACTGCGCTACCCATATATCCCCTTACGCCGCATGGCAACCAATCCAGAGGAAAGCAAGATGGCAAGACTGCGCAACAAAGCTGAAACACCGGAAGGACTGGGTGGCATGGGCGCCAACCGGCGCACCGTTTTGCATGGCATGGCTGCCGCGGCAGCCTACTTTGGCAGCGGCGGCCTGGTGCGAGCCGCCGACTTCCCCAGCAAACCGGTACGCCTGGTGGTTCCGTTCGCGGCTGGTGGAGCCACCGACATCCTGGGCCGGTTACTGGGCCAGGCGCTCGAGCCTCACCTCAAGCAAGTGGTGGTCGTTGAAAACCGGCCAGGTGCTTCCGGCGCCATCGGGGCGTCCCAGGTGGTGCAGTCCGCGCCCGACGGCTACTCGATGCTGATGGGCGGCGTAGGCACCAACGTCGTCCTGGCCTATACCTTGCCCACCCTGGCGTACGACCCGGTCAAAGACCTGCTTCCCGTGGCCCACGTCTGCACCGTGGAATATGTTCTTGCGGTGGCCGCCAACAGCCCCTATAAAACGCTGGACGACCTGCTGCAGGCCGCCAAAAAGAAGGAACGCTCGGTTTCGTATATGTCGACCGGGCCGCTGGGGCCCTTGCATGTGGCCATGGAATACCTCAGCAAGCAGGCCGGCGTCTCGATGGTGCACGTACCCTACGCGGGCGAGGCACCTGCCATGCCAGACCTGCTGGAAGGTCGTATCGATGTCGCCGTCATGACCATACCTTTCACCAAGCCGCTGGTCGCCGATGGCCGCGCACGCCTGCTGGCCACGATCAGCGGAGAACGCGCCGCCGCCCTGCCCGATCTGCCCACCGTGGCCGAGCAGGGCTTTCCGGGCTTCGCCATTCCGATCTGGAATGGCTTTTTCGTGCCCGCCGGCACTCCTGCCAGCGTTATCGAAACCCTGAACGCCGCGACGCGCGCGACCCTGGCCACGCCCGCCTTGCGCGAACGGATGATAGGCCTGGGCGTCACGCCCACCGGCACCTCGGCCCAGGAATATGCCGACTTCCTGAATCGGGAACGCGAACGCTGGTCCACCATGATCCGGGAAACCGGAGTGTTAAGTTAAGGCGGTACCGCCGCACGATGATGCCATCGGCTGTCCGGTGGCAAGAAAACATAGAAAACATAGAAAACATCCATTGATGCACATGCCATGCATCAAACGAGACTAGGAAAAGGAGCGAATTGATGTCATTGAAGCAACGCCGAACACTGATCAAAACCGCGATGGCAGCGGCCTTTTGCACGATGGCCGGCGTACTGCCGCTGACGGCCGCGGCGCAAACCCCCTACCCTTCGGGGCCTGTCACCATCGTCGTCCCGTACCCCCCTGGCGGCGCCACCGACAATCTCACCCGTATCGTTGCCAAGCGCCTGGGCGAAAAATGGGGGCAGTCGGTAGTGGTGGACAACCGTTCCGGCGGCAGCGGCCTGATCGGTGCGGATTACGTGGCCAGGGCCAAGCCCGATGGCCTGACACTGATGCATACGCTTTCCACGCTGGTTCAGGCGCCGCATATCTATACCAGCGCCAAAATAGACCCGGTCAAGGATTTCGCACCGATAACGCTATCGGCCACCAACGGCCTGCTCTGGGTGGTCAAGGGCGACAACCCGGCAAAAACGCTGGATGACTTCATCAAACAGGCAAAGGCCAACCCTGAAAAATATTCGTATGGAACCTATGGCGTTGGCAGCTCGGCACATTTGTTCGGTCATTTGCTGAACAAACAGGCCGGCCTCGACATGCCTCACGTCGCCTACCGCGGCGAATCACCTTCCGTGGTGGATTTACTCGGTGGGCAGATCCCCCTGGTGGTGATGTCCGGCAACGGCGCCAAGGCACACCTGGAAACCGGCAAGATGCGGGTACTTGCGGTTTCGGGGCCGGATCGTTCAGAGGTAGCACCCGACACGCCCACCTTTACGGAACTGGGCTACAAAGGTATGGACATTAATGGTTGGTACGGATTTTTCGCCCCAGCCGGAACGCCGCCGGATATTGTCAAAAAGATTTCACAAGATATCAACGAAATCCTGGCCGACCCCGTGGTGAAGAAAAACTTCCTCGACATCGACGTCAAGCTGATGGGCACCACCCCGGAAGAGTTCGCCGCCCTGGTCGGCCCGCACTACGAAAGATGGGGCAAGATGGTCAAGGATGTCGGCATTGAGGCGCAATAGCCGGCACTTTTGGCTTGATGGCGTCAGGCGGCGCCAGTCTTGGCTCTGAGCGTCGCCCAGCGAGCGTCGCCCGGCAGATATGCTGCAGTTCCCTGACCCAATCGGTGTCAGCCGGTGCGCCGGCCGCCGGATCGCCGGCCGCCGGATCGCCATCGGGGGACACCAGCAGCAGGTAGCGCCGTGCTCCCCAGATACAGGTATACAGGGCTTGCACGGTGGCCGCATCCGGTTGAACGGGTAAATCCGCGCAAGCCCGGATGGCCCTGAGCCACGAGCAAGACAGTTCCTCGAATACGCGCCGATGATGCTTGGGTTCGGCGATATTGGCTTCCAACGCGAGCATTTCGGCATCGAAGGCCGGCAGCTGCGGCGTGCCCACGCCGCAGCTGAGCTGTACCAGGCGATGGACACGTTCTGGCCAAGGCAAGTCGTTGGCCAGCACCACATCGCGCTCGATCGCCTGCAGCAGTGCGTCAATGCCATGGCGCACATAGCCCGACAACAACGCCTGCTTGTTGGGGAAATAGTCGTACAAGGCGCCAACGGAAACGCCTGCTTCCAGGGCCACCGCGCGAGTGGTGATACCCGCCCAGCCTTGCCTGTGCCAAATCCGAACAAATGCGTCGTAAATCACCTGAACCGTAAACTTCGCGCGGGCCTGGGAAGGGCGCTTCAAGGGCTTGGCCACGGGCGGGCCGGGGGTGGACGAGCTGGCGCGCCGCCCTTGGGCTTTTCCGAACCCGACGCCCGCACGGCGCGGATATAGTGAACTCACCATGGTTTGGCAACGCCCCACTGGAGACGGCATGAATGACGCACTGACGGTAACACGCCTGCTGACCCGCAAGAACGATCTGGCCAGCACCCACATCCAAACAGACGAGCAAACCCTGGCGCCCGAAGAGATCGCCATGCGCATCGATCGCCTGGCCCTGACGACCAACAATATTACCTATGCGGCCTTCGGCGATGCCATGCGGTATTGGGATTTCTTTCCGGCGCCGACGTCCGGTTTCGGCCATATGCCCGTGTGGGGGTTTGGCGATGTCGTGGCGTCCAGCGTGCCTGGCATCGCAGTCGGCGAGCGCTTCTACGGCTACTTCCCGATCGCCAGCCATCTGCGCTTGCGCCCTCACCGCATCAGTGCGCGCGGCTTCTATGATGGGGCCGAGCACCGGCAGGGGCTGACTTCAGCCTATAACCACTATGTGCGCTGCAGCCACGACCCCGCCTATCGGCCCGAGTTCGAAAATCACCAGATCCTTTTGCGCCCCTTGTTCATTACCTCGTTCATGCTGGCCGACTTCCTGCAGGACAACAACTACTTCGGGGCCAGGCAGGTCGTGTTTTCCAGTGCGTCGAGCAAAACAGCCTATGGCACCGCCTTCTGCCTGCAAGGACAAGCCGGCATCGAAATGATTGCCCTGACGTCGCCATCCAACCGCGATTTTGTCGATCAGCTCGGCTGCTATCAGCAGGTCTTGCCCTATGGCGAGTTGGCCTCGATACGCACCGACAGGCCTACGCTTTATGTGGATTTTTCCGGCGACGAAAGCCTGCGCTCGACCCTGCACCATCATCTTGGCGAAGCGCTGGTGTACGACTGCTTCGCGGGTTCGGCGCAGAACACACAGTTTCTGCGCGATACCGACCTGCCTGGGCCGGCGCCGCGGTTCTACTTTGCCCCGGACCAGATCCGCAAACGCAATGCGGACTGGGGACACGAAACCGTGAACCGCAAGTTCAACGAAGCCCAGTTGCGCTTTATTGAACGAGTCGGCCAAGCCCACGCCCCCTGGCTGCAAATACAGGAACATTCCGGTTTTGCGGCCGCCGGCGAGCTGATCGCCGCGCTGCATGGCGGGCGTATCGATCCGCTCAAGGGGCACGTGGTGACGCTGTAGGGCCACAGCGCCCTTATGCCAGGCCGAACTCCTTGAGCACGGCCTGGGTATGCTGCCCCAGAACCGGCGCGTCGCCAGGCGCGGGCTGCAAGCTGCCGTTACCCGGCACACCCGGCCAAGGCAGCTCGCCAATGCCCGGCTGGGGCAAGGTTGCGAACAGTCCTGCATGCACCGCTTGCGGGTTGCTGCGCAGGTCGCGCGGATGGCCCACCCGGCCGAACAGCACGTCGTTCGCAGCCAGCACTTCTTCCCAGTGTTCGAGCGTATTGGTGGCCAGCACGGTGGCCAGGCGCTGGTTCAGCTCGGCCGCGCGCGGCATGCGGCCCGCGCTGGTGCGCAGGCTGGCATCGGCCAGCCAATCGTCAAAACCCAGGGTGCGGGCCAGACGCTCGAACATGGCGTCGTTGAGCATGCTCACATACAGAATGCCGTTGGCCGTATCGAACAGGCCCGTGGGCGCATTGAATACGGCCGACTCGTCGCCGGGAAACAGGGCGTCGTCCAGGATCAGGTATGACTGCAGCGCAATGCTGGTCTGCAGCATGGAGACCTGGATGTGCCGGCCCCGCCCCGTCAGCGCGGCACGATACAGCGCCACGCCAACGTTCTGGGCGGCGTACAGCCCCGTGGTCAGGTCAATCAGGAAAAAGCCTATGCGCCGAGGGCGTCCGCTGGCGTCCCGGTTCACATGCATCAGCCCGCTGACCGCCTGCATGGTGGTATCCAGCGCCGGCAACTGAGCCAGCGGGCCCTCGTTGCCGTAGCCCGAGATCGAGACGTACACCAGCTTGGGATTGATCTGTGCCAATTCGGCATAGCCCGCGCCCATGCGCTCGGCCACGCCGGGGCGAAAATTCTGGATCACGATATCCGCTTTTTCAGCCAGGCGGCGCAAGGCCGCCCGCCCTTCGGGCTGGCGCGTATCGAGCACCACGCTTTCCTTGCCGGCGTTATAGGCGATCGAAATGGCGGTATTGCCTTCGCGTATGCGGCCCATCTGGCGCCCCCAGTCCCCTGTGGGCGGCTCGATCTTGATGACACGCGCGCCCTGCTGGCGCAGCACCATGCCGCAGTATGGGCCGGCGATGCCCTGGCTCATATCCAGTACGGTCAGGCCCTGCAGCATGGGCTCTTCGAGATGTTCAGCAGACATTTAGATATCCAGTATGACTTTGCCGACCGCGCGGCGCGACATGGTGGTGTCGATGGCGGCTTCCCACTGCGCCAGCGGGAAATGCTGTGTCATGGGAGGCGCCATGCTGCCGTCCGCGACCGCGGCCATGGCCCTGCCCACCACTTCCTGCACCTGCCTGGCGTATTGTTCACGCTCGTCGGTCAGGCCCCAGCCGATGTAGTAGCCATAGTTGAAGCCGATAACCGACACGTTCTTGACCAGCAGCAGGTTGGCCGCCGCGGCAGGAATGCGTCCGCTGGCAAAGCCGATGACCAGCACCCGCGCTTCGGGCGCCACGCAGCGCAGCGTAGCGTCGAACAAGTCGCCCCCGACGGGGTCGAAAACGACGTCCACCCCGCCCTTCGGACACAAGGCCTTGATGGCCTGCGGCAAGCTCTCGGCATCGGACGGCAAGGCATGGCTGGCGCCATTCTGCAGCGCCGCCGCACGCTTGGCCTCGGTACTGGCCGTCGCGATCACGCGCGCGCCCATCAGGCGGCCGATCTGCACCGCCGCCATGCCCAGCGAGCCGCTGGCGCCATGCACCAGTAGCGTATCGCCGGCGCGCAGCTTGGCGCGCCATTCCAACGCGGCCCAAGTCGTGCCATAGGTGATGGGCATCGCGGCAGCCAGTGCCAGGTCCAGGCCGTCGGGGACGGCGTAAACCGTGTGCGCGGTGGTGACCACCTCTTGCGCAAACGCGCCCCAGTCGACGGCCGCCACGACCCGCTGGCCCACGCGCAGGCGGGTCACATCGCTGGCCACCTCGATGATTTCACCCGAGACCTCGGTGCCCGGCGTGAAGGGCAGCGGCGGCTTGCGCTGGTACTTGCCCGATACGAAGAGGCTGACTGCAAAGCCGACCCCTGCATGCCGAGCCCGGATGCGAACCTGTCCAGGCGCCAGGGGCGTACGGGACAGGCGCTGCATTTCGAGCTCGCTCCAGTGACCCCAGTGCGTACAAACCAGCGCGTCGAATTCGTGGGTGCTCATAGCGTTACTGTGCGCCCTGGATGCCGACCTGCTTGATCACCGTGGCCCACTTGTTGAAATCGTCGGTCAAGACCTTGCTGTACTCTTCCGGCGTATTGCCTATCGGCACCAGGTTCAGGTCCGCCAAGCGCTTTGCCATGGCAGGCTCCTTGACGATGCGCGCCACTTCTTTGGACAAGGCATCGACACGCGCCTTGTCGACTCCGGCCGGGAACAACAGCCCCATCCAGGCGTCAGGCTCGAACCCTTGGTAGCCGGCTTCCAGGAATGTAGGAACATCCGGCAGCAGTGCCGAGCGTTGATTGCCCGTAATCGCCACCGGGATCAGCTTGCCCGCATCCAGCAGCGGCTTGGCCGTGCCCACCGCGATCAGGCCGAACTTCACATGGCCCGCCACCAGATCGGTAGCCAGGGGCGCACCGCCCTTGTAGGCGATATGTTCCATCTCCAGCCCGGCTTCCTTCTTCAGCAACTCGCCCAGGATATGGCCGGTGGTGCCCATGCCATACGAACCATAGGCGTACTTGCCAGGATTGGCCTTGACCAAGGCGACCAGGTCCGGCAGGGTTTTGGCCTCGAACTCCGGCGACACCGCCAGGATGGTGGACGACAGCGCCACTTCGCTGACCGGCTCGAAATCCTTCAAGGCGTCGTAGCCGGTATCGCCATACAGTGCGGGGTTCTGAACGTGGGCGGTGTAGGTCAACAAGACGGTATAGCCGTCCTTGGCCGCACGCGCCACATAACGGGTGCCGATGGTGGTGCCTGCACCCGGCTTGTTATCCACGATGACTGGCTGGCCCCAGGCCTTGGTCAGTTCGTTGCCAATCAGGCGCGCCACCGCATCGTTCACGTTACCTGGCGCCGACGGCACCACGATCGTGATGGGTTGCGAAGGATAGGTTTCGGCAGCCATGGCGGCGTGGCCGCACAGCATCAGGGTCGCACCCAGCACTGCCGTGCTGGCACGCAAGCGTAAGCCCAGGGTATTCATGAACATGTTTTGTCTCCTGACGTTTTTGAACCGCCATGCCCGGCCCAACTGGCAAGACATGGCTTTGCCAGAGAGTGTACGGGCCGCAGCACATGCTGCGGATTCCATTGCGGACTGGCTTGATTCCGTATTGGAAACCGCTATCCAGGCAGAAGGCGGTTATTTGTCCGCCACATAAGCCATTTCATGCCGTGGGTGCACTGTTACAGTCCCACCATCGCCCCGATGGAATGGCAGGAACCCGTATGCGACTCCAGGATTTGAGAATATTTCTGCGCGTGGCCGAGCAAGGCAACCTGCACCGCGCGGCCGAGGCAATGGAGCTGAGCCAGTCGGCCTTGTCCAAAGCCCTGGGCCGACTTGAACGCGAGACAGGGCTGCAGGTTTTCGAGCGTACGCCGCGTGGCGTGGTTCTGACCGAGGCCGGCCGCACGCTTGTACGCCACGCCGAAAAGGTTTTGCTGGCCGTCAACGACCTGAAAAACGAACTCGAAGACCAGCGCGTAGCACGGGCCGGATCGGTGCGGCTGGGCAGCCTGCCTTATCTGGTGCCATCGCTGATCTCGCCACTGCTGGCCAATTTTTTCGTGAATCGGCCGCTGGCTACGTTTTCCATCGAAACCCACCTGAGCGCGCACCTGGTCTCGCTGTTACAGGGAGGCCAGGTAGACCTCATCATGGCAGCCCTGCCGCACACCCTGCCGGCGGACCTCGATCATCTACCGCTGGGGCAACTGCAGATGCAGATCGTCGCGCGGGCAGACCACCCCCGACTGCATCGCTTTACCAGCATGGCCGCCTTTGCCGAAGAACGCTGGGCCATGCCGGCTACCACGCTATACCTGCGCCAATGGCTGGAAGAACGCTTCACCGCCATCGGGCTGCCAGCCCCCCGCTTGGCCGTGGAAAGCACCGGCGCCCCCGTGGCCTTTGCCGAACTGCTGCGCTGCTCGGACCTGCTGGGCATCATGCCGCTACGAAGCCTGAAGCAGGTGGCCGGCCAGGGCCTGGTCGCCATCCAGGGCGAAGGCATGTCATGGCATCATGAACTTGGCATATTCTGGCGCAAAGGCGGCTACCTGTCGCCAATATGCCGGGATTTTCGCGATGCCGCTGTCGCCTACTGTCGCGACACCGGCGTCTAGGCCGCCCTTTACCCTGGATTAGTGGCGAGCGCCTCCGCCGCCATGCTGGCGCTGACTGGTCTGGTCTTGCCCCGAGCCTATCTGGTCGGTATGGCCATCTTTTTTGGTCCGGTTTTGCTCACTGCCATGGCTTTTCTGTTCGTCGCGGCGAGTATCGTCCTTCTGTGGATTCTGCGGTTGCTGCGGCTTGGTCATGACTAGCTCCTGTTGAAAATCCAGCGGCGCCGGCAAGGCCGGCCTGCGGCGCCCCGCCATGCAGCGGTTTACAACACAGCCGCATATGTCGTGCCAGCCACCCAGGCGCTTCCTGTTCCAGCACGGTTGACGCGATTCCGGCGGTTTTCCATGCAGCCAATTGATGCGATGGCAGGCAGGGCCAGGACGGGGAGATGTCGCCGCCCAGCAACGGCCAGGAGCGCCGCCGCT
This sequence comes from Verticiella sediminum, assembly GCA_040392445.1. Lineage (GTDB taxonomy): Bacteria > Pseudomonadota > Gammaproteobacteria > Burkholderiales > Burkholderiaceae_B > Verticiella > Verticiella sediminum_A. The sequence continues at coordinate 17,613 of JBEBVZ010000052.1, forward strand.
CAGTCTCATCACTAACAGATACAATTGTCCGGCGTAGTAACGCAACCATGACGCAATCCCCACGCACAGCGCGGTGTGCTCCGTCCAGACGATAGCCGCTTCCCGTCATATGAACACGCGTCAAGTAGCGGTCCAAGCTTTCATATACGTTGTCTCCCTGACCCTGGCCCTGATGGGAGCCATCAGCTTTGCCGGCGCCATGGCATCCGATGCCCTGGGCTATGTGAAAGTTCAACCCAGCGCAGCCATCATGCTGATGTTGACTGGCATCGTGTTGCTCTGTGGGGTCCACGGGCTGACTCTGGTGCGACGCGCTGGCGCCGCAGCGCTTGCAGGCCTTGCTGGCTGGTATCTATGGCGCCATGGCTGGCAGCCGAACCCATCCGCACCTCCGGCTGTGCTCACGGTGACTTTCGGGCTGTTGGGCGTGGCGGCCCTGGCGGGCAATGCAGGCCATCGCAGCCGCCGCGTCAGTATCTCGCTTGCGATGGCTGCCATCGCCACGGTGCTGGCCTGCATTGTCAGCACCTGGACGCCTGCCTTGTCCTTTCTGAACCCCGGCTCGCTTGACCACGTGCGCACGGCGGAAATGCTGCTATTTCTGGGTGCGATCGCCACTTTCCTTCTGGCGCGCTTTCCCCGCCAGGAAGAAGACAAGCCCTCCCGCTCGATACTGGTCACCACCGTGACGGGTGTGCTGGTGTATGTGTCGACCTGGTTGCTGCTCAGCCTGGTCACCAGGCCCATGCAGCCCGATGCCGGCTGGAGCATCCCCCTGCACCGCAATGCCGCCGGCTACCTCGACACCACCTTGCTGACCAATGCAATTTTGCTGGCCGGCCTTAGCCTGGTGGTATTCCTGATGATGAGCCAGCGCCTGGCCGGCCAAGCCAGGCGCAACGCCGCCCACATTGCCGTGCAGCGCGACACCATGGCACTGATCGCCCGCACCGAAGATCTGACCGCCATGCTGGGCGCTATCTGCACTATGGTGGAAAAGCGCGAGCCGCGCGCGGTCTGCACGATCCACGGGCTCTCCGAGGATAGCCGCCAGCTTGAATTGCTGGCGGCTCCCACCATGCCGCAAGATCTGCGTACGCGTTTTGCCACGATTGATATCGGCGAAGGCGCGGGTTCATGCGGAACGGCAGCCTGGCGCCGGGATGTTGTGACCGTGCCCGATATCAGCAGCCATCCCTTCTGGCGCAACGACCGTGAACCGGTACAAGCCCATGGCCTACGCGCCTGCTACTCGCATCCGGTATTCTCGCTGGACGGCAAGGTGCTGGGTACGGTTGCGATTTACCTGCCTACCCCGGGCTTACCCACCGACGAGCACCAGCAGCTTCTGGCCAGTACCGCGCAATTTGCCGCGGTTGCCATCGAACGTGCCCGCGCCCGCATCCAGATCCAGGCCAGCGAACAGCGTTACCGATCACTGTATGCCTTCAACCCCGACCCGGTGTTTTCTCTGGACCGCGAAGGCCGCTTCGTCAGCATCAATCCGGCCGGCGAACGCCTGAGCAACTATACCGAAATGCAGTTGCTGGGCCAGCATTATTCCGCCATCGTCCTGCCCGAAGAGGTGGCCCGCGCCGAACTGCACTTCCAGGCAACCTTGACAGGACAGGCCCAGCACTACGAAACGCGAGGCGCCGACCGGAACGGGAATATGCTGGATCTTGAAGTCACGAACATGCCTATCGAAATCGACAAGTCCATTGTCGGGGTATTCGGTATTGCCAAGGACGTGACCGAGCGCAATCGCACCGCCCGCACACTGCATGAGCGAAATCAGCAGTTGGCCCACAATGCCAATCACGACCAGCTTACCGGTCTGCCCAACCGCCGCCTGCTCGAAAACCGCTTGCAGCAGGCTTGCGCCCTGCCCCGGCCCGAGAACCACGGCCTGGCTGTGGTGTTTTTCGACCTTGATGGTTTCAAGCCCATCAACGATTCCATGGGCCATTGCGTCGGCGATCAGATATTGATGGAAGTTGCCCATCGCATGGCGCATCACGTACGGCCCCAGGACACGGTAGCCCGCCTGAGCGGCGACGAATTTGTCATGGTGCTCAACGACCTGCCCCCACTGCAGGCCGAGCTGATCACGCAACGCACCATCAATGCCCTGGCGCAACCCTACGATTTGCCGCAGGGCGTCCAGCACATCACTTCCAGCGCCGGGATTGCCTACACCGAAGGCCCGGTGGAAGACCCCATGCAGCTGGTGCAAGCCGCCGACCTGGCCATGTACAAGGCCAAGCACGAAGGCCGCAACAACTACCAGTGGCATACCCTGGACATGAGCCGCCACGTGAAAGAGCGAGTGAGCATGCGCAATGACCTGCAAAAGGCCCTGGAAACCGGCGGCCTGGTCATGCACTACCAACCCACTTTCGACCGCAGCACGAAGAAGGTGGTGGGTATCGAGGCACTGGCGCGCTGGCGGCATGCCGAGCGCGGCGATGTGCCACCGATAGAGTTCATCACCGTCGCCGAGGAAACCGGCCAGATCATCGCACTGGGCGCCTGGGCCTTGCAGACGGCATGTGAGCATCACCAATGGCTGCGTACCCACGGGCTATCGGATTTTGGCGTTGCCGTGAACATCTCGCCGGTGCAATTCCAGCGCAGCCACTTTGTGCAGGACCTGCAGGACATCCTGGCGCGCACGGGGTTGCCTGCCACCTGCCTTGAATTGGAAATCACCGAATCGGTGCTGCTCAACAGTGCCGAACAAGCCATCCGTACCCTGGACGAGCTCAAGAAGCTCGGCGTGCGAGTCTCGATAGATGACTTTGGCACCGGGTTCTCCAGCCTGTCTTATCTGAAGAACCTGCCCATAGACAAAATGAAGATCGACCGCTCGTTTGTGCATGACGTGACGCATGACACCGATGACGCGGCCATTGCACGCGCCATTATTTCCATGGCGCACAACCTGGACATCAAGGTGGTGGCCGAAGGTGTGGAAACCCAGGGGCAGCTGGACTTTCTGATCCGCAATGGCTGCGACGAGTTCCAGGGCTATCTGCTGGCGCGCCCCATGCCGCTGGACCAGCTGATACGGTTTCTCGAGACCAGGCCGCTGGTTTAGAATCGCGCCATGTCGAAACTGGCCCGCCATCGCCTTTGCGCTAGCTACTTGCTGGCTTGCCTGGCGTTGCTGACCCTGGCGATACGGGCCCTGATGCCGGCGGGCTACATGCCCAGCGCCAGCGCCGCCAGGCACGGCAAGCTCGAACTCGCCATCTGCAGCCCAAGTGGCGCGCACGCCAGCGCCTGGGTCGACGTCGAGTTCCCCCCGGAACATGGTGGCGCCCCGGAATGCCCATTCTGGATACTGCTGGCGCCTGCCGGCCTGCCCCCGACGCCGCTGGCGGCCCTACCGGCGTTGCCGGCGATATTGCCCCTGCCGGTATTGGCAGCCTTTACGGCGGGGCCGAGCCTGCCGGCCCGTGGCCCACCCTTGGGCTCACGCGCACCGCCCCGGGCTGTCGCGCCCCGGGCTATCGACCCAGGCTTTCAGCGCACTACCTGACACCGCCAGCGAGTCGCGGGCGCGCAAGCGCCCGATTCGCCAACGGCAATCCATCTTTCTGCCTTATCGGAACCCCTCATGATCCGACAACTCTTTGCGTGCGCCTTCGTTTGCGCCATCCCCTTTTCCACCCTGGCGCATGAAGGCCACCATCATGACCAGGCCGGCCACAGCCAGCCTGCCGCCACCAGCCAGGCCGGCGCGCCGCAAGGTGTCAGCGTGGACGGCTGCTGGATCCGCAGCATGCCGGCCCAACTGCCGTCCGGTGGCTATTTCGTGATCCACAACGCCAGCGCCCAGGCCTTGCGCCTGACCGGCATCGCCACGCCCGCTTTTGGCCAAACCATGCTGCACCAGACTATCGAGCAAAACGGCATGGCGCGCATGGTGCATGCGGACACCATAGAAGTGCCTGCCCACGGTGAACTGGCTTTCAAGCCTGGCGGCTATCACGCCATGCTGGAGCGGCCGACAGCCGAACTCGTTGTCGGCAACAAGGTCGCCATGACCTTCCTGTTCGGCGACGGCGGCCAATTGCAGGCCGACTGCGAACTGCGTTCGCCGGCATCCGGCGCGGCCCACTAGGGCAACAAAGGTAAGCCCAGGCATGTCCTGGGCTTACACTCGGCTTTCTGCAAAACTCACGGAGCCGGATCACATGCAATATCGTCAGCTTGGCCATACCGATATCAACGTCAGCCTGATCGGCCTGGGCACCATGACCTGGGGCGAACAGAACACCGAAGCCCAGGCGCATGAACAACTGGACTATGCCATCGGACGCGGCATCAACCTGGTCGATACAGCCGAGATGTATCCGGTTCCGCCCAAGGCGCAAACCCAGGGCCTGACCGAAACGTATATCGGCAGTTGGCTGGCGCGCAGCAAGGCACGCAGCAAGATCGTGTTGGCCACCAAGATCGCCGGCCCCGCCCGCCAACCGCATAATCCGCGCCATATCCGCGGCGAAGGCAACCAGTTCGACCGGCCCAACATCACGGCGGCCCTGCACGATAGCCTCAAGCGCCTGCAGACCGACTACGTCGACCTGTATCAACTGCACTGGCCGGACCGCAATACCACCACCTTCGGCCGCCTGGCCTACCCGTGGCAGGAAGACGCCACGACGGTGCCGATAGAAGAAACCCTGCAAGTGCTCAGCGACTTCGTCAAGCAGGGCAAGATCCGCCATATCGGCGTCTCCAATGAAACACCCTGGGGCGTGGCCCGCTTTCTGCAGGCGGCGCAAAGCCTGGGCCTCGAGCGCATCGTCAGTATCCAGAACCCCTACAGCCTGCTGAACCGCACGTTTGAAACGGGTTTGTCGGAATTCAGCCATCGCGACGGCATAGGCCTGCTGGCCTATTCGCCCCTGGCATTTGGCTGGCTTAGCGGCAAGTACGAGAACGGTGCGCGCCCTGCCGGCGCCCGCATCACCGAGTTCGAGCGCTTCGTGCGCTACACCAAGCCGCAATCCATCGCGGCCACCAGCGCGTATGTGCAGCTTGCACAGAATCACGGCCTGTCGCCTGCCCACCTGGCGCTGGCCTTTGTGAACAGTCGCCCCTTCACCACCAGCAACCTGATAGGCGCGACCACGATGGCGCAGCTGAAAGAGAACATCGATAGCGTAGCGATCCAGCTCAGCGCCGAGGTGCTGGCGGCAATCGAAGCCATCCACGTACAGCATCCCAATCCGGCGCCATAAAGCAGCCCGGTAAGCCCCAAAACAAAAACGCCGGCTCCGAAAGGAAACCGGCGTTTTTGCTGCAAGTGCCCGAGAGCGTTTGCAGACAGCACCGCATGAGGATTATTTGAAATCCTGCATCAGGTTGTTGTCGCCCTCGGACGAGCCATAACCATAGTCGTTACCGTAGGTGTTGCCGATATTGATTTCGACCGTATCCGGATCGACCGTGGACAAGTCACCCTTGTAGTGGGTGACCATGCCCGGAAACACCATTACCGCTATCACCATACCCAGCTGGATGATGATGAAGGGAATGGATCCCCAGTAGATCTGCTCGGTAGTGACCTTGGGAATCATCTTGCCCGTGACTCTGTCCTTGTAGTCGTCCCTGGGCGCCACGGACCGCAGGAAGAACAATGCAAAGCCGAAAGGCGGGTGCATGAACGAGGTTTGCATGTTCACCGCCAGCAACACCCCGAACCAGATCAGGTCGATGCCCATCTTGTCGGCCACCGGGCCCAGCAGCGGCACGATGATGAAGGCAAGCTCGAAAAAGTCCAGGAAGAAGGCCAGCACAAAGGTCAGCAAGCTGACCACGATCAGGAAGCCCCATTCTCCGCCGGGAAGATCAAGCAGCAGGTGCTCTACCCACAAATCGCCGCTGACCGCACGGAAGGTAAGGCCGAACACGGTGGAGCCGACCAGGATGAACACCACGAAGCAGGTAAGCTTGGTGGTGGTATCCATGGCCTGCTTGAGCAGCGACCAGGTCATGCGTCCGCGAGCCAGCGCCATCAGCAGCGAACCGACCGCCCCCATGGCGCCACCTTCGGTGGGCGTAGCCACGCCGATGAAGATCGTACCCAGCACCAGGAAAATCAGCGCCAGGGGAGGAATCATCACAAAGGTGACCCGTTCTGCAATCTTGGAGAGCAGGCCCAGGTGCAGGACACGGTTGAGGATGGCGATCACGAAAGCCGTTGCGCCCCAGACCAGCAGGCTGACGACTATCATTTCATCGACCGGCGAGGTCTCGTCGAACTCGAACTTGGCGAAGCCGTAGGCAACGGCGGCCGCCACCAGCATCAGCACCACCAGCGAACGGTTGCCCGAAGCTCCATTGGGCTCGCGAAAAGCGCGAGCTTCGGGCGGCATGGCGGGCGCAGCGTTGGGACGGAAAAACGACAACACGACGACGTACAGAATGTACGCAAAAGCCAGGATGAAACCCGGCACAATGGCGCCACGGTACATGTCGCCAATCGAGCGGCCCAGCTGGTCGGCCAGGATGATGAGCACCAGCGAAGGCGGAATGATCTGCGATAGCGTGCCCGATGCCGCGATCACCCCCGATGCCAGCCTGCGGTCGTAACCGTAACGCAGCATGATGGGCAGCGAGATCAGCCCCATGGAAATCACCGATGCGCTGACCACCCCCGTGGTGGCGGCCAACATGGCACCCACCAGCACCACCGCGATTGCCAGGCCACCGCGTATCGGCCCAAACAGCTGGCCTATGGTTTCGAGCAGATCCTCGGCCATGCCGGATCGCTCGAGAATGAGCCCCATCAGGGTAAAGAATGGCACCGCCAACAGCGTATCGTTGGCAATGATGCCGAAGACGCGCTGGGGCAGGGCCTGGAACAGGGCTGGCGTCAACAGGCCAAGCTCTATACCCACCAGGCCAAAGAGCACGCCGTTGGCCGCCAGGGCAAACGCCACCGGAAAGCCCAGCAACAAGAAGAACACCAGCATCCCGAACATGATCGGGGCCAGATTTGCTATGAGGAATTCCATTAGTGACTGCCTTGGCTGTTATCAGGAGCGTGCGCGACACCGGTACGGGCCTGGGCCTCGCGCGCAATTTCTAGGGCCAATGCTTCTTCAGCCGAAGGGCCGTGTTCGCGCTCGCGCGGATCGGGACACATGCCGCGCAAAAAGCCTATGCATTTGATCAGATGCGACACAGCCGCCAGAATCAGCAAGCCAAAGCCAATGGGAATCAGCAGTTTCACCGGCCAACGTATCAACCCGCCGGAATTGGATGATTGCTCGTTGTTGATAAAGGAATCCATGAACATGGGCCAGGACAGCCACATGATGAGGACGGCCATGGGCAGCAGGAAAAACAGGACTCCGAAAATTTCGATATAGATCTGTTTGCGCTGCGACAGCTTGGATGACAACACGTCGACACGGACGTGGTCGTTCTTGAGCAGGGTATAGCCTGCGGCCAGCAGGAAGATGGCGCCGAACATATACCATTGGATTTCGAGCCAGGCATTGGAGCTGGAATGGAACACCTTGCGTACGATGGCATTACCAGCACTGATAAAGACCACGATTAGCGTGACCCACATAATTGCCTGGCCTACTCGTAGGCTGATCGCGTCGATAAAACGCGACAAAGCAAGCAGGATACGCATGGGAACTCCCGTTAAGATGCCAGCCGGTACCTTGCTGCAACCGGATCACGGTCGCAACCACCCCGCACCAAGCCGGTGGATAACAATCTAGATTACAGAATTCGAAATTGGAGCGCGCCTAGGGTATGCCCTAGGACAGTAGCGCCGCCGGGGGCAGAATGCTGGATACGCAAATAGAAGCGGCGGCGCAAGGCCGCCGAAAATTATATTCCCTTACGAAGAGCGCCGCCCCACTGCGGCAGCCATGAATTGGTCGAAATTGTTATCGGCCACCCGGAACCAGGGAATGACGTCGTCCCGAAACGCCATATAGTGGTCGTAGATTTTCTTGAACTTGGCGTTGCTGGCGTTGATCTCGCCATAGACGGCATTGGCTTCCTTGTAGCAGGCCTCCATGACTTCGCGGGGGAAGGCGCGCAATTCGGCGCCGCCGGCGATCAGGCGGCGCAAGGCCCCCGGGTTTTCGGCATCGTAGGTGGCGATCATGCGGTTGGTGGCCTGGGCCGACGCGTTGGCCAGGATGGCTTGATAGTGCTTGGGCAGGGCATCGTATGATTTGTCGTTTACATACAACGATACCTGCAGCGTGCCTTCCCACCAGCCTGGCGTGTAGTAGTACTTGGCCACCTTGTTGAAACCCAGCTTCTCGTCATCGTAGGGCCCGATCCATTCGGCCGCATCGATGGTGCCCTTTTCCAGCGCGGGATAGATATCGCCGCCGGCAATCTGTTGCGGCACGACGCCAAGCCGGGACAGCACGGCCCCCGCAAAGGCGCTGACGCGGAACTTCAGGCCGTTCAGATCGGCCACGCTCTTGATTTCCTTGCGGAACCACCCCCCCATCTGCGTGCCCGTAAAGCCGCAGGGGAAGTTGACGATGCTGTACCCCTTGAAGAACTCGCGCAGCAGTTCCAGCCCGCCGGCGTGATTGACCCAGGCGTTCATTTGCCGGGTGTTCAGGCCAAAAGGTACAGCGGCATCAAGGCTGAAGGTGGGGTCCTTGCCATGGTAGTAGTACGACGCCGAATGGCCGCATTCGACCGTTCCGTTCTGCACGGCATCCAGCACCTGCATGGCCGGCACGATTTCGCCAGCCGGGAAAGCGCGGATATTGAATTTGCCGCCCGTAGCTTCCGACACATACTTGGCCAGGTTTTCACCACCGCTGTAGATAGCGTCGGCACTGCGGGGAAAGCTCGAGGCCAGGCGCCAGCTCAGGGAGGGCGAGTCTTGTGCGAATACCGGTGCGGCAATGCTGGCTGTTCCGGCAGCGACACTACCGAATGCTGCCTTCTTGATAAACGATCGACGTTGCATCGACTTGCTCCTCCGTTACCTTTTGGATTAAGGCTTGCTCTCTACTTTTCTTATCAGGGCGCCCCATTCGATACGATTCTTGTGGAATCGCACGTGCGGGGGATGAAACATCATGCCACAACCAGCCGAGTTTTCACGAGCAGGAATCGCTGCCTCCGGGCTTCAAACTGCAAACAATTGCCTCGCCACAACACCAGGTCCATGAGCAAAACAACCGGGGTCAGACCACCAATTTCCGCCTAGCGGAATATCGTGGTCTGACCCCGGCTTTGGTTCTTTATTACTTATTTATATAAACTAAATCAAAACCGGTCTTTTGAGTTGGTAGAGCGCCCGGGCATCATGGGCCCATGCGACTTCAACCCATCATCGTTCCCGGCTGGAAAGGTTCCGGCCCCACTCACTGGCAAAGCCAGTGGGAGGCGCGCCTGCCACGTGCGACACGTGTGCAGCAGCGCAGCTGGGACACGCCCACGCGTGCCGACTGGGTTGGCGCGCTGGCGGGGGCGATCGAAGCCGCCCCCCGCCCGGCCTTGCTGATTGCCCATAGCCTGGGCTGTATTGCCGTCGCGCATCTACCCTTGGCCATACGCCAGAAAGTAGCCGGCGCCTTGCTGGTGGCACCGGCCGACGTCGAACGCGAAGGCGCGCCCGACACACTGCGCGACTTCGCACCCATTGCACACACGCCGCTGCACTTCCCCAGCATTGTGGTGGCCAGCACCGACGACCCGTACTGCAGCGTGGCGCGCGCCCAGGCGTTCGCCCATGCATGGGGCAGCGATCTGGTTACCGTGCCGCAAGGCGGACACCTCAATAGCGATTCCAACCTGGGCCAATGGCCGCAAGGCCTGCGATTGCTGGCGACCCTGCGCCGCCGGTCTTGTTGGCGGGTACCCGTTGCCACCAGCCGGATCGCGGCCATGCCGCCGCCACAGTCTGCCTAAAACAGAACACTCGATAGTCATCCACTTTCAAAATACCAAACCAGGAAAAACGCATCATGTGGAAGAAACTCTTTGCCTCTACCGTCGCCAGCGCCGTGCTGCTTGTTTCGCCTGGTGCCCAGGCACAGAACAAGGAGCTTCTGAACAGCTCGTATGACATTGCCCGCGAACTGTTCGCCGCGATCAATCCGAAGTTCCAGGATCACTGGAAGAAGGAACATGGCGAAACCGTGGTCGTGACCCAGTCGCACGGTGGCTCGTCCAAGCAGGCCCAGGCTATTTTGCAGGGTTTGAAGGCCGATGTCGTTACCTTCAACCAGGTAACCGACGTGGACTTCCTGGCCCAACGCGGCTTTGTCGCCAAAGACTGGAACAAGGCCTTCGACAACAATGCCTCGCCCTACTACAGCACCATCGCCTTCATGGTGCGCAAGGGCAATCCCAAGAACATCAAGAACTGGGACGACCTGACCCGCGACGACGTCAAACTGGTATTCCCCAACCCCAAGACCTCGGGCAATGCACGCTACACCTATCTGGCCGCGTGGCTGTACGCCAATAAGGTATTCAATGGCGATGAAGCCAAGATCAAGGAATTTGTCGGAAAATTGCTGCGCAATGTCGAAAACTTCCCCACCGGCGGGCGTGGCGCCACCACCGCCTTCGCACAGAACAACCAGGGCGATGTGCTGCTGACCTTCGAATCCGAAGTGCAGAACATCGTCAAGGGCGAGGAATTCAAATCCTATGAATTCGAAGCCGTGGTGCCGCCGGTCAGCGTTCTGGCCGAATTCCCGGTAGCCGTGGTGGATCGCGTCGCCAAGGAAAAGGGCACCGAAGCGCTGGCCAAGGCTTATCTGCAATATCTGTACAGCGAGGAAATCCAGAAACTGCTGGCCGAATTCAACTACCGCGTGCATAACCCCGACGTCATCAAGGCTACCGCTGCGCAGTTCCCCCCAGTCGAACTGCTCAAGGTGGAAGACGGCATCGGCCCCTGGGATGAAGTCCAGAAAGCCCACTTTGGCTCGGGCGGCATCCTGGACAAGCTGCTGGCGCAAGGCCGTTGATTTTTCGGACGATACCGCTGCCGACTTAGCCCCCAGGCAGTCGGCACCTCGGCAGATGGTATAAAACGCGCGGCCTGCACAGGCTGCGCGTTGCCGTTTCTGCTTTTGCCGCGGTTTTATTTTCGGGATGTACGGTTTGGCCAATCCATCGTGGTTTTTCACGCAGCGCCCCACTTTGCCGGGGTTTACGCCAACATTTGGCGTCAGTGTTCTATTTATCAGCCTGGTCATCCTGCTGCCGTTATCGGCGCTATTCGTCTATACCAGCAACATGGGATGGGCCCAGTACTGGAGCGCCATCAGCGACCCCCGGGTCGTGGCCAGCTATATCACCACCTTCAAGGGGGCGGTGTATTCGACCATCGCGGCCACGGGTATCGGCTTGCTGCTGGCCTGGATACTGACGCGCTACGACTTTCCCGGCAGGCGCTTGATAGACGCCATGGTCGACCTGCCGTTCGCGCTGCCGACCGCCGTGGCCGGGTTGACCTTGTCGGTGCTGCTGGCGCCCGGCGGTTGGGTAGGACAGTGGTTCGCCATGTTCGATATCCAGATTGCCTACGCCTTTCCCGGCATCGTCATTGCCATGACCTTCACCAGCCTGCCTTTCGTGGTGCGCGCCGTGCAGCCGGTCTTGACCGACCTGGGCCCGGAATATGAAGAAGCTTCCAATACCCTGGGGGCGACCAAGGGCCAGACCTTTCGCCGGGTCATCTTCCCGACCCTGGTACCGGCCCTGATCGCGGGCTCGTCGCAATCTTTTATCCGCAGTCTGGGTGAATTCGGTGCGGTCATCATGATCGCCGGCAACATCCCCTTCGAAACCGAGGTCACGTCGCTGATGATATTCGTGCGCCTGGCTGAATACGACTACCCGGCGGCAGCGGCCATCGCGTCGGTCGTGCTGGCGCTGTCGCTGGTACTGCTGTTCGGCCTGCAACTGGTGCAAAGCCGCTACGCGGTATGGCAAGGCAGGGGTTGAAATGAAAAAACCACAAAACTGGCAACAATGGAGCCTGGTCGGACTGGGCCTGGTCTGCGTCACCTTCCTGCTGGTGCTGCCGCTGGCCCTGATCTTCAGCAAGGCGCTGTCGGGCGGCATCGGCATGATGCTGGACAACCTGGCCGACCCGGATATGCGGCACGCCATCCAACTCACCTTGCTGGCCACCGGGCTGACCGTGCCGATCAACCTGGTCTTTGGCATCATGCTGGCCTGGTGCGTTACCCATTATGAATTTCGCGGCCGCAAGCTGCTGATGACCCTGATCGACATTCCCTACGCCACCTCGCCGGTGGTGGCCGGTCTTTGCTACATCACCACCTACGGGCTGGAAAGCTCTTTGGGACAATGGCTGTCCGGGCATAACGTGCAGCTGATGTTTGCCTGGCCCGGCATCGTGATGGTCACCGTCTTCGTTACCTCGCCCTTCGTCGCGCGCATCCTGATCCCCCTGATGCAAACCCAGGGCCGCGAAGAAGAGCATGCCGCGCTGACGCTGGGCGCCAACGGCTGGCAGATTTTCCGCAAGGTGACGCTGCCCAATATCCGCTGGGCGCTGCTGTACGGCATCGTCATTACCAATGCGCGCGCGGTAGGGGAGTTTGGCGCGGTGGCCGTGGTCTCGGGTGCCATACGCGGCCAGACGGTGACATTGCCGCTGCTGGTCGAGCAGCTCAATGACGACTACAAGACCGTCGGCGCCTTTACCGCGGCGGCGCTGCTGGCCTGCATGGCGCTGATTACCTTGGTGCTCAAGACCTTCATGGAATGGCGCCTGGCCCGCAAGGGTGAAGACCAGCCCCCGGCCGAAGGGCCCGCCGCGCAACGCGCGGCCCAGACCTGAGCCCGATGACTCCCGCCCTGCGGCGGGGGGCATCATGATGTCGGGCACTAGGGCCTGTTAACAGGTCCTAGTTGCCGCCCAGCACTGCGCCGGCAAACTCGCTGGCCACGAAAGGCTGAAGGTCTTCGATGCCTTCACCCACGCCTATCCAGTAAACCGGTATCGGACGCACGCCTTGCGCGCCCGAGGCGACGGCAGCCAGGATGCCGCCCTTGGCGGTGCCGTCGAGCTTGGTCACCACCAGGCCCGTCAGGCCCAGAGCCTCGTCAAAGGCCTTGATCTGGGCCAGGGCGTTCTGGCCGGTATTGCCGTCCACCACCAGCAGGATTTCATGCGGCGCCTGCTCGTCGGCCTTGGCGATCACCTTGCGTATTTTTTTCAGCTCGGCCATCAGGTGCAACTGGGTAGGCAGGCGTCCGGCGGTGTCGACCATGACCACGCCCATGCCCCGCGCGCGGCCGGCCTGGATGGCATCGAAAGCCACCGCGGCAGGGTCGCTGCCATCGCCTTGCGCGATCACGGCCACATTGTTGCGCTGCCCCCATTCCACCAGTTGCTCGCGCGCAGCCGCACGGAAGGTGTCGCCCGCCGCCAGCAATACGCTGCTGCCCTGCTGCTGGAAGGTGCGTGCCAGCTTGCCGATGGACGTGGTTTTACCTGCTCCGTTCACGCCGGCGATCATCACCACCAAGGGTGACGCGCGGGTCAGGTCGAACGGCCGCTCCAGCGGCTTGAGGTGAGCCGTGAGCAGTTCGCGCAACACTTCCTTGACGCGCGCGCCGTCTTCGATACGCTCTTTGCGCACCCGCACGCGCAGGGCGTCGAGCAGGGTGTTGGCGGCATCGACCCCGGCATCCGACATGATCAGCGCGGTTTCCAGTTCCTCATACAGGTCTTCATCCACCTTGACGTTGACGAACAGGCCGGTAAAGGTCTGCCCGGTACGCGACAGGCCGCTTTTCAGGCGCGCCAGCCACGACGTCTTGGCTGGCGTTGCCGCCTCATTGCCTACCGCGACGGCTGCCGCAGCGGCGCGGGCCTTGTTTTCCGCGCCCGGTCGCACAGCCGGTGCGCCACCTACCTTGGGTTCGGGCTTGGCCGCAACCATGGGCTTGGGCGCAGCCGGAGCCGAGGGAGGCACTGCAGGCACGACCGGCGCAGCCGGCGGCGTCGATGCGGGTAGCGGCTTGGGCGGTGGTATCGGTGTGGGCGGCGGTACGGGTGTCGATACGGGTATGGGTGCCGGTGACGCTACCTCTATGGGTTCCGGTACCGGCGCTGGCGGCGGCACCGGTGTCGATACGGGTATAGGAGCCGGTGGCGTTATCTCGACGGGTTCCGTTACCGGTGTGGGCGGCGGCACCGGTGTCGCTGCAGGCACCGGGGCAGGCGCTGGCACGGGTGCGGCAGGCGGCACTGGCGAAGGTGCTGGAACCGGCATCGGTTCCGGCGGGATCGCTACGGGTGCGGGTGCGGG
>JBEBVZ010000053.1:0-30297 GCA_040392445.1 Verticiella sediminum
GGTCAGACCACGATTTCATTGAAATCGTGGTCTGACCCCGGTTTTGGTGGTGGCCGCCCAAGGCGGCCGGTATTGCTTAGTGCTTGATGACGCCTTCGCGACCCGCGGGTTCCGGGTTGGCCTTTGCCGCGACTTGCGGCTCGACCTTGGCGCTATCCTCGGGCAAGGGTTCCGGCAGGCGCTCGAGCGCCTGGGCCAGTACCTCGTCGATCCAGCGCACCGGCACGATTTCGATGTCGCCCTTCACGTTATCGGGGATATCCGTGAGGTCTTTCACGTTCTCGTGCGGAATCAGCACCTTCTTGATGCCGCCACGGTGAGCCGCCAGCAGCTTTTCCTTCAGGCCGCCGATGGCCAGCACTTCGCCGCGCAGGGTGATTTCACCCGTCATGGCAACGTCGGCACGCACCGGAATGCGCGACAGGGCCGACACGATGGCCGTCGTGATGGCGATACCCGCGGACGGACCGTCCTTGGGTGTGGCGCCTTCAGGCACGTGAACGTGCATGTCGCGCTTCTCGAAGACCGTGTCGGCAAAGCCCAGCCGCTGTGCACGCGCGCGCACCACCGAGCGGGCCGCTTCCACCGATTCTTTCATCACATCGCCCAATGAACCGGTGCGTTGGATGACGCCCTTGCCGGGCATATCGGCGACTTCGATGGTCAGCAGATCGCCGCCCACTTCCGTCCAGGCCAGACCGGTAACCTGACCGACCTGGTTTTCCTTCTCGGCCACGCCAAAACTGTAGCGGCGCACGCCCAGGAAATCGCTGAGGTTGTCGGAGTTGACCTCGACATGCTTGTCTTGCGGGTTGCTGAGCAAACGCTTGATCACCTTGCGGCAGATCTTGCTGACTTCGCGCTCGAGCGCACGCACACCGGCTTCGCGGGTGTAGTAGCGCACGATGTCGCGTATCGCTTCGTCGGCAACCGTCAGTTCGCCTTCCTTCACACCATTGTTCTTCACCAGCTTGGGCAGCAGGTGATCCCGCGCGATGTGCAGCTTCTCGTCTTCGGTATAACCCGACAGGCGGATGACTTCCATCCGGTCGAGCAGCGCCGGCGGAATGTTGAGCGTGTTGCTGGTTGCCACGAACATGACGTCCGAGAGGTCGAAGTCGACCTCGACGTAGTGATCCTGGAAGGTATGGTTCTGTTCGGGATCCAGCACTTCGAGCAGGGCCGAAGCAGGGTCGCCACGAAAATCCATGCCCAGCTTGTCGATCTCATCGAGCAGGAACAGGGGGTTGCGCACGCCAACCTTGCTGAGGTTTTGCAGCACCTTGCCAGGCATCGAACCAATATAGGTACGACGGTGGCCACGAATCTCGGCTTCGTCGCGCACGCCGCCCAGGGCCATGCGCACGAACTTGCGATTGGTGGCCTTGGCGATAGATTGCCCCAGCGAGGTCTTGCCCACGCCCGGCGCGCCCACCAGGCACAGGATGGGCGCCTTGACCTTGTCTACGCGCTGTTGCACGGCAAGGTATTCCACGATGCGCTCTTTGACCTTCTCCAGGCCATAGTGATCGTCGTCCAGCACCTTTTCGGCATTTTGAATCGAATTGTTGACCCGGCTTTTCTTCTTCCAGGGCAAGCCGATCAGCGTGTCGATGTAGTTGCGCACGACGGTGGCTTCGGCCGACATCGGCGACATCAGCTTGAGCTTCTTGAGCTCGGAATCGGCCTTCTTGCGCGCTTCCTTGGGCATTTGCGCCGCAATGATCTTCTTCTCGAGTTCCTCGAGATCGGCGCCTTCCTCGCCTTCGCCGAGTTCCTTCTGAATGGCCTTGACCTGCTCATTCAGGTAGTACTCGCGCTGGCTCTTTTCCATCTGCTTCTTGACCCGGCCACGAATCCGCTTCTCGACCTGGAGAATGTCGATTTCGGTTTCGAGCTGGGCCAGCAGGGCCTCGAGGCGATCGCCCACGCCGACCACTTCGAGCATTTTCTGTTTTTGCTCGAGCTTGAGCGGCAGATGCGCGGCGATGGTGTCGGCCAGGCGGCCGGCCTCGTCAATGCCTGCCAGCGACGTCAGAATCTCGGGGGGAATCTTCTTGTTGAGTTTGACGTACTGGTCGAACTGCGAAACGATGGTGCGGCGCAGGGCTTCGGTTTCCGAGCCCTGGCCCAAATCGGGCTCTACCGGCACGAGCTCGCACGTGAAGTGCGAGCCATCGTCTTCGATTTCCGTGATGCGCGCACGCTGTGCGCCCTCGACCAGCACCTTGACGGTACCGTCGGGCAGCTTGAGCATCTGCAGGATGCTGGCCACGCAGCCCAGCTCATAGACATCGTCCGCGGAGGGCTCGTCTTTGGCGGCAGACTTCTGTGCCACCAGCATAATATTCTTGCCACTTTCCATGGCAGTTTCCAGCGCCTTGATCGAGCGCGGGCGCCCCACGAACAGGGGGATCACCATGTGCGGAAACACTACCACGTCGCGCAAGGGCAACAGTGGCAGCTTGATAGGCTCGGAAGCGAGTACCTGACTGGCAGACATGAGGAATGATCCTTAAAGCGTGAATGCAATCAGAATGGGGATAAAAAAGCGGGGTTCAAGCCCCCGCCAGCAAGCTGCGCTCCCGCTTATTTGCCACCAGAGGCGGCCTTGGGCGGATCTTCCGCGTAAATCAGCAGCGGAGGGCCTGCCCCATCTATGTTTTGTTCGTCCAGGACGACCTTGCTGATGCGGCCGCTTTCGGACGGCAAGTCGTACATGGTGTCGAGCAGGGCCGCTTCCACGATAGACCGCAGCCCACGGGCCCCGGTCTTGCGCTTGATGGCCTTGCGTGCAATAGCCGACAACGCAGCCGGGCGCACATCGAGTTCGGCACCTTCCATGGCAAACAGTTTCTGGAACTGCTTTACCAGGGCGTTCCGGGGCTCGGTCAGGATCTGCACCAGGGCAGCCTCATCGAGCTCGGTCAGCGTGGCGACCACGGGCAGGCGACCGACCAGTTCGGGGATAAGCCCAAACTTGACCAGATCTTCGGGCTCGACTTCGCCAAACATTTCGCCGGCCGAGGTCTCGGACTTGGCCTTGACCGAAGCCGAGAAACCTATGCCCGAGCGTTCGGTGCGGTTACGAATGACTTTTTCGAGACCGTCGAACGCACCACCGCAGATGAACAGGATGTTGGTCGTGTCGATCTGTACGAAATCCTGGTTGGGATGCTTGCGCCCGCCTTGCGGGGGCACCGAAGCCACCGTGCCTTCGATCAGCTTGAGCAAGGCCTGCTGCACGCCCTCACCGGATACGTCGCGGGTGATGGACGGGTTATCGGCCTTGCGCGAGATCTTGTCGATCTCGTCGATATAAACAATGCCGCGCTGCGCCTTCTCGACTTCGTAGTTGCAGTTCTGCAGCAGCTTCTGGATGATGTTCTCGACATCTTCACCCACATAGCCGGCTTCGGTCAGCGTGGTGGCGTCGGCCATCACGAAAGGCACGTTCAGCATGCGGGCAAGCGTTTGCGCAAGCAAGGTCTTGCCCGAGCCGGTGGGCCCGATCAGCAGGATATTGCTCTTGCTCAGCTCGACATCGTCATCTCGCCCGGAGGCGTGACGAATACGTTTGTAGTGGTTGTAGACAGCCACGGCCAGCATGCGCTTGGCCTTGTCCTGCCCAATCACGTACTGGTCGAGAATCTCGCGAATCTCGACCGGCGTGGGCAAATCGGATTTTGCAGTCGACTTGTCATCCGCGGCCATTTCGTCGCGGATGATGTCGTTGCACAAGTCGATGCATTCATCACAAATGAACACCGACGGCCCAGCGATCAGCTTGCGCACTTCGTGCTGGCTTTTATTGCAGAACGAGCAATAAAGCAGCTTTTCACCGGGGGCTTTCTTATCAGCCATGCTCAACCCTCGACGGAACGGGACGTCAAAACTTTATCGATCAGACCATACGATACTGCATCGGGCGCCGACAGGAAGGTGTCCCTTTCGGTGTCGGCTTCGATGCGCTCGATAGACTGGCCGGTACGCTCGGACAGGATGGCATTCAGGCGCTGGCGCAGGTCAAGAATTTCCCGGGCCTGGATCTGAATGTCGGAAGCCTGCCCCTGGGCGCCACCGGACGGCTGATGAATCATGATGCGGGAGTTGGGCAGCGCAAAGCGCTTGCCCTTGCTGCCGGCCGCCAGCAGGAACGCGCCCATGCTGGCTGCCATGCCAGTACACAGCGTGGAGATCTCCGGCTTGACGAAGTTCATCGTGTCGAAGATGGCCATGCCCGCATAGACCGAGCCGCCGGGCGAGTTGATGTACAGCGCGATATCCTTGTCGGGGTTTTCCGACTCGAGAAACAGCAACTGTGCCACCACCAGGTTGGCCGACTGGTCGTTGACCGGACCCACCAGGAACACCAGGCGCTCTTTCAGCAAGCGCGAGTAAATGTCGTACGAGCGCTCGCCGCGGCCGGACTGCTCCACGACCATGGGGATATACCCCAGGCCGGAGGGCGTCATCGAACCACCACCATTCATGGCGGCATAGTAATCATTAAAGCGTTGCATCGCGCTATTCCCCTGCTGTGTATTGCTGGCTACCTGCTTACTGGGCTGCGTTGTTGCCCATCAGCTCGTCGAAAGGCACCTGTTGGTCGGTGACCTTGGCCTTGGACAGGATGTGCGCGACAACGTTGTCTTCCAGCACAACAGCTTCGATTTCGGCAAGGCGGCTGCGGTCGGACAGGTAGTAGCGCACGACTTCGGCCGGCTGCTCGTAGTTCTTGGCGAAATCTTCGATCTTGGCGCGAACCTGCTCGGGCTTGGCCTGCAGGTTGTCGCGCTTGACCAGCTCGGAGACGATGAGACCCAGGCGCACACGGCGCTCGGATTCCGAGGCAAAGGCTTCGGCGGGCATCGGCACGCTGTCGGCGTTGGGCAGGCCACGCTGGCGCAGCTCTTCGCGGGCAGACTGGATGCGGCTGTTGGTGTCGTTTTCGACCAGCGCCTTGGGCACGTCAAAGCTGGCGGCCTGGGCGAGTGCGTCCATCACGCTGGACTTGGTGCGCGACAGCGCACGGTTGGCCACTTCACGCTCGAGATTGGCGCGGATGTCGGCGCGCAGTTTCTCGACGTCGCCTTCGGCCTGGCCCAGCGACTTGGCGAATTCGGCATCGACTTCGGGCAGGACGCCTTCGGCAACCTGTTTGACGGTGATGGTGAACTCGGCGGTCTTGCCGGCGACCGCGTCGGAGCCGTAGTCGGCCGGGAACGCGAGCGGGAAGGTCTTGGTTTCACCAGCCTTCAAGCCACGTGCGGCGTCCTCGAACTCGGGCAGCATGCGGCCCTGGCCCAATACGAAGGGGAAGTCCTGAGCGGTGCCGCCGTCAAATGCGACGCCATCGATCTTGCCTTCGAAGTCGAGGGTGACCTGGTCGTTGTCTTGTGCTGCGCGGTCGTCGCGGGGCTCGAAGCTCATGCGCTGCTTGCGCAGGATGTCCAGCGTGCGCTCGATTTCGGCATCGCCCACTTCGGTGCTGGCGCGCTCGACGGCCAGGGACTCGATCTCGGGGACGGCAACTTCCGGGTACACCTCGAAGGTCGCAACAAAGGTCATGCTGTCGGCGGCGGCGCCGTCAACCTTGGGCTCGATCTTGGGCATGCCGGCCACACGCAGGCTGGCGCCGTTGACGGCTTCTTCGAAGGCCGAACCGACTTTATCGTTGATCACGTCCATGCGGATGCCAGGCGCGTGGGTGCGCTCGAGCATGGTCATGGGCACCTTGCCGGGACGGAAACCCGGGGCTTTAGCCTGGCGCTGTGCACGCTTGAGCTGAGCCTGGACTTCTTTTTCGACCTCGGCCAGCGCGACGGCCAGTTCAACACGGCGCTCGAGGCCGGAGAGAGTTTCAACCACAGGCTGCATGCAAAAACCTATATATAGAGAGTTGTATTTGAAATGCCGCTAACCACGGTAGATTCCGCAGTGGCAAACAGCTAGTATAAAACATACCTGGGAGCAAGCCCTTGGCCCATCCGCCGCGCCGACCCTGGGAGTTACCCGATATTGGTTTATGACAGGCGCGGCGCGGGCTGGTTCCTAGGACACCGCCTTGCTGTCACGCCTGCGCAACAGCGCATACAGGATAATGGCGCCGAAAGTGGCGGTGCCGATACCGTTCAAGACAAAATCACCTAGCTTCAATGTGAAGTCGCCTGCGCCAAAAACAAGGGTGACCGCCGCAACAATGAGATTGCGGTTGTCGCTGAAGTCGACCTTGTTCACGACCCAGATGCGCGCGCCGGCCACGGCGATCAGGCCGAACACCACCACCGACATCCCGCCCAGCACCGGCCCCGGGATGGTCTGGATAAGCGCACCGAACTTGGGCGAGAAACCCAGCAGGATGGCGATCAGCGCCGCAATGACGAAAACCAGCGTGGAATAGATACGGGTCACCGCCATGACGCCAATATTTTCGGCATAGGTGGTGACGCCCGTGCCGCCGACACTGCCCGACAGCATGGTGGCAACACCATCGCCCACGAAAGCCCGGCCCAGGTAGCGATCAAGATCGCGGCCGGTCATGGCGCTGACCGCCTTGATATGGCCCAGGTTCTCGGCCACCAGGATCACCACCACCGGCACGATCAGGCCCATGGCTTCCAGGCGGAACTCGGGCGCGGCAAAGGTGGGCAGGCCGAACCACGCGGCCGAGCCAACGCCGGCGAAGTCGATGGCCGGGCCCATGCCCAGCACATTGGCCAGCACGTAGTAGATGATGAAGGCCAGGATCAGGCCACTGAGGATCAACAGGCGCTGCAGCGCGCCATGCGTGAACACGGCCATACCGCCCACGCAGAGGATGGTGAGCATGGCCATGGCGGCATCGAAGCTGGAGCCGCCCATCGCGCCGCGCACCGCAATGGGCGCCAGGTTAAGGCCGATGACCGCCACGACCGCGCCGGTAACCACCGGCGGCATCAGGGCTTCGATCCAGGCCGAGCCGCCGCCGGGGCGCGCGTTCAGGTACCACACCAGCAGCCCCACCAGCGCATAGACCAGCCCGCACACGACGATTGCGCCCAGCGCAATGCCGATATTGGGATTCGGGCCGCTGCCCGCGTAGCCGGTAACCGCCACGACGCCGCCGATGAAAGCGAAGCTCGAGCCCAGGTAGCTGGGCACCCGGCCCTGCACGAACAGAAAGAAGATCAAGGTGCCCACGCCCGACATCAGGATGGCCACGTTGGGATCAAACCCCATCAGCAGGGGCGCCAGCACCGTCGAGCCAAACATGGCGACGACGTGCTGGGCGCCCATGGCGATGTTCTGCGGAACAGACAGGCACTCATCGGGTGCAACGACCGCCCCTTTGGCGCCATCGACCCTGCGCCAGCGCGGGAAAAAAGATTCGGACATGGAGAAAAGCCGGGAGAAATTGTTGTTGTAGGAAGTCGCTGGCCATGTAATGACACCCGGGCCCCAGGGCCTGACCTGTCGGCCGCCGCGCATTATCGCGCGTTTGAGGCCGCCGCAGAACCACCTATTGCACAACAGCCTCGGGCCTGAAGCGGCAACGGGCCACGCCAGCCCAGGCACGCAGCCTGCTGCCGTGGCAAGACGCATCGCATCAGTTCCACAGCCCAGCAGCGGAGGCCAGCATGCATCACAAGCAATTCAGTGTCGACGGCGTAAGCATCACTTTTACCGCAGCGCTAGAAGGTGAAACCGCCAGGACGGTGCAGATCACCCGCGACGACCATCCGGGCCGCCCCTTCCTGACCCTGGATCCGGTGGATCACGAGGTAGCGCATGCGCTGCAGAAGATGAGCGACGAGGTTTTCCTGGAAATGGCGATCCGCCAGGCGATAGACGAGCATTTGATTCACAAGGCCCTGGAATCACACGGGCCGATAGTGGCCATGCTCAAGCACTAGGGCCTGCAAACCGGCCCCAACCAGACGAGGGTAGGCTCAGGCGCTGGCGTGGAAAGCCAGATCCTGCAGCTTGCCCAGCTCGCGCGACATGTGCATCGCCTCTTCGGTCGGGATCTGGCGCACGACCTCGCCGGTTTTCGCATCCACCACCTGAACCACGACGCGGGACGTGTCGTCATCCACCTCGAAGCGCAGGTTGGTGGACCACGCGCGCATTTTCTCGTTGAGGGTACGCAAGGCTTCTTCAAGCAAAGGGTCGTCCGGAGCCAACCTGGCATCCTGCACTTCACCGACGGGCGCCACCACGGGTGGGGGCGCCACGGCGATAGAAGGAGCAGTAGGCGCTACGACAGCTTGCTGGGAAGCAGGTGCCAAAGGCGGGATCGGCATATGGATTCCTTGGAAATGGATTGGAATCCCATTGATTCCAACAGACCATGAAGATGTAACGGCCGCCTGCCCCTTGGCTTTAGTCAATTAGCGTGTCACGCAAACTCCTGTCCTGGGCCGACAAGCCGGCATCCAGCTTCGCGTAGGTGCGGCCAAGCGTCGCCATCAATTCATCGCAGTTTTCCTGGCCACACAGCTCGGCCACTTGCGCGCGGGCCCGCTGCCAGCACTCCTGCCCTTCCCGGCGCTTTTGCCGGCCCTCCGCGGAAAGCTCGACGGCATAGGAGCGGCTGTCGGGCAACACCCCAGGCTCGGGGCGCGTCTCGATGACCCAGCCGGCACGCACCAGCGGCTTCAGATTGCGGCTGAGCGTGCTGCGGTCCATACCCAGCTGCGCGGCCAAGGCGGCCGTACCGATCAAGCGATGCATGGCAATCACGGACAACATTGAGTACTGCGTACCACGCAAACCCGCCTGCGCCAGGTGATGGTCGTAGATAGATGAAATGCGCCGCGTCAAGCGCCTGAGCTGAAAGCTCACGCATGGAATTTCCATGAAGCTCTCCGAAAAACCTTTGCATATACATCGATGTATATGCATACTATGACCAAGAAAGGCGATGGTCAAGCCTTGTTCGCCACCTCGGCAAGCACCGCCATACCGTCAGCGTACTCCAGTCCGAACCTTCGAGACACCTATGAACTTCTATCGCGACCTTACCGCTATCGCCCGGCTGGCATGGCCCAACTTCCTGAGCTTTGGTGCGCAACTGCTCATGGTGGCAATAGACGGCGCCGTCGCCGCCCGCCTGGGCGCGCTCGAGCTCGCCGCCATCGCCCTGATACTTCCCATACAAATGTTGCTGGTCCAGAGCGCGCACGGCGCCTTTGGCGCAGCCACCGCCGGCAACATCGCACGCGCCATTGGCGCACGCGATAACAATAGCGTGCGCAACGTGGCGGCGCATGCCCTGGCGGTGGCCGGCATCGTGGGCACCCTGATTGCCTGCGTAGGCTGGCTGTACGGCCCGGAAATCCTGGCTGCCGCGGGCGGCCAGGGTCGTGTCCTCGAGCTGGCGGCCTCGTATCTGGTTGTCCTGTTCGGGGCCGGCATCCTGGTCTGGCTGAATGGCGCGCTGGTGGGCATAGCGCGCGGCGCAAAAATGATGTGGCTGCCGACCTGGAACCTGCTGGCTACGGCCCTCGTTCACCTGGCTGTCGCGCCGGCCCTGGCACTGGGCCTGGCGGGCTTGCCGGCCATGGGCCTGCGCGGCCTGGCCTGGAGCTACCTGATCAGCTATGCGGTAACGCTGGCGCCTCTGGGCTGGGTCGTCGTCAAGCAAGGGCTGCTGGCCAGACTGCTGCCTGCCGCCTGGGACAAGGCCTTGCTCAGGCTGATGCGCCAGACCGCAGGCCTGGCCGTCATCGCCTCGGTACTGAATAACCTGTCCGTCATGATTTCCAACCGTCTGGTCAGCACGTTCGGTGCGGAAACCCTGGCCGGCTACGGCCTGGCGGCACGCCTTGAGTACGTGATCGCACCCCTGGTGTTTTCGGTGGGCACGGCGCTCATTACCCTTTGCGGCCAGGCCCGTGGCGCGGGCGAACTGGCCCAGGCGCGCCGCTATGCCATCACCGGGGTGTCGGTCGCCGCCGTCGTGGTCGGCCTCTTCGGCGGCCTGGTGGCGATCTATCCCAATGCCTGGCTGCGCTGGTTTGTCGCGCCCGCCAACGTCACCCAGGAAGCCCACAATTATCTGCGCGTGGCCGGTTTCGCCTACGCCTTCTTCGGCGCGGGCCTGACTGCCTTTTTCGCCTCACAAGCCTTTGGCGATATGCGTCGGCCCATGTTCGGCGCGGTCTTCCGCATCATTGTCATCGTGGCGGGCGGCGCGGTTGCCGCCAGCTACTTCGACAACCAGCCCCTGGCGCTGTTCGCGGTGATGGCGCTGGCCTTCGTTGCCTACGGCGTGAACAACGTGCTGGCCGTACTGCATTTGTCCCGGCTTGAGTCGCCGGCAGAACGCGCCGCGCGCGATAGCAATGCCGGGCTGGCGAACGCGTCCACACGCTAGAAGACGCAAACACTTACATTCGCTGCACAGGCTTTCCTCTACGATCAGTCGGCCGCCCCACCAGGCGGCCGTTCTGGCTTTCCCCTGCCTGCACTGCCCACCGAGCCCGCCTTCGCCCGCAGGCCAGGCCGGGCCATGCATAAAACAAAAAAGAGGAGACACCCGCAATGATGACCAAGGCATTCGCCAGCTTGCCCCGGTTTCGCGCCACAACCCTTGCCGCCGCCATCCTGGCGAGCGCAAGCCTTGCGGCCTGCACCACGGCACAACAAGGTACCCCACCCGCCCATGCCAGCAAGCCGCCAGCAGGCACTGCCGCCGCCAGCAGCCTGGAACACATCACGCAACGGATACAAGCCGATGTCTCGGCCGGCCGCATTCCGGGCGCGGTGATGCTGATAGCGCAGCACGGCAGCATTGTCTACAACCAGGCAGTGGGGACACAGGATCCGAGGACCGGGTCGGCGATGCGCACCGACAGCATTTTTCGCATCTACTCCATGACCAAGCCCATCGTTTCGGTGGCCGCCCTGCAACTGGTAGAGCAAGGCCGCATACAGCTGGGCGATCCGATAGGCAAATACCTGCCCGAGATGGCCAATCTACAGGTGGGCACGGAACGCAGCGATACCCGTGGCAACACCACTCTGGATGTCAGCCCGGCACGCCGGCCCGTCACGGTGCAGGATCTGTTGCGCCATACGTCCGGCCTGACCTATGGCGTCTTTGGCAAAGGCCTGGTCAAGAGCGAATACCTGAAAGCGGGCATCCACCAGCCCGACCTCACGAACGCGGCCATGACCCGCAAACTGGGCAGCACTCCCTTGATGTTCGAGCCGGGCACCACCTGGGAATACAGCCGTTCAACCGATGTACTGGGGGCCCTGATCGAACGCGTGACGGGCCAACCGCTGGACCTCGTGCTCAAGCAGCAGATCCTGGACCCCTTGGGCATGGCAGACTCCGGCTTCTGGATAGATGCCGATAAGCGCTCCCGGCAAGCCGAAGCGTTCGAGATCGACCCTGACACCAGGCAGGCCGTGAAGCTGACTGTCGTGGACCAGCGCCCGTCGTTTCTGTCGGGCGGCGGCGGCATGGTCTCTACCGCCGGCGATTACCTGCGCTTTGCCCAGATGCTCCTGAACAAAGGCGAACTCGACGCAGTACGTATCCTGTCGCCGGAAATGGTCGAGTTCATGACATCGGACCACCTGGCGGCCGCCGGCATCCTGAAAACCAGCCTGCAGCGCGGCGCGGCCTACCTGCCCGGCCCGGGCTATGGCTTCGGGCTGGGAGTGGGCGTACGCATCAGCGAAGGCGGGCCCAATATCCCCGGCAATGTCGGCGATTACTACTGGGGCGGCCTGGGCGGCACCTACTTCTGGGTAGACCCCAAGCAAGACCTGGTGGCCATCTGGATGATGCAGGCGCCAGGGCAGCGCACGCATTACCGTTCGCTGTTTCGGTCGCTGGTATACAGCACGATAAGGTAAGGGCCCGGTAAAAATCGAAGCCCTCCGCAAGCCCTGCGGCAACGCAGAGCAACGGCGCGGGGGGAGCCTGGCGGCCCCCTATAAAACGCCACGACCCCTTTTTGTCATAATCGAGTGTTTTCTGCCAGCCACAGGCTTTCCGCCCTTGCCTCGTCCCCCTATGTCAAACATCAAGATCATTGAATTTGAGCGGCCGCTCATGTCATCGGGTTGCAGCACGACAGCCCAGGCATGGGCCCGCGTCACGCCGTCGCCTTCCCTCGAGGAAAAAGAGGCGCTGAAAACGCGCATCCGCAACTTGCTGCGGCAGCAAAATGCCGTACTGGTGGCGCATTACTACGTCGACCCCGATATTCAGGACCTGGCCGAGGAAACCGGCGGCTGCGTATCGGATTCCCTGGAAATGGCACGTTTCGGGCGCGATCATGCCAGCCAGACCCTGGTCGTGGCCGGCGTGCGCTTCATGGGTGAAACCGCCAAGATACTGAGCCCTGGCAAGCGCGTGTTGATGCCCGACCTGGAAGCGACCTGTTCGCTGGACCTTGGCTGCGACGCCGAGGAATTCGCCGCCTTCTGCGACGCCCATCCGGATCGCACGGTGGTGGTCTATGCCAACACCAGCGCCGCAGTCAAGGCGCGCGCCGACTGGATGGTCACCTCGTCCATCGGACTCGACATCGTCAGCCACCTGCATGCGCAGGGCAAGAAAATACTCTGGGCGCCGGACAAACACCTGGGTGGCTATATCCAGCAGAAAACCGGCGCCGATATGCTGCTGTGGCAAGGCTCCTGCCTGGTGCACGACGAATTCAAGGGCAGCGAACTCGAACAATTGCGCCTCGAAAACCCGGGCGCGCGGGTGCTGGTGCACCCCGAATCGCCCGCTGCGGTGGTGGCCCAGGCCGACGTGGTCGGCTCGACCTCGCAACTGATCGCCGCCGCGCAAAACCTGGATGCCAGCACCTTCATCGTGGCCACCGACATGGGCCTGCTGCACAAAATGCAGCAGGCCGCGCCGGGGAAATCCTTCATCGCCGCCCCCACCGCGGGCAACAGCGCCACCTGCAAGAGCTGTGCGTACTGCCCCTGGATGGCCATGAACTCGCTGCAAAGCCTGCTTGCCGTGCTGGAATCGGGCGCCAACGAGGTCCACCTGGATGCCGACCTCGGCCAGAAGGCAGTGGTATGCGTGGACCGCATGCTGGACTTCGCCGCCCAACGCAAGGCCAATGTTCGCCCCGCAAGCGACCTGGCTCAAGCGCAAACCCTCTTTTCCGGAATCGGCCCCGCATGACGCAGCACCAGTCTTCCCTGAACAATCCGTTCGCGCCATTCGATGCGGCGCTGCAATCGGCCTTCGCCGCCAACGTCGATGCCGCCCTGGCCGAAGACGTCGGCAGTGGCGATGTCACCGGACTGCTGGTGCCCGCCGGCGAAACCATGACCGCCGAGCTGAAAGTGCGCGAAGTCGCCGTGCTTTGCGGTGCACCCTGGCTTGAGGCCGTCGTGCTGCGCTGCGCGCCAGGCGCGCGTATCGAGTGGCTCTACGCCGAAGGCGAAACCATGCGTGCCGATAGCGTGGTCTGCCGCATCCAGGCGCCGGCGCGTGGACTGCTCACAGCCGAGCGCAGCGCGCTCAACTTCCTGCAACTGCTGTCGGCAGTGGCCACGGCCACCCGCCGTTACGTACAGGCCGTAGAGGGCACCAAGGCTCGCATCCTGGATACGCGCAAGACCCTGCCGGGGCTGCGGCTGGCGCAAAAATATGCGGTTCGCGTGGGCGGCGGCTGCAACCAGCGCCTGGCCTTGTACGACGGTGTACTGATCAAGGAAAACCATGTTGCCGCCGCCGGCAGCGTGGCCAAGGCAACCACCCAGGCGCTGGCCCTGCCCCATGGGGTGACGGTGCAGGTCGAAGTGGAAAACCTGGCCGAACTGCAGGAAGCGCTGGCAGCCGGCGCCAAGTCGGTGCTACTGGACAATTTCGCGCTGGACACCATGCGCGAGGCGGTTGCCGTCACAGCCGGTCGCGCCTTGCTCGAGGCATCCGGCGGCATCAACCAGGATACGGTTCGCCAGATCGCCGAGACCGGCGTCGACCGGATTTCGATAGGCAGCCTGACCAAGGACATCCGGGCGGTCGACTTTTCCCTGCGCATCGTGGCCAGGGCGTAGCCACAGCCCGGATATCCGCTAGCGAAACCCTGCCTGCGGCGTCAGTACCGTAGGCAGGGCCTTGGGCAAGGTGTAAGGATAGTCCTGGCAGAAATGCAGGCCCCGGCTTTCCTTGCGCGACAAGGCGCTTTCCACCACCAGCGCGGCCACCTGGACCAGGTTGCGGCATTCCAGCACATGGCTACCCACCCGGTATTTCCGGTAATACGTTTCGATTTCCTCGCGCAGCAGATCGATCCGGTGGCGGGCTCGCGACAGGCGCTTTTCGGTGCGTACGATCCCGACGTAATTCCACATCAGGCGCCGCACCTCGTCCCAGGCATGGGAAATCACGACCGCCTCGTCGGGGTCGACAACCCGGCTGTCATCCCAATCGGGGATTGCCGGCGCCCGAGGCACTTCAGCCAGACTGGCCTGCTGCTCGATGAACTGCGCGGTGTTGCGCCCCACCACCAGGCACTCCAGCAAGGAATTGCTGGCCAGCCGATTGGCGCCATGCAAGCCCGTACACGCGGTTTCACCCACGGCATACAGGCCCGGAACATCGGTGCGACCACACAGGTCCGTGACCACGCCGCCGCAGGTAAAGTGCATGGCGGGCACCACCGGAATGGGCTGGCGGGTGATGTCGATGCCATACGCCAGGCAGCGCGCATGGATGGTGGGGAAATGTTCCTGGATGAAGGACGGCGTGGCTTCGCTGATATCCAGGTCGACGTGGCCCAGGCCGCGCTTCTTGATTTCGAAATCGATCGCGCGCGCCACCACATCGCGCGGGGCCAGCTCCAGCCTGTCGTCGTGGTGCTGCATGAAGCGCAGTCCAGGATCGGTTTCCGACGACAAAGGAATCCTCAGCTTGCCGCCCTCCCCGCGCAGTGCTTCCGAAATCAGGAAGGAATCGGCCGTCGGATGATAAAGGCAGGTGGGATGAAACTGCATGAACTCGAGGTTGCTGACCCGGCATCCGGCACGCCACGCCATGGCAATGCCATCGCCCGTTGCCGTCGCCGGATTGCTGGTATGCAGATAGACCTTGCCCGCACCGCCCGTGGCCAACACCGTGTGATCGGCAAAAATCGTTCTGACATTGCCGCTGGCTTCGTCATAAACATATAGCCCCAGGCATCGCGCCTGCTCTTGCGTGCCACCGGCAACCCCCGCCTCGTCGGCCTCTGCGGCTGCATGTCCTTGCAATATCCTGCTGGTAATCAGTTCTACGGCGGAATGGTTTTCCAGCAAGGTGATGTTGTGGTTTTCGCGCACTTTCTGCTCGAGCGTCACCTGCACCGCATGCCCCGTTGCATCGGCTGCGTGAATGATGCGGCGCTGGCTGTGCCCGCCTTCACGGGTCAGGTGAAACCCCAGTTCGGCGCTGGCATCGGGCGTGAACGGCACGCCCTGTTCGATCAACCAGTCGATTGCCGCCTTGCCGTTTTCGACAATATTGCGCGTTACCGTCTCGTCGCACAGGCCCGCCCCCGCCACCAGCGTATCGCTGACATGCGCGGCATGGCTGTCATGCGAATCCAGGACCGCGGCAATGCCGCCCTGCGCCCAATTGCTGGCGCCATCAAGCAGCGCCTTCTTGGAAATCACAACCACCTTTTTATCCCGGGCGAGATGCAAGGCCACAGTCAGGCCCGCCAGCCCGCTACCTACAACAGCGACATCAAACTTGGTCATCTTGGTATGTGTTGACTCAAAGGAACGTCCGCGGCCTTGCTCAGGCCGACCCGGCGCATACGCACTGCGGATAGCATGGTACATCCAGCAGCAGGCGTCCTCACTTACACTGGGGCAATGGGTGTCCCACCCAGGGCCCCGCCACCAAGGAGAAGCTTCATGACAGATCCTCTGCGCTCGCCTCTGTCCCATACCCCGAACATCGCCAATGCGCTCAATGCCATGAGCGCGCGGTGGGGCTGGTTCGCCGTATTGGGGCTGGTGCTGCTCATACTGGGCATCGTCGCTGCCATTCATGTACTGAGCGCCACCGTCGTCAGCGTGCTGTTCGTGGGTGCCCTGATGCTGGCCGGCGGCATCAGCCAATTGATACAAGCCTGGCGCGTGAAGAACTGGGCGGGCTTTCTGTTCTGGAGCTGCAGCGGCCTGCTGTATTGCGCCGCGGGCGCCCTGGCCATCTACAACCCCTTGGCGGGTGCCGCCATCCTTACGCTTTTGCTGGGCGCAAGCCTGATCGGCTCGGGCGCGCTACGCCTGTGGGTATGGTTCAAGAACCGAGCCCAGTCGGGCTGGCAGTGGATCGCGCTGTCTGGCGTCATCACCGTGGCTGCCGGCGTGCTGATTGCTGCAGGCTGGCCCCAGAACAGCCTCTGGATACTGGGTTTCCTGCTGGCCCTGGATC
Organism: Verticiella sediminum; assembly: GCA_040392445.1. GTDB lineage: Bacteria > Pseudomonadota > Gammaproteobacteria > Burkholderiales > Burkholderiaceae_B > Verticiella > Verticiella sediminum_A. Next base: position 16,394 of record JBEBVZ010000053.1, read on the forward strand.
TTCTGGTGCAGGGTTTCACGCTGCTCTTGCTGGGTTTGGCACTGCGCGCACGTCGCTAGGCGCCGCGCGGCCCAAGGCTGGCGGGCCACACCGTCATGGCATGGCCCACCAGCCTTGGCACCCATCGCAGCGCCGGCCTAGTCGACCTTGGCGCCCGATACTTCCACCACCTTCTTCCATTTATTGCGTTCACTTTCGATGAAGGCCGCGAACTGCTCGGGGCTCATGCTCGAGGCCTGTGCCCCCTGGGCCAGGAACAGCTTCTGGGTTTCGGGCGTCTGGCTGCTTGCTACCACTTCCTTATTAAGCCGCGTGACGATGTCCTTGGGTGTACCCGTGGGCGCAACCAGGCCGAACCAGCTGGTGGCATCGAACCCAGGTACGCCGGATTCGGCGATCGTGGGCAGATCCGGCAGCGAGGGTGAACGCTGGGCGCTGGTGACTGCCAGCGCCTTCAGCCGGCCAGACTGGATGCCCCCCATGGAAGACGGCAGGTTGTCGAACATCAGTTGCACATCGCCCGCCATCAGCGCCGTCAAGGCCGGGCCGCTACCTCGAAAGGGCACATGCTCCATCTTCGTGCCCGTCATGTTCTTGAAAAGTTCGGCAGCCAAGTGAATCGAAGTGCCGTTGCCGCTGGAGCCCACGTTAGCCTTGCCAGGGTTCGCTTTCAGGAAGGCGATAAGGTCCTGCACCGAATTGATATTGTTGGTGCTGGCAAAGCCGGGGTTGAGAACCAGCACGTTGGGCACCGCGGCCGCCAGCGCCACCGGAACGAAATCCTTGGACGGGCTGAACTGCAGGTTCGAATACAGGAACTCGTTGATCGATTGCGTACCCACCGTGCCCATCATGATGGTGTAGCCGTCGGGCTTGGCGCGTGCCACCTCGGCCGCGCCGATATTGCCGCCCGCACCGCCCTTGTTCTCCACCAGCACGGTCTTGCCCAGCGCCTGGGTCAGGTTCGCAGCCACGATGCGCCCGACAATGTCGGTCGTGCCGCCAGGGGGGAACGGCACGATCATGGTGACTTCACGCTCGGGATAACCGGCGGCCTGAACACCGGAGACGGCAAGCGTGGCGCCAACAGCGGCACAGCCCAGCCAGATGGCCAAAGGACGGAGTTTCATGGAAGGCTCCTAGAGGGTGAGGCCACCGAATGTGGGCGGCCAGTGCGCAAAAGCGTAGCGGCCCCGGTGCCAGGGCGTCAATTTGGACTTACCCCCATACCCGCGCGACTAGAGCCTGTTAACAGGCTCTAATGCCCCACCGACTTGGAAAACACATTCACCACGATGACGCCGGCGATGATCAGCGCAAGCCCGATCACAGCCGGCAAGTCCAGCGTCTGCTTGAAGGCGAAATACCCTATCGCCGAAATGGCAACGATACCAATGCCGCTCCAGAGGGCATAGGCAATGCCTACCGGCAATACGCGCAAGGTAATCGACAGCAGGTAGAAAGCCGCCAGATAGGAAACCGCCATCACCACCGTGGGCAAGGGCTTGGTAAATTCGGCGGATGCCTTGAGTGCGGTCGTGCCAATCACTTCGAAACTGATCGCGGCCAACAAGGCAGCGTAGATTTTGAACATTCTGGACCTTGATCCGTCAGGTTTACAGGCTTGCTCGCGGTTGTTAGCATGAGCCACAGATCTGCACCAATTTTGCACTGCGCAACAACACATCACGAGCCCAAACTTCCACAGCATGCCCTCGACCGAGCAAGGCCCCCTCCCCACGATATTTCTGTACACCGAAGAACAACGAGGCAAGCAACTGGTGGAATCGCCCGTCGTCGGCATGATTTCCGACATCGCGGGCATGGAAAAACTGATCGTCGTCAAAGATGTCCACAACCATCTCGACTTCGTCTACAAAATCGTACACGACAGCGCCAACCTGGATGCGCTGGCCATCGTGTGCTACGACCATACCGGCTACGATGGCCGCACGCGGATCAACGTGCACGGTATCACCTACCGGCTGGGCAAACCCGAAGACGCCATCAGGCTGCTGCGCGGCAAAACGCGCTGGATCCAGGACAAGGGCTCAGTGCTGGCGGTGCTGCTCGATGGCGCTTCCAGCAAACAGGTCAGCTTCGCCAGCCGCCGCATGGCGCGCACCCGCCTGCAAAACATACCGGACGATGCACAGGTGGTAGCCCTGGAAGCGCCGCCGCAAGCCTGAGACGGCAGAAGAGCACGGGTTTCCCCCCCTTGCTTTTTTGATTCACTCAGTAACAAAAAGACTAGGATACTGTCGGCTGCGCGCAAACCCACCGCTATAAAGAACTACGTCTCCCAGTTTGCGAAGAACGTCCCGCAGCCCGCCCAGACGGGGTTGTCGGGCGTGTTTCCATTCTTTCAAGAGACACCACATGCTTTCTTCCCTTCAACGTGGCCTGCAAAATATACGCATCGCCACCAAGCTGTATTTCGGTTTCGGGTTCATCTTGCTGATGCTTCTGCTGCTGGCCGCAGTGGGCATCATCAGTATGAAGACCACACACGGCCAGACCGCACGAACCGCGATCGCATCCGAAATCCAGGAATCCCTGGCGGCGGCGTCCGACGCCCGCCTGGCCTACCGCGCCACGTTCCAGGGCAGCCTTATCGCCGAAAACGAGCGCCGGCTCGCCGAAATGATGCAGCGCGTCGAAATAGCCAGCGCCATGGACTGGCCGCAGACGGAAAAAGCCTTGCTCGCGGCCATGGAAGGCCAGATCGACAGCTATCGGCAGCGGCGCACGGAAATGATCGAGCAGCGCGACTACCGCATCCAAACCCGGGAAAACTGGAGCGCCACCGCCGAAAAGCTGACCGCCAGCTTTCGCGACCTCGCTGACAGGCTGGCAGTGGCCGTTGCCGAATACTCCGGGGACTATGGCGAAGCCGTGGCGCAATTCGCCGTCATGACCGCCGAAATGGAAAAGCAGTACGCCTATGCCCGCTATCAGTTGCGCGGCATGCTGATCGATGAAACCGACGAATCCAGCAAAGAGGTACTGGACGCGCTGGAAACGCTGCGCCGACGCGCCGATGGCATCGGCGCGCAGATGCCCGCCAAGGACCAGGCCCTGATGAAGACCATACAGAGCCAGATGGTGGACTACCAGCGCATGGTGGCAAGCTACATGCCGGCGGTCAAGCAAGAGCGCGCGGCCAACGCCGCGATGGAAGACATCGCCGCCCAGTTGAATACTGCCACCAAGGCGCTCTACAACGGCGAGATCGAAAGCATCCGTGCCTCGCTGGATACTGCCATGCGCACCACCCTGGCCTTCTCGGCGACGGGTCTGATCCTGGGCATGCTGGCCGCCTGGTTGATTGCACGCCAGATCACGCGCCCCCTGGCCCGCACCGTGACGGTGGCTGACCGCATCGCGCAAGGCGACCTGACCGGCGACTTCGACACCAGCCGTGGCGACGAGGTCGGCCAATTGCTGCGCGCCATGCGCACCATGCAGGACTTCCTGGCACGCACGGTCGCCACCGTGCGCCAAGGGGTGGAAGAGATCAACGGCGGCGCCCGCGAAATTGCATCGGGCAACGCCGACCTGTCCTCGCGCTCCGAAGAACAGGCGGCCTCGCTGGAACAAACCGCGGCCAGCATGGAGGAGCTTGCCTCCACCGTGAAAAACAACGCCGACAATGCACGCCAGGCCAGCACCCTGGCCAGCAATGCCTCGGACGTCGCCACGCGCGGCGGCGACTCGGTTCAACAGGTGGTCACCACCATGAACGGCATCTCCGAGAGTTCGCGCCAGATTGCCGACATCATCGGCGTCATAGAAAGCATCGCCTTCCAGACCAACATCCTGGCGCTGAACGCCGCGGTGGAAGCCGCCCGCGCCGGTGAACAGGGCAAGGGCTTTGCCGTGGTGGCCAGCGAAGTGCGCTCGCTGGCACAACGCAGCGCCGGGGCAGCCAAGGAAATCAAGGACCTCATCGGCGCATCGGTGGACCGCGTGGGCGCCGGCTCGCGCCAGGTGCAGCAAGCGGCGCAGACGATGGAAGAAATCGTGGCGGCCGTGCGTCATGCGACCAGCATCATGCACGAAATCTCGGTGGCGTCCGAAGAGCAGGCCGGCGGCATCGAACAGGTGAACCAGGCCATAGGGCAGATGGACGCCGCCACGCAGCAGAACGCCGCCCTGGTCGAAGAGGCGGCCGCGGCCTCGTCGTCCCTGGAAGACCAGGCCGCGCGCCTGGCCCAAGCCGTGGCGATCTTCAAGATCAAGGCCAGCGACGTGATCGACATGAGCGCACCGGCGATTGCCTCGCCACGGCCGGCAAGCCACGGCAGCCTGCCTTCACCCGCCCGGCCATCCAAGTCGGCAGCCCAGGCGCCCAAGGCGGTCGCGCGCCACGCACCCCGGCCGAAAGCGCCACAACAGCCAGCCCCCGCCGCCAGCGCACGCACGCCGATAGCCTCGCCCAAGGCTAGCCTGGCGAGCGCCACCTCAGCCGTGGCCGACGACGACTGGACCACGTTCTAAACTGGATTTACGCGAAGCGCGCAAAAACGCGCTTCGCGCCAGATTTGCTCAAGAAGCAAGAAGGCTACGTTAACTTCCCGCGTACGGCACCGTTAATGGTCAGGGCATCAGCCTAAAAAACATCCTGGACCAGGAACGGAGAAGACATGGAAGAACTCGTATCGCCCGCAAATGCGATCCGCGCGGGCTGGTGGACGCGCCAATCCCTCACGCTGCGCATGGTACTGGTCGCCCTGACCGCAACCATTCTGGTGATGGGCGCCATGACGGCGCTGATCGCATGGCAAAGCCGCACGGCCGCGGTGCAAAGCACCCAGCGTGAAATGACCGCCGCCATGATGTCCACCGAACAGTCGCTGCAATTGGTCGTACAAACGGCCAGCAGCCGAAGCAAGGACTTGCTGCCGATCATGATCGACATGCTGGGCGGCGAGCCCCGGCTGGATGGCACCAGCGTGCCCACCGGCGAAGCCGGCGACGCGCCGCGCCTGGTGGCTGGCGGTGCGACCTTGAACGGCAACATCGCCCCCCTGGAAACCCTGCAACGCCAGACTGGCGCCGACGCCGCCATCCTGATCCGCCATGGCGGGCGATGGGTGCGAGCCACCACCTTGTTGCGCGATGCCAATGGCAAACCCCGGATAGGCAGCCCGGTCGATCCCGCCGACCCGCTTGCCGCCATGCTCGATGCCGGCAAACCCGCCACCAACCTGACACAGCGCAACGGCAAGTGGTATGCCATAAGCATACAACCGCTGACAGACACGAACGGCACGGTGTATGGCGGTTTGTCGATACGCATGGACGTGCATGACCAGATCACGGCACTCCTGGACTGGATGAGTACCGTCAGCATTGCAGGACACGGCAAACTGGGAATATTGCGGCCGGCGGCGGACGGCAAGAGCTGGCTGTATGCAAGCGGCCCCGATGCCGGCAAAGCACTGGATACCCAGACCTCGGCCATGGTGAATAGGCTGAGCCGCCTGCCGGACGGCTTTCTGCAGACCAATATCGGCCCCCAGGCCACGCCGTCGTTCGTCGCCTGGAACGCCGTCGACACTCTAGGCTGGATGCTGTACAGCGTGGGCCAACGCGACGACTTTCTGGCGGCAAGCACCAAGACACTGAAAGTGCAACTGGCGTTGATGCTGGGCGGCATGGTCCTGATCTGCGGCACGATAGGCTGGCTGGCCCGCATCAACCTGCGCCCCATGCGCGATGTCGTCAACGGCATGGCCCGCATGGGCCAGGGCAACCTGACCGGCCATATCCCCGAAGTCCCGTCCCCCTCGCGCAACGAAGTCCACCTATTGCTGGGCAACCTCAAGCGCACCCAGGAAAACCTGGCAGACACGATTCTTGCCGTGCGCAATAGCGTGGACCAGATCAACGTGGGTTCGGCCGAAATCGCCGCAGGCAATACCGACCTGTCCAGCCGAACCGAAGAGCAGGCGGCCTCGCTCGAAGAAACCGCCGCCAGCATGGAACAACTTGCCGGCACCGTAAAACAGAATGCCGACAATGCACGGCACGCCAGCGGGCTCGCCGACGACGCTTCGGGCGCCGCCGCCCGAGGCGGCTCGGCCGTCTCGCATGTGGTTGGCACCATGCAGCAGATATCGCACAGCTCGCGTCAGATCGCCGAGATCGTGGGGGTCATCGACAGCATCGCCTTCCAGACCAACATCCTGGCGCTGAACGCCGCGGTGGAAGCCGCCCGCGCCGGTGAACAGGGCAAGGGCTTTGCCGTGGTGGCCAGCGAAGTGCGCGCGCTGGCACAGCGCAGCGCCGCAGCGGCCAAGGAAATCAAGGATCTGATCGGAGAATCCGTCCAGCGCGTCGATGCCGGTTCGCAACAAGTGGAACATGCCGGCGCCACCATGCAGGAAATCGTGACGGCCGTGCAGCGCGTCACCGCCATCATGAGCGAGATATCGGCAGCCACCGAGGAGCAGGCCGCAGGCATAGAACAGGTGAACCGCGCCGTGGCCCAGATGGATGAGACCACACAGCAAAACGCCGCCCTGGTCGAAGAGGCTGCGGCCGCCTCGTCGTCCCTGGAAGACCAGGCCGCGCGCCTCGCCCAGGCCGTCGCCGTTTTCAGGGTCAAGGCCAGCGACGTGATCGACATGGGCACGCCGGCGATTGCCTTCTAGCGGCCGGCCAGACGCGGACACCTGCCCTCGCCCGCCCGACACAAGCACCCTGCAGCATGGCTCGCGGGTGACCTGGCGGTTGCCGCCGCCAGGTTCACGGCAAGAAGTATGGCAAGCCCCGCAGCCCCGCTTCCGGAGTAAAGTTGCGTCACCGTGAACAAAAACCCGGAGACGACATGAAGACAGCCTCAATCGCCCTCGCCGGCGTCCTTGCCCTGGCCACGCCCTTGATGGCGTCGGCCGCTTGGCCCGAGCACCAGATCACCATGATCGTACCTGCGGCTCCGGGCGGCACCACCGATATCGCCGCGCGCCTCTTGAGCGACAAAATGGGAGAAATCCTGGGCCAAACGGTGCTGGTCGAAAACAAGGCCGGCGCCGGCGGCATCATCGGCACCGGGGCGGTTGCGCGCGCCAAGCCCGATGGCTACACCATCCTCATGGGCAATATCGGCCCCGTCGCGATCAACTTCAGCCTTTACAAGAAACTGCCCTACAAAGCCGACGACTTCACGCCCATCACCAACGTCATCCTAGTGCCCAACGTACTGGTGGTGAATTCCGCATCCCCGGTCAAGTCGGTGGCAGACCTGATCGCGCTGGCCAAGACCAGGCCGCTGACGGTGGCCACGTCCGGCATCGGCCAATCGCCGCACATGTCTTCGGAAATGTTCAAGCAGCGCACCGGCATCGAAGCCACGCTCGTGCCGCACTCGGGCGCTGCGCCCGCGGTCACCGCCCTGCTGGGCCAGCAAGTGGACTACATGATAGACAACCTGCCCAGTTCCATGCCCCACATCCAGTCCGGCAAATTCCGTGCGCTGGCCGTGACCAGCGGCACGCGCTCGCCAGAACTGCCGGACGTGCCGACCATGGGCGAAGCGGGCGTCAAGAACATGGAAGTCACCGCCTGGTTCGGCCTGCTTGCTCCCGCCGGCACGCCCGAGCCCGTGGTGCAAAAGCTTTATCAGGCAGCCAAGACCGCGATGGACACGCCGGAAGTCCAGGCCCGCTTCAAGGCCTTGGGCGGGGTATCGGGGGGCGAGACGCCAGCCGAATATGCCGCCTTCATCGACAAGGAGCGCACCACCTGGAAGGAAATCGTCGACAAGGCGGGCATTTCACTGGAGTGAAACGCTGCGCGACGTATCGGCAGGCATAAGGCGTGAAGTCCCCCTTGATCGTGGCCAGCTATTCCAGCATGGCAGCGAACAGAACCTCAATGGCTCAATACCTGGGCGCCGATAGGCGCCCAGGCTTCGGTCCTTAAGCGGCCGCCAATCTTCCCTGCGGCACGGCCGGCAGATGCGCGCCATCCTGCTGCGCGTGGATAAGTTCGCCGGACCGGATCCGGAACACAGCCACGGCTTGCTGAAGCTTTTGTGCCTGCGTTTCCAGCGATGCCGCGGCGGCGGTTGCCTCTTCGACCAGGGCCGCGTTCTGCTGCGTGACCGCATCCATCTGCGAGACCGCCTGGTTCACCTGCTGGATACCTCCAGCCTGTTCTTGCGACGCCGCCGAAATATGGCCGATAAGCTCGTCAACCCGTTTGACCGCGCTGACGATCTCCTGCATGGTGGCGCCGGCGCTCTCGGCCTGGCTCGAGCCCAACGACACCTTATGTACCGATGTGTCAATCAGCGTCTTGATCTCTTTGGCAGCCTGCCCGCTGCGCTGCGCGAGTGCGCGCACTTCGCTGGCCACCACGGCAAAACCCTTGCCCTGCTCGCCCGCCCTGGCCGCTTCCACCGCGGCGTTCAGCGCCAGGATATTGGTCTGGAAGGCGATGCTGTCGATCACCCCTACGATCTCGGCCATGTGGCGCGAGCTGTCGGCAATTTCGCGCATCGTGCCAACCACCGCCGCCACGGCCGATCCACCCTGCACCGCCACCCCGGACGCACTTGCCGCCAGGCGGCTGGCCTCGCGCGAACCCTCGGCGTTGCTTTGCACCGTGGACGCGAGCTCCTCCATGCTGGCTGCCGTTTCTTCCAGAGATGCGGCCTGCTCTTCCGTGCGCATCGAAAGGTCGGCGTTGCCCGCAGAAATCTCACTGGCGCCCGAATGGATTTCAATCACGCCCGAGCGCACCATCGACACCGTTTGCGCCAAGCCCGCCTGCATACGCCTGACCGCGGCAAAGAGCATGCCGATTTCGTTGTTGCTGCTTACCTCGATGCGATTCGTCAGGTCGCCTTCGGCAATGCGATCAAATAGCTGGCCCGCCTCGTGCAAGGGGCGGAACACCGCACGGGAAAAGACCAGGTACAAACCAACGACCAATGCGGTGACGATCAGCAGCAAGGCCACGACCAGGGAAAGAAATCGCACGATGTTGGACGAGACCTTGTTCGCAATCTCCACGCCCGACGCATCGGCGTATTCCAGGTAACCCTGGATCGCCTTCGTGAAGTCCGTACCCAGCGGCGTTACCTTGTCGTTGTTCAACCGGGTCGCTTCGACGGCGGAGCCCCCGCGCACTGCGGCCACGATGGGTAGGATCGCGTCGCGTCGGTAGACCTCATAAGAGGACACGACGGCATCGAACAGCGGCCGCCCCTGCGCCGACATATCGGGAGTGCCTTTGAAATCCCTGATGCGGCGATCCGCGTTGACCAGATACCCATCCAGGCGCTGCATGCTGGCCGAACTGTCTGCGGCTTTGCCTTCCTTCAGCTCGGCCAGACCACCCAGCAGCACCAGCCGGGCGCGCAGCAGGTCGGAAGCAACATCATTGATGGCATTGGCGCGCACCAGATTGGTGTCCAACAGGCTCTGGATCGAAGCGCCATTACCGGACATGACCTTATAGACGGCCAGGCCTGCCAGCAGGAAAAGGGTAAAAAACAAAACCAACGCTGACGTCAGAATCGCGCGAATACTTAAATTTTTGAACATGTAGGGCTCCTGGATTATCTCGGCGAGGCGGTTTCTGGCTATTCCGCACCTCATGAGAATCAGGAAGTGCCCGTGCGATACAACTGCTGTGTCGGGAAAAAGCCCTTGCTCGACTTGCTAGGGTATTTACGGATAACTAGGACCCTACTTAAGTGATAGATACAATTAAGACACTGCCCCGCCGGATATGAGTCCGGCGGGGCAGTGTGGCGCAGCACGCAGGCGCGCTTTGCCAGCCAGGCGTTGTTGTCGACGGCTCAGGCAGCCAGGCGTGCCAGCCGCGCAGCCTGGGCATCCACGTCGCCAAATAGCTGGTCCAGCACATGGACACGGCGAAGGTAATGGCCAACCGCGTATTCCTCGGTCATGCCTATTCCGCCGTGCGACTGGATGGCGCTTTGGCACAGCAGTCGCGCATGGCGGCCGACAAGCAGCTTGGCGCGCAGCATATCGGTGGCGGCATCGGCAGAGCCGGGATCGTCCGCCGCGGCCGCTGCGGCAATGGCCATGCTGCGCGCCATTTCCAGGCTGACGCACATTTCCGAAACACGGTGGCGCAACGCCTGGTACTCGCCTATCAGCCGGCCGAACTGCTTGCGTGTATTCACATAGGCCGTTGTCAGGTTGAAAGCGGCTTCCATTGCGCCGACCATGTCGGCACATACCGCGGCAGTCCCGGCGGCGGCCGTGGCGCGAACCGCGGCCAGTGCGCGCGCGCCATCGGCCGGATCACCCAGCGGCTCGGCAGCCACACCGTCGAATGCCAGATCGCCCGCCGGGGAATCGTCGATCAGACGATAGGAACGCAGCGAGAGGCCTGCGGCCTGCGCATCGACAAGAAAGAGTGCAAGCCCATCCTCGTCGGCGGGCGCGCCATGCGTGCGCGCACTGACGACATAGCGCCCGGCCGCCCCCGCTTGCAGCACCAGGCACTTGGCGCCATCCAGCCGCCATTGCCCGCCTTCGCGCCGCGCACGCGTCTGTACCCACACCGCTTCATGCCGGCCATCGACTTCGTCGTGCGCCCATGCCAGGCGCGATTCACCACTGGCAACCTCGGGCAGCACGGCGGCTTTCTGCTCTTCGCTTGCCGCCACGCTCACCGCCGTCGCACCCAATACGCAAGAAGCCAGATAGGGCTCGAGCACCAGCGCGGCGCCCAATGCCCGCATCACGGGCAATCTTGCAACCGCGCCCCCACCCAGCCCATCGAAAGACTCGGGAACCCCTAGGGCAGTCACGCCCAGTTCGGCAAGCCTGGCCCACACAGCAGCGTTCCAACCAGGCTCGGCGGCTGCTATTGCACGGCGCTTGTCAAAGCTGTAGTGGTCATTCAGCAGGCGCGTAACGCTGTGCGCAAGCTGTTCGTATTCGTCGCTCAAATTGAAGTTCATTGCTTATCCCAACAAGGTTTTCGCCAGAATGTCTTTCTGTACTTCGCTGGAGCCGCCATAGATAGTGGCGGCACGATAGAAGAAGTATCTCGGCACACTCGCCGAGAACCTATGCTGTGTAGACTCGCCGTCAGAGGCGTGTCGCTCGAGGCCCGCAGGGCCTGCCAGGCGTGCCAGCAGCGTGGTCAGCTCCTGCATCAGCTCCGACCCCTTGAGCTTGAGCACCGACGCAAATCCCGGCTTTGTATGGGCAATTTCAGGGTCCAGCAGAAAGCGCCAATTGGTTAGTTCCAGCGCCCGGATTTCGGCACCCAGCACCGCCATCTCGGCGCCCAGCTTGGGGTCGTCGAGCAGGCGCTTACCGCCTTGGCGGACGTCCGCGGCAAGTTCATAGGCGTATGCGAGCCGTTCCCAGCACAGACCGATGCTGGCAATCGACGTGCGCTCGCTGCTGAGCAGGTATTTGGCGCAACTCCATCCACGGCCTTCCTCGCCGACCAGGTTGGCCACAGGTACGCGCACCGAGTCGAAGAACACCTCATTCAAATGGTGCTCCCCATCAATCGAAACGATAGGACGCACCGAAACGCCCGGCGATTTCATGTCTATCATCAGGAACGAGATGCCGTCCTGCTTGCGCTCGCCCTGCTCGGTGCGCACCAGCGCGAAGATCCAGTCCGCCACATGGGCGGACGTTGTCCAGATTTTCTGCCCATCCACAACGTAATGATCGCCGTCTCGACGCGCCCGCGTACTGAGCGAAGCCAGGTCCGAGCCCGAACCAGGCTCGGAAAACCCCTGACAGAACCAGAGATCCATGCTGGCCAGCTTGGGCAGGAAGTAGCGCTTTTGCTCGTCCGTGCCAAAGCGCAGCAGCACCGGACCCAGCATATTGACGTTGAACCCCAAAGGCAGCGGCGCATTAGCCCGATACAGCTCATCCAGCAGCACCAGACGCTCGGGGGTGCCCAGGCCGGCACCTCCGTATTCCTTGGGCCAATGGGGCGCGGCCCAGCCGCGCTCGTGCAGAATGCGCTGCCACATCGCGGTATCCTGCTTGCGCGGCGCATGTCCGCGGCGCAAGCGCTCGCGGATCTCGCTGGGCAACCGCGCCTGGATGAAGCCGCGCACCTCGTCGCGAAAGGCCGCCAGATCCGGGCCAAGCTGAAGATCAATCGTTGGTGAGTTCATCGATAAGTTCCTACAATCATCAAGATTGGACAGGCCCGGCGCGCACGACGGCGTCCAGCGCCACCACGCCCTGCCCCTCGGGCAATACAGACAATGAGTTCATTTTCAGGGTGTGCCCTGGATTGCTATCCGAAAATGCGACACTGGACCCTTTGGGGGCTCAAGGGCGCATCAGTCGGCAAGACAGGCCATCAAGAAAAAAGCCGCAGCCCCCCTGGGACGCCATACCGGCTTCTCCATTATTTCGCATGGGCACATGAAATTGCACTACCCCTTATGGGTAGGCCTGATTGCGCCATGCCGGCACTTGAAGCGGCAACCATACCTACGCAGGCGTGCCAACGTGCCAGGCTGCTTGTCTACAGTAGAGGCGCGAGGAAAGCCCTCATGACAAAACCCATTTGATTTTCATACGAAATACCGTAAATTAATACGAATAGTCGAATATTTGGATTTTGAAGTTCACCATATGCCAACCATGATCCCCGCTGCCGGCCGCACACTGGCGGTCTTCGAAGTGTTCGCCCGAGAAAAGCGCGAGCTTTCCAATTCAGACGTCGCACGCCTGCTCTCGCTGGCCGACAGCAGTTGTTCCGACCTGCTGCACACCCTGCACACTCTGGGCTATCTGACACGTACACCACGTACACGACGCTTCTATCCCAGCGCACGCCTTTTTGAAGTGGCGCGCCAGATCACCGAGAATGACCCGCTGGCCAATATCGGGCAGGAAGTCGTCGACCAACTGGTCGAAAAAACCAATGAAAGCGCATTCTTTGGCGTGATCGACCGACATGCGGCAAAAATCGTGGCCACACAGCCCAGCCGCCACCCCCTGCGCTACATGCTGGATGTCGGCGAGCGCGTGGCGCTCAATGCTTCGGCGCTGGGCAAGGCGCTGCTGGGCCTGCTGCCGCCCAACGAGCTGGCAACCGAACTCAATAAACTGAATCTGCCGGCGGTCACATCCGACACTGTCATAAGCCCCGAGGGGCTTATGACCCAGCTCGATGCCGGCCGCGCACAGGGCTGGTACGAAGCACGAGGCGAGGGCATAGAAGGCGTCACCGCACTGGCTGTTTCGGGATGGCTGGGCGGCCAAGCAGTAGCCTTGTCGCTCGCTGGCCCCACCGAGCGCATGGCCCGCAACCACGATAGCAATCTGCAGGCGCTGCTCGATGTGCGCAGCGCCCTGCTGGCTGAGTAAGCCACGCCAGAAAAGGGGAAAGACAAGGGCTTGAGACGGTGCCGAGAGCTTGCACGTCAGGTAAAAGAGAGGCGCCCATTGGTCATGTTCCAGCATGACCAATGGGGCCGACAAGCAAATCCACCCTACCTGCCAACCGAGGCCTCTCACTCTCGCAAGCGCGTGGCGAGGCTGCCAGGCACCTCTGCTCTTGCGAGTACTCCGAGGATAACTCAGGAAACCATTAGATACAAACTACCGGTAATGTATCAATCATGACGTTCCAGTTGTTACTACATCCGGCGCAGGCATAAGGCCTTGCGCACAACCCACAGCCTGGCGGGCCCCATCGCATCAGGCAAAGGTATTGACGTTCGTACCCACGGCGCCGTGCGTGGCCAACTGTGGCATTTGCGGGATGGATTGCACCAGGCTTGCCAGTGTTGAAGCTTGCGCATCCAGCGACTTCTTCAATACCAGCATCTGGGCGTCCTGCCCAAGCTTCATGCTTTGCATGGCCAGGGCCGTGCTGACTGCGCTTTCTACCGACATATCCATTGCAACTCCTTGGGGTGA
>JBEBVZ010000054.1:0-29709 GCA_040392445.1 Verticiella sediminum
TGCTGAGCGCGCCCGGCGCGGGGTACCACGGCGCCCTGGCGGGATACGGGGCTTGACCGCTGGCCTGCTTGCGACGGAATTCGCTGCTCTTTTCGTAGGGATAGCGGTGACGCGACAAGGCGACGCCGACTGTCTTGGCCCGGCCCGGAAAGGCGGCGAAGTTGTAGCGCGGCCCCTTGCCGAAGGGGCCGAACGGCCCCGCGTCGAGCACCAGCCCACCGGCCACATTCAGGTTGCCCACCAGCGTGTTGAGCAGCGCGATGGCATACGCGGTGTAGAAGCCCGAACCATTCATCGTGCCACCGTGGGCATCGACCGCGGCCAGCTTGCCGTAGCTGGTGAATTCGCGGGCAATCGCCTCGATCTCGGCGGCCGGTACGCCGCATAGCTCGGCGTATTCTTCCAGGGTTTTGCTGCGCGCCTGGACATGGGTCATGGCCAGCGACGAGCGTACCAACACGGCATCGCCGCCCAGGCCGGGCGCCACTACCTGCGTTTGCGCCAACGGCTGCGCCGGCCGGTCCACGGTATGGGGCGCCAGGCTGCCGTCAGGCATCTGCACCACATAGACATCGGGGGTGTCGCTTGTGGCGGCAGACGGCCAGCCCATGTCGGCGCCGCGCAGAAAGGTGCCAAAGCGCGGGTGCTCGGTATCGGCCACCACCAAGTGCGTGGCATTGGTCCACGAGGCTTCGCCGGCGGCAGCCATCGCGGCCGGCCCAGGTTGCGACAGGGATACCTTGTCGTAGCGTTCGTTGTCCAGTATCCAGCGGATCAGCCCCATGGCCAGGGCCAGGTCCGAGCCTGGCCGCACCGGCACCCAGCGGTTGCCCGATCCGGCAGCGAAGCTCGACGAGGTCGGCAAAATCGGCGACACCACGATGTAGCGCAGGGCGTCCTCGTTGCGCGTGCGCGCCTCGGCCAGTTCACGGCCCTGGCGCTGGAAGGGGTTGCCCGACTGCGCGGGCGCGGCGCCCAGGAACAGTCCGAATCGCGCGCGCGTCCAGTCGGGCTTGCCGTGCGGCTGCTCGCGCAGATCGCCCATGGCCGCACCCGAACCCACCCGGAAGGTCTGGCCGCAATACGAGCCGTGATTGCTGACGTTGACGGTACCGAAAGCCTGTTCGGCAAAACGCTTGATCAAGGGAGTGCGGCCTTCGTTGGCCGCGTCCGTCACCAGCAACTGGTTGGATATGGGGCCGAACTCGGGGTTGTCGGCATCAATCGGGGTCTGGTTGTCGTGAATCGCACGCAGGCCCTGGACATGGCCTTCGCCGAACAGGTCGCCGCCTTCGCACACCTCTTCTATCAGTTGCTCGAAGGATATGGTCTGCCATTGACCCGAACCACGCGGCCCCACCCGCTTGAGCGGCTGCAGCACCCGGTAAGGGTTGGTCTGCTGCTCGAGCATGGCGGCCCCACGGGCGCAAGCCGTGGCGCGCCCTTCGAGCCCGTTCTCGCCGCCCAGCGCGGCGAAGACGTCGCGCACGGGTGCGTGCATGGGTGCCGGACGGGTCGTGGCCAGCGGATGGTAGGGATTGCCGGCGACCCGCAGGATACGGTTGGTGTCGGTATCGACCCGCACGCGCACGCCGCATTGCGTCCAGCAGCCCAGGCAGCTGGATGGCGCCACGATCTGGCCCGGCTGCGTCGACAGATGGCCGGCCGCATCGATGACGAACTCGGGCGTCAGTGCGTTCCCCCGCGTGGCATGCGCCGTAGGTGCCCCGGAAGTTCCCGCGATCAGGCCTTTGGCGGCCTTGACCACGGTTTCGCCATACCCCGCGGCGAACGCCGCGATGCCGCCCGCCGCAATGCCGCCGTGCTTGAGCAGACTGCGCCGGCCCGGGTTCGTAGCCGGCGCATCGTTGCCGCCCCGGCCTTCGTTCACGTTGTTCTGGCCGCTCTTGCGGTTCCTGGCGTTCTTGTCCATTTCACTCATTCTTATTCAATAGCCGGCCGGCATCGCCGCGCCTTGCAGCCGCGATGGAAACCGCCAGAAAACATAGGTCACGACCGAAATCAGCGCTACGCATAAACCCAGCACGCCCAACATGCCCAACAGCCCGTCGCTGCCCAGGGGCATGCGATACAGGTACAGACCCGCCCCATACTTGGGTACGCCCTGCACGGCCATGAAGAGGATCCAGCGGAACATCCAGGCCGACGCCAGCATCGCGACCGCAAGCATCAGGCTACGCCCAGGGCGGGCAAGCACGCCGGGCGCAGCCGCCAACAGGATCGTGATGCCCGCCCCCGCGGCCAGTGAACCGTAGAGGCCAAAGCGCCACACGGGAAAGCGCTCGAAGAGCTGCACTGCGGCATCGAACGAAGGCTCGCGCGCCGCCAGCCCCAGTGCGGCCCACAGCAGCGCGCAGGCGACAAGCAGCATGACCGCCAGCCCACCCAGGCGCCTGATCAGGGCAACGGGCAGCGCCTGCATGCCTCCCGGCAGCCAACGCCCAACCAGCAGCACCGCCCCGATGGCGGCCAGCCAACCCGTCAGGGCAAAGTTGATCGGCACGAAAACGGTGTGCCACAAGGGACGCGAGCGAATCGCCATGACTTCCGAACCGGTATAGACCAGGATGGAAACCGACGACAGCAGCAGCAACACCGCCAGTACGCGCAGCCAGCCCACCCTGCCCAGCCACCATGCCAGGCAAAAGCCCAGCGCCAGCAAGACGAATACCGGCAACAGATAGGCGCCAAGCGACATCCACGACCAGGGCGTGAAGTGTGCATAGAAATGCCAGAAACGCGCCGGCTGGTGCAGGTCTGCCAGCAGGGAAACGGGCGCGGCAAGCGCCGTTACGGCCAGCACCGCCACCACTGCCGGCAGCAAGCGCCAGGCGTCGCCATCGCGCCGGCCCAGCAGCACGCAGCCGGCCGCAGTGATGGCCGCTGTGGCAGCGATGCCCACCAGGAAAAAGTACTGCACGGCCCATGGCAGCCAGGCTACGTCGTAGGCGGGGGTCAACAATTCGATGATCTGCATCAGCAGCTTCCTTTTTCTTCGACCGGGATCAGTGCTGGGCGATCAGGCGCACACTTGCCTGGCCGTCCACACCGTCAACGAACTCGTCGGGCAAGCCGATGTAGAACACGTGCGGTGACGTCTCCATGCCGGGCTTGAGCACCTTGATCTCTTCCTTGTGCTCTTCGATAAGCTGCGATGCGGTGCTGCCGGGGTCGTTCAAGTCGCCGATGATGCGCGCGCCGCCCACGCAACTTTCCACGCAAGCCGGCAGCAAGCCAACCTCGAGGCGGTGTTCGCAGAAAGTGCACTTGTCGGCAGTCTGCGTCTCGTGGTTGATGAAGCGGGCATCGTAGGGACAGGCCTGCACGCAATAGCCGCAACCGACACAGCGCTCGTTATCGACCAGCACGATCCCGTCCTCGCGCTGAAAGGTGGCCTGCACCGGGCACACGGGTACGCAAGGTGGGTTGTCGCAGTGATTGCACAGGCGGGGCAGACTCACCATCGCCGGCGGCTGGCCTGCGTCCTGGTCCACTTCGTACTGCAGGACGGTGGTGCGGAATTGCCCGATGGGCGGCAGGTTTTCCATCGAACAACTGACCGTACAGGCCTGGCAACCTATGCACTTGCGCATATCCACGACCATGCCAAAGCGCTTGCCGGCCATGCCCGGGCGCCGGGGTGGCTGTTGCCCCGCTTCGGCCGCAACCGGAACGATAGGGATCACAGCTCCGGTGCCTAGCGTCAGCAACTGCCTGAGAAAACCTCTTTTGCTGACGCTATGTGCGTCCTTTTCCTCGATTGCGCCGCGCATAACCAACTCCAATACGACATTTTGGTATTAGTTTATTTCTCCTGGTTATTAAGCATCTTGACATGCATCAAGCAACGCGCCGGGGTATCAGGCGCCACTGTGCCAAGCCGAAAAACCCCCATATACTTCCTGGACACCTACAACAAGGAGGAAGACATGAAGCTAACCGGCGGCTGCTATTGCGGCAATGTGCGCTACGAGGCAACTGGCAAACCCATGATGAAGGCGCAATGCCATTGCCGTGAATGCCAGTACCTGACGGGCGGTTCGCCCAATATGTTCATGGCGATGCCCATCAATGAATTTACCTATACCAAGGGTGCGCCCAAGCTGTTCGCACGCAGCGATCTGGAAAAACCCGTTACCCGCGAATTTTGCCCGGAATGCGGCACGCACCTGGTAACGCGCCCCCAAAGGCTGCCCGCGGTCATCGTCAAAGTAGGAACGCTGGACGACCCCACGCTGTTCGGCGCACCGGACATGGCGATCTATACCGTGGACAAGCAGGCCTTCCATAGCATTCCGGATGGCCTGCCCGAGTTCGAACGCCTACCCGGCTAGGCTGGCGCCGTTCTCTGTTGGCAAGGCGGCTCTTGCGCCCTGCCAACGCCTTCGGTTTCCAGCTTGCACCAAGAGACGGGGAGCCATCCTCGCCTAAACCATCAGTTCAGCTTGGCGCCAGATATTTCCACGAGTTTCTTATAGACCGGAATATCCGCGTACCAGGTATTGCGCAGCACGTCCGCATCCGACGCCACCAGTGTCATGCCCAGCGCCGACACGGTCTTGGCAAGCTCGGGGGTTTTCATGGCCGCCTGCACTGCCTGCCGCATTTTCAATGCGGTATCGGGCGCAACGCCTTTGGGTGCAAAGAGGCCATACCATGCGCTGGTGGCAAACGCCGGGTCCGTAAAGCCGGACTCTTTGAATGTCGGCACATTCGGCAGGGCTGCGCTGCGCTCGGGATTGAACGAGGCGATGATTTTTATCTTGCCCGAATCCTTGAACTGGGTAACGCTGGACGCGGCCGTCACACCGAAGGCAACCTCGTTGGCGCCCGTACCCATCAGCATGGGCATTTCTCCCTTGTAGGGAATGTGGGTAGCCCCCAGGCCTTCGTTCTTGTTCAGGTATTCCTGGATGATGTGACCGTAGCCCCCTACCCCGTACGAGCCGTAGCTGATCTTGCCCTGATTCGCCTTGGCCCAGGCAAGTAGATCTTTGACGTTATCGGCCGGAGTCTGCGAACTCGCGACCAGCACCACCTCGATCCCCACCAGCAGGGACACCGGATCAAAATCTCGCTTGGCGTCGAACGGCAGGTTCTCGAAAAGAAACTGCGTCGACACGATGCTGGCTGGCCAGCCCAGAACGTAGGTATATCCGTCTGGTGCCGCGCGCGCCGCGCTCTGCAAACCCAGGATGCCCGAGGCTCCGGGCTTGCTTTCAACAATGACGGTCTGGTTCAGCTGCTTGCCCAACGCATTGGCCAACGCCCTGGCCAATGTATCCAGGCCACCGCCCGGGACAGCCGGGGCGATCAGGGTGATGGGCTTTTTGCCGGGCCATTCCTGCGCGTATGCTGTCGTCGTCAAAGTCGCCATGATTGCAGCCGCACCGGCCCAAGCCAGTAGTTTCGTTCGCATTCCCGCTCCTCCAGTTAATTGTCCGTTTGTCAGACTTATTATTGGAACGAGTATAGTGGCCAATAGCAGCTATGCGCGGGATTTAATGCTTTAGGCCGCCCGGGGCGGCTCATCGTTTTAGCGCTGCCGCCAACAGCCTTGAACGGCGCTTGCGCACCCAGATGACGACTCCGGTGATCGATAACATTGCGACAACGAGACCCATCACCGACATCAGGATACGCCCGGTCAAGCCAAGTATCCGCCCCGAGTGCAATGGAAACTGCAGCTGCACGAAGATGTCTGCGGCCGTACCCTTCCACGGCTCATAGGCTCCGATCGGGGCCCCATCCTTGCCATCGAAATACATGTTGGCGATCGACATGCCGCCGCTGCCGTGGTCGTCACCAGGATGAAAGAACGCCACGCTGTAGAACCCCATCGCCGTGGAATAGAAAATTCCGCCCGGGGGCTTGTCCCAGTTCTGGCGCGCGCGTTCATCGTTCGCCTGTCGCAGGATTTGCTCGAAGCCTATCTGCGGCTGTATGGGCTGATTCAAGGGCGCCATGGGACGCGTCTCGAATGGCCCCGGTGTCACTTGCGAGACCAGCGACATGACAGGATAGAAAACCTCGCGATACAGATTCAGGGAAAAGGACGTGAAGGCAATGATCAGGATAATTCCCCAAACCCACAAGCCGCCGGCGCGGTGTAGATCGAAGTTCAGCCTGTAGCCGCCGGCACGCCATCGTACCCGCCAGGAAGGCTGCCACCGCTGCCACCAACCGCTGCCTTTGGGCCCCATGCCGCTGGATTCAGGACGAGCTAGCCCGCGTAACGCTTGCGCCGTGCGCTGCTGACGCAGGGGCCAGGTCAGATACATGGCCACAAAGCTGTCGACCAGCCACACCAGCGCAACCATACCCATCAACCAGTACCCCCAACGATCCGTGCCCCAAAAACGGGGAATCGTCAGGTTGTAGTGCAGTTCGCGCAAGAAAGGCATCAGGGTTTGACGCGAAAGTGAAACCTCACCCGGATTGACCCGTCCCACAATCTCGGCGCTGATCGGGTCAATAAAAACGCGGCTGTATGCCAGGGAATACGGCTGGCCGGTATTCGGGTCGATGCGCGGCCCCACCACGAAGACGGCGGTATGCCCTTCCTCGAAATGCAGCGGTACGTAAACCACCTGGGCGCGCGGGTCGTCAGCCTCGATAACATCGGCAAGATCCAGCGGCGCGCGGAAAACACCGCGGCTTTGGATTTCGTTCAGATCGCTGTTGAGCCACTCATCGAGTTCGTGGTCCCAGGAAATGACCGCGCCGGTAAGGCCGGAGACGATCAGGAATAAAGCAATGAACAGTCCCGCCCAACGGTGGATGAGTGTCGCGAATAGCCTCATGCGCTTGCCGTCAGAAATCCATGGATGCGGAGAGCACGAAGGTACGTGGCGCGCCCAGCACCAGGTAACCCGAGCCCGGGTATCCACCCGCCGATGCCCAGTAATTCTTGTTGGCTACGTTGTCCACCCGTGCGCGTAGTGTCAGCAAGCGCCCGTTGACCTCTGTCAGGTAGCGCGCACCCAAATCAAATCGCGTCCATGCCGGCACTTTTTGCGTGTTGGCCGCATCCGCATATTGCGGCGAGGTATGCACCACCCGACCGGTCAGGGTCAGGCCGTTCACCCCTGGCACATCCCACTCCGCGCCCAGATTGGCCTGCGCGCGCGCAACCCCGATCGCGCGCTTGCCGTCGGTGGCACCACCCTGGGTGCGGCGCTGCTCGGCATCCAGCAAGGTAAGGCCGCCCAATACACGAAAACCTCGCACCGGCTCGCCAAACACCATCAGTTCCGCACCGCGATTACGCTGTTCGCCGTAAATGCCATACAGATTGGTTTGCTCGTCGATATGCGCTGTAGGCTGGTTGGTCGTGAAGAGAGCCAGACTGCCGCCCAGTTTGCCTGTGTCGTATTTGACGCCGATTTCCTTCTGTTTGGAATGGAAAGGCTCGAAGAGCTGCCCCGCGTTAAGCGGTGGAGGCGAGCCGCTGGCGGCCGGCACCTTTGCCAGGGACTCGATGTAGTTGGCATACAGCGAGACGCTCTCGGACGCTTTCACCACCACGCCCGCCACCGGGGTCAAGCGGCTCTTGTCGTTGACCGGGGGGTTCAGATCGCCCGTGTCGTAGTCATATGAACTGCCTCGGATGCGTTGATGACGCAAGCCCACCGTCAACAAGACCCGGTCTTGCGCAAAGGACATCGTGTCGGCGATGGCCACGCTGGCTGTCCGGGTACGCTCCGTGACCAATGGATCGTCCAGCGAACCACCCGAGAACGCGATCGAGCCGGATCGCGGCGCATCTATTGGCCTATAGAGATTGGATGCGGTGGCCTCGTAGAATACATAGGCTTGGCGGCTGTCGAAATCGTATAGCGCGGCGGACGCATTGATCGTATGGCCAACGCTGCCGGTCTGGAAGTTGCCGCGCAAGCCGACCTCTGCGGTTCGAACCGTATCCTTGCGCGCAAACGACGAGCTCATGGCTGTGGTGTTGCCGGCCAGGTCGTTCACCGTGGGATTCGAGAAAGTTGACGACTCATCGCCCCGGCGTGCGCCGACCGCAGCCCAGGCGGTCAGGTTCGTGCTGATATCGTATTCCCCACGTATCGTGCCAAAGAGATCACGCTCGTTCGAATAAGTATAGGATGGTGCCAGGTTGACGCTGGCGTCTGGCGCGCCAGGAATGGGCAGCCCGCCGCCTATGGTTACGCTGGCCTGGTTGCGATCCAGCTTGTGATTCTGGTAGCCGATGTCGGCCGACAGCCGTGTACGCTCGCCATGCCAGTCCAGTCCGATGCCAAATGCGCCCAGCTCGCGCCCTTCCCCCTCGACTGCAGTGCCACCGGAACGCCGTACGGCATTGATGCGCACACCGGTGCTTTGATCCGGACCAAACCGGCGCGCAAGATCAGCGGCTGCATAGCCTTGGCCGCCGCTTTCCCAACCCAGGGTCAGTTGCGACAGCGCTTGGCTGGGCGCCCGCTTGGGCACGACATTGATGGCGCCACCAATCCCGCTGCTGCCGGGCGCCGCGCCATTCAGAAAGGTGTTGGCACCGCGAAAGACTTCCAGACGTTCGATGAATTCGGATGCCAGATACTGGCGTGGCAACAACCCGTACAAGCCGTTATAGGTGATGTCATCCGAGTACAGCGGAAAACCGCGCACCATGTACAACTGCTGGTAGTTGCCAAAACCGCGGGCAACCCGCACTGAAGGATCGTTCTGGACGATATCAGCGATGCTGGCTGCCTGCTGATCCTTGATGAGTTCACCCGTATACGCGGTGGAATTGAACGGCGTATCCATAAAATCCAGGTTGCCCAACAGCCCGACCCGGCCACCACGCACCACCTGCCCTCCGGCAAAGGAGGAGAGCAAGCCTTGCGCCGATGCGTCTGCGCTGGCCTCGACGGTGACCGCAGTCAGCGTCGCTACCGGAGCACCATCTGGTTCGGCCTGCGCCAATACGGGGATGCTGGCGCAGGCGGCGATAGTGGCCGCCGCCAGAGGGACTGGCCGCACGAAATGGCACTTCATTTGTTAATGACCATGATATTGAGAATGATGCGCATTTTCGCATCTTTGCCATAGCCCGTCCATGCTGACTTCACCCAACCGTCAAACAGACGGCGATGGAAGAACTGCGAACGCTAGCCTGCAGCGCTTCCATCTGGCCTTGCCCGCCCTCCTGTTCCAGAGATCGTGAATACGCTCTTAGAACGATCCGAAAGTGGAGCCGACAAAAATCACGGCAACCAGGGCAATGAGAGCGCCGACGATCCCGACCATGACGATGTCCAGATAACTCTCACGGTGCGTCGTGCCGCAGACCGCAAGCATGGTGACCACGGCTCCGTTGTGCGGCAGGCTGTCCAGGGTGCCGGCGCCGATCACGGCAACGCGGTGCATCAACCCCGGATCAAGGCCGATTTCGGCCGCGAGCTTCATATACGTGGGGCCCAAGGCATCGAGCGCGATGGTCAGCCCTCCCGAAGCCGAGCCGGTTAGCGCGGCCAGGATATTGGTGGCCACGGCCAGCGACACCAGAGGCCCGCCTTCTATGCCCAGCACCCAGGTGCGCACGATTTCGAAGGCGGGCATCGCCGCCACCACCGCGCCAAAGCCAACCAGGCTGGCAACACTGAAGATGGGCAGCACGGAGGCATTGGCGCCGGCATCCATGGTTGCGCGCAGGGCCGGCAGACGCCGGTAGTTGATGGCGACTACCGTCAGGCAAGCCATTGCCAGCGCCACCGCGACGGACCAGACGCCACCCACCGCCGCCAACGAAGTCCCGCCCCAGCGCTCCTGCTCGAGAAAGGAAACATCCAGGCGCGGCAGCACGACAAAGGACATCGCCAGGTTGACGCCAACCACCACCAGCAGCGGCAGCACGGCCAGCAAGAGCGGCGGACCACTGGTGGCCTGCTCGCCATTCTTCATTTCGGCGGGATCGAACTCGCGTGCAGTACTGGCGCGCTCGCGCACGACCAGATCCTGAGCCGCGGCGTCGGCCGAATCCATGCCGCCAGCGCCAAAGCCTTCGCCGGCACGGCGAGCGGCCCCTTCCGCACGCCGCAGCCACCATAGACCGAAACCCAACATGATGGCCGAGGCAAAAATACCCAGGCCCGGTGCGGCGAAGGGCGTCGTGCCAAAGAAAGGCATGGGAATGGCGTTCTGTATCGCGGGCGTACCCGGCAGCGCCGACATGGTAAAGGTGGACGTGCCAAGTGCGATGGCCGCCGGCATCAGCCGGCGCGGCACGCCAGCCGCGCGAAACAGCGCCAACCCCATAGGCGCCAGCACGAAGAAGGCCACGAACAGGCTCACCCCGCCATAGGTGACTAGCACGCCGGCCAGCACCACCGCCAACACGGCACGGCTAGGCCCGAGCTTGTCCGTCATGAATTGCGCGATGGACGAGACCGAGCCGCTGTCTTCCATCAGCTTGCCGAACAAGGCGCCAAGCAGGAACAGCGGGAAGAATTGCGCAATAAAGCGGGCGGCGCTGCCCATGAAAGTCTGAGTCCAGTGCGCCAGCAGCGGCTCGCCAGCAAAGGCGGCGGCGATAAGAGCGGCCACCGGCGCCAGCAGCAAAACGCTCCAGCCTCGGTAGGCCAACCAGATCAGCAGGCCCAGGCCCAATAAGATGCCAAGCAGCCCCATGTCAGACTCCCTCGAGCAGAACATCGAGGTCTATCGATGACTGCTTGCCCAGGTGCTCCATGTTGTCCGCCAGGAAGCTCTCGGCGGCCTTGCGGCCCTCTTGATGCAGCATGCTGATGAAATCCCATTCAGCATTGAGCTTGGACGAATAGCCCAGCGTGTCCATGATGTGGTTGCGCACCATGTGGATGCGCATACCAGCCCACCGCGCACCCTCGGTCTCTCCGCAATCGACAACCTTGCGCAACAGCGCGATCATGCGCAGCTCTTTGAGCAGGACGGCATTGAACGACACTTCGTTGAGCCGATTGAGAATATCGCGAGCCGTCGTGGGCGTACCCGGGCGCTCGACCGGATTGATCGGGATCAGGATGGTGTCTTCCGAATCCAGTTCGCGCACCAGCGGCGTGATGGTGGGATTGCCGGAATAGCCGCCATCCCAGTATGGATCACCCTCTATCTGCACGGCCTGGAACATGGTGGGCAGGCAGGCCGAGGCCAGCAGTACGTCTGGCGATATCTCGGCGTTGCGAAAGACACGCCCGCGGCCGGTACGCACATTGGTGGCCGTGATGAACAGCTTGACGGGCGACTGCTTGAGGCGCTCGAAATCAATCTGCTCTTCCAGCAGGCGGCGCAGGGGGTTGGTGCCGCCTGGATTCAAGTCATACGGAGAGTACAGCCGGGACATGAGATCCATGGCCATGAAAATCGGAGAGCTGTCCAGCGTCCAGCGCCCGAATGCGATATCCATGGGGCCGCGGCGCAGGGGGCTGTAGCGGGCGGCATCGGCCACGCTGCGCCAGAAGGTAGCCATGGCAGAGCGCGCGCCCTGCACGCCATCGCGCGCGTAGCCATCGGCCAGTACGGCGGCATTCATTGCACCGGCCGAGGTGCCGGAAATGCCCTCGACCCGCAGCCAAGGCTCTTCAAGCAACCGATCGAGCACACCCCATGTGAAGGCGCCGTGCGAGCCGCCGCCCTGCAAGGCAAAATTGACCAGCATGGGCTCGCGAGAGGGTTGCTCTGAGTGCGTCTTGGCTGTTGACATGGAAAGCACCTCGTCAGGTCGGGGACGTTTGCAAAGACCCCCCCAAGACCACCTAGGGCTCTGGGACTGGGCCGGCTAGAGCTTAGCTTCCCATGGCCACATGACATGAGCAAGGCATATCGCACCGCAGCAAACCGGAAAATGAAATCTGCTGCGTAACCACCACGATCCAGCATACCCCAATGATTTGACCATCAAACCCGCCAACCAAACAGATGTGCAAGCGCACAAAAAAGGGCTGCATGACAAACCGGAATGTCCCGGTTGCCATGCAGCCCCTCTATACGCGGTTAACTTGTCTAGCGCGGAAAGACCGGCTCCGAATCATCAACAGCGCCTGCGCCACCGGCCCCTCGCTGCCCTGCGGCATCGGCCGGCAGGTCGCGCAAGGCCAGCGCACCCAACGTAGCGCCCAGCCATTGCGACAGGTCGAGCAAATCGTCGCGCAAGATTTTGACGTGGCTTTTGGCCAGCGAAATGGACTCTTCGATTTTCGCCGCGCTGGGATCGCTCAAGCGGTTTCGCGCACCGCTGATGGTGAAACCCTGCTCGTACAGCAGCTCGCGGATGCGCCGAATCAGGAGCACTTCGTGGTGCTGATAGTAACGACGATTACCGCGCCGCTTGACCGGCTTTAACTGCGTGAACTCCTGTTCCCAGTAACGCAGCACATGCGGCTTGACGCCGCAGAGCTCTCCGACTTCGCCGATGGTGAAATAGCGCTTGGCTGGAATGGGAGGCAGCACGGTGCCAACTTCCGTACGTGTCATGACCTACCTTTACGATTGCATATTACGTCTGGGGAACCTCGGCATCGGCGTGCTGGCCCACAGGGCCCGGCACGCGCTCGACCATGCTCTTGAGCTTTTGGCTGGCATGGAAAGTTACCACCCGCCGCGCAGCGATGGGGATGACTTCGCCGGTCTTGGGGTTGCGACCCGGCCGCTGAGGTTTATCGCGAACCTGGAAATTACCAAATCCCGACAACTTTACCGCATCACCCTCTTCCAGCGCGAGGCGGATTTCGTCAAAAAAAGCTTCGACGAGATCCTTGGCCTCGCGTTTGTTCAAACCGACACTGTCGAACAGGAGCTCGGCCAGTTCGGCTTTGGTCAGTGTTCGGGCGTCGGCCTCGGGCACCCCCTGGGGGGGAAACTCAGCAGCGGAAGATGGCACAGCAGACATGGGACCTCGGTTAAACACGCTGGCGGGCACCGTGGGCGGCGATCAATGCATCGCGAAGACGCGCAAGGCATTCGTCGACCCGGGCATCGTCAAGCGTGACTTGAGTATCCTGTAGGCGGAAGCGGAATGCAAGACTTTTTTCCTTTTCCGACAAAGACTTATCTCTGTATACATCGAACAGGAATACCTCGCGCACGATCTCCATACCCGGCTCTTTACGCACGGTCTGGATGGTGTCGAGCATACTTTGCAGGGTTACCGCTTCGTCCACCCACAGTGCCAGGTCGCGCAGCACCACCGGCTGCTTCGAGAGCTCGCTGGGGGCAGGCAAACACGAGCGCATCAGGACATCGGCATCCAGCTCGAAGACCACGGGAGGATTCGGCAGATCGGCCTGTTGCGTCCAGCGCGGATGCAGCTCGCCGATCCAGCCTACAGCCTTGCCGTCCAGCTCGATGCGGGCGCTGCGCCCTGGGTGCAGGGCAGGATGCTCGGCAGCCGTGAAGCGCAAGCGGCCCGAACCACCCGCCAGGGCTTCGACATCTGCCTTGACGTCGTAGAAGTCGACCAGCCTGTGCGCCACACCCCACTGCTCGGGCTGCGCCGTGCCCCAGGCCATGCCGGCCAGCTTGAGGGGCTGGCTCACGCCGGCGACTTCCAGGGGGCCGTCGGCCACGGCCGGATCGCGGCGATAGGCACGGCCCAGCTCGAATACGCGGACACGGCTTTGCTTGCGGTTGAAGTTGTAGCGCACGTTGTCGAGCAGGCCGCCCATCAGGCTGCTGCGCATGACCGACAACTGGCTGGCAATCGGATTCAGCAACTTGATCGGGTCGGCATTGCCGGCCAGGTTACGTTCCCACTCGGCCTCGACAAAGCTGAAGTTGACGACTTCCTGGTAATCCAGCGCCGCCACGGCATGGCGCAGCGCATGCGCCGGCCTGACAGCTTCGGGCACCGCACGCATGGCGGCACGCGCCAGGGGCGGCACATCGGGTATGCGCTCGAAACCGTAGATGCGCGCCACCTCTTCGATCAAGTCTTCCTCGATCTCGATGTCAAAGCGGTAGGACGGCGGCGTGACCAGGAAGGCATCCCCCTCGCGCACGCAGACCAGGCCCAGGCGAGCGAAGATGGAGGCGATTTCGTCGTCCGACACATTGATGCCCAGCACCTTGCGGCAACGATCCACGCGCATGCGCACGGGCTTGCGCTCAGGCAGCGCCAGAACCTGATCATCGAGCGGGCCGGCCTGGCCGCCGCAGACGTCCAGGATCAGGCAGGAAAGGTATTCCAAATGCTCGGGAATCGAAGCCGCATCCACGCCGCGCTCGAAGCGGTGTCCCGCATCGGTGCTGAAGTTGAAACGGCGCGAACGCCCGGCAATGGCCTGAGGCCACCAGAATGCAGCTTCGACGTAGATATTCGTGGTGTCCAGCGACACCGACGTCGCCTGGCCACCCATGATGCCGGCCAGGCTTTCCACCGATTCGTCGTCGGCGACCACGCCCACCTGCTCATCGAGCGCTACGGTCTGGCCGTTCAGGAGTTCCAGCGTCTCGCCCGGCTTGCCCCAGCGCACCGTCAGGCCGCCGTGGATCTTATCCAGGTCGAACACATGGCTGGGACGGCCCAGTTCGAGCATGACGTAGTTGGAAATATCCACCAACGCCGAGATCGAGCGCTGGCCGGAACGCTCGAGGCGGGTCTTGATGTATTCAGGTGTCGCCGCGTGGGCGTTGACGCCACGGATGACGCGACCGGCAAAGCGGCCGCACAAATCGGGGGCCTGCACCTGCACCGGCAAGGTTTCGGCCAGGGTGACAGGCGCACAGCGCATTTGCGGCAGGCGCAGCGGCGCGCCGCTGATGGCGGCGACTTCGCGCGCCACACCCAGCACCGACAGGCAGTCGGCCTTGTTGGGCGTGAGTTTGAGTGTGAACAGGCTATCGTCCAGGTCCAGCGCATCGCGCAGCGACTGGCCCGTGGGCAAGGCCGGATCCAGCACCAGCAGGCCGCCGCCATCTTGCGACAGGCCCAGCTCGCGCGCCGAGCACAACATGCCCGACGATTGCACGCCACGCATCTTGGCGACGCCTATTTTCATGCCGCCGGGCATTTCGGCGCCGACACGGGCCAGCGGCACCTTGATGCCGGCCTCGACATTGGGCGCGCCGCACACGATCTGCAGGGGCTCGCCGCTGCCATCGTCCACGGAACAGACACGCAGCTTGTCGGCATCGGGGTGCGGCTGCACATCCAGCACATGCGCCACGACAATACCGGAGAAAGCGGGCGCTGCCGGCTCGACTTCTTCGACTTCGAGCCCTGCCATGGTCAGGCTGTGGGCCAGCGCATCGGTATCGAGCTCGGGATCGACGAATGCACGCAGCCAGGATTCGGGTAATTGCATCGCGTTGATCCTTACAGATGCTGGTTGAACTGGCGCAGAAAGCGCAGATCGCCTTCGTAAAACTGGCGCAAATCATTGACGCCATAGCGCAGCATGGTCAGGCGCTCGAGGCCGGAGCCGAACGCGAAACCGATATAGCGTTCCGGATCGAGGCCAAAATTGGCCACGACGGTGGGATGCACCTGGCCGGATCCGGAGATCTCGAGCCAGCGCCCCTTGTTGGGGCCTTCGGTGAACATCATGTCGATTTCAGCCGAAGGTTCGGTAAAGGGGAAGAACGATGGCCGAAACCGCACGACCAGGTCGTCGGTCTCGAAAAAGCAGCGCAGGAAGTCGGTGTACACACCCTTGAGGTCTGCAAACGAGATGTTCTCGTCTATCCACAGGCCTTCCACCTGGTGGAACATGGGCGAATGGGTGGCATCGCTGTCCACGCGGTAGGTACGACCGGGACAGATGACCTTGATGGGCGACTTGTTCATGCGTGCGTAGCGCACCTGCATGGGGCTGGTGTGCGTGCGCAGCAGCAGCGGCAGGCCCTGGCTGTCGTTCATATCGACATAGAAGGTGTCCTGCATGGAACGCGCCGGATGGTTCTCCGGATTGTTCAGCGCCGTGAAATTGGTCCAGTCATTTTCGATTTCAGGGCCGTCGGCCACATCAAAACCGATAGAGCGAAAGATGTTCTCGACCCGTTCCCAGGTGCGCATCACGGGGTGAATGCCCCCGGTGCCGCGACCACGTCCGGGCAGTGTCACATCTATGGTTTCCCCGGCCAACCGGGCGTTCAGCTTCGCATCGGCAAGCGCCTGTCGGCGTTGTGTCAGCAGCGACTCGATCTCGGTCTTGGCCTGGTTGATGCGCGCGCCTTCGGCACGCTTCTCGTCGGGCGACAACTTGGCCAGGCCCTTGAGCAATTCGGTAAGGGCGCCCTGCTTGCCCAGAAAACGCGCCTTGGCATTTTCCAGTGATGCGGCGTCTGCGGCCTGGGCAAACTGCTGCCCGGCGTCTTGGACGAGCGCGTCCAGGTTCGATGACATGCAATGCTCCTCGCGGAATACCGGCTGCGGCGATGGCATCCGACGAAAAAACAAACGGGGCCGATAAGAGCCCCGTTTGATACTGACCACACTACCCTTTCAGGCCGTGTGGCGACAGATGTGATCCGTAACGATCAGGCCAAGGCGCTCTTGGCTTGTTGCACGATGGCAGCGAAGCCTGCCTTGTCGCGCACAGCCATGTCGGCCAGCACCTTGCGGTCGAGTTCGATCGAAGCCTTTTTCAGGCCGGCGATGAACACGCTGTACGAAACACCATGCTCGCGGGTAGCCGCGTTGATACGGGCAATCCACAGTGCACGGAAGGTACGCTTCTTGTTGCGACGGTCGCGGTAGGCGTATTGGCCTGCACGCATGACCGCCTGCTTGGCGATACGGAATACATTACCGCGGCGGCCACGATAACCCTTGGCGGCGGCGATGACTTTCTTATGGCGGGCGCGGGCTGTTACGCCGCGTTTAACTCGGGGCATTTAGGACTCCTTGATCAAGCAAACGGCATCATGGCTTTTACGGCCTTGACGTTCGACTCGTGAACAGCGGTGCTACCGCGCAGCTGGCGCTTGCTCTTCGTCGTTTTCTTGGTGAGGATGTGGCGCTTGAACGCCTGGCCCCGCTTGATCGACCCGCTACCGCGGACCTTAAAGCGCTTGGCGGCGCTTTTCTTGGTCTTCATTTTCGGCATGATGACTTCCAGATGGTTTTTTTGATGCGACATCAAGGCGCAGACCGCCGCGGCACGCCACCGCAGTCCAACTTGCTTGCCGCAAAGCGACAAAGCCTGAGATCACTTGTTTTGCGAAACCAGCAACCCAAAACCAGAGGGCAACCGGCAACGACTTCCACATGGCGCCGTGTGGCACCACAACTACTGTGCCAAAAGGCACAAATTCTACCCACGCTTTGCAAAGCAAAACGCAAGAAACCCTGAATTATAGAACTAGTTGGGCCATGCTGGCAACGAAAACCGCCGGCAAGACCCAACCGAAGAGCAAACCGAAGCCGGCAAGCCCCGCAGGCTGATGGTTATGCGACTTTCTCGCCCTTGGCCGGAACCGGCTTTTTCTTGGGCGACAGCACCATAATCATTTGACGGCCTTCGAGCTTGGGCATGGCTTCTACCTGGCAGAGCTCGCCCATATCGTCGCGCACGCGCTCAAGCACACGCATACCAAGTTCCTGGTGGGCCATCTCGCGCCCACGAAAGCGCAGAGTGACCTTGACCTTGTCGCCATCTTCCAGGAAGCGGCGCGCATTGCGCAGCTTGACCTGGTAGTCGCCCTCGTCCGTGGCCGGACGGAACTTGACTTCCTTGACCTGGATAACTTTCTGCTTCAGGC
The DNA here is from genome assembly GCA_040392445.1 of Verticiella sediminum. Lineage (GTDB taxonomy): Bacteria > Pseudomonadota > Gammaproteobacteria > Burkholderiales > Burkholderiaceae_B > Verticiella > Verticiella sediminum_A. The sequence continues at coordinate 17,707 of JBEBVZ010000054.1, forward strand.
GCGCATCATGCAGACGCTTTTGCTCCTGGTACTTGAACTTGCCGTAATCCATCAGGCGGCACACCGGCGGCTGCGCTGTAGGGGCAATTTCTACCAGATCGACGTCATTCTGCTCGGAGAGACGGAACGCGTCGGCCAGCTTGACGATGCCAAGCTGTTCTCCATCGATGCCTATCAGGCGCACTTCGGGTGCGTGGATCTCGCCGTTGATGCGATTGGACTTGTCGGTTGCGATGTTGACGACTCCTTGAAGTTTTAAAAAATACCGTTAGCCGCTCTTGGCGCATGGCGCACCTGGCGGCTGACGACTGTATCAAGCCTGCTGAGCCACCTTGGCTGGCGCGGGAATATCGCGCCGCTGGCTGGACTCAGAAGCCATTCGGGCAGCCAGCTCGGCCACCGGCATGGTGCCCAGATCTACGCCGCCACGTGCACGAACCGCCACAACCCCGGCCTGACGTTCTTTATCGCCTACGACCAGGATATATGGCAGTTTTTGCAGACTATGCTCTCTGATTTTATAAGTGATCTTTTCCCCGCGCAAATCGCTATGCACACGCAGGCCCTGGCTCTTCAGGGTTTTCGCAACTTCGGCCGCGTAATCGGCCGACGCCTCGGAGATATTGCACACGACCGCCTGCACCGGCGAGAGCCAGACCGGCATGGCGCCAGCGTGGTTTTCTATCAGCATGCCGATGAAACGCTCGAGAGACCCGAGGATGGCGCGATGCAACATAACCGGCGGGCGACGCTGGTCGTTGGCGTCGACAAACTCGGCGCCCAGGCGCCCAGGCATCGAGAAATCCACCTGTATCGTGCCACACTGCCAATGCCGGCCGATGGCATCTTTCAGCGTGTATTCGATCTTGGGACCGTAGAACGCGCCGTCACCCGGAGCCGTCTCGTACTCGACCCCGGAGCGGCGCAGGCTCTCGAACAAGGCGTTCTCGGCCTTGTCCCAGACCTCGTCGGAACCGATGCGCTTCTCTGGGCGCGTGGCCACCTTGTACAGCACATCTGTAAAGCCAAAATCGCTGTACACCTTTTGCAGCTGTTCGGTAAAGGCGACGCACTCATCCAGGATCTGGTCTTCGGTACAGAAGATGTGGCCGTCATCCTGCGTGAAGCCTCGCACGCGCATCATGCCGTGCAGCGCGCCCGAGGGCTCGTTGCGATGGCACTGGCCAAACTCGCCATAGCGCAAAGGCAGATCGCGATAGGAATGCAGGTGCGCATTGAAGATCTGCACATGACCCGGACAGTTCATGGGCTTGAGGGCGTAATAACGATTCTCGGACTCGGTCGTGAACATGTTGTCACGATAGTTGTCCCAGTGACCGGTCTTTTCCCACAGCGAACGATCCAGGATCTGCGGCGCCTTGACCTCTTGGTAGTCGTTGTCGCGGTACACGCCACGCATGTACTGCTCGACCTGCTGCCAGAGCGTCCAGCCCTTGGGATGCCAGAAAATCAGGCCCGGCGCCTCTTCCTGGAAGTGGAACAGGTCGAGTTCGCGGCCCAGCTTGCGGTGATCGCGCTTTTCGGCTTCTTCCAGCATGTGCAGGTAAGCGTCCTGCTCTTCCTTGCTGCCCCAGGCCGTGCCATAAATGCGCTGCAGCATTTCATTCTTGCTGTCGCCACGCCAGTAGGCACCGGCCACCTTCATCAGCTTGAAGACTTTCAGCTTGCCCGTGGACGGCACGTGGGGGCCGCGGCACAGGTCGATGAAATTGCCTTCGCGATACAGGCTGATGGTGTCGTTGGCGGGAATCGACGCGATGATCTCGGCCTTGTACTGCTCGCCGATGGACTTGAAGAACTTGACCGCGTCATCGCGCGACCACTCTTCGCGCGTCACGACCTCGTCCTTGCGAACCAGTTCGGCCATTTTCTTTTCGATGGCGACCAGGTCTTCAGGCGTGAAGGCGCGCGAATACGAGAAATCGTAGTAGAAGCCGTTGTCGATCACCGGGCCGATGGTTACCTGGGCATCCGGAAACAGCTCTTTTACGGCGTACGCCAGCAAGTGCGCCGTGGAATGGCGGATCAGATCGACGCCGTCGGCATCCTTGGCGGTGATGATGGCCAGATCAGCGTCCTGCTCGATCCGAAAGCTGGTATCCACCAGCCTGGTCTCGCCACCGCCAAAGCCGACACGGCCGCCAAGCGCGGCACGGGCAAGCCCCGTGCCTATCGACTGGGCCACCTCAGCAACGGTTACGGGCTGCGGATATTCGCGCCGCGAGCCGTCGGGTAAGGTAATCTGAACCATGAAAACGTCCTGGAAAACTTGAAAGAGATGGCGCTCACTGGCCGCCATAAAAAAACGCGACCTGCCTGGGCCGCGTTTTTGCCGGTTCACCTGTTTTTTGCAGCTTCGCCATGAAGGCGACCTCTACGAACGACAGAAGCGAAACAATCAACGCGACTCGGTCGGGATCGTTTCGGTGGTAGTTCGGAAAGCAGCAAAAGACATGGCAAACGTAATTTGAGTTGTATGTCAAGACTATAAGTGTAGCAGAGGAGGCGTCAAGCGGCCACCATCTGTGGCGGATTGGCCACCACCACGCGATTACGGCCGCCACGCTTGGCTTCGTACAACGCCGCATCCGCGCCGGCAAGCGCGTCCTGCGGGAACATGGCAATCTGGCCGCAATGCGACACGCCCAGGGATATCGTCATCCCCTCGCCATGCGGCGTGACGGCATCCTGCACCGCCGCGCGCAGGCTCTCGGCAATGGCAAGGGTTTCATCCGTGCTGCTTTGCGGCAGCAGAATCAGGAACTCTTCCCCGCCTGTGCGGCACAGCACGTCGCCGACACGCGAATTTTTGCGCATCAGCTGAGCCAGCAGACACAAGGCCTCGTCGCCCACCGCATGTCCATGGGTGTCATTGATACGCTTGAAGTGATCGATATCCACGATCACCACACCAAAAGGCACGGCCAGCTCGCGCAGCTCTTCTATCACCGCATTCAGGCCCCGGCGATTGAGCATGCCTGTCAACGTGTCGGTCATGCTGTCCTGGCGCAGCGCGGCGATCACCCCCTGCAGCGACGACAGGCCCGCGATCAGGGCGCGCCGCAGCTGGGCGGCCTCGAAGTACCAGGCTTTGACGCTGGAGACGCGACTGCTTGCGCGGCGCGAATCCATCCGGCGCACCACACTGGCCATCTGCCAGAGAGGCCTGGCGATCAAGGCCGACATCCACCACGTTCCCAGCAGCAGCACCACCAATAGCGGCAGCGAGTTGCGCACCGTGCGCCACAAGAGCGACTCCAGCGGCGCCAAGGTGCTGCCCATGGGCCGCTGAGCGACAACGCCCCACTGCGCCTGCGGCACCGGCGCAAACCCGGCCAGCATGCGCACGCCTTCGGAGTTCTCCACATTGGCAGCCGCAGCCTCGCCGGACAGCACACGGTCCACCACCTGGTTGCGCCCGGCCACGGAGTCGCCGATGCGGGCGGGGTCGGGGTGATAGATCAGCGTGCCGGCCTCGTCCACCACATAGATATAGGATCCGTCGCGATGCAGCTGCTCGCCCAGCAATGCGTGCAGGACATTGGCTTCATGCAGATAGATCGTGCCCCCGACAAAACCGCGATATTGGCCATCGGCCGCCAGGATCGGATGCGAGATGGTGATGACCCATCTGCCGGTTGCGGCAACGTAAGGCTTGGTGATGAAGGGCATCTGTGCCCGCAAGGTACCCAGCGCACCGACGGAACTCAATTGCTGGCCGACAATTCCAGCCCCCTCCGGTGCAGTCGCCAGGACTTTGCCGCCTTCGTCGACGACCAGCACGGAGTTGAAATAGCTGGACTGCCGCCAGATTCGCTGTGCTTCGGCCTCGTTGCCGCCCTGCACCGCCCCCGGCCCCAGCACCGAAGCCGAATAGGCCAGCAGCAGGCGGGCATTGAGCAGCATGTTCTGGGTCGTGCCGGCCAACTTGGCCGCATAGATGCGATTGTTCTCCAGGGTGCTTTCGATCAGCAGATCGCGCTGAACCTGGTAGCTGGCCAGCAGGCTGTTGGCCGATGCTGCCACCACGGAAACGATGGATAGCCACAAGATAAGACGGCTAAGACTGATGCGGTGCGCCATGGAAGTCCAGCCAGCACGATGGAGAAAGCCAGCATCGTAGCAAACGGGCTGTCAATATGGATTCCGACACCAATCCGGATATTTAGAAAAAATTATTGACACAATGTGTCGTTACATTAACATTGCTTAGTTAACACAATTTAACCATAACTTACCTTTTGGAGCGCCACCCGAATGGAAAGCAAACCACTGCGCAAACTCTTGACGGACCACGGTCACACAGTGGTGATTTTGACGCTGTTTTCCTGCGTGTTCCTGTGGGCGTTGGTAGAACTTGGCACCATGTGTCCGGCAGTACGCGACCAGATGATCCTGTCCACTTTCTGACTCAGGGGGGCTGCGACGCTCGCGGCAGCCTCTCATTTCGCGTGTTCCGCCCGGACCTCCGCGATAAAAACCAGGCGTTCGTGCTGCATGGCACAACGCTGACGGTAAAAAACCCGCGCCGGCCCTACAATAGCGGCTGGCTCAATGCTCTTTGGCAACATCACGCCAAAAAATCGTCCTTCCGGCACGCCGCTGCTTCAAGCTCAATCTTCACGCAACCGATATGGCGTCCGCAGGCTTTGTCTATGTCATCACGAATAAAGCCATGCCAGGCCTCGTCAAGGTCGGCAGGACGTCGCGCACGCCCGAGCACCGGGCCCGCGAACTGGGTGGCGCCGGCGCACCCTATCCGTATGAAGTGCGCTACGCACTGAAAACGACCGCACACCATGCCATAGAAGCCGCGGCCCATCGCGTACTGAGATCCTTTCGGCTCAAGCATGCCGGCGGCGGCATCGAGTGGTTCGCCTGCACAGTCAAGGAAGCCACCGAGGCCATACGCAAGGCTGCCCAAACCGTCGAAGGCTGGCTTAGCGCCGGATCGTTGATGCGTTCCATGGCGAGCATTTTCAGGCGCCGCCTGCGCACCCTGGACACTTTCCTGTTAGTCGTGGCCCTGGCCATTGTTTGCGGGCCAGCCTTGCTGCCTTTGCTCGTCGACCAGGCCCAGCCCCACTTGGCGCTGGTGTCCAGGAACCCGGCCTCGGCCCAGGTTACCTTGCTCAATGCCCAATCCGCCCTCGTGCCGGCCATGCGCGAAGCCCAGGCCAGCGCCGCGGCCTGGGCCGGTTTTCGGCTCGCACTGATGCTTGTCCTGGCCTGCCACCGTCGCCAGCGCGGGAACGAACCCATGGTTACCGACAAGCCGGCCACCCGCAAGCGAGGGCCCAAGCCCCTCGCCAAGACCATAGACGCATGAGCTGGGCGGGCATCGAGTCCAGCCAGACATGGCTGGACTCGCGATGACGCTGGCCGCCAGCCTTAGTCGCGGACCGACTTCAAACTGTACTCGGCGATATCCACCGGCGGCAGCAGGTTGTTATGCAAATGCTTCTGGAAGTATTCGACCAGAGGCACCGCGTAGGCAACGGAGCTGTCTTCGTGCGCACCGGCGTTGGCTGCGATCACCGCGGCAAAGGTGTCATAACCATCTTTACCCAAGGCGGTAAAGGAGTTGGTCACCACGCGATACTGCGCGGTCGGCGCTATCGGCGCCCACAGTCCGGTGTCCCGACTCTTGACCTCTACGTTCAAAATGCGCGCGCCCTTGGCCGCGGCCTTGCGCACATCAAAGCGCATGTGCGACGCATACGGGAAGGCGCCAGTGGACCCTGAATTCAATGCGTAATCCGCAGCATCCTCGAGCACCGCCACCACTTGGTCGCCGCGCATGCTGACCGTGGCCACGGTGTTCGAGAACGGCAGCATGGTGTATGCATCGGCCACCGTAAACTCGCCGCTCAGGAACTGGCTGCGCACGCCGCCCGAGTTTTGAATCGCGAGATCCGCGTGTGGCAAGTACTTCAGGAAACTATCAGCCACATAGAAGGCGGCGTAGCTGCCAGTGGGTTGCTGGCCCGCAGCGAAGGCCGCCGGAATCCGATCGTAGGGCATGGTTTGCGCCACCGCCCCTATCGTTTGCGTGCGAAACGCCTCGAGATCCTTGCGATACGGCTCGATGATGGTTTCGACCGCGGCATCTGGCTGCTGGAACTTCAGCGTTTTGAATGCGTCGATGCCAGCCATCACCTGCGCTTCGCGCTCGGCTGAAACCTCGACAAACTTGCCTTCGGCGTTGAGGGCCTGGAATGGCTTGTCGATCGGCAGCACGATGTTGCCAGCGGCTTGCACCACCTTGCCCTGCGGGTCGAACTCGACATCCATGACACCTACGCCATGGGCCATTTCCCACGCTTGCGCAATATAGACCGCACTACCGTCCGGCGCCTTGGCAACGGTAGGGTATCCGCCCTTCACCGCAAGCCCCATGGACGACAGCTCGCCAGTGGAATCCAGCAGCTCATGCGTATCGCCGCCAATGATGACGTCGATACCCGCCACCTGAGCCGCGAGATCGATGTCACCCTCGTAGCCCAGATGGCTGAGCACAATGATTTTATTGATGCCTTGCTGCTCCAGCGTCTCGATGCTGCTGCGCACCGTCTGTATTTCCTCCGAGAACTGCACCGCATCGGTCACCATTGACGATTCCACCGTCTTGACGACTTTCAGCACGCCGATGATGCCCACCTTCTGGCCGTTCATCTCTTTGATAATGTATGGCTTGATGTTTGCGCCATGCAACGGGCTTTTTTCGGTCGGGTGCACATTGGCCGACAGGATGGGGAAGGTGGACATATCGATCAGCTCGCGCAGCACGGCCTCGCCCTCATCGAACTCGTGATTGCCCAACTGGTAGGCGTCCAGCCCCAAAGCGTTGAAGACTTCAAAGTCGGGCCGGCCTTTGAAGAGACTGAAGTACAACGTGCCGTTGAGCTCGCCGCTGTTGAGCACCACGGTATCCTCGGTGCGAAGCTCGTTGATGACGCCAGCGATACGCGAGAAGCCACCCAACTGCACCCGCACCGGCTGCTCGTTCAGGGCAAGATCGTAGCTGCTGCCTTCCAGGTGCGAGTGGTGATCGTTGGTATGCAATATCTGCAGACGATAATTGGCTTCAGGAATAACCGGTGCCACATCATCGTCACCGCCACATGCCGCAACCAAAACCAAGGCGCTGACGCCGATACCTAGCGCAACTTTCCGTAAATGCATATTCCATTCCTGTCTGGTTTTCGCCCGTGCAGGGCAAGAGAAAGACAGGCAGTATGGAGATGCTTTGTTACACACTGACGGCAGCCTAACGACGCAGCGCGTATAAGGAATGCACTGCCCTGCCAGGAGCCTCTGGCAGGCAATACACCCACATCCGCCACACATCGAATATTATCTGGCCGCCGCTACGCTGTCCGTAGAACGAATCCGCGATAAGCATAATGAACCAAGAAGAATTACATCTGCGCGCCGTACCACCGGTGGCAATGGATATTTTTTATCAAGCCAACGACTTTCGCCTGGCTGCGCATGCATTGCATGTGCAAAAGCAATTTGCGGTGCCCGCCATCGTCAACGGCGCCTTTGCCATCGAGCTGTACCTGAAAGCCCTGGGCGCCGTCCCTAACGATCCGGCCGACTTTGCGCCCGATGCTTTGGCGCAAGAGCCAGGCGACGCCCCCGCCATACCCCCCGGCCGCGACGACAGCCATCACATCGGAAAACTCTTCGCTTCGCTGCATGTCCATCTTCGGGACGGCATCAGGCAGGCTTACGCACCTGCCGGCGTGGATCCAGACACTCTGGAGCGGGACCTAGCGACATTCAATCTCGCGTTCGACGATTGGCGCTATCTCTACGAGAAGCACACGGGACCCAAGGCCATAGAAATTGCCCGGCTTTTTCAGCTTGCCGACTTTCTGGACGGATTCTGTCGAAGCCGGATATAAAGAAGCGTGAACGCATCGTTCCGTATGGGAGCGGTGACAACGCAATGTGCCGCCGAGGTATCCGCAGCGGCGGGCACCGTCATATCGAGGTGCCGCAACAGCCCCTCAATCCGCGCCACGACAATGCCAGTATCCCGCGAATTCCTGGACTTTCTCCTTGACCAGCTCTCGGCGCTAGGCAGCGTCTCGGTTCGACGCATGTTCGGCTCGGCCGGCCTTTATCAGGATGGGCGCATGTTCGCCCTGGTAAGCGGCGAAAATCGCTTGTACGTGAAGGCTGACGCCATGAGCCGCGCCCGCTTTGAGGCAGCCGGGTGTCGACCCTTCACCTATGCGGTTGCAGGGCGCCCGGACGTCATCATGTCCTACTTCGCGCCTCCTGAAACGGTGCTCGACGAGAAGGATGAACTGCTGGCCTGGGCCCGGCTAGGCCTTGAGGCGGCGGCCCGGATTCCGGAAAAGCATCTGCGCAAGAAAGGCGTGATCACTCGGGCGAGCTGAGTCTCTACGGGTGCTTCTGCTTGTGCGGTGCGAAGCGCCATGACACGGCACGATCAGTCCATGCCGACGGCTAGCGTCTCGGAGCCCCGTTCATGCACCCGGCATAGACCGCATTCTCAAAGTCCGCCACTGCGCGCTCCCGAGCTTGATCACTAGCGAGGCGTTCGCCTGAGTAGGCCACCTTGACCATCTGCTCGGCCGCACGATTTCCCTTGGCGAGAGCCATGACGTCGGCCATGGGTGAGCCATCTTGCCGCCCCTTCATGATCTCGCCTGCCAGGGCGGAATGATCCTGGCATAAGACCATGAAGTCCGCTCTTGAAACCCTCTTCGCACCGACCTGCGAGCAACACAACAGCAGCAGCACCACTGCCAACGACTTGCGCATAAATGCCTCCGATAATGGCTGCCGCCGAGGATACCCGTTCACGATTCGCACCATGCCAAACATGGGCGCAACATGGAAATGGAGCAACCGCGCCCCAAAGCTGGACGACGAGTCAGAACTGTCGGCTCGGGTTCGAGGCGCAGGAACGCTGTTCGTCAGAACAGCGATCGAATCCAGGGACTGACAATAGGAATGGAGATCACGACAACCATCATTCGCCAAAGCCGCATGCGCCCGGTCCGATGGGCAACCCAGCCGAGGACAGCCACAACATACAGGGCAATCCCAGCAAGGATCAGCATGCGAAGGTCGTGGGGTGCCATGTGGTGCATAAATCAGGAATCGGGGCCGCGAGTATACCGACGAGTAGCGGGCAGGCTCAGCAAGTGCCGCTCGTTATCGCGCCTTTTCCCAAGACAAGCAAGAGCTTGTTATGCAGCACAAGGCAGCAAATATTAGTGCCGCGTTGCCCGCATGTGAGTATTCCCACAGAATTCGCAACGCCATCCAGTTTTCGGGCGCGATAGTCCCGTTCTGGGTGGCGATATTTACCGGGAACGTCCATCTGAAAAAGATGACGAGAGAGGCACCAAGCAATGCAGTCACAGCCAGGGCGAGCCTGAAAGGGGCTCTTTGCCGGCGTGACATGACAGTCAGCAAAGCGCCTGCAACGAGCGCTGCCATGAGCAGTATTCCGAGCAGGTCCCAGCCTCGATAGATCTGCTGGACTGAGCTAAAACCCCTCTCGCCATCTCCTGAGGGGTATCATTGGCGATTAGATCTCTTGCCAAAATCCGCGATTGACAGAGGATCTCTATTTGGATGCATCAGCAATTGAGGAGCGCTGCAATGTTACGCATCTTGACCGCTGTCGCAGTAACGCTGCTTATGCCATGTGCGCTCGCACAAGACGCCACGCAGACTGATGGAGATAAGTACAGAACCATTTTAGAAAACGAATGCGTCAGGGTTCTTGAGTATCGAGATCAACCGGGTGAGAGAACACATCAGCACCATCACCCTGCATTCGTTCTGTACGCCTTGAGCCCGTTTGAGCGCACGTTGACTCTCCCTGACGGGAAGATTCTTCGCCGTCAGTTCAAAGCGGGCGATGTGATGTGGTCGGAGGCACAAACACATATTGGCGAAAATGTTGGCCAAACTCCCACGCACGTTGTAATTACCGAGCTGAAGGAGAATGCTCAAGGTAGCCATGGATGCGCCCAATAATGACGCCTGTCCATCTGGCGCCCCGTCGAATACCACAAGATATCGCACGTGTGGATGCTCGCGGCTAGGCATTTCATGAGCAAATCGACGAGCCGCCGGCCACCATCGCGCATTTGCGCTTCCAGCTGCCATCAACCCACAACAGTGCGATCACGCTGCCCATCAGACCGGACGCCGCACGCCACAGCCAATCCACTGATTCGTTCGGCATTGCCCCTGCTCATGGGTGCACAAAAGCCCGCGCGTGGCGGGCAAAAGAAAACCCGCCGAAACGGGTATGTAGATCCAGACTCAGGTCAGTGCTTGGCCGGGAAATCTCCGGGCCAGGTCATATCGTCTCTGTTGTCCATAGTGACTCCTTTCTATTGGCTAGGCCTGTAAGTGTGAATACGCAAGATAGGTGACTGCTGGGGCGTGCAGGCACAAGGTCTTGTCTACCTCCTTAACGACTGCCAGGCGTCGATTCTTTAAGCGATTTTCACAATTGCTGCCAGGGTGAGAGCCAACATCGCCGGCTTCATATGTCGCCAGAGCTATGAGCTACTGCCGGCCCAGGAGCGGTCGCTCGGGGCTAGTGAATCGGATCGGGATCAGTTGCTATTGACCCAGTCCTGTGCATCCCGGATGAACCAGGGAAGATTCAACTTTTCCCCCTCGCCGGACTGTATGGTCAAACGCTGACCCGAGGAACCAGGGGTGCTGTTCGCACCCTGCGCCGTGGGAGATGGCCGATTCCTATAGTCCAGATCGGTTTGCCGGGGCGAGTTATTCGCGCAGGCGGCAATCGACACGCACGCAACCGCGACAAGGGCAGGCCGCAGTGCTAAGCGAAGGGTCTTCATAATGTTCTGTTTCCGCTGGCGGCACAGGCCGAAGTGCCGGGCAATCAAGGCCTCTAGCCCGTACCTTACTCGCAATGCGAGGCCCCCGTCAGCGCCTCACGCCCTTCGATGCCAATACCCGCAACCATCGGACCCGACCGCTGCGAAGCAGCCCTCTGCAGCTTACGGGCGAACACCTGCTTCCGGTCGAAAGCCGGTGCGCGACGAAACCTGATGACGTCCCGGCGTCGACCATCAGTGCAATGAGTCATAGGTCCACTCACACGCCAGCCCGGCCACGATTGCACCGGCGCCGGCAGCAGCGACATACCCCTTCCACCCCAGCAGTTGTGTCCCCATCACGGCAAAAACTCGGACACAGCCCGCGAATACAGCCCAGCCCACGTGCGCGGGTGCGGCTTGTCCGGGCGCCACGTGCGCAGGTACAGATCCCACGCGCCAGATGCATCGCCGATGACCGGCAGCCGCTTGGGGTCGGTCCATAACAGAAGCCGCGCCACGCTGGCGGCCAGCACATCAAGAATCGACGCCCGATGAACCTTGAGTCGGAGACGGCCTACGCCAAGGAGTTCGGCTGCTCTCTTGAGGACATCAGTCCTCGCTTGGCGAAAGAAGTGCACGAGGCTGCGCGTATTCAGAAGCGTTGAACGAGGCCACATCGAGTGTGCGACACCTTCGCCGCTCGTTCCTGCGCCGGCATGGCACCGAAGGCGGCCGTGCGCGTGTTGTGTATGCGTCGGGGAGCCAATCATTCCGAACGGCGCAGCGCTGCTGCTGGTGCCGGCCCAGGGCCTGACTCTTCGCGAAGTGTCCGCGGGCAGCGTCTAGTCGATCAACTACGGCGGCAAGATGCTGGTCAAGACGATCGCCAAACCGTCTGGTGGGATGTGGGTCGCGCGCTCCTTCAGCCAGGCCTATCCGGACATCCTGCTGGAGACGGATGTCGATGTGCGGATCGTTGGTCGGGTCGTCTGGGTGGGAGCTACCCTGCCCCCGACTGCGGGTGGGCAATGGGCGCGAATGTAGTTAGGGGCTGGCTGGCGAGAAGAAGTGAAAGCCCGAGTGGACGTAAACCCGGCATGCAAGCACAATGTTACGAAAATTGACG
>JBEBVZ010000055.1:0-29547 GCA_040392445.1 Verticiella sediminum
GCACTCCACGCCCGATGTTGCCCGACAACTGATGGAAGGCGACCTTCAGCTTTGGCGAAAAGTCATCGTTGACAACAATATCTCGGTATAGACCGACTCTTCAGGCGGCGCCGCATCCCGACGGCGTCGCCCTGCCCGAGACCCCTGGTGTGAAGCGGGGGTGCATCAAAGCATTCCTTTGAAGTCTCGCCACTTCGATAGCCTGGCCGCATTGCGCGAAGCCAAGCCTCAAATCATCAGGGAATACCACCATGCGACGACGATTCAGCCTCTGCCTGACGGCTGCGTGCTTGACGCTGGCCGGTTGCAGCACATCAATGCCACCATCGGCGCGGCCAGAGCTGCCGGCCAACCTCGCCCAGCCGTGCCCACTGGTGGCACCGGTGACAAGCAATAGCTGGGATGACCTGGCGCGCTCTTATATAGAGCTGGCATTTCAGTACGGGGAATGTGCGGCGCGGCACGATGCTGTGGTGGAGGCTTGGCCTCAATAAAAGCGCCCCAGGGAGATTTTGTGGGAATGCTTCCGGGGCGCAGTGCTTATGGAAATCCGGAGATAACCAAGGGCAGAGAAAAAATATCACGGACCTCGTACCGAGGATGGCGGCACGGTACACGCCAAAGTGAATGTTGCGCGGCTTAATGCCCGACTGCCCGCAAAAAATTAACCTTGCCTACAAGATCTCTTTCTTGAACTTCCATTTGCCGTCGCTTTTATCAAATACGAACAGCATTTCAATTGAAGAACCCACAGCCTTGTTGTCTATTTGACAGCGATATCCAGCACTTTCTTTGTGGCAAGCTTTTACGCTGACCTCATTGCCCAAAGCCTGCTTTAGTTCGTTGCCGGCGCTGTTGGTTCCGTAATGGTCAAAGAGCGCTCGCTTGACCTGTTCCTCGCTCGGTGCGTCATTTGAACAAGCTGCGACGGTAAAAACACACACAGCGAGAAAGATCCATTTCAACATTTATTATTCCTTTTCGACCAGGGTGAATAACGCTTGGACCGTCTTTTTAGCCGACGCCTTGGAGAGTGATATCGGGAAAATAAGGGTCACAGCTGTCGATTCTATGCCAAACGCCCCGGTACCAATAATGCGCAAGTTGGGGCACTGATTCAGCGATGCATCGCAATCGCAGCCGGTGCCGCGCTCGCGGTAGACCTCCTTTGTGATCTCCCAGTTGCAAGCAAGCGTGTCGATATCGGGGGCCTCTTGCTGCTCGGACAGCCAAGCCTCAATGATCGGCAGATCGCCGTCGACGGCGGGACGAATAAAGCCTTGCGAAGAAGAATTCATTGGCATATTGACATTGGAGGGAGGTTAGCCGGCGGCGCGCTGCGGCAATCAGCCGGCAACGAGCTCCGCCCGATACGCCAACCAGAAATAGTGCGCGTGCTTGTGGTGGCGGGCCTGCTGTCTGCGAAAAAAATCCTCACCGCGCCGAGGTACGGCACGTCAATGACAGCCTCATGCTCTATCACGGTGGACAACTCTGGGCTCGGCAGCTTCTTGCTTGCGCGACTGACATACTCACCCGGCACCTGGACAAGGATTCCGTTTGGTTCCATGATGCGTCGTTTCCTGTGTAAAAACACAGTATGCGACCGCGGGAAGCAGGCGATTTGTTAGCTTGGTAACGTCTCGGGCGTGGCCAGTAGCTTGTCTGCTGGGTACCCATGCATAAAGTCGCCGCTGTCGGCGGGGCCGGCCCGAAGCCAATCGTCCTATGCTGCAGTGGGCAATATCACGACCTGGCGCTTCTCCTTATCGGGGCGGTGGTACTCGCGGAACAGGGGGTGGTCGCGCGCGGGGATCGTCAGCATTGTGTAGTTCTCGACGACCTCGCCCGTGGGCGAGCGCCAGCGATCCCACAGCCCGGCGATACCCAGTGGCTCGCCGTCGGCACGGGTGAAGCGCGTGGGCACGGATTTTCCGCTGCGCCAGTCGGGCTCATAGATCGCATCAGCGGGGATGATGCAGTGCTGGCCCCGGCGCCAGGCCCCACGGAAGCTATATAGAGTTGCTGCGGTTTCCCATCGGGCGTTGAACGTAGCGGCCTTGCCGACTTCCCTGGCTCCGTAGGGAATCATGCCCCAACGCCCGATGACGCCCTCATGCTCTGGCACGGCCTCGTCGCCGGATTCCCGCTCGGGCGGGATGCGGATGAACAGGCCGGCATATCGGGGCCAGATGTCCTACTCGGGTGGCACGGGCAAGCCGCGTACACGGAAGTATTTCTCGATCTGCTCGATCTTCTTCATGCCTTGGTAGTGGGTGCACATTGCGTGTCCTCCTGAGCGGAGGATAGCGCAAGGAACGTACTGTGGCGACGCACTGGATATGAGACGCGTCTCATAAATCGTCTCATACGGCCAAAACAAAAAGGGCTGCACATCAGTACAACCCTTTGATAATACTGGTGGGTTGTGAGCGCCATGCCCCGCTGATGGATTTTCCCGCATAATTGCGCTCGAAACTCAAGCGGCGAGAAACGGTGAAACGATTGTTCTTGTGGGTGGTTCGGGCAGTATTGGCGATGGCTTTCGCCGTGGTGCTGTTATTTGCGCTCTACATAGTGTTCCCGCCAGTCGGCATTGTCTTTGCCATAGCGGACGGCTCTATCGCGAGCCGCTTTGGGCCTTTCGGATGCCATTCTTGGCCGGATGCCAAGATCAAAGAGATAGTCGCCGACAGCATGAACGCGAGGGCGAAGAGGGCGTCACCCATGATGCTCGGCTATCAGGGCTTCGAGGCCCCGGGGCGCGCTTTCTACCGCGACCATAGCGCGTTGTTCCCACATTGGACTCAGACGGTCCTGGTTCACTACCAAGGCGGCCGAGTGGACGAGTGGCTCGCGTTTGTCGGTTGCCGCGGGAGTATTGAGTATTCGATCCTGACAATAGACGGGGCGAGCACGGCAGGGGGGAGCCAGCCAACGCCGGTCCCGCCAGTCACCCACTAGAAGCTAAGTTAATTTTTGCCGCCTACACCGCGGGAGGGGCATCCGCTGCAGCCTGAGCACTGACTATGCTCCTCATCAGCCCCCCAATCCTAGATTAGGCGCGCAATAGCTGCGGCAGTGACTTGTCCCACGTTGAATTTGGGAACAGAACTCGTGCCGTGCGATCAGGTTCGATGTCGAACGCTTCGGCGCAGGCATGCGCTATCAGTGAGTCCAGCGCCAGAGTAGGCCGGAGGTCGCGCCCCTCTAATAGATTGCCGGGCGCAAGTCCCGGCCAGTCGGCCACGATGCGTCCGCCTTGCACCGCGCCGCCAATCAGCATGGCGACGCCACCGGTGCCATGGTCAGTTCCCCCGGTACCGTTGGCTGCCACGGTCCGCCCGAATTCCGTGGATATCAGGATTACTGTCTGATTCCATGCGGCGCCCAGGCCTTGCTGCAGTCCGGCGATAAGGCTGTCCAGGCCGAGCAGCTGGTTCGCAAGTCGGTCGTTTTGCGCACTATGCGTGTCCCAGCCATTCGTCTCGATCATTGCGACGCGCGGGCCGTCCGCGCGTGCGAGGAAGCCAGCCGCCATGCGGCCGAACGCGACGGGATCCTGACGGCCTATGCCGCCCTCCATTCCGGCCATGCTCTGTGCTTCGAGGGCTGCGGCCCACAGCATGCGCAACTGTGGGTCACTCGCATAGAGCTGCT
Organism: Verticiella sediminum; assembly: GCA_040392445.1. Classification (GTDB taxonomy): domain Bacteria; phylum Pseudomonadota; class Gammaproteobacteria; order Burkholderiales; family Burkholderiaceae_B; genus Verticiella; species Verticiella sediminum_A. The sequence goes on from JBEBVZ010000055.1 coordinate 3,661, forward strand.
CTACGCGCAGTAACAGATCTTCGTTGGCCTGAGGGAGCGACGAGGGGGCATAGGAGGTGACATCGATCATCCCTCGCAGCGCCATCGGTACAGCGGGCGTGAAGGCAATGGCCTCTTTGCCACCGCGCGACAGCATGCCCAACAGCCGGTTCGTCCAGCCGTCCTTCAGCTGGTACGGCGCGGCGCCCCCAGTTTCAAGCACATTCTGCCCGTCGAAGTGCGAGCGGTCACGATAGGGGGATGCGACGGCGTGAAAGAAGCTGGCCTGCCCGGCCGCATACAGCCGGCCAAGTTCGGCCAACGAAGGGTGAAGCGCAAAGCTGCCGTCAAGCTTCAACGCGGCTGCGGGATCGATGGCGAGTGAACCGCGCAGCCTGGCATACGCCGGTTCAGCATACGGGATCACGGTATGCAGGCCATCGGCCGCGCCGCGTTGAATAATGAAAAGGAATCGCCGCTCGGTGTCGGCTTGCGCAAACAGCACGCGTGGCGTGGCTAGCAGGGCCGCGGCACCGGCCAGGAACTCACGACGGCGAAGGATCATCTTACCTCCTCAGAAATTCGGGCGAAGCCAGGAGCAGCGCCAGTGCGGTGGCCGGACTTTCGGCTTGGGCGACGGCCTTTGCTGTGGCTTCGCTAAGCGCGCCGGGCAGCACGCGGGGCGCCAGCGCGCGCGCGTCAACGGTGTCGCCAACCTCCGCTGCAAGGCGCTGGGCAGCCTGCACGCGGCGCAACAGCGCGTCGGGTGCAGCCCATGTGGCGGCTACGTCATCAAAGCCCGCTGGTGAGCCGGGCCGCCACACTGGTTGGCCGAGCTGGTTCATCAGGCTGGTTGTCTGCGACGCCGTCATATCGTGTCGCCCTAGCGCCCGGAGACTTGAGATGGCCCACTCCCAAGGCGACTTGAATTTTGCTTCCCCAGCCTGCCAGGCTTCTGGCGACGCTACCAATTCGCGGTACAGGCCGGCCAGGTCGCCGCCGGTGTGCTGGAAATTATCCGCCAAGCGTTGCACCAGCGTTGCTGGCGGGTCGTCAGCAACAAAGTGGCGGGCGAGTTTGCGGGCGATGTGGTGGGCCGTAGCGGGTGCGATGACCAAGTCGCGGATTATGGCGCGCGCCTGTTGCTCGTCATTGTCCGCATAGCTGCGGCCGAGTACTTGCCGGGCACCCGGTTCGTGCAGCGCTGGCACGAAGCGAAACGTCGCCATGGTTTGGCCCAGAGTATCGTCGCCCGGAAGAGTCCAGCCTGTGAGTGCTCGGGCAAACTCGGTCACGTCTTCTTGCGTATATCCGCTGCGCACCCCAAGGGTGTGCAGCTCGAGGATCTCGCGTGCAAGGTTCTCGTTGAGGCCCTGCCGATTTTGTTGCCGCCGTTCGTTACGGCGTCCCGCAAAGCTGTTCGGGCCGGTGGACCGTGCTTGGTCGAGATAAAGCAGCATGGCCGGATGGCGGACAACGGCGAGCAGGAGGTCCTCGAAACGGCCCAGCACATACGGACGTATCGCATCAGCCTCGAAGCCTCCGGCCAATCCGATCACCAATAGCTTGTCCACCGACACGGCGAAGTGATTGGACCAGAAGTGCACCAGACGCTCAACGAACGGGGTGGAGGTCTGCAACGCGCTGCCGGTGCGGGCGCCAACTGCAGTCACATACTCGTCTCGACCTTGGCGGAGATAGGCCTCCCGTATACCACTCCGCGCGCCTTCCGGAGCCAGTTGCACTGCACGCTGGTGCGTAATCCAAGCCTGCACAAGTGCCGGAGTGTGCTGCGCCGATCGCCACGGTGCTGGCAACGCGTCGTACTTTTCGAACTGGGACAGCAACCAACGCTGCGGCTCGGCCGGTGCTGGATCGTCTGGCCGGCCACCGAGACCGAATCGGTTCAAAGAAATGGATGCAGTGATCATGGCGTCCCAAATAGCTACTCATGCTGAACGTGGGAATCGGATGCATCGATCATGTACGAGGTTGTAACAGCGGTCAAGATGCTAGCTGTTCGCTTGGCGTTAATCCTTACTTTCTTCACATTTCTCGAGCATCCTCTACTCAAGCGACTTTGGAATCAATTCCCATATGCTCGGAGCGCAGAGGGTCAGCCACATTGCAGCCGCTGCCCTTTCTGCATCCGACCCAGTCCATTCAAACCAGCCATCTGGCGGCACGATGATGCGCCCGCGCTCCCACAAGGGGCGCCAGTATCGGGACTTAGTTGCTGTCTCGACCCGAGCGTTGTTGTATACGCGCTTTGCGCCATGCGGGTAGCCCCAGCGCGCTGTGCCTGCGACAAAGCCGTCGTCGGTCTGCTGGATATGCAGGGGCTGAGTGCCGGGGGCGACGTTGTACGAGCGCACAGGCGACCATGGGCGCGGGGCAAAGGGATGCACGGGAAGCTGCGAGAAATAGGCCTCGGCTTCGCGGTGTTGAGATAGGCGTCCGCACGTGGCATGTCCTCCTGAGGGGAGAATAGCGCGTAGACGGCGCAACCGGAATGGGCTTTCCGGCGAGGCTGCTGAAGCTATTTTTGGCGACAAGCGAACCAATGGACGCAAGCGAAGATCGTCGTCTTCTGTATGGATTTCCAGTGCTGTACGAGCGACTGGATATTAGACAGTGTTTTAATATTCTGCCCAATAAACAAAAAGGCCAACCCCGAAGGATTGGCCTAAATGCTTGAATCTTTGGTGGGTTGTGACAGGCTCGAACTGTCGACCTACGGATTAAGAGTCCGCTGCTCTACCAACTGAGCTAACAACCCAAAGTTTCGCTGGCCCTTGGGCTGCGTGAACTTCGAAAGAACAAAATTATATATGGTTTTTTCAAAGTGCGCCAGTCGGGTTTGTACAGATCTACTTTCGCAGGCTGCTGCTGCTTCCAGCGCCGGGAATGAACGCATCCGCCACTGCTTCGCCAAAACCCCTGATCAGGCGCATTTGGTTCAGGCCGACGTCGGTAAGCTTGTAGCGGCCATCGCTCTCTACGATGTAGGAGCCTTTGAGCAGATCGTGAATGTGGTCCTGATGATCTTCCGGCACGCGGCCGTTGTATAGCACTTCCAGGATTTCCCTTTGCTTGGCTGTCAGCATGGCAATCTCCGTTTTGCCGGGGCCTTACGGCCCCTGTTGAGTAGCCAGCAACCGTCGTGCCCGACGGCTGCCGGATTACTGCTTGCTGCTACTGCTGCTGTCCGGCACGACGGCAGCGGGTGTTGACGGGGTGCCGGGTAAGGTGAATTGTCCTCTGTTTTTGAAAAGATAGGGCTGTGCTGATGGATGAGGCGGCAGGGTCAGGCCGATGGCGGCGTTGCCTGGGGCAATGAGGGCTCCGGCTGCGCTGCCGGCGGCGATGAAGTCCGTTTTATCGAAAAGCGCGGTCAGGGCGGTTTTCACGTCGGCTTCCGGGGTATCGGCCCGGGCTGCCAGCAGGGCGGTGACGGCCACCGTCGCTATCGGCAGGGTCTGGCCCGGGTAGCTGCCCGCCGCCAGCGTAAGCGGCACGAAGGCGGATTGGGCGCCGCCAAGCTTTTCTATCGCGACCGGACTAAGCGCCAAAAAGCGTATTTTGCCGCTTGCGGCCAGCTGTTGCAATTGGCGGGCGGGCGCGCTGATGACGGCGACGAAAGCGTCGATTTCGTCGTTGATCAGCGCTCGGGCGGCGTCGCCTATGTTGCGGCCTGGTTGGGCCTGGATATCGGTTTCGCCAATGCCGTAGGCGCCCAGAACGGCCAGCGCCGAGCCTCGGGTGCCCGAGTTGGGCAGGCCCAGGTCCACGCGTTTTCCGGCAAGATCTTCCACCGATGCGATGGGGCTGTCGGCGCGAACGACGATATGCACGGGTTCGGGAAACAGGCTGGCAATGGCGCGCAGTTCATTGTTGGCGGGTTCTGCGGCAAAAAGACCGCTACCGTTATAGGCCATGAGGGCGATATCGCTTTGCACCAGGGCGACATCGGCTTCGCCGCGAGCGAGCAGTTGCAGGTTTTCCACGCTGCCATGGGTTTCGATAGCGGCGGCGCGCACACCATCTGCAGCGATCTGGTCGGCCAGGGCCTGTGCCACGACCTGATATTCGCCCAGTGCCGGGCCGCCGGCAATGATGAAAGCGCGTTGCAGGCGATCCAGGCGGCGCACGATGGCGCGGTGTGCGTCGTTCAGCTCTTCTGTGATGATCTGCTTGGCCACGGGCTCGGCTACATCGGGGCGGCGCAAAATACCCTGGATCTGCTCTATCAGTTGGCGCGCGTTGTTGGCGCCGCCGTTCGCCAGTTCGTCGTAGCTGCTGGCCGGGGCCACGAAATTGGCGGCTTGCCAGCCGTTTTTATCTTCGAATGTGACCGAGCCGCGCACATTGAGCACGTCGCCCACCTGGTTGCCGTCGGAATCGATGCCGGTGATGCCGCGTTCCGAGGCCCCCAGCAGGGTGGCCAGCGAGGCGGCGTTCAGGTTCTCCCAGTCGCTCAGGGCGTAGTCGCGCACGAATTCGAGTTGGGCGTTGTAGTAGACAATGCCCCGGGCGACGCCATTTTCGCTGCCCAGCGAACCACTGCCCAGGCGGCGCAGGTTGGTGATCTTCAGAACCGGTTCATTGAAGACCGCGTCCAGCCGCGACTGCACGATGTCGCGCACGGTGGTTTCGTCGGCCATCCGGGTGCAGGCGGCCAGCACCGGCAGCATCAACAGGGTAAGTAGCCAAAAGGTGATACGACGCATTTTGCAGGCCCCCCCGTTAGAAGCCGAAAATCGGCAGGCTGGCAAAGCCTTGGATGACAAGGACGTTGGTGATATCGATCAGGAATGCGCCAACGATGGGAATGATCAGGAAGGCCTGTGGCGATGGCCCGTAGCGCGCCGTGATGGCCTGCATGTTGGCGATGGCGGTGGGGGTGGCCCCCAGGGCAATGCCGCAATGGCCCGCGGCGATGACGGCCGCGTCGTAGTCGCGCCCCATGACCCGGAAGGTGATGAAGTAGGTGTACAGCACCGTTGCGAGGGTTTGCAGGGTAAGGATGACCAGGATGGGCAACGCAAGCGACACCAGTTCCCACAGGCGCAGCGAGATCAGGGCCATGGTCAGGAACAGCGATAGCGAGACACTGCCCAGTACGCCCACCGCGTGGTCGTCTACCTTGCGGATACCGGTAAGGGTCAGTGTGTTGCGCAGGATCACCCCGGTGAAGAGCGTCCAGACGAAGGTGGGCAGCGAAATGGTTTCGTTGCCCATGAGCGGCCCGACGAAGCTGCCGACCACCATGCAGATCGTGATCAACAGCATGGTTTCGAGGATTTTGTGCGCGGTAAGCGGCGACGCGGCGGTGTCGTCGGTGCCTGGCTGGTCTTGCCCGACCTTCTGGGGTTTCGGTTCCAGTTGGTGCTTGTTGATCAGGCGCTGGGCCACCGGTCCGCCGATGATGCCGCCCAGCACCAGGCCGAAGGTGGCGCAGGCCATGGCCATTTCCATGGCGCCCTGCAGGTTTTCGATGTTGCTGAAACGCGCCGCGTAGGCGGCGCCGGTGCCGTGGCCGCCCGTAAGCGTAATCGAGCCGGCCAGCAGGCCGACAAGGGGGTGCATGTCCATGCCGATGGCGGCGGTCATGGCAATCATGTTTTGCAGGACCAGTGTGCCGACCACCACCATCAGGAACAGCACCACGCCGCGCCCGCCCTGGATCAGGGTTTTCAGGTCGGCGCTAAGCCCTACGGTGGCAAAGAACGCCAGCATGAAAGGGGTTTGCAGCGCCATGTCGAAGGTGATGTCGGCATCGACGCCAAAACGCAGTCCGGTGATGACCAGGGCCGCCAAGAGGCCTCCGACCACGGGTTCGGGCAGGGTGTAGCGCTTTAGAATGCCAATGCGTTGGATCAGCAGACGGCCGATAAAAAGCACCATGATGGTGATGGCTAGCGTCGGGATGACGTCAATTTCAAGTTTCATGTGATCCAGCACTGTTTCTCATGTTTTTATGGCTTGAACTGTACATCGGATAGACGTGTCAGGCTCGCTGTCGCTGTGATAAATCAGGCGTGCTGGCGAGGGTTATCATGATGCGATCGCACCCATAACAAAGCAGGCCTGCAACAGGCCGCGAATTAGACATGTCACAAGCCATACCCGATACCCGCACTGCCACCCGAACTATCCTGCTGGGCTCTTTGATCGTTGTCTTTGCGATGGGCATTCGCGCAACGTTCGGCCTATTCATGCAGCCGCTGGGGCTGGCGCACGGCTGGGGGCGCGATGTGTTCTCGATGGCGTTTGCCATCCAGAACATCGTCTGGGGCGTGGGCGCCATCTTCATGGGCATGGCGGCCGACCGCCTGGGCTCGGGGCGTGCCATCGCGTTTTCCGCGCTGTGCTACGTGGCGGGCCTGGTGGGCTTGCGCTTTGCCACGGGCGAACTCTCGCTGTACCTGACGGCGGGCGTGCTGGTTGGCCTGGGGCAGGCGGGTACCACCTTCGCGGTGATCCTGCCGGTGATTGCACGGTCGGTGCCCCCGGCCTCGCGCAGCACGGCCATGGGGATTGCCGCGGCGGGCGGCTCGCTGGGCCAGTTCGTGGTGGTGCCCACCGGGCAGTTCCTGATCACGTCCCTGGATTGGTATGGCGCTCTTTGGGCGCTGTCGTGCATGATTGCGCTGGCGCTGCCGCTGTCCTGGTTTTTGCGGGGCAAGCCCGAAGACGAAACCCATATTGCCCAGCAGTCGTTGTCGGCGGCCATCAAAGAGGCCTGTCGCGACCGCTCGTATCATTTCCTGTTCTGGAGCTATGCGGTCTGTGGCTTTCATACGGCCTTCATCACGCTGCACCTGCCGGCATATGTTACCGACAAGGGCCTGACCGGCGCCAACGGCGCGATCGCGATTGCCCTGGTGGGGCTCTTCAACATCTTCGGGGCGTTCTGGTCGGGCAAGCTGGGCGGCACGCACAGCAAGAAGCGGCTGCTGGTCGGTATCTACTGGGCGCGGGCCGTGGGTATCGTGTTCCTGATGCTGGTGCCGCTGTCGCCATTGACCCTGTATGTTTTCGCGGGCTGGATGGGCTTGTTCTGGCTGGGGACGGTGCCGCTTACCCAGGGTCTTATCGGGCAGATGTTCGGCATGCGCTATGCCGCCACGCTATCGGGCGTGGTGTTCCTGGGACACCAGGTGGGCAGTTTCCTGGGCGTTTGGCTGGGCGGGCGCCTGTACACCACCACAGGTTCCTACGATGTGGTGTGGTGGATGGGGCTGGCACTGGCGCTGATCGCAGGTGCGCTGTGCCTGCCTTTGCGTGAAGAACCCAGGGCGCGGCTTGCCGCGCAAACGCAGGGGGTGCAATGAGCGATTCCCTGGGTTCACCCGGGCAGGTGCGGCGCGCCCGTCATTGGCGCTGGGCGGGCTATGCCGCGCTGGCGGCTGTCCTGGCGCTGGCCTTCTGGGGCTATACCACGCCCGGGATGATGCTGAACTGGGAGACGCTGATGGCGCTTTGCGGCTTCAATTAAGCCCGCACCCGTCTGCGTACTGGTTTTTCGTACAGTATACTGCTGCGATTTTCCGCCCTGCGTAACCTACGTAAAATAGGCGGCTTTCGTTGATTAGCAGTTGGGGATACCTTGGCCACACGTTATACCGAAAACTCGATCCGGGTTCTGAAGGGGCTCGAGCCCGTGCGCCAGCGTCCGGGGATGTACACCCGCACCGAGAATCCCCTGCATATCGTGCAGGAAGTCATCGATAACGCTGCCGACGAAGCCCTGGCCGGATATGGCAAGCACATCCAGGTCACGCTGCATGCCGATTCCAGCATCACGGTGGAAGACGATGGGCGCGGTATACCGGTAGGCATGCATCCTGAAGAGCATGCGCCGGTGGTGGAGCTGGTGTTCACCCGGCTGCATGCGGGCGGCAAGTTCGATAAGCAGGGCGGGGGGGCGTACGCCTTTTCCGGTGGTTTGCACGGTGTGGGCGTATCGGTCACCAATGCCTTGTCCTCGCGCATGGAAGTCACGGTCTGGCGCGATGGCGCCGTCCATTCCATGGTGTTTGCCGGTGGCGAAGTCATCGAGCCGCTGGCGCCGGTGGGCAATGCACCCCGCAAAAAATCGGGCACGCGGGTGCGCTGCTGGCCCGATCCCAAGTATTTCGACAGCGCCACTTTGCCGGTGCCAGACCTGATACGCCTGCTGCGCAGCAAGGCAGTGTTGCTGCCCGGCGTGCGGGTCACATTCAAGAACGAAAAATCTGGCGGCCAGGCGCAGGAATGGGTCTACGCCGATGGCCTGCGCGGTTATCTGGCCGAGGCCATGGCCGGCCTGGAACTGCTGATTCCCATGGTGGAAGGCGAACAATACGCCGGCCGCGACCACGAAAGCTTTTCCGAAGGCGAGGGCGCGCAGTGGGTGGTGACGTGGTCCGCCGATGGCGCCGTGGTGCGCGAATCCTATGTCAACCTGATTCCGACGCCGGCCGGCGGCACCCACGAAGCCGGTTTGCGCGATGGCCTCTTCAACGCCATGAAAACCTTCATCGAGATGCACAATCTCATGCCCAAGGGCGTGAAGCTGCTGCCCGAAGACGTTTTCGCGCGGGCCAGTTTCGTCTTGTCGGCCAAAGTGCTCGATCCGCAGTTCCAGGGCCAGATCAAAGAGCGCTTGAATAGCCGCGATGCGGTGCGCCTGGTCAGCGGCTTCGTCAAGACCGCGCTCGATCTCTGGCTCAATTCCCACGTGGATCACGGCAAGAAGCTGGCCGAACTGGTGATACGCCAGGCCCAGGCGCGCGCGCGCTCGGCGCAGAAGGTGGAAAAGCGTAAGAGCTCTGGCGTGGCTGTGCTGCCGGGCAAGCTTACCGATTGCGAAAGCTCGGACGTGACGCGCACCGAGGTGTTCCTGGTCGAAGGCGATTCGGCCGGCGGTTCGGCCAAGATGGGGCGCGACAAGGAATTCCAGGCGATTCTGCCCTTGCGCGGCAAAGTGCTCAACGCCTGGGAAGTCGACCGCGACCGCCTGTTTGCCAACAACGAAATCCACGATATCGCAGTAGCCATAGGCGTGGATCCGCACGGCCCCAACGATACGCCGGACCTGTCCGGCCTGCGCTATGGCCGCGTGTGCATCCTGTCTGACGCCGACGTCGATGGCTCGCACATACAGGTGCTGTTGCTGACCTTGTTCTATCGCCATTTTCCCAAGCTGATCGACGCGGGCAATGTCTATGTGGCGCGCCCGCCGCTCTATCGGGTGGATGTGCCTGCGGCAGGCAAGCGCCCGGCCCGCAAGATCTATTGCCTGGACGACGGCGAGCTCGAGGCGGTTCAAGACAAGCTGCGCAAGGAAGGCGTGCGCGATGGCGCCTGGAGCATCAGCCGCTTCAAGGGTCTGGGCGAAATGAGCCCCGAGCAATTGTGGGAAACCACCATGAACCCGGATACGCGCCGGCTGTTGCCTGTGCTGTTGGGTGAGGCGGGTGCCGAGGGCACCACCCGCATGTTCGACATGCTGATGGGCAAGGGCGAAGCGGCCCAGCGCCGTGCCTGGCTCGAGGATAAGGGCGACCTGGCCGAAGTGGATATCTGACGTCCGACGCCTTACCTCAGTTAGGAATCCTTGATGAGCATGCCCGGTAGTCCCCCCCACCGCCAGTTCGCCTTGTTGCGCGAGCGGCGCTTTGCGCCGTTCTTCGTCACGCAGTTGCTGGGCGCGCTGAACGACAACCTGTTCAAGATTGCCTTCACCTCGCTGGTTACCTACCACGCCGCCCGCTTTTCCGGGGTGGATGGCGCCACGGCAGCCTTCCTGATTTCCGCGATTTTTATTTTGCCTTTCGTGCTGTTTTCGGCCACCAGCGGGCAGATTGCCGACAAGCTGGACCGGGCGCGGCTGATGCGGCTGGTGAAGATGCTGGAAGTCGTCATCATGCTGGTCGGGCTGGCGGGGTTCTGGTTCTATAGCGTGGCGCTGCTCTACGTCGTCACCTTCCTGATGGGCTTGCATTCCACCTTGTTTGGCCCGGCCAAGTACGCGTATTTGCCGCAGCACTTGACCCAGTCCGAACTGGTGGGGGGCAATGCCCTGGTGCAGATGGCAACCTTTCTGGCCATCCTGGTCGGCACCATTGCGGGTGGCGAGATGGCGCGGCTGGCGGCCGATGCCGCCTGGGTGGTGGGAGTGGTGTGCCTGCTCGTGGCCCTGATCGGGCTTTTTGCCGCGCGCCGCATACCGTCCACTCCGGCGCCCGCGCCGCAGCTGCGTATCAATTGGAATCCGCTTTCCGAAACCTGGCGCAATCTGGCGCTGGCGCGCAGCGACCGCACCGTGTTGATGGGCATGCTGGGTATTTCCTGGCTATGGTTCCTGGGGGCCACCTTCCTGGCATCGTTCTTCAATTTCTCGCGCGATGTGCTGTTTGCCGGGCAAAGCGTGCTCACCCTGCTGTTGACCATGTTTTCGCTGGGCATAGGCCTGGGTGCCCTGATGTGCGAGCGGCTCTCGGGCGGCAAGCTCGAGCTGGGGCTGGTGCCCCTGGGCGCCCTGGGCATGACGGTGTTCGCGGCCGATCTCTACCTGGCCAGCAGCGGCTTGCCGGCGCTGGATCACCTGCAGACCATGGGCCAGTTCCTGGCGCAGCCGGCCCACTGGCGCATCCTGATCGATCTTTGGCTGCTTTCGCTGTTCGCGGGCTTCTATAGCGTGCCTCTGTATGCGCTGATCCAAAGCCGCTGCCAGCCCACGCACCGGGCGCGCATCATTGCCGCCAACAATATTCTCAATGCACTGTTCATGGTGTTGTCGGCCCTGATGGCCATGGCTCTGCTTGGGGCGGGGCTGACGATTCCACAGCTGTATGGCGTGACCGCGCTGCTCAACGTGGCGATGGCTGCGCTGATCTTTACGCTGGTGCCTGAATTCATGACGCGCTTTCTGGCCTGGAGCCGCTTGCGCAAAGCAAAATAGGACATGTTTGAATGACCGATACGGATCAACCCGGCCTTTTTGAAGCGCTGCCCGACGATGGCGACGGAGCCATCACGCTGGCGCGCTATGCCGAACAGGCGTATCTGGACTATGCGGTGTCGGTGGTCAAGGGCCGGGCGCTGCCCGACCTGAGCGACGGCCAGAAGCCGGTGCAGCGGCGCATCCTGTATGCCATGCAGGCCATGGGACTGGCCGCCGGCGCCAAGCCGGTGAAGTCGGCCCGGGTGGTGGGCGATGTGCTGGGCAAGTACCACCCCCACGGCGACCAGGCCGCCTACGATGCGCTGGTGCGCATGGCGCAGTCGTTCACGCTGCGCTATCCCCTGATCGACGGGCAGGGCAACTTTGGTTCGCGCGATGGCGACAACGCGGCGGCCATGCGCTACACCGAGGCCAGGCTCACGCCGATTGCGCGCTTGTTGCTCGACGAGCTGGATCAGGGCACGGTCGATTTCATGCCCAATTACGACGGCTCGCAGCAAGAGCCCAAACTCTTGCCTGCCCGCTTGCCCATGGTGCTGCTCAACGGCGCTTCGGGCATTGCCGTGGGCATGGCCACCGAGATTCCCTCGCACAACCTGCGTGAAGTGGCGCAGGCGGTGATAGCCCTGCTCAAGAAACCGACCATCTCCGACGAGGACCTGCATGCCTTGCTGCCGGGTCCGGACTTCGCCGGGGGGGGCCAGATCATCACCGGGGCGTCGGATATCGCGCAGATCTATCGCACGGGGCGTGGTTCGCTCAAGGCCCGCGCGCGCTGGAAATTCGAAGAAATGGCGCGTGGCCAATGGCAACTGGTGGTGCACGAACTGCCGCCGGGCACCTCATGCCAGCGGGTGCTGGAAGAAATAGAAGACCTGACGAACCCGCGCATACGGGCCGGCAAGAAAAGCCTGACGCCGGATCAACTGCAGAACAAGGCGCGTTTGCTGGCGCTGCTCGATGCCGTGCGCGATGAGTCCGGCAAGGATGCCGCCGTACGCCTGGTGTTCGAGCCCAAGACCGCCAAGATCGACCGCGACGAACTGGTCACGGTACTGCTGGCGCATACCGCGCTGGAAACCAATGTGCCCATCAACCTGGTGATGGTGGGTACCGATGGCAGGCCACGCCAGAAGGGGGTGCGCGACATCCTGGGCGAGTGGCTGGGGTTCCGCTTCGCGACCGTGACCAGGCGATCCCGCTATCGTCTGGACAAGGTGATGGATCGCATCCATGTGCTGGAAGGGCGCATGGTGGTGTACCTGAATGTGGACGAGGTGATACGCACTATCCGCGAGTCCGACGAACCACGCCCGGCGCTGATGCAGGCCTTTGGCCTGACGGAGCGGCAGGCCGAGGACATCCTGGAGATGCGCTTGCGCCAATTGGCCAGGCTCGAAGCGTTCAAGATCGAGCAGGAATTGAAAGACCTGCGTGGCAAGCAGCAAGCGCTGGAAGACCTGCTGGAAAACCCGGCGTCCATGCGCAAGCTGATCATCAAAGAGATCGAAGCCGATGCCAAGCTGTACGGGGACGAGCGCCGCACGCTGATCGAGGCGGCCGAACGCGCCGTGCTGGAAGTCAAAGTGGTCGACGAGCCGGTCACGGTCATCGTGTCGCAAAAGGGCTGGCTGCGTGCCCGCCAGGGACACGATCATGATCCCAGCCAGTTCGGTTTCAAGTCTGGCGACGCCTTGTATGGCGCGTTCGAGTGCCGGACGGTGGATACCCTGGTGGCGCTGGCCGACAATGGCCGGGTGTATTCGGTGCCGGTGGCCAATCTGCCCTCGGCGCGTGGCGACGGGGTGCCGGTTACCAGCCTGATCGACCTGGAGTCCGGCAGCCGGGTCGAGCACATGATGGCGGGCAGCGCCGATTCCCGCTGGCTGCTTGCCACCAAGGGCGGCCTGGGTTTCGCAACCCGCCTGAGCGATATGAGCACGCGACGCGGAGGCAAGCAGTTCGTCTCGATAGAAGAGGGCGATGCCCTGGTGCAGCCGGTGCCTTTGTTCGAGGGGGCACGGCAGCTGGCGGTTTTGTCCGAGAAACTCAGGCTGCTGGTGTTCGGCCTGGACGAACTCAAGACCTTGAGCGGGGGCGGGCGCGGCACCCAGCTGATGGGCTTGGATGCCAAGGAGCGCGTTGCGCAAATCGTGCCGATTGGCGAGGCTGGCTTGCGGGTCGCCGGCATTTACCGCAATCGGCAGGTGGAAGATATCGTGGCGGGGGCCGATCTCGAAGTCTATATAGGCAAGCGTGCCCGCAAGGGCAGGCTGTTGGGGACTCGGCCCAAGCAGCCCCTGCTGTCGCCGGTGCTTTGATCGTGTCCGCATATCGAGACGGGCCCGGCCCGTTGCACATTAGGAGGCGCGCATGAACCCGGTTTGGGATGCCTTGGCCAATACGCCCTGGTGGGTGTATGTCCTGTTCTACTTTTTCGTGTCGCGCGGGATCAAGGCGCGCCGCCCTGCCGTAGTGTCGCCGGCCCGACTGGCCGTGGTGCCGGCCATCATGATGGTGTGGGGTGGCTGGAGCCTGGCGACCCTGTTTCCGGTGACACCCCTGACCCTGGGCAGTTGGGCCATTGCGCTGGTCGCGGGCACGGCTTTCGGTGCCTGGCTGGCGCAAGGCATCCATATCCGGGCCGACCACGAGCGCGGCCTCTTGTGGCGTCCCGGTGATCCGACTTTCCTGCCCCTGGTGATCGCGATCTTTGCGCTGAAGTATGTGTTTGGCTATCTGCTGGGCGTGGATCCCGGTATTGCGCGCAATCCGGTGTTTTACTTCACCGACATCGTGGTGTCCGGTTTGATCACCGGTATTTTCGTCGGCAAGTTCGCCATGGTGCTGCACAAGTACCGTGAGGTGCCCTCCCAGTCGCTGGCCTAGCTGTCGTTTCCCATCGCTTGTTTATCCAAGCCGGGCTTGAGGCCCGGCAATCACCAAGCTTCAGTGCACGCCACGAGCCTACCCAGATAGGCGTCCAGGATGCGCGCTCGTCTTGGGCGTGTGCGTCGCGGCAGGAACCGGAAAATTTGCAGTTTGATCGGCGTATTGCGCATTTACTCAAATAAAAAGCGTTATCATTCCGGTCGAAGTTGACTGCTCTGCGCCGCTAAGCGGCCAGAATCTTTCCCGTTTTCCGGAGCCTGGCCGGGCCTTTTCAGGCCGGCCAGGCCGCCCTCAAGGAGTTTGCATGAAGAAAGTGCTGTTCGGCATGGTGCTGGCGGGTACCGCTTTTACGGCATCGGCGGCCACCGCCGTTGCCACCGATGCCGTTGTCAAGAACTACGCCGACATTGCGCTTGCAAGCTATGAAGACTCGCTGCATACCGCCACCGCCTTGCGCGCCGCTGTACAGGCCCTGGTCGACAAGCCCAGCGAGACCAGCCTGAAGGCGGCGCGCCAAGCATGGTTGGCCGCTCGGGTGCCTTATATGCAGACCGAGGCATTCCGTTTTGGCAATCCCATCATCGACGATTGGGAAGGGCGCGTGAATGCCTGGCCCCTGGACGAAGGCTTGATCGACTATGTGGATACGTCCTATGGCACCGAGTCGGACGCCAACGCTTTCTACAGCATCAACATCATTGCCAATCCGAAGCTGCAGGTAGGCGGCAAGCAGATCGATGCCTCGGTCATCGATGCCAAGCTGTTGTCCGAGACCCTGCACGAAATCGGCGGCAACGAAGCCAACGTGGCCACGGGCTACCATGCCATCGAATTCCTGCTGTGGGGGCAAGACCTGAACGGCACCAACGCCGGCGCGGGCAATCGTCCCTATACCGATTTCGATCAGGCCAAGTGCACCGGCGGCAACTGCGATCGCCGCGCGCAATACCTGCAAGTCAGCACCGACCTGCTGGTGACCGATCTCAAGGAAATGGTCGGCAACTGGGCCGCCGATGGCGCTGCGCGCAAGAGCCTGCAGCAGCAACCGGGCACGCAAGCGCTGGGCGTCATGCTAACGGGCCTGGGCAGTCTTTCCTATGGCGAGCTGGCGGGCGAGCGCATGAAGCTGGGCCTGATGCTGAACGATCCGGAAGAAGAGCACGACTGCTTTTCCGACAACACGCACAACTCGCACTACTACGACCAGATCGGCATGCAGAATGTCTACCTCGGCCGTTACCAGCGCGTGGATGGTAGCGTAGTGCAGGGCCCCAGCCTGTCGGACGTGGTCAAGGGCAAGAATGCCGCGCTGGACACTGAAATGCGCACCAAGCTGCAAAACACGGTGACGGCGATGCAAGCCCTGCGCGACCGCGCTGAAAAGGGCGAAGCCTACGACCAGATGATAGGCGCCGGCAACAAAGAGGGTAATGCAGTGGTGCAGGCCGGCATCGATGCGCTGGTGGACCAGACCCGCAGTATCGAGCGGGTGGTGACGGCACTGGAAATCGGCGGCGTTTCCATCGAAGGCTCGGATAGCCTGGATCGCCCGGAAGCGGTGTTCCAGTAATCGGTTTGCCGTGCCGGGAAGGCCGGGAGGTCTTCCTGGGTCTGACATCAAAACCGGAGGTTGTCTCCGGTTTTGGCGTCTGGGCCCTTTTTTTCTGTTGAATGCAGGTGTCAGTGTGAACAAGGGCGCAGCTCGCCGTAGTTTCAAGTTTGTATTGGGTGCCGCGGTGGCGGTAGCTGCCACGGTAGGCGCTGTGGTGGCCGGTACGCCCAACGCTCCAGCCGGGGCCGAGTCTCATCGTTCAGACCTTACGCCTGAAGATCAGGCGCGGGTGCAGGCGGTAACACGCGCCAGCACGAGTTTCGAAGCCCCAGAGCGGTTCGAGAACATGCAGGCGGGCGCCGCCACGATAGACAAGCTGATCAATGCGGATATCTTTTCGCATCCTTCGGCTAATCTGGATTTCGAGGGGCGGCAGAAATTCTCGGTGGGCAATGGCCTGTTTCGCAAGGACTGGGTGCCATCGCCGTCGTCCACCCTGGCGTCGGACGGGCTGGGGCCCTTGTTTAACGCCCGGTCTTGCCAGGCTTGCCACGTGAAGGACGGTCGCGGCGATCTGCCGGGCGGATTCCCCGGTATGAAGCGTGAAGAGTCGGTGGCGCTGTTGCTTCGGCTCTCGGTGCCCCCGCGTACGCAGCAAGACAAGGATTTACTGGCCGCGCACAGGATCAACACGGTGCCCGAGCCCGTCTATGGCGGGCAGTTGCAGAATTTCGCCATGGTGGGCCTGCCCGCCGAGGGCACATTCGACATCGCCTGGCAGCACAGCGAGGTGGCGCTTGCCGGTGGTGAAACCGTGCAATTGCGCAAGCCCGTCTTCACGATATCCAACCTGGCCTATGGCCCCATGCAGGACGATGTGATGGTGTCGCCGCGCATGGCGCCACCCATGATAGGCCTGGGTCTGCTCGAGGCGGTGCATCCTGACGATATCCTGGCCAACGCCAACCGTGTGAAGGATCCGGATGGCGTGATCGGCCGGCCCAATTATGTCTTCGATATCGAAACCGGCCAGCCGGCCTTGGGGCGGTTTGGCTGGAAGGCGGGCCAACCCAGCGTCAAGCAACAGAGTGCCGATGCCTTTGCGCACGACATGGGCTTGTCCACGCCCTTGCTGCCGACACACTACGGCGACTGCACCCCGGCCCAGGAAAAATGCCTGGCGATGCCGCATGGCGCGCAGCCGCAATTGGGCGAGCATGAAGTGCCGGCCGATCTGTTCGCCTTCGTGGACGACTACGCCAGCAATCTGGCCGTGCCGCAGCGGCGCGACATGAGCGATGCACGGGTGCTGGCGGGCAAGAAGCTTTTCTATGAGCTGCGTTGCGTGGCATGCCACGTGCCCAAATACGTGACGCGACGTGACGCACACAGGCCCGAGCACGCTTTCCAGTTGATCTGGCCATATACCGACCTGCTGTTGCATGACATGGGCGAAGGCCTGGCCGATAACCGGCCGGAAGGCGCCGCGGGCGGCCGGGACTGGCGTACGCCGCCCTTGTGGGGCATAGGCCATACCACCACGGTGAATGCCGGAGCGACCTACCTGCACGATGGTCGGGCGCGCACGCTGCTGGAAGCCATCATGTGGCATGGCGGCGAAGCCCAGGCCGCGCGTGACCGTGTGGCCAGTCTGAGCCCGCAGGACAGGGCCGACCTTATCCGTTTTCTGGAGTCGCTGTAATGATGTTTGTTGAAGCTGAGACAACACCGGCCCGGCGCCAGGTCGGTGCCGGGCGTGGGTTCGCTGCACTGGGCGGCTTGGCCGCAGCCGTCTTGTGGAGTGCCGCCGCACAGGCTGCCGAGGTGCCGCAAACGCTGGGTGCCTCGCTGGTGAGCGGCTATATCCAGCCCGCCACGCAGCGGTTTTCCCAGGCCGGGCAGGATATGGCCAAGACCTTGCAGGCCTACTGCGCCGGGCATGAGGCGGGCGCCACCGGGGCAGTGCCCGCCCAGGCGGTGAAAGCCGGCTTCAACGAGTTGGTGCGCAGCTGGGCCGGAGTCGAGTTCCTGCGCTTCGGTCCGCTGGTCGAAGATAACCGTTTCGAGCGGATTTTCTTCTGGCCCGATCCGCGCGGCACGGTACAGCGCCGCACCCAGGCCGTACTGGCCAAGGCGGATGTGGCCCTGCTGCAAGCGGGTGCGCTGCGTGCCGATAGCGTTGCCATACAGGGCCTGCCATCGCTGGAGTATGCCTTGTTCGGTGGCAACGAGGCCCTCTTGGGCGACGCGGCCAAACCTGGCGGGCCAGGGGCGGGGTACCGCTGCGCCTATGCCACTGCCGTGGCTGTCAACGTGGCAGGCCTGGCTGGGGAAATCGCCCAGGCATGGGGGCCGCAGGGCCAGATGGCGCAGCATTTCCAGCAACCTGGTCCGAACAACCCGCTGTATCGCAGTCCTGCCGAGGTCGCCGCCGAAACCATCAAGGCGATGTCGAGCGGGCTGCACTATATCCGCGATGCCAAGCTGCTGGCGGCCCTGGGGGCTTCGCCAGAGAAGGCCAAGCCAGCCAGCTCCCCGCTATGGCGCAGTGGCGAAACCTTGGACGCGGTGGCCGCCGGCGTGTCGGGCATCGGAGAGTTTTATCGCGCCGCGGATCTGGCGCCGGTCTTTGACAAGAACAATCAATGGCTGGCTGTCACGGTGACGAACAGCGCACAGCGTATCGCGGGCCGGCTCAAGCCGCTGACGATGCCTTTTGACGTTGCCCTGGCGCAGCCCGAGCCTCGGGCCACGTTGGTTGCGACCGTGGTGGAATTAAGCGAATTGAAGGAAATGATAGATGGGCAGATTGCCAACGCGCTGGGGGTCAACGTCGGCTTCAACGCACTCGATGGAGACTGATCGCAGAACCGTGCTGCGAGGCCTGGCGGTGGCCGGCCTGGGCGCCTGCTGGCCGGGGTTGGCGGCCGCGGGCACGGCGGCGGCCAGCCTGACCGAGCCGGCCTTGGCTCCGGCCGCCGGAGCGCCGGCTGTCGGAGTGCCAACCGCCACGCATCCGCATTCGGTGTATGTCGCCGCGCGCAAGAACGGGCCGTCATTCGAGGCGGCGGTCTTCGATGCGCGGGGACGTGACCTGTATGCGGTGGGGCTCGATGATAGAGGACATAGTTTCGCCCTGGATCCGGCCTCGGGCCGGGCTGTGGCCTTTGGACGGCAGCCGGGCTTCTTTGCCACCGCATTCCAGCTGGACGGGAGCTCGCAACCGGTGGCGCTCGAAGTCGCGCAGGACCGGCATTTTTTTGGCCATGGCGTGTTCGTGGACGAGGCCAGGCTGTTGCTGGCAACCGAGAACGACTACGAGGCCGGTCGCGGCGTGCTGGGTGTGTACGACGCCAGCTCGGGCGGAGCCTATCGTCGCGTGGGCGAGTTCGCTTCGGGCGGGGTCGGCCCGCATGAGGTCGTGGCCTTGCCCGGCACGAACCTGGTGGTAGTGGCCAATGGCGGCATCCTTACGCATCCCGACTACGGCAAGATGTCGTTGAATCTGAATTCCATGCAGCCCTCGCTGACCTATATCGACATCAGCACCGGCGAGATCGTCGAAACGGTAACGCTGGCGCCCGAATGGCATCAACTATCCATACGCCATATGACAGTGGATGCGGCCAGTCGGGTGTGGTTCGGTTGCCAGTACATGGGGCCGGCGGCAGATATGCCGCCCCTGGTCGGCTGCCATCAGCGTGGCCAGGCTGCCAGGATGTTTGGCGGGTCGTCCGAAGTGCTGCGCAGCATGCGCAACTATGTAGGTTCGGTGGCGGTGGATGCCGCCGGCGCTATCGTTGCCACGTCCAGCCCGGTGGGTGGGCTGGTGGCTTATTGGGAAACCGCCACCGGCAAGCTCTTGGGCACCACCGCCCTTGCGGACGGCTGCGGCGTGGCGCCGGCCGACGAAGGCGGCTTCCTGATATCGAGTGGCGAGGGCGCCCTGGTGAAAGCGGGGCCGGCTGCCCCTGGGGCTCCGGTGCTGCCCGCTGCCGCCGGCATGGCGTGGGACAACCATATGCGGCGCGTCGTACTGGCCTAACTGTGCGGCGCAGGCGTCAGCCTTGCTGCTGCACCAGGGTGCGCAGCGATCCCGTCAGGGCCTCGACGGCGCCGGGCGCATCGATATCGGTTACCAGCAGGCTGACTTCGCCTTGTCGGTTGAACACGAACACGCCCTTGCTGTGGCTCACATCGTAATTGGTGCTGGTCGGGTCGGCGGGCTTCAGGATCTGATAGGTGACCCGGTAGCGGCGCGCCAGCGATTCGATCTGCTCGGGCGTGCCGGCCAGGCCCACGGCATGGTCGTTATCGAAGGCCTTGACGTACTTTTCCAGCAGCTCTGGCGTATCGCGGTAGGGATCCACGCTGACGAAGAGGATGCGCACGTCGCGCGCGGATTCGCCCAGCGTTTCGGTTAGTTGCGCCAACCTGGCCATGGTGGTGGGGCAAATGTCGGGGCAGTTGGCATAGCCAAAGAAAACCAGGGGAATCTTGCCCTTGAAGTCTTCCTGCGTCAGGGTCTGGCCACCGGCGGTTTGCAGGGAAAACTTCAGGTCTGGCAGTCGGTTCGTCACGCCAACCACAGGTTGGCTGGCCGGGTCTTCGCAGGCGGCCAGCAGCAAGGCAAAGGCAAGCAGCGCAGCGGCGCGCAGGGTTCGAAGCGAGATCATGGGCAGGGGGCTTGGCGGGGAACAACGGGCATTATAAGTATCTGCCACGACAAGCGCCGGGCGGCTTCAGGCTGGCCTGCGCCGTGCGCCGTCCATCAGGATGCTGCACACCACATAGTTCATGTCGGCACGGGCCAGGCGCTCTTCATACGCGGCTTCGCCTGCTGCGCGCAGCAGGGCGCCCAGGGCATCAACCAGCCACGACGCGGAAACATCGATGCGAAAGATGCCGTCTTCCTGGCCACGCTGGAAAAATGCCACGAGCTGCTTGCGCTGTTCCTGCCAATCCTCTTCGATCGTGGAGCAGCCCTGGGTCAGGCTTTGCCGCTGCAGGAACAGGAACAGGTTCGCATTGGGGTTGAGTTCGGCCACCATGCGCTGCAAGGCGACGTCCACAGGGCCTTCGTCCAGTTTCAACTTGGCAAAGGCTTGGCTACAGGTGCCGTAGGCGTAATCGCTTAGCTTCTTGATAAGCTCGTCGCGCGAGGAAACCATACGGTGTAGCGTGGCCCGGCTCACGCCTATGCTGTGCGCGAGCTGTTCCATCGATGCGTTCGGTTGCCGCACCAGCGCTTCCGCAAGCGCCAGGAAGTAAGTTCCCTGATCAGTAGCCATATGGATGTCTCAAATGAAACATCATTGTATCGCACTAAAACCCTTGGCGCCGTGTGGATTTTTCCAGCTCCTGTGCCAGGTCGGCTACCGAGGCTGCATAGAAATAGCTGCGATTGTATTTGGTGATGACAAAAAAGTTGCTGGAAGCCAGCCGGTACTCGGTTTTGCCGGTTGGGCCGTTATCCAGGTTGATGACGCCCATCGGGGCTTTGGTCCAGGTGGGGGCAGGCTGGGCGGCATGGGCAACCGCAATCAGCCCGCCGGACGTGGACGGCGTGCGGATGCTGGCGCCGGCGCTGACCAGTTGCTGCCAGGAAAGCGTGGGCTCAAGCCCGCCGTCCACGAGGTTGGTGGGCTCGGGTGGTAATGCCACAGGCAGGAAAACGGGGTGGCCGGCTTGCCAGCCGTGTCCCGCCAGATAGTTGGCAACCGAGACGATGGCGTCGTTGGGGTTGCCGACAAGGTCTGGCGCCTGCTTGCCATTGGTGCTGACAGCATAGCGGCGGATGCTGCCGGGCATGAACTGGGGCATGCCGATGGCGCCTGCGTACGAGCCGCGCACGCTGGTGGGGTCTATGTCGCTTTGCAGGGTCATGGCCAGGAATTCAGCCAGTTCTTCGCGGAAATAGGGGCTGCGGTCGCGCCGGGCATGGCTGGGGTACGAGAAAGCCAGGGTATACAGCGCATCGAGCACGCGAAAGTTGCCCATGTTGCGACCGTAGACGGTTTCCACGCCGATGATGGCCACGATCACCGATGCGGGTACGCCGTACTGTTTTTCGGCGGCGGTCAGGGCGGCGCGGTTTTCTTCCCAGAACGCAAGGCCATGGCGAATCCGGATGGGTTCGACGAAGCGGGCGCGGTAGCCGGACCAGTTGCGCTTGCGCGGCTTGCCCTCGGGCGCGACAGGTGGGGCGGGAGGCGCCATCAGGCGCGCCACGGTTTCGTTGTATTGGGCTTGTTCCAGCGCCGCTTCGATCTGGGGTAGCGAAAGCTTGCGGGTGGCCGCCAATTCGCGCGCGAAGGCTTGCTGTTCGGCGGGCAGGGGCGGGCTGTGCAGTGGGTCGGAAAACCTGTCGGCGGCGATCGGTTTGCGTACACCGCCGGTTGTCTGCGACAACTGCGAGGCCGGGCCGTCGGCGGCCGGCGACGGCGATTGCGCGCGCGAAGGATGAGCCTGGGTTGCGTCGGTTTGCGAGGTGGCGCAAGCTGACATGAGCAGCGGCAATGCTACAGAAAGAAGAACGTATTGTCGTTTCATGGTAAACAGATCTTTGGCAGTGCAAAGCCGCATCTTGTTCTCAGGCCGTATGCGGCGCGGCGCCCGACGCGCAGAATCACGCTTCATGACCACACTGTACATCACCCACCCCGAGTGCCGTCGCCACGAAATGGGCAGCTGGCATCCCGAGTGCCCCGAGCGTCTTGACGCCATCTCGGACCAATTGCTGGCTTCGGGCATTTTGCCGTACCTGGAAGAAAGAGAGGCGCCCGAAGCACGGGTGGCCGAAATTGCCCGCGTGCACGACGAGGCCTATCAGGAACGCCTGCGCGCCCAGATCCCGGTCTATGGCTACCAGCCGGTAGACCAGGATACCTTGTTGAATCCACATACCTACCTGGCGGCCTTGCGCGCCGCCGGCGCCGCAGTGCTGGCGGTGGATGCCGTCATGGCGGGTGAAGCCGAAACGGCATTTTGCGCGGTGCGCCCGCCGGGCCATCACGCCGAGCCGGCCACCCCCATGGGATTCTGTTTTTTCAATAACGTGGCCATCGCCGCGCGCCATGCGCTCGAGCATCATCACCTCGATCGCATCGCCATCATTGATTTCGACGTCCACCATGGCAATGGCACCGAGCGCGCGCTGGCGGGCGACGACCGTGTGCTGATGTGCAGCTTCTTTCAGCATCCTTTCTATCCCTTCAGCGGTACGACGGATCCGGCGGCCAATATGGTGAACCTGCCGGTGCCGGCCTACAGCGATGGCAGCATCATCCGGCCCCTGGT
The DNA here is from genome assembly GCA_040392445.1 of Verticiella sediminum. Taxonomy (GTDB): domain Bacteria; phylum Pseudomonadota; class Gammaproteobacteria; order Burkholderiales; family Burkholderiaceae_B; genus Verticiella; species Verticiella sediminum_A. Next base: position 26,337 of record JBEBVZ010000055.1, read on the forward strand.
CGAGCAGCACTGGCTGCCCAGGCTGCACGCGCATCGTCCGCAGCTGCTGCTGATTTCGGCGGGCTTTGATGCCCACCGCGAAGACGAGATGGGCCAGATGAGCCTGGTCGAGGCCGACTATGCCTGGCTCACCGAGCAGGCCATGGACATTGCGCGCCAGTATGCGCAGGGGCGGGTGGTGAGTTGCCTGGAAGGTGGCTACAACCTGTCGGCGCTGGGGCGCAGCGTGGCGGCGCACATCCGGGCCATGGCGGGTATTTGACCGGTTGCGCGCTGGCCGGTGCCGGCGCGCGTGACCTGACCATGGATACGCTTACGCGGGTTCGGCTTCGGTGATCAGGCCAAGCCGGCTGGCGGCGTTGTGGATGTGATCCAGGATGGCTTGCCTGGCCTGGTCGGCGCAGCCGGCTTCCAGCGCCATGAAGATGCGCCGGTGTTCGTCATGGGCTTCGCGCCAGGCGCCGCTATGCGCCGAATGCGTGCGGGCGGCCGCGATCGCCATGCCGATATGCGAAGCCAGGAAAGCATACATATCGGCGAACAGCGGATTGCCGGTGGCTTCGGCCACGACCTGGTGAAAGCGCGCGTCGGCCGAGGTGCCGTCGGCCCCGGATATCACCGCCTGTTCCATCTCGGCCAGCGCGGCGCGCATGCGCTGCAGATGTTCGTCGGTGCGGCGCCGGGCGGCCAAGCGGGCGGCTTCGCCCTCGACGGCCTGGCGCAACTCGAAGATGCGGCCCAGATCCAGATGTACGCCGGCCGCGCCGTCCAGGCGAAAGGCGCGTGTCTGGCCCTGGGCCGACACGAACGCTCCTACACCCTGGATACTCTGGATCAGGCCGTCATGCTTCAGGCGCGACATCGCTTCGCGAATGACCGACATGCTGACGCCAAAACTGGCCGCGAGCTCGGCACCGGTGGGCAGGCGCTGTCCCGGTGTGAACTCTCCTTCGAGCACGCGCCGGCGCAACTCGCCGGCAACGTCGTCGGCGAGTGAGTGGCGATGCAGGGGATCAGGCTTTCTGGACATCCTGGAGCGTTTTGCCGGGGTTCATGGTTCCTTGCGGGTCCAGGGCCTGCTTGATGCGTTGCATCAGTTGCAGTTCGACCGGGCTCTTGTAGCGCGTGAGTTCATCGCGCTTGAGCTGGCCCACGCCATGCTCGGCGCTGATGGAGCCGTCAAAGTCATGCACGCTGTCGTGCACGAGCTGGTAGATGTCATCCTGGCGCGACAGCACGGCCGGCTCGGCTTCCCCCGCCGGGCCCTGCACGTTGTAGTGCAGGTTGCCGTCGCCCAGGTGGCCGAAGGTGATGTTGCGCACGCCCGGAAAGCTCTTTTGCAGCAGCTCGTCGGTGGTGGACACGAATTGGGCGATGCGCGAAATGGGAATCGACACATCGTGCTTGATGTTCTTGCCTTCCTCGGCCTGGGCCAGGGGGATGCTTTCGCGCAGATGCCACATGGCGTGGCTTTGCGCCAGGTTCTCGGCAATCGCGGCGTCCTGGACCTGGCCGTCTTCCAGCGCGGCGCCCAGCACGGCTTCGAAGCGTTCGCGCGCGTGGGTTTCGCTTTCGCTGTCGGAGAGCTCGAGCAGCGCATACCAGGGATATTGGTCGACCGCGCCGTCAAAGGGCAGGCGCTGCTGCGGATAATGGCGGGTGACGAGTTCCAGGCAGGCCGCCGACATCAGCTCGAAGCCGGTCAGCGAAGCACCGAAGCCCGAGCGGGCCCGCGACAGGAAGGCCACCGCGGCCGAGACCGAATCCAGGGCCAGCAGGGCGGTGCAGCGGGCCACCGGCATGGGGTAGAGCTTGAGGGTGGCGGCGGTAATGATGCCCAGCGTGCCTTCGCTGCCGATATAGAGGTCGCGCAGATCGTAGCCGGTGTTGTCCTTGCGCAGGCCGCGCAGGCCATGCCAGATTTCGCCTTGCGGCGTGACCACTTCCAGGCCCAGCGCCAGATCGCGCGTATTGCCGTAGCGCAGCACCTGGGTGCCGCCGGCGTTGGTCGCCAGGTTGCCGCCTATGGTGCAGCTGCCTTCGGCCGCCAGCGATAGCGGGAACAGGCGGTTGGCCTGACGGGCGGTTTCCTGTACTGTTTGCAGGATACAGCCGGCTTCCACCGTCATCGTGTCGTTGTCGGTATCCACCGCGCGCACGCGATTCATCCTGCCCAGCGAAACGACCACGGCCAGGCCGGATTCGTCCGGGGTGGCGCCGCCCACCAGGCCGGTATTGCCGCCTTGCGGCACCACCGGCGCATTGTGCTCGACGCAAATGCGCACGATCTGCGCCACCTGCTCGGTGCTGGACGGCCTGACAACGGCCTGGGCGCGGCCTTGGTAGCGGCCGCGCCAGTCGGTAAGAAAGGGTGCGGCATCGGGGCCGGTCAGGACGTTGGATGCACCGACGGTGCTTTGCAGCGCTTCGAGCAGGTTCATGGGGCGGATAAATCTGTGTTAGTGTTTAGGTCTTCTGGTTATCTGAAGACTATTCGCTGGGCATCTTATCATGCCCCTCGGGCGCTGGATATAATGCCCCCCGAGCGCTGGATATAATCCGTTTTATCCCCGAATTTTTGATCCGCCTGGCTTTGGGCCGGGTATAACAATGAGAGGCCGCTTCATGAAGGTGCTGGTGCCCGTCAAGCGCGTGGTTGACTATAACGTCAAGGTCCGCGTCAAGTCCGACCAATCCGGGGTCGATATCGCAAACGTCAAGATGTCGATGAACCCGTTCGACGAAATCGCCGTCGAAGAGGCAGTTCGCCTGAAAGAAAAAGGCACGGTCACGGAAGTGATCGCCGTGTCGGCTGGTGTTGCCCAGGCTCAGGAAACCCTGCGCACCGCCATGGCTATCGGTGCAGACCGCGCCATCCTGATTGAAACCGACGCTGAGTTGCAGCCGCTGGCCGTGGCCAAGCTGCTCAAGGCCGTGGTCGACAAGGAAGGCCCCGAGCTGGTCATCCTGGGCAAGCAGGCGATCGACGACGACGCCAACCAAACCGGCCAGATGCTGGCTGCGCTGCTGGGCTGGCCCCAGGCCACTTTCGCCAACAAGGTGGAAATCGCTGACGGCAAGGCAACGGTTACGCGCGAAGTCGATGGTGGTCTCGAAACCATTACGCTTTCGTTGCCCGCTATCGTTACCACCGACCTGCGCCTGAACGAGCCGCGTTATGTCACGCTGCCCAACATCATGAAGGCCAAGA
>JBEBVZ010000056.1:0-27557 GCA_040392445.1 Verticiella sediminum
TCCAGATTAGGGAATACCCCCAACCCGATTTAGGCAAAATAGTTCGAAATAACCCCCCGCCAGGCCACAACCCGCCGCTCGCCAGACATCGAAAACCGGGGCTTGACCCCGGTTTCGCCCTGGATCGGGGGCTCAGTACGCAGTATCGACCGGGGTTGGGCCTCTAGCCATCCCTCTACATATAGGCATCGCAATAGGGTGAGGGCTATGCGCCATTGCCTGAAGGCCAATGCGGCCCTCGGTGTCGGTGTCAGGCGGCGTCCATTCCGGGGATACAAGTCGGGCCCGGGCTTCCCTTCTATACCTTCTATATAGGCACCCTCTATATATAGAAGGCCATGCCTGCGACGCGAGTATTCCCGCAGCTCCCTATATAGAGGTGATGTACCCCGCCATCGGGCTAGGCCTCATGCCCGCCCAGGCCTATCAAGCCATTCAACAGTGCGTGGTCTGCCAGCAGCTGGGTGCTCGCGCCATCGAAAACAATGCGTCCGCGATCCATCACCATGGCCTGCTGGGTCAGTTCCAGGGCCTGCCGGGCGTGCTGCTCGACCAGAATGATGCTCAGGTCGCCCGTGCGCATCATCGACGCGATGGCCTCGGATAGCTGCTCGACGATGACGGGGGCTAGGCCTTCCAGGGGCTCGTCCAGTAGCAGCAGCCGGGGGGCCAGCATCAAGGCGCGGGCGATCGCCAGCATCTGCTGCTCGCCGCCGGATAATTGCGCGCCCATATTGCGCTCGCGTTCCTGCAGCCGGGGAAACATCTTGTAGACGTCGGCCAGCTTCCATTTACCGGGGCGGGCCGCTACGGTCAGGTTTTCCTTGACCGACAGCGAAGGAAAGATCCAGCGTTCCTGGGCAACCCAGCCCAGGCCGGCCGCAGCCCGGCGATGCGGCGCCACCGTGTTGAACACCTTGCCATCCAGACGGATGGTGCCGCGCTGCAACTGGGTCGCGCCCATGATGGTGGCAATGAGCGTGGACTTGCCCACGCCATTTCGGCCGAGCACGGCCAGGCTGTTGCCGGATTCAAGCCGAAAGCTGACGTTTTCCAGGACGACGGCCCTGTCGTAGCCGGCATAGACCCCATCGAAGGCAAGCAGAGGCGGTTTCATGCGCCCTGCCCCGTCCTGCCCAGGTACACCGAGCGGACCTCGGGGTTGCCGGCAACGTCCTCGGGTGTGCCTTCGGCCATGATGCCGCCAGCCACCATCACGGTGATACGCGATGCGAAGCGAAAGACCAGGTGCATATCGTGTTCGATAAAGAGTAGCGCGAGGTCCGTCGGCAGGCCGGCGATGACATCGAAGAGTTCGGCGCTCTCGGTGCTGGGAATGCCGGCGGCCGGTTCGTCGAGCAGGAGGACTCGCGGCCGCAGAGCCAGGGCGACGGCAATCTCGACGATGCGCTGCTGGCCATAAGGCAGGGTTCGGGTGGCCTGCCCGCCAACCCGGCCCAGGCTCAGCCTGGCCAGAATAGCGGCGGCCTCGTCCACCGCGGCGGTATACGAGCCGGTACGCCGATACCAGCGCCGGGTCAGGCCCAGTCGCTCGCATACCGCCAGCGTCACGGACTGCATGGGCGTCAGTCCGGGAAACAAGGACGTTACCTGGAAGGTACGCACCAGGCCGTGCTTGACCCGCTGGTCGGGCCGCAAAGCGGAAATATCGTCCCCAAACAGGTGGACGCTACCCGCCGAAGGCGCCAAGGTGCCGGTAAGCAGGTTGATGAAGGTGGTCTTGCCCGCGCCGTTGGGCCCGATCAGGGCATGGCGCGCACCTGGCGGCAAAAAAAAGTCGATGTCTTTTGCTACCTGGAGCGCACCGAAATTTTTGCTGAGGCCACGGGTTTGCAGAGCCGGCGTCATGGCAGCTGTCTGGACCGGCCGTACCCCAGGCGCCTGCCCAATCCATGCAGGCCCCCCAGGACGCCCCCAGGTGCAAACAACACCACCAGCACCATGACCGCGCCCAGGCCGAACTGCCAGAACTCGGGACTCAAGCCGGCGAAAATATCACGCGCCACCAGAAAAGCCGTCGCCCCCAGCAATCCACCATAGCGGTACCCCGCGCCCCCCAGCACCAGCATGACCAGGACATCCGCGGACAAGTGAAAACTGAGCGTATCCAGGGCAACGAACTGCGTGGTTTGCGCAAGCAAGGCGCCGGCCAGGCCGGCGAACAGGGCCGCGATGGTGTAGGCCAGGCGCAGGCGAGCCGCTACCGGGGTGCCGATGGCGGCCATACGCTGGGGATTCTCGCGCAGGCCCTGAAGCGCCAGGCCGAAGGGGGAATCGACAATGCGCGTCAGCGCGGCGAAGCAGATGGCCAGCACGGCATAGGCATAGGCGAAGGCGGTCTGCCCCCAGAAATCGAATTCGAACAGACCCAGCACGGGCCACATGGCCATACCCTGCAAGCCATCGTCGCCGCCCGTCAGCGCACGCATGCGACTGGCCGCCTCGAAGACCAGCAAGCCGATTCCCAGCGTGACCATCAGTTGGGCCAGGTGCCGCACGCGCACCACGATGAAGCTGGTGGCAAAACCCATCAAGGCAGCCAGCAGGCCGCCCGCCAGCAAACCGCTGATGGGCTCGCCCCAGCCGGCCACGGAAATGATGCCCGCGGTATAGGCGCCCACACCGAAGAACACAGCATGGCCCAGCGAGAGCAGGCCGGCGTAGCCGATCAGCAAATCCAGCGAAAGCGCGAACAGGGCCATGGCGGCAATCTGGCTGGCCAGCACCTGGTAATCCGGGAAACAGAAAACGATCACGAGCGGAGCCGCGGCCCACAGCGCGAATTCCCAGCCCCGTCGCCGCAGCAGCCAGCCGCCCTGCATCATTCGTGGCGTAGACCGGCTCACTGGGCTTTCCCCAGTAGGCCTTGCGGACGCCACATGAGCAGCGCCACCATGACGGCGTAGATGATGAAAGCGCCTGTCTCGGGCAGGAAATATTTGCCGGCCACATCGAAAACACCCACGATGCAGGCCGCGAGCAAGGTGCCCCCGACCGACCCCAGTCCGCCCACGGACACCACGACAAGGAAGAAAACCAGGTATTTCAGTGGAAAGGAGGGGTCCAGCCCCAGTATCTGGATGCCCAGTGCGCCTCCCACCCCTGCCAAGCCGCTGCCGATGGCGAAGGTCACGGCGAAGACGCCCCCCACGCTGATGCCCAGGCCTGCGGCCATCACCGGGTTGTCCACCGCGGCCCGGATGCGGGCGCCAAAGCGGGTGCGCTCCATGCCCAGGATGACTGCGGCGGCGGTCAACACGCCAAAGGCAATCAGAAACAGCCGGTAGGTGCCCAAATCAAACCCCAGGATGCGGCTTTGCCCCTGCAGGAACGCGGGCAAGGCGACGGGCTGCTGGCTGGGTCCGAAATACCAGGTGATACCGGCTATCGCCATATAGGTAAGGCCTATGGTGAACAAGACCTGATCGAGCGGACCACGCCGGTACAGGCGGCGGTACAGCAGCCGTTCGACAACCATGCTGCCCAGCGCGACCAGGATAAAAGCCGCCGGCAGGGTAGCCAGGAAAGGCCACTCCGCCTGTTGCATGAGCAAGGTGGCCAGATAGCCGCCGAACATGGCAAAAGCCCCGTGCGCCAAGTTGACGAAGCCCATCAGGCCCATCGTGAGCGACAAGCCTATGCTGATCAAAAAGAGCAACATGCCATAGGCAAGGCCGTCGAAAAGGATGACAGGGAGTACAGCGGTCATGCGGCGCTTTCCGGGGAGAGATCGTGGCCTGCCCCATCAGGAAACCGGGGTCAGACCACGATTTTATGCGGCTCTTGCGCAGGTTTGCCTGCCGGATATTGCCGGCGCTGCGCGCAACCGGGGGCCAAGCCACGATTTGCCCGGCTGATTCCGGGATTAAATCGTGGTCTGACCCCGGCTTTGCGCGCAATGGTCAGTTTTGCTTGGCGGGGTCTTTCACCTGGTCGTATTGATCGAATTCGACGTTGACCAGTTCGCCGTTTACCCGTTCTACCTTGCGGATGTAGACGTTCTGGACGATGTCGCGGGTAAGCGGGTCGATCTGGATGGGGCCGCGCGGGCTTTCGAACTGCAGGCCGGCCAGCGCCTTCATGACGGTTTCGCCATCGATATCGCCACCGGTTTTCTCCAGCGCGTGGTCCAGCGCCGCCATGCCGTCATAGGCGGCTACGGCGAAATAGCTGGGGCGCATGCTGTCGCCAAACTCGGCCTTGAAAGCCTGGACGAACTTCTGGTTCTTGGCCGAGGGGTGCGCGTATGAATAATGGTGGCTGGTGACCAGCCCCAGGGCGACGTCGCCGGTAGCCTGCAGATAGCTGTCGTCGGTGGCCTCGCCGGTGGCGATCAGCTTGATGCCGGCCTCGGCCAAGCCGCGTTCCTTGAATGCCCGCAAAAACGCCGGTGGCTGCACGCCCGACGGAAAGAAGATGAATACCGCCTGCGGTTTTTCATCCTTGATGCGCTGCACATAGGCCGAAAAATCCGGATTGTTCATGGGGGTGCGCAAGGTGCCCACGATCTTGCCGCCGCCCTCGGTGAAAGCCTTGCCGAAGGCCGTTTCCGCATCCAGGCCGGAGGCGTAGTCCGCCACCACGGTATAGACCTCGGTGATGCCGTTCTTCAGGGCCCACTGCGCCATCGGCGCCGATACCTGCTGCACCGTGAAGGCCACGCGGGCGACATAAGGCGATTTGCTGGTGATGGCCGAAGACGCCGCATTCATGACGATGGTGGGCACCTTGGCCTGGGCCGCGACGGTTCCCACGGCGTAGGCATTGGGGCTGAAATCCAGTCCGGTCAGAAAATTGACCTTGTCGCGCGCAATGAGCTCTTGCGCGTAGCGCTTGGCCATATCGGGGGCAGGCCCGCCGGTGTCCTTGCGGATGATTTCCACCTCTTTGCCCGCGATTTTGCCGCCGTGCTCTTTCAGATACAGCGCGATGCCGCTGTCGAACTGGCGGCCATAATCGGCATAAGGCCCCGAGTACGAGGCAATCACGCCTATGCGCAAGGGCTCTGCCGCCACCGGGCCTGTAAATACCGCGCAGGCCAGCGCCAATGCCGGCACCAGCTTGTGTTTGCTGAACATTCCAATCTCCAGATTTCGCCTGACCGCCCTTGCGGATTTGGCGTCTATTTTCCGCTACGTTTTACCGCAGCGTACGATAGCCTGGAGCGGGGCCTGGCGGCAGCTGGATTTGCGCACGACCGGGCCCCCAACCCTATTTTGCAACTACGGTTTATTCGTGCTTGAAGACGGGCTGGCGTTTTTCCAGGAATGCCGTCATGCCTTCTTTCTGGTCGTTGGTGGCGAACAGGGAATGGAACACCCGGCGCTCGAAGAGCACGCCTTCGCTAAGAGAGGATTCCCAGGCGCGGTTGACCGATTCCTTGGCCATCATCACGGCCGGCAATGACATCGACGCGATCACGGTAGCGGCCTCGAGCGCCTCGTTCATGAGTTCTTCGGCCGCCACCACGCGCGACACCAGTCCGGCGCGCTCGGCTTCGTCGGCTTTCATCATGCGCGCGGTCAGCACCATGTCCATGGCCTTGGACTTCCCCACGGCACGAGGCAGGCGCTGCGTGCCGCCGGCGCCCGGGATCACGCCCAGCTTGATTTCCGGCTGGCCAAAGCGGGCGGTATCGGCGGCGATGATGATGTCGCACATCATGGCCAGCTCGCAGCCACCACCCAGGGCGTAGCCCGCTACCGCGGCGATCACCGGCTTGCGGATCTTGCGCAGGGTTTCCCAGTTGCGCGTGATGTAGTCGCTGCCATAGACATCCATGTACGACCACTTTTGCATGGCGGCAATGTCGGCCCCCGCGGCAAAGGCCTTTTCGCTGCCGGTAATGATGATCGCGCCAATATCCGGGTTGGCCTCGAACTGCAGCAGGGCCGCGCCCAGCTCGTCCATCAAGGCATCGTTCAGGGCGTTCAGCGCCTTGGGGCGATTCAGGGTCAGCAGGCCGACACGGCCTTTGGTTTCGATCAGAACCAGCGGGTCACTCATTGATGTCTCCGTTAGGGCGCCAAGCGTAAGAGCGGCGCCGTCATATATGATGGCTCGGTACAGGCCAACGATTATTGTGCCAGCATCCCGCGTGCGACGACACGCGACATGCCAGAACCAACACGCCGAGCATTCATGCCAGATACCGTCCATCCGCATACCAGCCCTGAACAATACGCCGAACCGGCCCCGGTTCGCTACCGCCTGTCGCCCACCGACCTGGCCGGCCATCGCTGCGAGGTCAGCGTCACGATAGAGGACCCGGCCGAAGACGGCCAAATCGTCTCGCTGCCGGCCTGGATACCGGGCAGCTACCTGGTGCGCGAGTTTGCCCGCCAGATCGAAAGCATCGAAGCGCGTTGCGGACGCCGCCGGATCACTCTGTACAAGCTGGACAAGAACACTTGGCGCGCCGCGCCCTGCAAGGGCACGCTGACGATTACCTGCGTGATCTATGCCTGGGATCTTTCCGTGCGTGCCTCGCACCTGGACGAAACCCATGGCTTTTTCAACGGCACCAGCCTGTTCCTGCGCGTGCATGGCCACGAATCCGCGCCCTGCCTGCTCGAACTGGTGGCGCCCAAGCCGCGCAGCACGGCCGGCAATGCGCAATGGAAGGTGTACACCAGCCTGCCCGAAGCCACCGGCGAGCCCGATGCGGCCAAGCGCCATGGCTTTGGCCTGTATCGGGCCCCGGATTACGACGCCCTGCTGGATCACCCGATAGAAATGGGCACGCCCCAGGTGGTGCGCTTTACGGCCCATGGCGCAGAGCACGAGATGGTGTTTACCGGCGTCATGCCGGGACTGGACCTGCAACGCATCGCCGACGACACCCGGCGCATCTGCGAAACCCAGATCGCTTTTTTCGAGCCCCGCACCCGCCGCGCGCCCTTCCTGGACAGCGCGCAGCGCTATGTCTTCATGACCATGGTCACGGGCGACGCCTACGGCGGCCTCGAGCACCGGGCATCCACCGCCCTGATGGCCAGCCGTGCCGATCTGCCGGTGCTGGGCCAGCCCGCGCAAAGCGATGGCTATCGCACCTTTCTCGGGCTGGTCAGCCACGAATACTTCCACACCTGGAACGTCAAACGCATCAAGCCCGCCGTATTTGCCCCCTACGACCTGGCGTGCGAAAACCATACCCGCCTGCTGTGGGTATTCGAAGGCTTCACCTCGTACTACGATGACCTGATGCTGCTGCGCGCCGGCACCATTACCCTGCCCGACTACCTGAAGCTGCTGGGCAAGACCGTCAGCGGCGTGCTGCGCGCGCCCGGACGCCACAAGCAGTCGGTGGCTGAAAGCTCGTTCGACGCCTGGACCCGCTACTACCGCCAGGACGAAAACTCGCCCAATGCGCTGGTCAGCTACTACACCAAGGGTTCGCTGGTGGCGCTGGGGCTGGACCTGAGCATCCGCCACGAATCCGGCGGCAAGCACTCGCTGGACGATGTCATGCGCCTGATGTGGCGCCGCTATGGCCGCGACTTCTACCAGGGCAAGCCGCATGGCCTGGCCGAGGACGAGCTTCCCGCCCTCATTCTGGAAGCCACGGGCGTCGACACCAACGACTTCATCGACCGCTATGCCGAAGGTCGCGACGATGTGCCGGTAGCCGAACTGCTGGCGACCCAAGGCATCGCCACCGAATGGAAAGCCGCCTCGCCAGCGCCGACCCTGGATGTGCGCACGCGCAACCAGGGCAGCGATGTGGTGCTGGCCACCGTGCTGGAAGGCGGCGCCGCCCATCGCGGCGGGCTGTCGGCGCACGATGTACTGGTCGCCATAGACGGCTTGCGCGTCAGCGCCCCGGGCGGCGCCGAGCCCTTGCTGGCCCGCTACCCGGCGGGCGCGGTCGTGCGCATCCACGTATTTCGCCGCGATGAACTGCGCGAATTCCAGGTGCGCCTGAATGCGCCTGCCGCCCTGGATTGCGTCTTCACGCCCAATGCCGAAGCGGCTACCCACGCCGCCTGGACGGCCGGCACCCGCAAGACGGCAAAACCAGGCCAGGCCCAGCCATGAAGCACCCCTACCTGCAGCAGTTTGCCCTGGACGGCCAGGTAGCCTTGATTACGGGTGCCAGCCGCGGCCTGGGCTGGGAAATCGCCCGCGCCCTGGCCGGCTGCGGAGCGCATGTAATCCTGAACGGGCGCGACGAGCGCCAGTTGCAAAGCCAGGCCGGCAAGCTTGCCCAGGAGGGCCTGAGCGCCTCGGTGGCGGCCTTCGACGTCGGCGACAGCCAGGCCCTGAAAGCCGCCTTCGCCGACATCCAGGCCCGTCACGGCCGGCTGGACATCCTGGTCAGCAGCGTGGGTGTGCGGCACCGCCAGTTGCTGCAGGATTTCAGCGACGACGAGATCCATGCCCTGCTCAATACCAACCTGACGTCCGGCCTGATCCTCGCGCGCGAGGCGGCCCGCCTGATGCTGCCGCGGCGCCAGGGCCGCCTGATCACCGTGACATCCATCGCCGGCCACGTGGCGCGGTCCGGCGATGCGGTCTACACCGCGGCCAAGGCCGGCCTGACCGGCATGGTGCGCGCATTGGCGGCGGAATACGGGCCGCAGGGCATTACCAGCAATGCCATCGCCCCCGGCGGTTTTGCCACCGAAGCCAATGCCGCCATGCTGGCCGACCCCAAGGCCGCCGCCCACTTCGCCACCCGCACACCATTGGGCCGCTGGGGCCGCCCGGAAGAAATCGCTGGGGCGGCGGTCTTTTTGGCATCCCCCACCGCGTCGTATGTGAACGGCCAGGTGATTGCCGTGGATGGCGGCATGACGATCGCCATGTAAGGCTTAGCGATGCGTTTAGCCAGGGTTAGTGAAACGCGATGTTTACTTCAAAAAAAGGCATTGTTAAGCTAAAAGAAAGCCTTTTTGAGCTAAAAGCGCCTATCTATTCGGTGACTAGACCACCATAATCATCCCTTCGGACGATTTTTTTCTGCTTGTGGCCTGCTAAGGTGCTTTTTTGCGCCCTCGCCGCAGGCATGCGCACGCCTCCGCGCCGGGCATCGCGTAGCTCTCTACGCCTATCGACTGCCCCGCCCCCTGATTGCCAACTCACGAAACCAGAAGATCCGCATGAAGACGATTCGAAAGCTCCTTGTCGCCAACCGTTCCGAGATCAGCATCCGCATTATGCGCGCCGCTGCTGAACTGGGCATTCGAACCGTTGCAATTTATGCCTATGAAGACCGCTTTGCCCTTCATCGGTTCAAGGCGGATGAAAGTTATCTGGTGGGCAAGGGCAAGAAACCGATAGCCGCCTACCTGGACATCGATGACGTCCTGCGCATCGCCCGCGAGGCGCAGGTGGACGCGATCCATCCCGGCTATGGCTTTCTGGCGGAAAACCCCGACTTCGCCCAGGCCTGCGCCGACGCCGGCATCACCTTCGTCGGCCCGAGCCCGCGCGTCATGCGCACCCTGGGCAACAAGGTGTCGGCGCGCAATGCTGCCACCGCCGCCGGCGTGCCCGTCATGCCCGCCACCGGCGCCCTGCCCGATGACCTGGCCGAAGTGAAGAAACTGGCGGCCGAGATCGGCTACCCCCTGATGCTCAAGGCCAGCTGGGGCGGCGGCGGACGCGGCATGCGCGCCATCCACACCGAAGACGACCTGACCACCCAGCTGGACGTTGCCCGCGGCGAAGCCCGCGCGGCCTTCGGCAACGACGAGGTCTACCTGGAAAAGCTGGTGCAGCGCGCACGCCACGTGGAAGTGCAGGTCATGGGCGATACCCATGGCAACATCGTGCACCTGTTCGAGCGCGACTGTTCGGTGCAGCGCCGCAACCAGAAGGTGGTCGAGCGCGCACCCGCTCCCTATCTGGATGCCGCTACGCGCACCGCCCTGTGCGCGGCCGCCACCAAGCTGGCGCGCGAAGTGGGCTACGTCAACGCCGGCACCGTCGAGTTCCTGATGGACGCCGACACCGGCAAGTTCTACTTCATCGAGGTCAACCCGCGCGTGCAGGTCGAGCACACGGTAACGGAAGAAATTACCGGCGTGGATATCGTGAAAGCGCAGATCCGCGTGGCCCAGGGCGCACGCATCGGCGTGCTGGAAGGCACCGGCGCATCCGGCGTGCCGCTGCAGGAAGATATCCGCCTGAACGGCCACGCCCTGCAGTGCCGGGTTACCACCGAAGACCCCGAGCAAGGCTTCGCGCCCGACTACGGTCGCCTGACCGCCTATCGCAGCGCGGCCGGCTTTGGCGTGCGCCTGGACGGCGGCACTGCCTATACCGGCGCCGTCATTACGCCCTACTTCGACTCGCTGCTGGTGAAGGTAACGGCCTGGGCGCCCAGTGCGGCCGAAGCCATCCAGCGCATGGATCGCTCGCTGCGCGAGTTCCGCATCCGCGGCGTGGCCACCAACCTGCCCTTCCTGGAAAACGTCATCAATCACCCGCAGTTCCAGTCGGGTGAATGCACCACGCGCTTTATCGACACCACGCCCGAGCTGTTCCAGTTCCGTGAACGCAAGGACCGCGCCACGAAGCTGCTGCGCTTCATCGGCGAAGTCACCGTCAATGGCAACCCGGAAATGCGCGGACGCGAAGCGCCGCGCGGCCGGCTGGCCACGCCCATCATGCCGCAGGGCCTGGACCTGACCCAGCCCCCGCCCGCCGGCCTGCGCGACATCCTGCGCGAACTGGGCCCCGCCGGCTTTGCGAACTGGATGCGCGAGCAACCGCGCACCCTGCTGACCGACACCACCATGCGCGATGCGCACCAGTCGCTGTTCGCCACCCGCATGCGCACCAAGGACATGCTGGCGATCGCACCGTACTACGCGCGCATGCTGCCCGGCCTGTTCTCGCTGGAATGCTGGGGCGGCGCCACCTTTGACGTGGCCATGCGCTTTCTGAAGGAAGATCCGTGGCAGCGCCTGGCCGACCTGCGCGAAGCCATTCCCAATATTCCCTTCCAGATGCTGCTGCGCGCCTCGAACGCGGTGGGCTATACCAACTACCCGGACAACGTCGTGCGCCATTTCGTGCAGCAGGCGGCCCAGGGTGGCATCGACATCTTCCGCGTATTCGACTCGCTGAACTGGGTCGACAACATGCGGGTGGCAATCGACGCCGTCAACGAATCGGGTGGCGTGTGCGAAGCGGCCATCTGCTACACCGGCGACGTCTTTGATACCAGCCGCTCGAAGTTCGACCTGAAGTACTACGTGGACATGGCCAAGAAGCTCGAGCGTGCGGGTGCGCACGTGCTGGGCATCAAGGACATGGCCGGCGTGTGCCGTCCGCGCGCCGCCGCCGCCCTGGTCAAGGCGCTGAAGGAAGAAACCGGCCTGCCCGTGCACTTTCACACCCATGACACCAGCGGCATCGCCGCGGCCAGCGTGCTGGCCGCCATCGGCGCCGGCGTGGACGCGGTCGACGGCGCCATGGACGCCATGAGCGGGCTGACTTCCCAGCCCAACCTGGGCGCCATCGCCACTTCGCTGGCAGGCGACGAGCGCGATCCCGGACTGGACCTGGGCGCCATGCGCTCGATTTCGCACTACTGGGAAGGCGTGCGCCACTACTACGCCCCCTTCGAAGCGGATATGCGCTCGGGCACCTCGGACGTCTACCGCCACGAAATGCCGGGCGGCCAGTACACCAACCTGCGCGAGCAGGCCCGCGCCATGGGCCTGGAACAACGCTGGCCCGACATTGCCCAGGCCTATGCCGACGTCAACCAGCTGTTTGGCGACATCGTGAAAGTCACCCCCACCTCCAAGGTGGTGGGCGACATGGCGCTGTTCATGGTGGCCAACGACTTGACCCCCGAGGCCGTGCGCAACCCCAAGCGCGAGATCAGTTTCCCGGAATCGGTGATTTCGCTGTTCCGCGGGGAACTGGGCCTACCGCCCGAAGGTTTCCCCAAGGATATGCAGCAGCGTGTGCTCAATGGCCAGACCGCCCTGACCGAACGTCCGGGCGCCAGCCTGGCGCCGGCCGATCTGGACGCGGCCCGCGCCGAAGTCGAACGCATCCTGGGCGCGCCGGGCACCGAGCAGGACCTGGCCTCGTACCTGATGTATCCCAAGGTTTTCGAGGAATACGCGGTGCACAACCGGGAATATGGCGACATGCTGCGCCTGTCCACGCCGGTGTTCTTCTACGGCATGCAGGAACAGGACGAAGTCGCCGTCAACCTGGAAAAAGGCAAGACGCTGGTGGTGCGCCTGGTTGGCCAGGCTGTGTCGGAAGACGACGGCGAGCACAAGCTGTTCTTCGAACTCAACGGCCAGGCCCGCAGCATCCGGGTTGAAAAAGCCGGCGCCAGCGCCAAGGAAAAAGTCCTGCGGGCCGAGGAAGGCAATCCGCTGCATGTGGGCGCCCCCATGCAGGGTTCGGTATCCAGCGTGTCGGTCAAACCCGGCCAGCATGTGGCGGCGGGCGACCCTCTGGTGCTGCTCGAAGCCATGAAGATGGAAACCATGATCCGCGCCGAACGCGCCGGCGTCATCGGCCAGGTGTATGTCAAGCCTGGCGCGGTGGTGGAATCCAGGATGCTGCTGGTGGATTACCAGAGCTAAGCTCGGTATCTCTGGCAGTAAAAAAAAGCGCCGGTGGCTTTGCCGCCCCGGCGCTTTTTTATCGTTCTGGTGCAGCCACTGGCTTACGCCGCTTTTGCCTGGGCCACCGCAGGAAGTTCGAGCCGGTACACCCGCGCCGCCGTGCCGTGGAACATGGCGGCTTTTTCGGCGACAGAGAAATGCGTGGTGATGCGCTTGAAGGCATTCCACAGGACCGGATACGAGCACGAGACGCGATCCACCGGGAAGTTGCTTTCGAACAGGCAGCGCTCGGGGCCGAAGCATTCGATGGCATGCAGATACCAGGCCTTGTAGGCATCGGCCAGTTCCAGGGACGACGGCGGCAGCTCGCGATGGTGCCAGCCGTAGCCGTTCACCGCCATGGCCAAGCCCCCCAGCTTGGCGACCACATTGGGGCAGCTTGCCAGCTCGGCGACATCCTGCCGCCACTGCTTGAAGATGGCTTCACGCTGGCCCTGGTAGGGGCCATTGCCCAGGGGGCCGCCAAAGTGGTCCAGCACGATGGTGGTCTCGGGAAAGGCCCGGGCCAGGTCGGTGAGCTCGGCAATCTGCGGATGGAACAGCCAGGCGTCGTAGGAAAGGTTGTGCTTGGCCAGCCGGGCAAAGCCGCGCCGGAACTGGGCGCTGCCCAGCATGCCTTGCGGCGGATTGGAGTGGGAATTGGCCACGTCTGCGTGGGCATCCCAGCCGGCCGCATGACGGATGCCGCGCATGCGCTGCGGCGCCGCTTCGCAATGGGCTTGCAGGACTTCGTCGACCGCGTCGCCCAGCATCAGGTCGGCATGCGCCACAATGCCCGCCGCCACCCGGGTCGGGCCATATTGGCCGCTGGCCGACTGCGCCGCGATGCCATTGACGAACTCGGTTTCGCCCACCGGGCGCATATGCTGGGGGCCGTCGGCACGGTACATGGCCGCGCACTCGACAAAGACGGTTGCCACCACGTTATGCCCGCTGCCGGTATCGGCCAACAATTGATCCAGCATATAGCGGTGATCCGGGTAATCCCACAAATGGTGGTGGGCATCGACGATGGGCAGACCGGGCTCGATGATGTCTTCGCGGACCTGGTCCAGCCAGTCGTTGCGCAAACCTACCCTCTTGGCCTTGGCGTTTTCCGACATGCGTTTGTCTCCGTGTTGTTGTATGTGTGCTGCTCAAGCATACGGCACTTGCGCCAATACGTGGGAGCACAGGCCTGCCAGGCGGCAAAGTCATCTTCACAAGGAACCCGGGCTGAACTCAGTGGTGGCGAATGACCATGAACCCTTCGTCCTCGCCCGGTGCCACGAAATAACGGGTGATCACATCGAACTGCGCGTCGCTCGCCGCAAAATCATGGGTGCCGGCGGCATTGCGCTCGCGCAGGCGGGCCTTGCAGATGTCATCGGGCACGTCCAAGAAATGCAGTTGGTGCCGGACACCCGCGCGCTCGAAAATCCCGCGCATCCACTGCCGATTGGCCACCGTATTGGCGGGAAAATCCAGCACCACCGACAGGCCAGCGCGCAGCAGGCTTTCGACATGCGGGCCGATCGCGTCGCGCAACTGCGCCGCGCGCCGCACGTAGTCGGACACCGTCACAAGTTCCCCCGGGTAAAGGCGGGCCAGCCAATGGTCTTCACTGATGACGATCGTATCGGGCGCCCGGCCCAGCTGCGAGGTCAGGGTGGATTTCCCGGCGGCGATCTTGCCGCACAGCAGATGCAGTGTGGCGCCGGCTGGCGGCTTGCTGGCGACGCCTGCATCGGCATTGCCAGCCGCAAACGGATTGCTGCTGTCGTGAACTTGTCTGGATGGGTGTGATGGCATGCTTATCTCTTCCTGGTGGTAGAACCCAGGAGGCAGACCATGAAAAGCCCGCCTCTGGGGGGCGGGCTGCACTGCGAAAACCGGGAACGCGCGCTAACCCACCATCGACAGGATGGTGGTAATCATCGGCAGGACGAACAGGGGCGCGGTGCTCATGTTCGTATCCTGCCATGGTTTCGTGGCGGCGCCAATGAAATACGTCATGTCAGCGTGATTTGCGGGTGGGATCCAGGGCAATGCGCAAGGACTCGCCCAAGGTGTTCACGGCCAGGGCTGTCAGCAGGATCGCCACCCCGGGCACTATCATCTGCTCCGGCGCGATTTCCATGTACTGGTAGGCCCGCGCCAGCATGGCGCCCCAGCTGGCATCCGGCGGCTGCACGCCCAGGCCAAGAAAGCTCAGGCTGGCCTCGGCCAGCAAAGCAGTGGCCAGCAACAAGGTTACCTGCACGATTACCGGCTGGATGGCGTTGGGCACCACATGCCGCCACAGTATGCGCGCCGTGCTGGCGCCAAACACCCGGGCCGCGTCCACATACAGGGCTTGCTTGACGATCAGGGTTTGCGCCCGCACCAGCCGCGCGATCTGCGGCGAAAACACGATGCCCACCGAGATCATGCTGTTGGTCAGGCCTATGCCCAGCGCGCCGGTGACCGCAATAGCCAACACAATGGCGGGAAAGGAAAGAAAGGTGTCGATAAGCCGGCTGATGACGTCATCGACCCAGCCGCCCGCAAACCCGGCCAGCAGGCCCACGGGCAAGCCGATAGCCAGCGCGACCGCCACCGCCAGCACTGCGGCGTACAGCGTGGCCGGCGCGCCGTGGATCAGCCGGCTGAAAACGTCCCGGCCCAGATCGTCCGTGCCCAGCCAGTGGCTGGCGTCAGCCACCGCCAGGATGTTGTCGATGTTTTGCGCGGTCGGCGAATAGGGTGCTATCCACGGCGCCAGGATGGCCACCGATACCAGCACCAGCAGAAAACACAGACTGACCGCGGCGGCCAGATCGTGGCGCATCCAGCTGGCAAAGCGGCCAGCTACGCGCCTGACGTGGCCGGCACGGCGGGAGTTCAAGGCGGGGTAGGCAATTTCGGTCATTGGCGCACCATCCGGGGGTCCAAAACGGCATACAGCATGTCGATGATCAGATTCAAGGTGATGACGATCAGCACCATGGCCAACACCACGCCCTGTATCACCGGGAAATCCTTGTGAATCGCGGCATAGACCACCGACGATCCTATGCCGGGAATCGCGAAGACGGCCTCGACCACCACGGTGGCCCCCAGCAGTCGGTTGAACAGCAGGCCCACCACCGTCAGCATGGTGACGCTGACATTCTTCAGGCCGTGCTTCCACAGGATCGCGCCGGCACCCAGGCCCTTGGCGCGCAAGGTACGCACATACTGCGAAGACAGCACTTCTATCAGCGCGCCCCGCAGTTGGCGGGCCACGTCCGCCACCCCGCCCGACGCCAGGGCGACAGCCGGCAAGGTGGCCGCATGCAGCGCTCCCCAGGGGTCTTGCGAAAACGGCACCGAGCCGGTCGCGGGAAACCAGTTATAGGTCAGCGCGAAATAAGAGACCAGCAGCATGGCCAGCCAGAAATTGGGCACGGCCACGCCCACCGAGGCCAGCCCGGTCACGAAGGAGTCGATGCGGCTGCCCGGCCGGGTGGCCGCGAACACACCCAACGGCATCCCGATCAACAGCGACAGGACCATGGCATAGACCACGATCAGTAGCGTGACCGGAAAGCGATGCAGAATCGTCTGGATCACCGGTTCGCCCGACAGGATGGAGCGTGACAGATCCCCCTGCAGGGCATTCCACAGCCAGTCGCCGTACTGCACCAGCATGGGCCGATCCAGGCCGTACAGCGCCTGGATTTCGGCGATCCGTTCCACCGATGCGTTTTCTCCGGCCAGGGTGACGGCGATGTCTCCGGGCACCAGCTGCATCAGCCCGAATACGATGAACGTGGCCAGCAGCACCACCGGCACGAACTGGAGCAGGCGGTGGAACAGAAAACGCAGACGAGCGGACTGGAACATGTGGTGGTCGCTCCCGATCAGCCCAGGCTGACGTTCTCGAACTTGGGTTTACCCAGCAGGTTGGGCTCGTAGCCATGCACCTTGTCGGTATAGGCCACCAGCTCGTGCTGGAAGAACAGGGGTACGACCAGGGCCAGGTCGACGACGATGCGTTGCACCGTGGCCAGCTCACGCTTGCGCACTTCCAGGTCGTCGCTGCTGCGGCTGGCCAAAATGGCCTGAGTCAGTTCGGGCGAGGGCTCGGCACGACCGGCATTGAAGTAGGCATCCTTCATATACATCAAGGCATAGGTAAGCGAGGGGTCCGGCCGGCCGGTCCAGGCCGACAGCAGGCCGTCGCCCTTGCGCTCGACAAAGTACTGCGAGCTTTTTTCAGCGATGGAACCGTTGTCAAAGCGACAGCGGATGCCCGCC
The DNA here is from genome assembly GCA_040392445.1 of Verticiella sediminum. Taxonomy (GTDB): domain Bacteria; phylum Pseudomonadota; class Gammaproteobacteria; order Burkholderiales; family Burkholderiaceae_B; genus Verticiella; species Verticiella sediminum_A. Next base: position 16,887 of record JBEBVZ010000056.1, read on the forward strand.
TGGCGAAACTGTTCGATCAGGACTTCCTGGCGCTGCACCGAGCGCTGGTCGGTATAGCCCAGCAGATTCAGGTCGAACCCGTCCTTGTAGCCGGCCTCGGCCAGCAGGGCGCGGGATTTAGCGGGATCATGCGGCCAACCGTTGACCAGGGATTTGTCGAATGCCCAATGCTGCGAAGGCAGGTTCATCCAGGCCACTTCGCCCATGCCGGCCATGGTGGCTTTCAGGAAAGACTCGCGGTCTATGGCATGGTTCAAGGCCCGGCGCACACGTACGTCGTCCAGCGGCGCGCGCCCATAGTTCAGGTAGATCTGCACGCAATACAGCGTCGGGCTGACGACCCCGGTAAGCTTTTTGGCCCGGTCGATGATGGGCTTTTGCTGGGACGACAGTTGGTAGGCCAGGTCGTTCTGGCCGCCCACCACCGAGCGCAAGCCGGTATTGACTTCGGGAATGATGGAAAACTCAATGCCATCCAGCTGGGGCGCGCCATTGCGCCAGTAGCCGGGATGGCGCGACACCACGATGCGCTCGTTATTGGCCCAGGACTCGAACTTCCAGGGGCCCGCGCCCACGGGACGGCGATCGTGTTCGTCGCCCAGCGCCTTGAGCGCCGTGGGCGAGCACATCATGCCGGCCCGATCCGACAGGATCAGCGGCAACGCGGCGTCCGCCTGTTTCAGGCGCAGGGTGACCTGGTGGCCGCCGGTGACTTCCACGGTATCGACCGTTGCCAGGTCGGCCTTGATGTTCGATCGAGGGGCCGTCTTGCTGCGTTCCAGGTTGAACTTGACCGCCTCGGCGTCAAAAGGCGTGCCGTCGTGAAAAGTCACACCCTGGCGCAGGTTCAGCACCAGGGTTTTCGGGTCGGGAAAGCTCCAGGACTCGGCCAGCCCCGGCTTGGGCGCCAGCGTGGCGTAGTCCCAGGCCACCAGCGTGTCGAACATCGTGAACAAAAAGACGTGGTCGCTACCCGCGCCACCCGTGGCCGGGTCCAGGCTGGAAGGGTTGGCGGGCGCGGCGACACGCAATACACCGCCCTTGCTCGCTTCGGCCGCCATGGCCAATCCGGGCAGGCTGCCGACCACGAAGGCTCCGGTCAACAGGCCTATCATTTCGCGGCGCGACACGGTGAACGAGCTGTCTTGTTCTGTGTTTGCCGGGCTGCGTTCAAACAGGCGCTTGGCCATAGCTATCTCCTTGGTTGGTTTACAGCCTGGAAGGCGCCGCCGTAGCGGCACCCGAATTCGACGGTGCGACCTGCATGCCCTGGGGGCTGGCGAAGTGGCAGGCCACCCATCGGCCCGGCGCGGCCTCGCGCCAGGCCGGTTCTTGCGCGGCGCATTGCGCCTGGGCGTAAGGACAGCGGGTGCGAAACCGGCACCCGGAAGGCGGCGCGACCGGACTGGGGATTTCCCCGCGCAACACAATGCGCTGGCCCTGCCGCATGTGGGCCGGCAAAGGCGAAGGCTCGGACGATAGCAGCGCCTCGGTATAGGGATGCAAGGGCTGCTGCGCCAAGGCGCTGGCATCGGCCAGTTCCATGAACTTGCCCAGGTACATCACCGCGATGCGGTCGCTGATATGCGACACCACGCCCAGGTCGTGCGTAATGAAAACGTAGGTCAGGCCGAATTCGCGCTGCAGCCGGGCGAAGAGGTTCAGGATATCGGCCTGGATCGAAACATCCAGCGCGGCCACGACTTCATCGCACACGATCAGGCGCGGGCGCAAGGTCAGCACGCGGGCAATATTCACGCGCTGCTTTTGCCCACCCGAGATTTCATGCGGATAGCGCGAGGCGAAGTCGGCGCCCAGGCCCGCGTGATCCAGCGCCTGCAGCACCGCCCGATCGCGTTCGGCACGGCTGAGGTCGCCCTGGATGTCCAGCGGCTCGCGCACGCTGTCGGCGATGCTCATGCGCGGGTTCAATGCCGCGTTCGGATCCTGGAACACCGCCTGGAAATCGCGCCGACGGCGACGCAAGGCGCTGGCCGACAGGCTTTGCGGATCGGTGCCGTCCAGCCGCAACTGGCCCGACGTGGGTGTATTGAGCATGACCAGGGCGCGCCCCAGCGTTGACTTGCCCGAGCCGGACTCGCCGATCACGCCGAAGGTTTCGCCAGCCCGCACGGCGAAGGTGACGCCATCAACCGCCTTGACGGTTTCGCCGCGTCGGCCTATGCCGAAATGTACGCGCAAATCGTCGGCGGCGACGATGGGCTCGGCGGTGGCAGCCAGGGCGCTCATGCCAAGGCTCCTGGCAGCTCGAATTCCTGGTGGCGTATGCAGCGCACACGCCGCTCGTCGCCCGACGGCGCCAGCGACTGCGCAAGGTGACAGGCCTCGGCCACATGCTTGCACCGGGCGGCGAAACGACAGCCGGCGGGCATTTCGGTCAGGCGCGGCACGCGCCCCGGCACCGACGGCAGCACCGATTTGCGTGGGCTCAGCCTGGGCATGGAACGCAAGAGGCCCGAGGTATAGGGGTGCCGGGGCCGCAACAAAGCGTCCTCGACCGGGGCATCTTCGACCACCTGGCCGGCATACATGGTCAGCACGCGCGTGCAGGTTTCGGCCACCACGCCCAGATCGTGCGTAATGAACAGCAGCGCCGTGCCCTTGCTCTCGCTCAGCTTGAGCAAAAGCTCGATGACTTGCGCCTGAATGGTGACGTCCAGCGCGGTGGTGGGTTCGTCGGCGATCAGCAGGCGCGGATCGCACACCAGGGCAATCGCGATCATGGCGCGCTGGCGCATACCGCCCGACAACTGGTGCGGGTACTCATCCACGCGCCTCTCGGGCGCCGGAATACCGACCTGCGCCAAGGCTTCTATGGCCTGCTCGCGGGCCTCGCGCGCACTGATCTTGCGATGCGCGCGCAGGGTTTCGATGATCTGCTGGCCGATTGTGAAAACGGGATCGAGCGCGCTCATGGGCTCCTGGAAAATCATCCCGATCTCGTCGCCACGAATACGGCGCAGTTCGCGCGGCGACAAGGTCAGCAGGTTGCGTCCGTCGAAACGGATGGAGCCTTCCATACGGCTGGATTCCGGCGGCAGCAGGCCCAGGATGGAAAGCCCGGTTACGGTCTTGCCACAGCCGCTTTCACCCACCAGCCCCAGGCGCTCGCCGGGAAGCAGGGTGAAGCTCACGTCGCTGGTGGCCTGGACCTCGTTCGCACCGCGCCCGAAGTAGATCTGCAGGCCCTTGACTTCCAGCAGGGGAGTGGCGGACTTGGCCGGCGGCTGGGCAGTCGGCAGAGTACTCATGCGGTCTGCTCCTTGCGCTGGCGCACGAAGCGCGCCGGGGGATAGGCCTCGGTGCCGATCACGCCGTCGTCCTGCAAGGCCGCCAGGTCGGCGGGCGTCAGGCCCAGGATCTCGCCCAGCACCTCTTCGTTGTGCTGGCCCAGGGTCGGTGCGCAAGCGCGCACGGGCAGCGGTTCGGCGCCCGCCCGAAATGGTGCGGACGGCTGATTGTGCCGATTCAGGTAGGGCCGCTCGCAGGGCTGCCAGAAGCCGCGCGACACCAGATGCGGGTCGGACACCAGGTCAAAGGGCGCGCGTACTACGCCGGCGGCGACGCCAGCCGCCTGCAATGCAAACATGGCCTCGTCCGGATCGCGCCCTTGCGTCCAGGCCTGGATGGCCGCATCGATGCGGCCGGCCTGCTGGCGGCGGCCGGCGGCGTGCGCCAGCGCCGGGTCTTGCGCCAGGGCAGGCTGCCCTATCACTTGGCACAAGGCACGCCAGCCGGCAGTGTCAGTAACGGACAGCAGCACCCATTTGTCGCTGCCGACGCAAGGGTAGATACCGTGCGGCGCGTAATCTGGATGCTGGTTGCCGATGCGTTCGGGTGGCTGGCCATTGGCCGAGTGCGCCAGCACCCAGGTGGCCACGTAAGGCAGCATGCATTCCACTTGCGAGATATCGATGTGCTGGCCTTCGCCGGTCTGCTGGCGATGCAACAGGGCGATCAGCGCGGCGCCAGCGCCATTCAGGCCGCCCACGGCGTCGCCATACGCCATATGGTTCATGACCGGCGGGTCTTGCGGGCGCCCGCTGACGCTGGGCAGGCCGGACCCCTGTTCCAGCGTGGAGCCGTAGGCGCGGCATTCGCTAAGAACGCTGCCGGACCCGAAGGCCGACATCGACACCATGATCAGGTCCGAACGGATTTCACGCAGTTGGGGGTAGTCCAGCCCAAGCTTGCGCAAGACGCCGTTGGAATAGTTTTCCACGACCACATCGGCATCGCGCACCAGGGCCTTGACCAGGCGCACCCCTTCGGGCGAGGTCAGGTCCAGCGTGATGCCCCGCTTATTGCGGTTCATCATGCCAAAGCGCGCCGACTTTTCGTATACCCGCTGCACGAAATCCTCGGGTTCGCTACTGACGCCACGCCACCAGTCGGCGTAGCCACAGCTTTCGATCTTGATGACATCGGCGCCCAGGTCCGCCATCTGGCGTGTACACAGCGGCCCGGCCCAACCCATGGAAAGATCGACTACGCGCACGCCAGCCAAGGGTGCGCTGCCGGACGCCGCCGGCTTTTTCGCAGCAACTGGGATCAGGTCTGGCCAAGCCAGCTGGCGCGATGGCCCCGCGGTGATGGCATCGAGCAGGGCTGCCGCTTCATTCAGCGCAGGCACAACCCCGCCAGCCTGGGGTGGCGAGCGGGTCAGGGCCCAGGGCAGGCCGGGGGCCTGGACCGTGCGCCCGCCCACATCGAAACGGGCCAGCATGCCGCGCTGCCTGAAACGTTCGGAGGCGAGCAGCTCGGCGGTATCGGGCACCACTACGAAAGGCAGGCGCAAGGCCAGCCCCTGTTCGAACCATTCCTGTGCCGTGCGCTCGAGAAAACGCGGTGCGACGCGGCCATCGATGAGGTCGGCCTGGCCCAGGCGCCCCGCCCCCGTTTGCATGCCAGGGTCTTCCATCAGGTCGAGCAGGCCCAGCAGTTCGCAAAAGCTGTCCCATTGGGCCGGGGTGATGATGGTGACGCCCAGCCATCCTTCGCGGCAACGGTAGATGCCCATGGGAAAGCTGGATGCATAGCGGCCCAGGCCCTGGCGCAGTTGGGGCACGCCGGCGGAGATGGCCTCGGTGGACTGCAACTCGGCCAGCGTAATGCTGGCTTCGAGCACGCTGAGCTGCCAGGCGGCGCCACCCACCTGCGGCCTGGCCAACAGCGAGGCCGCCAGCGGCACGAAGGTGGCCAGGCCCGCGCTGATCGCCGCCTGGTAATCGGGCAGCGCCAGCGGCGGGCCTTCCTTGGGGCCGGTCAGTTGCACCAGCCCGGCCAGCGCGCGGCAGACAGCGTCGGTACCCTGAAAGCCCGCGTAGGCGCCTTCGTTGCCGAACCAACTGACGTCGGCCAGGATGAGTTGGGGATGCTGCTGCCGGATTGCCGCGTGGTTGATGCCGGCGGCAAGGCGCGCGGCGGGCGTCAGGGAATCGACCAGGACATCGGCGCTGGCGATCAGCGCTTGCAGCCGCGCCGGCGCATTGGTGGCAGCCGGATCCAGGACGGCGCTGCGCTTGCCGGCGTTAAGCCAGGCAAACCAGCCACTGGCCAGCCCATCGGGCGCATCGTTCAGTATGGGTGAAGCATGACGGGTGGCGTCGCCCGCGGGCGGTTCGACCTTGATGACCTCGGCGCCGAAATCTGCAAACAAACGCGCCGCATAGCTGCCGGCGGCCAATTCGCCCAGTTCGACGACGCGGAGTGCGGCCAGCGGCCGTGTACCCGGTACACCGTGCATGTCTTCTCCCCTGTGGGCTTTCCGTGCACCGACCGTGATGGCTGGCGCCGGACTGCTCCGTTTTGCTGACGTGGGCCCGTGCTTGCGTACCTGGCCCGCAAATCATGAATCGATTAAGCCATAGCGCCGGATTCATTGTCAACAATTTACAACTTACAATCGAGGTCAGGTTTTCCCTGACCCTACAATCCCGCCATCCTGTCGAATCAGATTTCCCATGCCTGTTGTCCCGCTACCCTCTTCACCCGAATGGCCCCGCCTGCTTGCCAGCTGGACACGTAACCTGCCGCCCGTGCGCACCACTGCCCGTACCATCCCGGAACAGATCGCCGACGAGCTGGGCGTCATCCTGGTCGCGGGCAAATACGCGGATGGCGAACGCCTGCGCGAACAGGAACTGGCCGACTCCTTCCAGGTCAGCCGGGGGCCGGTGCGCGAAGCGCTGCGCCTGCTCGAGCGCCGGGCCCTGGTCAAGGTCGTGCCGCGCAAGGGTGCGCATGCGCAGGCCATCACGCTGAATTCGATCGCGGATCTGTTCAATGTGCGCACCGCGCTGTCCGCGCTCTCGGCGCGCCAGGCGGCGCTGAGCATGCCCGCGAGCTATCTGGAAACCCTGCGCAAGCGGGTCGATGAACTGCAGGAACGGGTGGACGACGACAGCACCGCCGTGCTGTTCGCCGACGGTTGCACACGGGCTGTGCGCACGGTGGTCAAGGGCAGCGGCAATACCCAGGCACTGCGCCTGATGGCGGATTTGTCCGAGCACACGGTGTGGCGGCTGATCTGGACCTACCCCCTGGACTTCACCACCCGCGCGCGGCGCCAGGAACAGGCGGCCATGTATCGCGCCATGCTCGACGCGATAGCATCCCAGCGCCCCGCCAAGGCCGAGCACCTGGTTCGCGAAGCGCTGGACGACACGCGGGATGCGGCCATCAGCGTACTGGCCGAGCTGCGCGGCGAAACCGTCGCACCCGATCGCCTGCTGCGCACCGCGGATTAAGCGGGCGGCTAAAAACCGCCACCCCAAAACCGGGGCCAGACCACGGTTTTACGTCAACCCGCAACAGAGCCTCATAAACCGTAAACCGGGTTCAGGCCACATTTTTCTACGTGGCGGAATATCGTGGTCTGACCCCGGTTTTGGGGGGCTTAGTACTCGACCCGCAGCAAAGCCTGGCCTTCGGCAATCACGTCCTGCTCGGACACCAGGATTTCGGTGATCACTCCGTCGCGCTCGCACTGCACCGGAATTTCCATTTTCATGGATTCCAGGATGATCAGCTCGTCGTCCGGGCCCACCGCCTGCCCGACTTGGGCCAGGACCTTCCATACCGAACCTGCGACTTCCGCCTGAATGACCGACTCTGCCATGACCTTGTCTCCTGGGTTGTAGAAAAGACGCTGCTGATAGCGTTCTAGGTTTGTCTATTGTTGACAATAAACCATGCGATACGTATTGTCCATGGGAGTGTCCGCAAACATCGAAAACAATAGCAAGCTAATCAAGGCAGGAGACAGCACCATGACATGGCAAGCCGATATTGACGATCTGGCGCATCGCCGCACGCTGGCGCAGGAACTGGGCGGCAAGGACAAAGTGGAGCGGCACCGCAATGCCGGCAAGCTCACGGTGCGCGAGCGCATCGCGGGCCTGGTGGACTCGGGCAGCTTCAACGAGGTGGGCTCGATCACCGGATTCACCCAGTACGATGAAAACGGCAAGCTCGCGTCGTACACGCCCAGCAACGTGATCTGCGGCCAGGCCCAGGTCGACGGGCGCACGGTTTTCATCACCGGCGACGACTTCACCGTGCGCGGCGGCGCCAGCGACGGCGGGCTGCGCGACAAATTCACCTTTGCCGAAACCCAGGCCAGCCGCTGGCGCATGCCGCTGATACGCCTGGTCGACGGCACCGGCGGCGGCGGCTCGGTCAAGCACCTGGAAACCATAGGCCGCACCTACCTGCCCGACGTTCCCAGCTTTACCGAAGTCATGCAGGCCCTGTCGCAGATTCCCGTGGTGGCGCTGGGCCTGGGTTCGGTAGCCGGCATGGGCGCGGCCCGGGTCTGCGCCAGCCACTATTCGATGATGGTGAGCGGTACTTCGCAACTGTTCGCCGCCGGCCCGCCCGTCGTGGCCCGTATCGGCCAGGACCTGACCAAGGAAGAACTGGGTGGCAGCAGCATCCATGCGCGCAACGGCACCATAGACGACGAAGTCGCCACCGAGGAAGAAGCGTTCGAGCGCGCACGGCGCTTTTTGTCTTACCTGCCGTCTTCCGTGCACGAATTGCCGGCGCGCACCACGCCGCCAGCCAACACCGCCAACCGCGACGAAAAGCTGCTCAAGGCAGTGCCGGCCGAAGCGCGCAAGGTGTATCGCATGCGCCCCATCATCGAATCGGTCATGGATCCGGATTCCTGGTTCGAGACCGGCCGCGCCTGGGGCAAGTCGGTGATTACCGGCCTTGCCCGCCTGGACGGCTGGCCGGTAGCGGTGTTGGCCAGCGACCCCTACCACTACGGCGGCGCCTGGACGGTCGATTCCTGCCGCAAGGCCATCCGCCTGGTCGACATGGCGCAGACCTTTCATCTGCCCGTGGTCCACCTGGTCGATATTCCCGGCTTCCTGATCGGCAAAGAGGCTGAAGCCTCGGGCATCATGCGCTATGGCACGCAGGCGCTGGCCACCATGCGGCAATCCACCGTGCCCTGGTGCGCCATCATGGTGCGCAAGGCCTTCGGCATGGCGGCATTGGCCCAGCGCAATGGCTCGCCGGCCTTCATGCGCTATGCCTGGCCGTCAGCCCAATGGGGCTCGCTGCCCATCGCCGGCGGCGTGCAAGCCGCCTACCGCGCCGAAATCGAGGCCGCTCCCGATCCTGAAGCACGCCGCGCCGAGATCGAAAAACGCCTGGAAGCCGTGCAAAGCCCCCTGCGCACCGCCGAAGCCTTCGGCGTGGAAGAAATCATCGATCCGCGCGATACCCGCCAATACCTGTGCCGCTTTGCGAATATGGCGGCACCTTTGCGCGAAGTCGGCCCGCCGTCCTTCGGCTATCGGCCGTAAGCCCACGGCACGGTGGCGGGCATGGCAGCCGACAACTGTCATGCCCGCCACGAGCCGCATACAATGGGGGCATGAGCACTCCAGCCTCCTCCACGTCAAATAGCCGCACAGCCCTGGTTACCGGTGCGGGCCAGCGTATCGGACGCGCCGTCGCCCTGGCGCTGGCGGCAGCGGGCTGGCGGATAGCGGTGCACTACGGAACCTCGCGGGCGGCGGCCGAACAGACCGTGGCCGACATCCTCGACACGGGGGGGGTGGCCGCCGCCTTTGGCTGCGACCTGGCCAACGAAGCCGAAACCGGCCAATTGATCGGGCGCGTGGCCGAACATTTCGGCCAGGTCGACGCCGTCGTCAACAATGCCGGGCGCTTCGAATACGACGACGCGGCCAGCTTCAGTGCAGCCAGCCTGGCCGCGCACATCGGCCCCAACCTGGTGGCGCCCATCATTCTTGCCCGCGACCTGGCCGCCTCGGTGCGTGCCCGTGGTCCCCAAGGGCGTGGCGTGGTGGTCAACCTGCTGGACCAGAAGTTGTGGAACTACAATCCCGACTTTCTTTCGTACACGCTGAGCAAGGCGGCCCTGGAATCGGCCAACACCATGCTGGCCCAGGCGCTGGCGCCCGCCATACGCGTGGTCGGGGTGGCCCCGGGCCTGACATTGCCCAGCCATTTGCAATCGGCCGAAGCCTTTGCGCAAACCCACGCCATGGCGCCCCTGGGCCAGGCCAGCAACCCGCAAAGCGTTGCCGATGCGGTGGTATTTGCCGCCAGCAATCCGGCCATCACCGGCACCACCATCGTGGTGGACGGCGGACAGCACCTGGTTGGCTTTGCCCGTGACTTCAGCATGATGCAGCCCTAGCCAGCATCCACCCCATACCCGGCGCCTGCCCCAGGGCAGGCCGCCACACCAGCAAGATATTGCCATGCCCACACGTCGTATTTTTTTTTCCCGGCTTGCCATTGATTCGCACATAGGCATCCTTGATCACGAGCGCGGCCGAACCCAGCCGCTGCACGTCGATGCCGAGTTCGACATCCAGACGCCTTCGCCCGCGAGCGACGACGACATTCACGATGTGCTGGACTACCGCCGTTTGCGCGAAGCCATCATCGACGAATGCTCGGGTGCACACGTAAACTTGCTGGAAACCCTGTGCGATCGGCTGGCCCAGCGCCTGCTGCGCGATTTTCGCGACGTCAGCGCCGTACGCCTGCGCATTGGCAAGCCCATGGCGTTTGCCGACTGCGCGGCGGTTGGCATCGAAGTCTTCGCCACCCGCGAACAGCCATAAAGCTTGGCCCCCTGCCTTTTACCTGGTCCATCATGAATACAGCAGTCCTGACAGAATCTTCCGATCACGGCCACCCCTCGCGTGCCGGCCTCAAGCAGCAGCACGAGCGCAACAAGCTGGCCAAACGGCTGCTGCGCGAAACCGGGCGCGCCATCATCGACTTCAACATGATCGAAGCCGGCGACCGCGTCATGGTGTGCCTGTCGGGCGGCAAGGACTCCTACGGCCTGCTCGACATCCTGCTCAAGCTGCGTGAACGCGCGCCCATCGACTTCGAGATCATCGCCGTCAACCTGGACCAGAAGCAGCCCGGCTTTCCGGCGCACATCCTGCCGGAATATCTGCAGGGCCTGGGCGTGCCTTATCACATCGAAACGCAGGACACCTATTCGATCGTGACCCGGGTGATTCCGGAAGGCAAGACGATGTGCTCGCTATGTTCGCGGCTGCGGCGCGGCATTCTGTACCGCGTGGCCGACGAACTGGGCGCCACCAAGATCGCGCTGGGCCACCACCGCGACGACATCCTGGCCAC
>JBEBVZ010000057.1:0-27415 GCA_040392445.1 Verticiella sediminum
CGAAGTGCAGTTCCTCGGCAACGACGATGAAGTATTCGAGCTGGCTGAGTTTCATCAGGTGCTCCGAGAAATCCCGGACTAAAGGGCGGGGAGGATGTCAAGGTGGAATGTTCGTGACGCCAGACGCCAGCATGATTGTCACATCGAATGCCCCGATTTGGACGCCCTGGCGCTCTATTCCACCTCTTCGTGTGCCATGGCGGTCTGCGCCAGCCGCAACGCTTCCTGCGCAACGCCCTTGCGCTCGCTGTAGCGGTCGGTCAGGTAGTCGCTGCGGTCGCGGGTCAGCAGGGTGAACTTGACCAGCTCCTCCATCACGTCGACCACCCGGTCGTAGTAGGCCGAGGGCCGCATGCGGCCGGCGTCGTCGAATTCTTCATAGGCCTTGGCGACCGACGACTGGTTGGGAATGGTGATCATGCGCATCCAGCGGCCCAGCACGCGTAGGGCATTGATGGCGTTGAAGGACTGCGAGCCGCCGCTGACCTGCATGACGGCCAGGGTTCGGCCCTGGGTTGGACGCACGCCGCCGGATTCCAGCGGCAGCCAGTCGATCTGGCTCTTGAAAATACCGGTGATGGTGCCATGGCGCTCGGGGCTGCACCAGACCTGGCCTTCCGACCATTCCGACAGCATGCGCAGTTCGGCCACCTTGGGGTGGTCGGCGGGGGCCGCATCGGGTTGGGGCAGGCCACGGGGATCGTAGATGCGCGTTTCAGCCCCAAGCCGGTGCAGGATGCGCGCGGCTTCCTCGACTAGCAGGCGGCTATACGAGCGCTCGCGCAGCGAGCCGTAGAGCAGCAGGATGCGCGGCGGGTGGGCCGCCACCGGATGGCCGAACACCTTTTGCGTGGTGGGGACGTCGAATTGCTCGAAATCGACGCAAGGCAGGGTGTCGAGGGCTGGGTCTTGCATGGATGGGCTCCGGGGAAGGGGTTGTGGTCTAGCTGAACCTGGCATGGCGCGTCAGGGGCTGGTGGTGGCGCTCGCATCGGCAGCTGTCGTGTGCTGCGGCTGACTGGTCGGCGCGCTATCGTCAAAGTAGCGGCGCCGGGCCCACAGGGCCACATGCACCAGCGCGATCAGCACCGGCACTTCCACTAGCGGGCCGATGACGGTGGCAAACGCCACCGGAGATGCCAGGCCGAATGCGGCGATAGCGACCGCGATGGCCAGTTCAAAGTTATTGCTGGCGGCGGTGAAGGCCATGGCGGTGGTGCGCGGGTAGTCCACCTTGAGGAACTTACCCATGAAAAAACTGATGGCGAACATCGCCACGAAATAGATCAGCAGCGGCACAGCAATGCGCAGGGCATCCAGCGGCAGCTGCAGTACGGTCGCGCCCTGCAGGCTGAACATGGCGGCAATGGTGAACAATAGTGCAACCAATGTAATCGGGCTGATGCGGGGCAGGAATTTCTGGGCATACCAGGACGCGCCGCGAGTACGCAGCAGCCAGCGGCGGCTCAGGTAGCCGGCCACGAAGGGAATGCCCAGGTAGATGAGGACGGCGGTGGCGATCGTGCCGAAGCCGACGTTGATAATGCTGCTTTCCAGTCCGAACAGGGGCGGCAGCACCGACAGGAAAAACCAGGCATAGACGCTGAAGAACAGGATCTGAAAGATGGAATTGAAGGCGACCAGGCCAGCCACATACTGGTTGCTGCCGCCAGCCAGCTGGTTCCAGACCAGTACCATCGCAATGCATCGGGCCAGGCCGATGAGGATGAGCCCGGTCATATAGCCGGGCTGGTCACGCAGGAAAATGACAGCCAGCGCAAACATCAGCACCGGGCCGATGACCCAGTTCTGCAGCAGCGACAAGCCCAGGACGCGTTTGTCCTGAAAGACCAGGGGCAGTTCCTCATAACGCACCTTGGCTAGCGGTGGGTACATCATCAGTACCAGGCCAATGGCGATCGGGATATTGGTGCCGGCTATCGACAGGCTGTTCAGCCAGGCTGGCCAGGCTTCAAACACCGAGGCCAGGGCAATGCCCGCTGCCATGGCTACGAATATCCACAGCGTGAGGTAGCGGTCCAGAAAAGATAGTTTGCCGGTGGTTTGCATGATACCGTCGTCAGGCGAGCCGTAAGGGTCAGGCATTTACGCTGCGACCGATCTGGTCCATTTCGCGCTTGATGGCGGTTCTGTCCAGGGTGGCAAGAGGCAAGCTGGCGAACAGCTGCACACGGGCGCGGATCTGGCGAAAAACACGTTCGAAGGCGCGTAGCTTGTCTTCATCCGTGCCCGGGACGGCGGCAGGGTCTTCAAAGCCCCAGTGGGCCGAAACCGGGTGGCCGGGCCAGACGGGGCACACTTCACCGGCGGCGTTATCGCACACCGTGATGACGAAATCCATATGCGGCGCGGTGGGGACGGCGTACTCATCCCAGCTCTTGCTGCGCAGCTCTGAACTGGGGTAGCCGATATGTTGGACCAACTGCGCGGCCAAGGGATGGACGCTGCCGGTGGGTTGGCTGCCGGCACTGTAGGCCTTGAACCTGGTCCCGCTCATGGTGTTGATCAAGGCTTCGGCCATGATGCTGCGCGCCGAGTTGCCGGTGCAAAGCACAAGAACGTTGTATGTTTTTCCGCTCACGATATATTGCCCTCGGCAGGCGTGCAGTTCACCGCACCGACGGCATCGCAGGGATTGCCGCCGCAGCAGTTTTCGGTAAGAAAAGCCAGCAGCTCGTTCATGGCCGCGAAGTTGGCTGTATAGAAGACAAAGCGGCCTTCCTGGCGTGGCGTTACCAGCCCCGCGTGCGCGAGCTCTTTCAGGTGAAAGGACAACGACGAGGGCGGGATTGCGGTTTGCGTGCTGATCTGGCCCGCCGCGAGCCCTGCTGGACCGGCCTGCACAAGCAGGCGGTAGATGGCAAGGCGGGATTCCTGGGCGAGGGCGGACAAGGCCGTTACGGCATTTTTCGTTTCCATGTTTCTATTATTATGGAAATATCGAATTAATTCAACTTGGTTCGCCATTGCTCAAGTCGCTTAGCGGCTTTTGGTTCAGATGATCTGGCGTGTTGGGGGCGGGCCTTCCGATGGGAAGGCCCTAAGCTGAAACCACGCTTTCGCCTGCAAGGCCTTGGGCGACGGGGCTACGTCTTCACGGCGTGATGGCAGCCCCCGTCTGCTTATGGCTGCCGCACAGATTCGCGAACCGACCCCTTGTCGAGTTGCTTGTCTATCCATTCCTGCTGAAATCCAAGTTCCAGCAGGATTTCCGTGGAATGTTCACCGATCAGCGGCGAGCGAGTCTCGGCTGGGTCGTCGTTGGGCAGCACGCCCGGCACGCGCACGACGGGCAACGGCCCGAAGTCGGATTCCCCCGCCCATTTGTAGGCTTGCACCGACTTGACGTGTTCGTCCTCCAGCCACTCGCTGTATGACTGTACGGCTTCGGCAAAAACGCCGGCGTCGTGTAGCGTTTTCAGCCATTCCTTGGTTGGACGTTTCACGATCTCCTTGCGGATTTCCGTATTGAGGATGTCGCCGTACTGCATGCGCAATGCCTGGGTTGGCCATCTGGCATCGTTGGCAAGATCAGGGCGGTCGAGCACCTTGCACAAGGTCGCAAAGTGGTGGTCCCGCATGCCGCTGACCACCATGTAGCCATCGGCCGTTTTGAACATGCCGGCCGGCACATATAGCGGTGGGGGAGTACCGTCGCAAGCAACATGTTCCATGATTTTTGCAGCCTGGAACGCCGCTGCGCATTGCATCATGGTGATGTCCAGGTAAGCCCCTTTGCCAAAGCGCAGCTTGCGGATGAGAGCGGAACTGATCGCCTGGTAGACATACAGGCCAGTCAAGACGTCGACGGCAATCATGCCTTGGCGATGCGGCGTTCCGTCGGCCGTGCGGTTCATGACCATCATGCCGGAGGAAGCCTGGATGAGGCCGTCCACGGCGGGGCGCAAGGAACTCGGGCCTGTCTGGCCAAAGCCCGACACCGATACATAAATAATGCCGGGGTTTATCTTTTGCACTTGCTCGTATCCCAGCCCCAGCCGGCCTATGACGCCTGGCCGAAAGCTTTCTATGAAGATATCGCTTTGCGCAATGAGTTTCCTGGCAATTTCCTGCCCGGCCTCGGATTTCAGATCGCACGCCAGGGATCGCTTGCCGCGATTGACAGCCAGGGAGTCGGACGAATTGTGCCCGGCAGTCTTGCCCAGCACCCGGCTCCAGTCGCCCTCTAACGGTTCGATCTTGGTCACGTCCGCACCATGCAATGCCAGCAGCATGGTGGCATGTGGCCCGGCTACGCCTTGGGTCAAGTCATAGACTTTTATCCCGCTTAACGCTTTTTCTTCCATGTCTTTGCTCACCTGATGTTCCTTGTTCGCCGACAGGCTCGGGCCTGCGGATCGCTCGTGCCCATTTCTAGCGCTTGCCCATCGTGACCACGATCTTGCCCATGACCTTGCGCGCGGCCAGGGTTTCGAAGGCCTTGACTGCGTCATGCAGCTCAAAGCGCGCACCAATGTTGGGACGCAGCACGCCGGCGGCGGCCAGCTCTTCGATTTTTTTCATGTCGGCGCGTCCACGAGCGGGATGGCGGCGGCCATATTCGCCGGCGCGCACGCCCATGACCGAGAAGCCCTTGATGAGAGGCATGTTCGCGGGCACGGTGGGAATGCGCCCGCTGGTGAAGCCCAGCACCAGAAGGCGGCCGCCCCAGGCGATGCAACGTATGGATTCGTCGAAAATGTCGCCGCCCACCGGGTCGGCAATGACATCGGCGCCACGCCCATCGGTAAGGTCCAGTACTTCCTTGCGAAAGCCGGGTGCGGCTTGCAGGACGGCTACGCCTTGCTCGGCAAACGGCGCCAGGTGGGCGGTGTTGCTGGCGGTGGCGATAACGCGCGCGCCCATGTGCAGGCCAAGCTGCACGCAGGCCGAACCGACGCCGCCGCGTGCGCCATGCACCAGCAGGGTTTCGCCGCGACGCAGCTTGCCGATGCGGTGAAAGGCCACCCAGGCTGTGATGGCTGTTGCGCGGAAGCTGGCGGCTTCTTCCACGCTGATTTCGGGAATGCCGGGCCGCAGGTTTGCTGCGGGCACTACGATTTCTTGCGCAAACGCGCCCTGCTTGCCGCCGAACCTGACGGCGTCGCCGGGTTTCCACGTGGATACGCGTGAACCGACTTCGAGGACGGTGCCTGCGCCTTCCATGCCGGGGATGAAGGGCAGTTCGGGCTTGAACTGATAGCCGCCCTGGGTCATGAGCAGGTCGGGAAAGTTCAGGCCCGCCGCCTGGATGCCAACCCGCACTTCGCCGGGGGCAAGTTGCGCGCGAGGCAACTCGCGCAAGGCCAGCCCGGAGAGGTCGTCGGACAATCGTTCACAAACCAATGCCTGGTAGGTCATGGCTGGCCTCCGGTAACGGTACTGGCCAGAGGGGCGCGTGGGCGGCGTCCGGGCATGCTTGTCTCCTTGGTTTTGCAGGCGCGTTGGATGCGGCCGGCTTTTGCACAAGAATAAACGACAAGTGGCCGTCGCGGCTGCCGCCTGGTGGTTGCCCCCTAGCGCAGGATGAGTACCGGTATCGGGCTGGTGCGCAGCATGGTGGTGGTGGTGCTGCCCACGATGAATTCCCGGATACGGGTGTGGCCGTAGGCGCCCATGACCAGCAGGTCGATGTGGTGGTCGACGATGGTTTCATGCAGGATGTTCTCGGCGTTACCCGGGCGGTGCACGACCTGGATACTGAAACCGGCTTCCTGCAGTTTGTTGCTGGCCCAGTCCAGTTGCTCCTTCTGGCTCGAGGTGGCTTCGCCCGCCATGACGATATGGCAGGGCATGCCCTGCAGCAGGGGGCTGCCCGCCAGCATTTCGACCAGGCGGCGGCCGGTGGCACTGCCGTCGAAGGCGATGGCGCAGCGCGCCGGTGCCTTGAACTGGCTGGTGGCGACCAGCACAGGCTTATGCAGGGTGCGCACTACCCGTTCCACGTTCTGGTCCAGATGCAGGCGCGGCACCGCGCCAGGTTGCGGTCGCTGGCCGATCACTACCAGCCGGGTGGTTTCTTCGAGCTCCAGCAGGCTGTCGATCAGCGAGCCATGGCGCTGGCGCGCATCGGGTACGGGCACGCCCGCCGAGGTGGCGCGTTGCTTGGCGATTTCCAGTATCTGCCAGCCATGTTCCTGCGCCAGCTGGCTTTGTTTTTCGTCGAGTTCGGCAAGTTCGTGCAATAGGCTTTCCTGGGTGCCCATGCCTATGCTGCCGCTGAAGTCGGCGATCAGGGCGCGCTCGGGATGTCGGTCGAGCACATGCAGGAATTCCAGCGGTGCAGCAAGGCGCAGCGCAGCCCAGGCTGCGTAGTCGCAGACACCCGGCGTTTGTGGGCCACCATCGACGCAGGCAAGTACCTTGATCATGATTCGCCTCCTGTTCGCTGCGGTAAGCGTGTCAGTCACAATAGCAAGAATCGTGCAAGCTCGTCTATGTGTACGGCGTACTAGGGCGTGCCTGGCGGCGCGGCAATGTCAGCCTGTCGGATTTGACGGATCGCGCCCAGCGAGCTTGGCTTCCGATGAGTCGGCTTGGCGTTTGAATTCCCTGGTGATGAAATCCACCAGCGCCTTGACTTTCGATGGCATGTAACGTGTCGGCAGCGTAATCGCATAAAGCGTACTCCAGGGCATGCCCTGGACGGTATAGCCACTCAGGATCCGCGTCAGCTTGCCATCCCGCAGCGAGGGATTTGCAATGTAGTCCGGCAACACCCCCACGCCAAGGCCTTCGGTCAGTGTGCGGTGGACCAGCGCCAGGTCTATGCATTCCAGCCGTGTCTTGACCCTGACGCGCTCCACGTCGTGCGCCGAGCCCTTCAATTCCAGTAGCCCACGGTTGATTTGGTCCACCCAGGCGAGTTTGGACAGGTCCGCCGGATGAGTGGGAACCGGCTTGTCTGCAAGGTAGCTGGCGCTGCCGCAGATCAGCCAGTTCACCGTCAAAAGTTCTCGGGCGACGGTGGCTGGATTCGGTGTGTTCGTCAGCTCGATGCAGAGATCGACCTTTTCGGTGATGAGGTCAGTCACCCGGTTCGTCAGAATCAGCTTCAGATCGACGAGCGGATATTGCCGACAGAAATCCACCAATAGCGGCGCCATGATCTCCCGGCCGAGCATGGGTGGACAGCTCATTGTGACCGTTCCCCTGACGGAGCCGCTCAGGTCCAGCATGGACTTGTACGCGTATTCCACTTCGGCGCGAACGAGGCAGCATCTTTCGTAAAAAAAAGCGCCTGCTTCCGTCAATTCCATGGAGCGGGTGCTTCTTCGCAGCAGCTGGGAGGCCAACTGCTGCTCCAGTTCGCGGATCTTTCGGCTGACGTTGGAGCGATCCAGCCCCATGGATCGGGACGCGGCCGAGAAACTGCCCGCATCCACGACATTGGCGAAGAACACAAGGGAAGTGGCTTCCATAACACCCGGCTTATTGTTGCGCCATATACACCAGCGTGATGCATTGTAGTCGTCTTGTACATCAGTCTGGCGACTGCAACAATCGAAACACGAACGGCAAGTTGATGCTTTTTGCCTTCAGGCCATCGATGCGACCGATAGGTGCCCCTTAACCCTGCTGGACCCGTCTGCAGCGAATGACCGGCGTACATGGCACTTTTCGGCGCCGTCGACCCAAGGGGCGAGTGCCGCACCCGCCAGTTCTGACACCGAGGAAGAAAAATCCGGGGACTGCAGGTAGATCGACGAGGAGACCGCATGCAACGCGCTGCCAGGAGCCGCGCGGTAGAGAACGCGCAGAAGACTAAATCACAAGATGCAACCCACGTTCACAAGCAGCATAGGAGACACCATGCATACCAAACCGCTTTCCATTGGCGCTGACCTGTCGTCGCAGCGCAAGCTCAATGCGTTCACCCGGATCGTTTTCATAGGCATGTTATCGCTGGCCGCCTCGCAAACCGCCATCGCTGACGACAGCTACCCGAACAAGCCGATCCGGGTGATCGTTGGCATGGCGCCCGGCGGTGCAACCGATGTGCTGGCGCGAACCTTGGCCGAGAAAATGAGCCCATCGCTGGGCCAGCCCATGGTGGTGGAAAACCGTCCCGGAGCTGGCGCCATCATCGGCACCGATACCTTGGCCAAGTCGCCCGCCGATGGCTACACCATCTCGGTGATCCTGAGCAGCGCGGTGATCGGCAACCAGTTTGTCTACAGCAAACTGCCTTATGACCCCAACACGGACATTGCCTACATCTACCAGTTGGTGGACGCCGCGGTGGTGTTGGCGGCAGCGGCCGGGCAGCCCTACCGCACTGCAAAGGAATTTGCCGATTATGCCCAGGCCAATCCTGAAAAGGTGATCTATGGCTCGTTCAGTACCGGATCTTACGGTCATGTGGCCATGGCCTACCTGGACGAACGGCTCAAGAGCAAGATGACGCACGTTGGCTACAAAGGCGAGGGCGCCATGTTGCAGGACATGCTGGGCGGGCGCGTCGATGTGGCGTTTGGCAGTGCGTCCAACATGGCTCCGCATGTAGAAAGCGGCCGGCTGCGCTACCTTGGGGTGAGCGGACCCAAGCGCATGAGCGCGTTGCCAGATGTGCCGACATTGGCGGAGCAGGGTTTGAGCGACGAGCCCTTCAAGCTGTTTGGCTGGCTGGCATTGGTAGCGCCCGCCGGCACGCCCAAACCTATTGTCGATCGGCTTGCAGCCGAAGCCTCCAAGGCATTGCAGGACTCAAGCGTGCAGGACCGTGTGCGCGCGCTGGGCTTCGAACCCGTGGTGGACAGCTCCCCGGAAAAAACCCAGGTTCGCTACACGCAGGATGTTCCAGTATGGAAGGGCCTCATTGAAATGGCCGGCGCCAAGGCGCAGTAATCCTGCCACGCGAGAGCGCCTGCCGCTTGCATGCACCAGGCAGGCAAAGCACGAGATACACCAAGGAGCTACCAGATGTCCGCACCGATAGATTTCTATTTCGACTTCCTGTCGCCCTATGGCTACTTTGCCTCCACACGTATCGACGAGCTGGCTGCGAAATACGGCCGCAGCGTACGTTGGCGCGCGTTCTACATGCGCGGGATCATGCAGGATAGGCTGGGTCAGACGCGGCCTTTCCTGGAGGTGCCGATCAAGGGTGATTACTACAAGCACGACGTGCCCCGGATGGCGCGTTGGTTTGGCGTGCCATTGAAGTCCGGCGGGCTGGCCAACTTCATCAGCGCCAATGCCTGCCGTGCGTTCTGGCTGCTGGACGACCTGGATCCGGAACTCGCCAAGCGCTTTGCGCGCGAGACCTTCGAGTGGCACCACGCGCGGGCAACGCCGCCAAACACCCCCGAGCAGGTGGCACAGGCGGCGGCCAACGTGGGCCTGGATGCCGCGCGGCTGGATCTTGCAACTGCGGTCCAGTCGCCTGAAGCCAAAGAACGGTTACGCTGCGAGACGGATGCCGCGGCCGAGGCCGGCGTCTGGGGCACGCCGACCTTTGTGGTCGACGGCGAGTTGTTCTGGGGTGCGGACCGGCTGCACTTGGTCGAGGATTGGCTGCGCCGGGGTGGCTGGTAAATAACAATAAAGGAGATAAGTCATGGCAGGACCTCTTGAGGGTGTGCGTGTATTGGATCTGTCCGCCGTGCTGTCCGGTCCGATTGCGGCCGGTATGTTGGCGGATCAGGGAGCCGACGTGATCAAGGTCGAATCGCCGGGTGGCGATACTTCCCGCAGTATCGGCCCGCGCAAGGCCGACATCTCGGCCATGTTCCTGGCCGCCAACCGGGGCAAGCGCTCTATCGTGCTGGATCTGAAGCACCCCGATGCCAAAAGCATCGTGCGTGAACTGGCACAGCGCGCGGACGTGCTGATCGAAAACTTCCGGCCCGGCGCCATGGATCGTCTGGGACTGGGCCACGAGGAGCTCCTGGCACTGAACCCGCGGCTGGTTTATCTGTCCATCAGCGGTTTTGGCCAGACCGGCCCGCAGGCCGGCGAACGCGCTTATGACGCCGTGATCCAGGCTGTGTCCGGCATCAGCGCCTCGCACCGCAACCAGATCAGCGGCGAGCCGCAGGTGCTGGCGGCGGCCCTGTGCGACAAGCTGACCGCGCTGACGGCAGCCCAGGCCATCTGCGCGGCGCTGCTGGCGCGCGAGCGCACCGGCCGCGGCCAGTGGGTGGATCTGGCCATGCTGGACGCGGCGCTGGCTTTTCAGTGGCCGGACGCCATGTACAACCACGTTTTCCTGGACAACCCGCCACCGCCGGCACCCGAGTTCGGCGTCAGCCAGAAACCGTGGAAGACCCAAGACGGCTACGTGGTGACGTCGGGGCCGCAGCAGGTCGAGTTCGAGGCGATGTGTGCCGGTTTTGGCCAGCCTGAACTGGCCGAAGACCCACGCTTTTCCAACGTGGTCGGGCGCTTTAGCCATGCGGCCGAACTGCGCGAGGCGCTGGAGCCCCACGCGGCCATGCTGGACACCGCCACCTGCCTTGAACGCATGCGCGAGCGCAGCGCGCCCGCCGGCCGTGTGCATGAGCGCCATGAGGTGCTGGACGCCCCGCAGGTGCGGCACAACGCTACCCTGGTAGAGATCGACCACGGTGAACTGGGCCGTGTGCGGCTACCGCGCTCGGCTGCGCGTTTTCATGACACGCCGGCCGCGCCGCCCGGGCCGGCGCCGCACATGGGCCAGCATGCTGCCGATGTGCTGGCGGAACTGGGCCATGGGCCGGACCAACAGCGAGTCTGGCGCGAGGCCGGGGTGCTGGGACGGCACTAGAAAGGCAGACGGTCAGTCGGCCAGGCGTAGCAGGGTTCTGCCAGAGGTTTTTCCGTCTACCTGCCGGGCGCAATGGTCTGCCAGTTCTTCCAGCCTGATTTGATGGATATGGGGCTCGAGTACGGACAAGTCCGGCTTCCATTCCGACCCCAACTTGCCCCAGACCTGGCGGCGCACCTCGGGCGAGGCATTGGCTTGGATGCCGATCATGGTGGCGTTGCGCAGGATGAATGGCAGGACATTTCCGGGATAGTCGTTGCCGGTTGTGTTGCCTATGCTGGCCAGCATGCCGGCATCGTTGAGCGAGCGCAGCATCCAGGCAAGGGTTGCGCCGCCGACATTGTCCATGGCCGCCGCAAAACGCGCGGTCTCGAGCGGCCGGTTGGCGTTTTCATAGTCTGCCGCGGTAATGACCTCATCGGCGCCCAGCTTGTGCAGCATGGCGGCGTTGTCGGCTTTTCGCGTGAGCGCCGCAACACGGTAGCCGGCGCGTTTCAGCACCGTGATGGCCATCATGCCGACCGCACCTGTTGCCCCGCTGACCGCTACCGTGCCGCTGGCGGGAGTCAGGCCCATTGCCGAGAAGCGCTGTAGCGCCAGGCCCGCGGTAAACGCCGGCACACCCAGCACCGCGGCTTCGCGCGGGCTCAATCCGGCGGGCACTGGCACCGCATGCGCGGCGGGAACCCGGGCAATCTCGGCAAAGCCGCCGTCATAGCGGATGCCGGTCTGGAATCCGTGCACCAACGCCGTCGTTCCGGGGGCGATGTCCTGCGCTTCGCCCGACAGGACTTCGCCAACCAGTTCGATGCCGGGGATGCGCGGCGAGCCTTCCAGTATCTTGGCCTTGCCGGTAACGGCCAGGCTGTCCTTGTAGTTGAGGCCGCTCCAGTTCACGCGCACCAGCAGTTCGCCGGCAGTCAGGTCGTCTAGGGCGATGGTCTCGAGGCGGCTGGTGGTGCCGTTGGTGTCGCGATAGGTGCGCATGGCGCGAAAAGCGGTGGGGATGGAAGGCATGCTGGTCTCCGTAACATGATGTGAGGCCTGGCACGGATGGCGTGCCGGGATCAAACAAGGTTTTGCACTACGAAACGCTTAGATCACACCGTCTTCGCGCAAGCGCTTCAATTGTTCCGCGCTGAAGCCGAATTCGCCATATACCTGGGCATTGTGCTCGCCCACGTCCGGCCCTGTATGCGGCGCGGGGGTCTCGCGGCCGGCGACACGCGGCACCACGCAAGGGGCGGGGACTGAGCCGAGATCCTTGTCGGCCAGCCGGATGATGGCGTTGCGGGCCTGGAATTGGGGGTCCTGCAGGACGTCCTCGATGGTGTAGGTCTTGCTGTACGGCACGTTGGCGGTGTCCAGTGCGGCCGCAATATCGCTGTAGGGATGTTCGCGGAACCACGAAGAGAGCACGTTATCGAGTTCGATGTAGTTGGCCACCCTTTCGATATTGCTGCAAAAACGTGGGTCTGTCGCCAATTCGGGCTGGCCGATAGCCTGGCACAGTCGCAGGAAGATGGGGTCGGACGAGGCCACCAGCGAAAAATGCACGCCTTCGGCGCTGCCATACATATTCGAGGGTGCGGTGTAGCTTGCGAGGTTGCCGCTGCGCGAACGCACGATGCCCTGCTGCTCGTATTCAACGGCCAGGGGGTCGAGCAGGCGGAACAGGGCTTCGGTGGCGGACAGATCGATCTCGACGCCGCCCGCTTGCGGGTTGCCGCGCAAGCGGGCGACTTCGGCGGCGATGGCAAAGGCGCCGAACAGGCCGGCCACCACGTCGCCCACCGGGAAGTTCATGTGCAGCGGCTGGCCGCCGGCTTCACCGGCAAGGTTGGTAAAGCCGCTCATGGCTTCGAAGATGCGGGCGAAGCCCGGCCGGCTGCGATAGGGGCCGGTTTGCCCGAAGCCGGTAAGCCGCAGCACGATCAGCTTGGGATTGGCCGCGAGCAAGGTATCCATGTCCAGCCCCCATTTTTCCAGGGTGCCGGAACGAAAATTCTCTACCAGGACGTCGAAGCTGCCCAGCATGGACAGCAGGATTTCGCGTCCCTGGGGCTTGCGCACGTCAAGGGTAATGCCGCGCTTGCCGCGGTTCGATACCTTCCAGAACAGCGCCATGTCCCCTTTTACAGGCGCCAGCTTGCGCAAGGGGTCGCTGCCATCCGGCAGCTCAAGCTTGACCACGTCGGCGCCGAGGTCGGCGCACAGCGTAGCGGAAAACGGCGCGGCCAATACCGTTGCCATATCAAGGATCCGCACGCCGTCAAGTGCGCCGCCTGTTTGCCTGGATGGGTTGCTCAAGCTATGTCTCCACATGGTTACGCCGCACAGCGCGGTCATCTAGGGTCTGTTCGCGCTCACGGTGCGAGCGTTAACAGACCCTAGTTATGCCGGAACGACATCCGGTTCTCAATCAGCGTTTTGCACAGCGAACCAATGGGATCAATATATTGACTCGATCATTGGTGGGCAACATCATGGCTTCATTCAGGACTACCGGGCAAAGTCTCGTGCAAGCTCATCCCAAGCCTTCTTCCGATGCCGGCGACGACAGCGCCGCGATTGCCCACAGTGCGGCACCTGTGCCGGGACTGGTGGATGCGGCCGAGCTGGCCAAGGACAGGCAGTTCGCGACCAACCTGGCGCGCGGGCTGGAGGTCTTGCGTGCCTTCACCCCCGACGAGCCCATGCTGGGCAACCGCGAACTGACCGATCGCACTGGCCTGCCCAAGGCGACGGTCTGGCGCCTGACTTACACCCTGACCCTGCTCGGGTACTTGAGTTACGTGGAAAAGTTCCAGAAGTACCGCCTGGGGTCGGGTGTCCTGTCTTTAGGCTACCCCTTGCTGGCCAGCATGAAGGTGCGACAGGTCGCGCGGCCGTTCATGGAGCAGATCGCGCGCGAAACCGGCTGCACCGTCAACCTGGGCATGCGCGATAGGCTCAACGCGGTGTACGTGGATACCTGCCGCGTGGACCAGGGCAATATCTACCAGCCCGATATCGGCAGCACTCGGCCCTTGCTGTCCACCTCCATCGGCCATGTCCTGCTGTTGAGCGCCACGCAGCAAGAGCGTGCGGCGATCCTCAACCGTCTCAAACTGAACGACCCCGACAACTACGACCGCCTGCTGCCCATGCTGCTGGAAGACGAAAAGCGCTTGCGCGAGCAGGGGTATTGCCACAGCCCCGGCGGTTGGCGCCGGGAAATCCATGCCGTGGCCGTGCCGATACGGCAAGGGCCAGGCGAAGAATGCATAGCGTTGAATGCCACGATGTCGGCATTCCGCCTGCAAGCAGACACGCTGCAGCGTGAAGTCGTGCCCCGTTTGCGCGAAGCCACGCTGCGTATTGAACAAGCTACAGGTATGTACCCTTGAGAGGAAAAGCCATGAATGACGCCAAAGATGTAAACCTGAACGCCATGCTGACCGAGCTGTACCGCTTTATCCAGGACGAATGTATTCCGATCGAGGAAGAGGTCGATCGCAATGACGAAATTCCCGAGCACATTGTGCAGCGCATGCGCGAACTGGGCCTGTTTGGCCACAGCATTCCGGTTGAGTATGGCGGCGGTGGCCTGAATTCCGAGGACCTTTCCCGGGTGAACATGGTGGTGTCGCAAGCCGCGCCCAGCTTTCGGGCACGTTTTGGCGGCAATACCGGCATCGCTTCCGAATCGCTGGTGGTCGATGGCACCGACGAGCAGCGCCGGCGCTACCTGCCGGGCCTGGCCGACGGCTCCGTCACGGGCTGCTTTGCGCTGACCGAACCCGACGCCGGCTCGGACGCCACCGCATTGAAGGCTACCGCCGTGCTTGACGGCGATCACTACGTCCTGAATGGCGTCAAGTGCTATATCACCAATGCGCCGCTGGCCGGCCTGTTCACGGTGTTTGCGCGTACCGATATGCAGGCGCAGGGTGCCAAGGGCATTTCGGCTTTTCTGATCGAGCGCGGCACGCCAGGCTTGCGCACGGGACCGGCTTACCGCAAGATGGGCCAGCATGGTTCGCCCGTAGGCGAGGTCATCCTCGAGAACTGCCGGGTGCCGGCTTCGGCCATCGTGGGCGGGGTGCCGGGCCAGGGGTTCGCAACGGCCATGAAGGCGCTCAACAAGCAGCGCATCAACCTGGCCGGGCTATGCGTGGGGCCGGCGATCCGCCTGGTGGATGAAATGATGAAGCGTGGCCAGAAGCGCGAGCAATCGGGCCAGCCTATCGGCAACTTCCAGTTGATGCAGCAACTGGTGGCCGACAGCAACGTCGAGGTGCATGCCGCTCGGGCACTGGTGCTGCAAACCGCTCGCAAGCGGGATCGTGGCGAGGATGTGACGATGGAAGCATCGATGTGCAAGCTGTTTGCCTCGGAAATGTGCGGCCGCGTGGCCGACCGCGCGGTGCAGCTGTTTGGCGGCAGCGGCTATATCGCCGACAACGTTGCCGAGCGCATGTACCGCGATGTGCGCGTGTTCCGCCTGTACGAAGGCACCAGCCAGATCCATCAGTTGAACATTGCCAAGCTGATGGGGCGCAATGGTTTTGATCACCCTGAATACAACATGTTGCACACACCGGTGCGCTAGCGCGTACGCCATCCGGCGGCCAGGCCGCCGGCATTTCCAGGAGACGAAAACAATGAAAAACGTGCGGTTGTTCATGGCCGGGGTGGCAACCTTGGCATTGCCGGTGCTGGCGCAGGCGGCCGGTACCTATCCGACGCGGCCTATCACCATCGTGGTGCCATTTAGTGCAGGCGGTATTGTCGACTCGGTGGCCCGGATCGTTGCCGAGCCCCTGTCCGGGAAGCTGGGCCAGCCCGTGATTGTCGAGAACAAATCTGGCGCAGGTGGCGCCATCGGCACTGAGTTCGTCAGGAAAGCGGATCCCGATGGCTACACGCTGCTGACCGTCAGCCCCAGCCATGCGGTGCAGCCGCTGGTCAGCAAGTCGGCGAAGTGGGATCCGGCGCGCGATTTTCGCGGTTTGGCAGGCGTGGGATATGTGCCGAACATGGTGGTGGTGTCCAAGGATAGCCAGGCTGCAAGCCTGACGGACTTGCTTGCCATGGCGAAGAAGGAGCCTGGCAGCATTACCTATGGTTCGGCCGGCATGGGCACCTCGAACCACTTGTCAGGGGAATTATTGGGCCAGATGGCGGGAGTGACGTTGACCCAGGTGCCCTATAAGGGGCAGCCCGAGGCTGTGACCGACCTGATTTCCGGCAGGATTTCCATGATGCCGCTGACCACGGCACTGGCTGCGCCACTGGTCCGGGAAGGCAAGTTGAAGGCCCTGGCGGTGACCACCAAACGCCGCTCTTCGATGTTTCCGGAACTGCCAACCGTTGCCGAGGCCGCCAAGCTGCCTGGCTACGAAGTATCGACGTGGTTCGGGTTCGTGGCGCCGGCCGGCACGCCTGACGACATCAGCCGGAAGTTGTCAGAAGCCATGCTCTGGGCTTTGGGAACCGACCAGGTCAAGGAACGCCTGGCCGGACTGGGCATGGAACTCGATCCCCTGGATGGAGCCGCGTTCGACGCCCTGGTCGCGCAGGAGTTCGGGAAATGGACCGACGTGCTGGGCAAGGCCGGCATCAGCGCGCAGTAACGGCGCGCCCACGCTGCTTGGCTCTGCCGTGCAGGCCGGGAAGCGGCAGCGTGGGTAAGTGTGGCTGGTCCGTGCCCAAGACCCGGGCCAGCCGCACCCCGCTTTTTATTGGGGACTGAGCTTCAGCCGGGTGGCGATTTCGCTCCAGAGTTTGTGGTCGCGTGCGACTCTCTCGTCGACATTCACGACCGTGGCCGTAATGGGAATGGTGCCGTCCGCGATGAAGCGATCCTGTAGCTGGGGCGACTCCATCGCCTTGAGCGCGGCGGTCTTCAGTTTTTCCACGACCTCGGGCGGGGTGCCGGCTGGCGCCATCAGGCCGGCCCAGGGTGCAAGGTTAAGGGCGGGGTAGCCTTGTTCGATGAAGGTGGGCACGTCTGGCAAAGAGGACACACGCTCGCCGGATGAGATGCCCAGGGCGCGCAGGCGACCGTCCTTCAGGTAGGGCGTGGCTTGTCCCAAGCCATCGACGACGACAGGGATATGGCCGCCGATGACATCGGTGGTGGCCTGTGCGCTGCCCCGATAGTGCACGGGCGGGGTGTCGATATCCAGAACGGATTTGATCTGTTCGCCCAGCAGGTGGGTGATGACCCCGGCACCGGTGGTGGCGTAGCTTAGGGTGCCGCTGTTGGCTTTGGCGTAGGCGACATATTCCTTGAGATCCTTGGCGGGGATCTTGCGTGTGTCCACCATCAATGCCAACGGGATTTCCTCGACCAGGACGACGGGCCGGAAATCCTTGTCGCTATAGCCCAGGTTGGGGTAGGTGTACTGGGCCAGCGTCAAGGCCGAAACGCCGCCATACAGCAGGGTGTAGCCGTCGTTCTTGGCCCTGGCGACATGGGCGGCGGCGATGGTGCTGCCGGCGCCGGGCCGGTTTTCCACGATGATGGGCTGGCCCAGGATGCCGGACATGGCCTCGCCCAGCAAACGCGCATGCAAATCGGTTTGCCCGCCGGGCGAGAAACCGACCACCACCGTTATGGGACGTTGTGGAAAGTCATTTGCGGCCTTTGCCGCCGGCGCCAGGGCGCATGCCGCAATGGCCAACGCGGTGAAGGATGTGAATATTCCCGATTTTGATGCCATGGTTGTCTCTTTTTGTCTGATTGTCTGTTTTATATAAGAGTAATACCACAACGGCGGCTATTGAAAATCGTCGGTTAAGACGAGGTGGGAAACGAAGGCGGTGCGCACAATCACCGCTCGAAGTATCTGTACCTTCGCCGCGTATTGCATAGGCCAGTCGGATCTTCAACGACAACAGGAGACAAAAAACATGATTACACGGCGCACATTGCTTGGTGCATTGCTGGCACTTGCCGGCAGCTTGGGCCTGGCACAACTGCCTGCCCTGGCGGCAACCACGGATTTCCCCACCGGCCCGGTCAACATCGTCGTGCCTTATCCGGCTGGCGGTGCAACCGATGTCACCGCGCGCGTCATCGCGGAACGACTGTCCAGAAAGTGGGGCCAACCGGTTACCGTGGACAACCGTCCCGGCGGCGGTGGCTTGATCGGCACGCAGGTGATCGAGCGGGCCAAGCCCGACGGCTATAACCTGCTGCTGACCCTGACCGGTATGGTGCAGACGCCGCATTTGCACAGCAAGCCGCCGTACGATCCGCGCACGGCGTTCGCGCCCATCACCCGCCTCGGTACCTCCAACCTGATCCTGGTCATCCACCCGGATGTGCCGGCCAAGAACCTGAAGGAATTTGTCGACCTGGTGCGTGCCAATCCTGGCAAGTATTCCTACGGCTCTTTCGGTACGGGCTCCAGCGGCCACCTGTATGGCCATATCTTCAATAAGCAGGAAGGCCTGGACATGGTGCACGTTGCCTATCGAGGCGAGGCGCCCTCGGTGACCGATCTGCTGGGTGGGCAGGTGCCGGCCGTGATCATGTCGGCCAATGGCGCCAAGGCTCACCTTGCCAGCGGTCGCATGCGCGCCCTGGCGGTCACCGGCAGCTCGCGCGCCGAGGTGGTTCCGGATGTGCCCACTTTCGAGGAACTTGGCATCAAGAACATGTCCACCCTGGGGTGGTATGGCATGTTTGCGCCCGCCGGTACGCCCACCGACATCCTGATCAAAGTGTCCAATGACGTGCTGGAAATCATTGGCGATCCTGAAGTGAAGGAAAAACTGGGCGCGCTTGGCATCATGCTGGGTGGCGATGGCCCGCAGGCCTTCAAGGAAATGGTCGCTAACGACTACGCCTACTGGGGCCGCGTGATCAAGGATGCGGGCGTGAAGCTGGAATAAACCGGCCTTGTCCGTAAGTTATGGCGGCCGTCATCCTGTTACGGGGTGACGGCCGTGTGCTTTATTCCAGGACGATGTTGGCTTTTTTCATCACAGCCGTCCATTTCTTGATGTCGTTGTCGATGAACTGCGCAAATTGCGCGCTGCTTCCGCTGCCGGGCTCCAGGCCCAGGTTCAGCAGCTTCTGGTGGGTTTCCTTGTCGGCCAGGATGCTGTTTACTTCGCGGTTCAGTTTCTGGACGATGGCGTCTGGCGTGCCCTTGGGTGCGACCAGGCCGAACCAGCCATAACCCACCACTTCCGGCATGCCTTGTTCGGCGAAGGTGGGGGTGTCGGGCGAGATGCTGCTACGCTCGGGCGAGGCCACCGCCAGTACCCGCAGCTGCTTGTTCTCGATATAGGGCAGGGCGGTGGTGATGGCCGTCAGGGTGGCATCCGCGCGCCCCGCGATCAGTTCCGTGTAGGCGGTGGCGTCGCCGCGGTAGTGCACGCTCAGCGATTTGAAGCCACCTTCAAGACTGAACAGTTCAGTGGTCAGATGCGGGCCCGATGCCGCGCCGGGTGATGCGAAGGTGACGCCTTCCGGTTTCTTCTTTGCGTACTCTACAAAGTCGGCCACGCTTTTGATGGGCGATTGCGCATTCACGATCAGAAATATCGGGCCTATGACCGCAGGGCCTATCGGCACGAAGTCTGTCTTGACGTCATAGGGCAGTTTGGCCCCGCCTGCCGTATTGATGGCAAAAGGCGCCGCCGACCATAGCAGGGTGTAGCCATCGCCCGGGCTGCGCGCCACGCTGTCGGTAGCGATGCGGGTGCCGGCGCCGGGCTTGTTTTCCACGACGAACTGCTGGCCCAGGCGTTTGCTGAGTTCTTGGGCAACGATACGGGCCGAAATGTCATTCGACCCCCCCGCGCCGTAGGGCGTAATGACGCGCACGGCGTGTTCCGGATAGGTGTCGGCGGCCAGCGGGGCAATGACGGGGGCCAGGGATGCGATCAGGGCAATACTGAGAAGCGTACGACGTTTCATGATGTTTCCTTCAGAGGTTAAGGCTGGGGAATCGTGAATTCACGCATGACACGGGGGATGGCTTGGCCTTTCGGCGTAGAGCATCCACTGGGCGGGCGTCATGCCATGCCCTTTGGCAGGGGTGTCCCCGCTGCGGCTTCGACCATGCGCACGAGATCGGCCAGTTGGCGTGCTACGTCTGTTTCGAGCTGGCCGGGCGCCAGTTGGCTGCCCTGGATGGCGCAGTTGAACAGCAGTGGGCGGTGGTGATAAAGAACGCGGGAGGCAATGCCCACCCCATGTACGTTGCTGCCGGCATCGCCCTCGTTCAGGGCGAAGCCGCGTTGCGGGTAAAGGGCAATATTGCGGCACATGGTGTCGTACCAGGCGGCATATTCGTGGGGGCGTTCGGCACGGGCGAGCTGCATGGTTTCGTCGAAAGCCTTGGCGCTCAGCGTGGACAGGTAAGCCCTGCCCATGGCGGTGGTGATGACAGATCGGGACGCGCCTACCCCAGGCCGGGCCAGCGTGCCTTCATGATAGGTGCAGGTTTCCAGGTAAACCACGTCCAGCCCGCGGGCCACGCCCAGCGACACCGCGCCCTGGATGCGATCAGCCAGGGTTTGCATCAGGGGGCGCGCCAGATGACGCACGTGCAGCCCGACCAGATAGGGGTAGCCCAGGGCCAGAACCTGGGCTCCGATGAAGTACTTGTCCAGCCGTGGGTCCCAATCCAGATAACCCAGGTCGCACAAGGTCTTGCACAAGCGCGACACCGTAGGCTTGGGATAGCCCAGGCGCGCCGCCAGTTCACTGTTGCCCAAGGGGTAAGGCTCATCGGCGAAGCAGTCCAGCAGGGCAAAGCCCTTGGCAATCGTGCCGCCCGGTGGCGAGTTGTCCTGCTGTCGTTCCGCCGTGAAATGCTCTGTTGGCTTTTTCATGTCGGCTGTCTCCTGCGGGCAGTCTAGAGCAGGTACGGGTAGTGTCAATAAATGGTTTGTTATTTCATTATTAGAAATAATTGTTGCGATGCGGAAATTGTTTCCGTTCAAGCGCTGTGATTCTGCGGCAGGCAAGCATCTTGTCAAAAAATGACTAAATTGATCCAGTGCATGATTGTTTTAGCCAATTTGGCTCAACGCTTTTGCCATTGAGGGCGGCCAGGCAGGGGCCTAGACTCCACGGCCACGGCCACGAGAGCCAGAGGAGACACCTGATGCACATGCTAGTGAAAAAGTGGCGAATGTTCGCCGTATCGACCCTGATCACTTTTGCCAGCACCGCAGTGCTGGCGCAGTCGTATCCCACTCGCCCTATCGAACTGACGGTTCCGTTCCCTGCAGGTGGCGCGACCGACGTCCAGGCACGCGCTCTGGGCGCCGCCATGGGGCGGCAATTGGGACAAGACGTGATCGTGGTGAACAAGCCCGGCGTATCGGGCACGCTGGGGCCTGCCACGATGGCGCGCAATGCGCCCGACGGCTACAGCATCGGGGTCTTGCCCGCCACCCTGTATCGGGTACCGCATCTGCAAAAAGTGAATTTCGATACGCTGAAGGACTTCACCTACATCACCAACATTACCGACTACACCTTTGGGCTGATCGCTTCCAGCGATGCGCGCTGGGGCTCGCTCAAAGAGATGTTGGCCTATGCCAAGGCGAATCCGGGCAAAGTGTCCTACGGCACGATCGGCGCGGGCAGTACCGGCCATATCGCCATGGAACGCCTGGCCAAGGCTGCCGGGGTCGAATTCAACTACGTTCCGTACAAGGGCGCGTCCGAGCAATACACGGCATTGCTGGGTGGCCACATCGATATCGTGGCCGACGCCGGATTCGGCGTGATGGTGGATTCGGGCAAGGCCAGGCTGCTTGCCACGCTGACGCCCGAGAGGCTTGCCACTCGCCCCGACGTTCCCACTGTCAAAGAGCATGGCTACGACATCGTGGCCGAGTCCTCATGGGGCATCGGCGGGCCGGCAGACATGAACGCCGAGGTGGTCGCCACCCTGCATGAAGCCCTGAAGAAGGCGATGCAAGATCCGGTTTTCGTCAATACGATTACGCAGCAGAATCAACGGGCTGCCTATATGAATCCCGAGGATTTCACACGGTATGCGGCAGAGCGTTACGCCGCCGACAAGCAATTCCTGACTGAACTTGGCCTGATTCCACAGGCAAATTGATAGAGGCATCATGAACGCGCATTTCCAGTTTTGGCCCAAAGGGCTGCCACAAGACCTCAACTGGCCGCAGACCACGCTAAGCCATAACCTGGAAGTGTCGGCGGCCCGGTTTGCGCACAAGGCCGCCATCGTGTTCGACGGCAACGAACTCAGCTACGGCCGCCTGAAGCAGGAAGTGGATGCGCTGGCGGGGTATCTGCAGCAACGTTGCGGCGTGACGCGCGGCGACCGCGTCGTCGTGTTCAGCCAGAACTGTCCGCAGTTCGTGATTTCGTACTACGCAATCTTGCGGGCGGGCGGC
This sequence comes from Verticiella sediminum, assembly GCA_040392445.1. Classification (GTDB taxonomy): domain Bacteria; phylum Pseudomonadota; class Gammaproteobacteria; order Burkholderiales; family Burkholderiaceae_B; genus Verticiella; species Verticiella sediminum_A. The sequence goes on from JBEBVZ010000057.1 coordinate 22,157, forward strand.
GTGGTTGTGCCCGCCAATGTGATGAGTACGGCGCCCGAGTTGCGCTACATCGCCGAACACAGTGGCGCCCAGGTGATACTGGCCGGCGACGAGCTGCTGCCGGTGGTCCAGCCCTGCCTGGATGGCGCATGCCTGCAGCATGCCGTGCTGTACCGCTATGACGACTACCGTGGGCAGCCTCAAGAGGCCACAGCCGTCGGCGACCCGGCGATCGCGCATTGGTCGCAGGCGTTGGCGGCGGATCTTGTGCCTGCCCCGCTGGACATCAGCCGCGACGATCTTTGCCTGCTGCCCTTCACGTCCGGCACCACCGGCAAGGCCAAGGCTTGCATGCATACCCACGCCAGCGTCATGAGCGCGCTGTATGCGATGATGCACTGGCGGCGCATCCATGCCGAATCGGTATTGCTGGCGGTGGCGCCCATGTTCCACCTGCTGGGCATGCAGAACGGCATGAACCTGCCTATCCTGGCGGGTGCTACCTCGGTGATGATGACGCGCTGGGATCGCGAAGTGGCAGCCCAGCTGGTAGAAAAGTATCGCGTCAGCAACTGGTCGGCACCGCCGGCCATGATCATCGACTTCATGGCCAACCCCCGGGTGGACGAATACAACTTGTCCAGCCTGGTGCAACTGACCGGCGGCGGCGGGGCTATTCCCGAAGCGATTACGGCGCGTCTGTACGAGCGTTTCGGCCTGGTCTGCAATGAAGCCTACGGCATGACGGAAACCGCTTCCTTCCTGCATTGCAATCCGCTGGAACACACCAAGCGCGGCAGCCTGGGCATTCCTACCTTTGGCGTGTCCTCGCGCATCATCGACCCGATTACGCTGCAAGACCTGCCGGTGGGCGAAGTGGGCGAACTGATTACTTCGGGCCCGCAGATCATGCTGGGCTACTGGAACAACCCCCAGGCCAACGTCGAGAGCTTCATCGAGCGTGATGGCAGGCGCTATCTGCGTACCGGCGACCTGGCGCATTGCGACGAAGACGGCTACTACTTCATGCGCGATCGCTTGAAGCGCATGATCAATGTGTCGGGCTACAAGGTGTGGCCCGCCGAAGTGGAAAATGTCATGTACGAGCATGCGGCCGTGCACGAGGCCTGCATCATCGCCTTTCACGACGAAAAGCGTGGCGAATCGGTGAAAGCGGTGGTGGTGCTCAAGCCCGAGAGCGTGGGCAAGGTGAGCCCGCAGGACATCATCGACTGGGCTCGCACGCGCATGGCGGTGTACAAAGCGCCGCGCGAGGTCGAGTTCGTGGCGCAGATCCCGAAGTCGGGCACTGGCAAGCCGCTCTGGAAGACCTTGCAGGATCGCGAGGCGCAGGCCAGGCCCGGCGTGGCAGCAGCCTGATGGGTATGCCGGCTCTTCGTGAGGGCCGGCACCCAGAATGGTCGTTGATACATTTCAGGCATGGCTCCGTCGCGATTCGCTATCGGTGGGGTGGGGTAATTGGGATGACCGACACCTACATTGCGGGATAATCCATCATCGCAGTCCCATCGCAGTTCCATAAGAAAACGGAGTCCTCCTGATGAGTGCCCTGCGCAGCTTGCGTCCCGTGATGCCTATCCTGATTGGGGCGGCTGTGTTGCTCAGCCTGAGCATGGGCTTGCGTCAGAGCCTGGGGCTGTTCATGCAGTCCATGACGCAGGATGTCTCGATTTCGATTGCCGACTTCACGCTGGCCATCGCGATCCAGAACCTGGTCTGGGGGCTGGCGCAGCCCTTTGCCGGCGCCATGGCAACGCGTTACGGCTTTCGCCCCATCATGCTGGCGGGTTCGCTTCTGTACCTGACGGCACTGGTCGTAATGGCGACCGCCAACGGTTTCTGGGGTCTGGCGCTGGGTGCCGGAGTTTTCATGGGTGTGGCCATGGCCTGTGCGGCATCCGCCATCGTGATGGCGGTTGCTACGCGAGCGGTTCCGCCCAGTGTACGCAGCACCATTCTGGGCATGGTCTCGGCAGCGGGTTCGTTGGGCGCGGTCATCGCAGCGCCTTTGGGCCAGACCTTGCTTGACGCCTATGGTTGGCGCGCCGGGGTATGGGGTTTCGCTATCCTGGCCATAGGCTTGCTGCCGGCCGCTTTCGCGGCTGGCCGGGTGGACAAGCTGGCGCTGCCGGCGGCCAAACCCAACGAGGTCGACAGCAGCACCGCACGCACCGCGATTGCCGCTGCCTTGCGCTATCCGCCCTTCCTGGTGATGACCGCGGCGTATTTCGTTTGCGGCATGCAGCTGGTGTTTCTGACGACGCACCTGCCGTCATACCTGGAAATCTGCGGCATGGATCCCATGCTGGGCGCCCAGGCACTGGGCTTTATCGGCGCTTTCAACGTTCTTGGCAGTCTTTTCTTCGGCTGGGCAGGCGGACGCTGGAACAAGCTGGCGCTGCTGGGCATGATCTACGCGCTGCGCTCGCTGGTATTGATCTGGTATTTCATTGCCCTGCCCACACCGCAAACCACCCTGATTTTTGCCAGCATCATGGGTTTCCTGTGGCTGGGTGTTGCTCCCTTGGTGGCGGGCGCCGTGGCCGAAATGTTCGGCCTGCGCTGGCAGGCCATGGTTCAGGGTTTTGCATTTTTCAGCCACCAGATAGGCAGCTTTGTGGGCGCTTTTGGCGGCGGCTTGCTCTACAGCATGCTGGGCAACTACACCCTGGCCTGGCAACTGGGCGTCGCCATGGGATTGTCGGCGGGTATCGTCCAGATCATCTTTGCCCTGCTGCGACCCAGCCGGCAAGGGGCGCCGGCTGCAGCCTGAAATCCTGGCCCGCCTGGCAACATGCCGAGGCGGGCCAGCCAGTGGGCTAGGGCTTGATGTTGTAGGCGTCTCGTGCCGCCACCCACTGCGGGTAGTCGGCCTTGAGCAGGGCCGAGAATTCCTGCGCGCTCGAACCTATGGGCGAGAGGCCGAAGTTTTCGACGAAGCGCGCCTGCACCGCGGGTTTTTTCATGATTTTCTGCAGATGGCCCGACAACTGGTCGACGATTTCGGGCGGCGTGCCGGCCGGGGCCAGGATGCCGATGAAACCGTTCACATTGCCCGGACGCTTGAGGCCCAATTCATCCATGGTGGGAATGTCCGGCACCGCTGGCGAGCGCTGCTTGGATGTGACCACCAGGCCGCGAACTTTGCCGCCCGGCACCATGGGCTTGAAAATCGTTGGTGACACCATGGCCGTGGTGACCACACCGCCGATCAGATCGGTCATCAGGGGCGACTCGCCGCGATAGGGGATGACCTCCAGCTTCATGCCGGCACCGTCGGCGATCGACATGCCATAGAAATGCGGGCTGGAACCCACGCCGGCAATGCCGTACGAGATGGGATGCTTTTGTTCCCGCGCATGTTTTTCCAGGTCGGCCCAGGTCTTGTAGGGGGAATCCGCACTGACGGCAATGATGCCCACGGCATCGGCCAGCTGGCTGATGGCCGCGAAACTATCAACGGGATGGTAGCCCGCATCGTCGGGATACATCACGGGCGCGGTCATGTGCGCGGTGTAGGTCAGCAGGATGGTGTAGCCATCGGGCTTGGCCCGCGCAACGTTGCGGGTGGCGATCATGCCCGCGGCGCCGGGCTGGTTTTCCACGATGACCTGCTGCTGCAGGACTTCGCGCAGCTCTTCGGCGATATAGCGAGCCGTGGTGTCGGTCAGCCCGCCGGGCGTGGCCGGCACGATCATGGTGATAGGGCGGTCGGGATAGGCGGCCAGGACGGGCGTGGCGGCGAGGGTCAGGCTGGCCGTGGCGGCCAGCACCGCCAGGCTTTGCTGCAAGGAACTAAAAGGGGTGGGGCCCTTCCTGAACTTACGCATACCGTCTCCTTTGATTGTCGGGTAATCAGACGGTATTGCCTGGCGTCTTGAATGTATAGCTAGCGTATTCCCGGTAGCGGCCGCAACATTTTGTGTGGTCTTTCGTGTTTGCTGCAGGTGACACGCGCCATACCGACGCGCGTCACCTGGATCCCAGGCCCGGCTGCGCTGGAACTGCCGCGGTTTGCGCTAGTTCAGCGTGACCCCGGCCGACTTGATCACTTCGCCCCAGCGCTGGGTTTCGCTGTCGATGTATTCGGCATAGCTTTTGGGGTCGGAACCCAGCTTGACCGCGCCTTGCGCTTTCAGTTGCGCTGTCATTTCCTCGGAATTCAGGGCCTTGCGGATTTCCTCGCTCAGGCGCTGGACGATTTCCGGCGGCGTGCCGGCGGGCATGACCACGCCTTGCCAGGCGCCCACTTCAAAGCCCGGCATGATGGTCTCGGCCAGGGTCGGCACGTTGGGCAGCAGTTCGCTGCGTTCGAGGCTGGTGATGGCCAGTGCCTTGACGCGGTTGTCTCGGATGTAGGGCAGGGAATCGTTCAGGGTGTTGGTGATGAAGTTGACCTGGCCACCGACGAGGTCGACCATGGCCGGCGCGCTGCCGCGATAGGGCACGTGGGTTGCCTTGGCGCCCATGGATTGCAGGATGATTTCGCTGCCCAGGTGGGTGACGTTGCCGGCGCCGGCCGAGGAGTAGTCCAGCTGCCCCGGCCTGGCCTTGACGTATTCGGCAAACCCCTGGACATCGTTTACCGGCACCGATGGATGCACCATCAGAACCAGGGGGATCACGGCGGTGGATGACACCGGGGCGTAGGCTTTGCGCGGATCGAAGCCCAGATCCTTGTAAAGATGGGGCGTGATGGCGATGGTCGAGGTGTTGTACAGCACCGTGTAGCCGTCGGGCTTGGCCGCAGCCACGTATTGCATGCCGATGGTGCCGCTGGCGCCGGCCCGGTTTTCGACCACTACCGGTTGGCCCATCTGCTGGGTAAGTTGCTTGGAGAGCACGCGGGCGACCAGGTCGGTGGGGCCGCCGGCAGGGAAAGGCACCACCATGTTGATGGGTTTGTCGGGGTAGCTGGCGGCCAGGGTGGTGGCGCAGGCGGCCAACCCCAGGGTCAGCGCTGCGCCGCGAACGGCTACCGCTATCAATGTCTGTTTCATGCTTGTCTCCGTTGTCGTTTGATAAGCCGATCTGTGCCGGCTTGATGAGTAAACAGTGGTCCGACCCCGGTATAAGCAGGGTCTTCCGGCGGTTTTCAGGTTGTGGCGTGATCCCAGGTGAGTACGACCCGGCCCACGGTGCCGGCATCCTTGGTGCGGCGCACGGCCTGGGCAAATTCTTGCGCCGGGAAGCTGGCTGCCACCAGGGGGGTGATGGCGCCTTGCGAATGCAGCTCGACCACGCCCTTCATGATGTCGG
>JBEBVZ010000058.1:0-26798 GCA_040392445.1 Verticiella sediminum
CCCAATTTCAGGGATACAACCCGCGAACCTCGCGCGCCTGCAGGATCCGGGTGCAGCCCACGATGAAGGCCGCGGTGCGCATGGTTACCTTGTGGTCCTCGGCCACCTGCCAGACCGAGGCGAAGGCGTCGCGCATGATGCGTTCCAGGCGCTGGTTGATTTCGTCTTCCGACCAGAAGAAGCTGGAAAAATCCTGCACCCATTCGAAGTAGCTGACAGTGACGCCGCCGGCGTTGGCCACCACATCGGGCACGATCAGGATGCCGCGCTCGGTCAGGATGTCGTCGGCGGCTGGCGTGGTCGGGCCATTGGCGCCTTCCACCACGATTTTTGCCCGGATGCTGCCGGCATTGGCGGCGTTGATCTGCGATTCCAGCGCCGCCGGAATCAGGAACTCGGTTTCCAGCGCCCAGAAGTCATGGGTGGGGATCACCTCGCCACCGGGAAAGCCGACAATGCCGCCGGTTTCCTCGGCATGTTCTATCAGCAGGTGTACATCGAGCCCGGCTTCGTTGTAGAGGGTGCCGGTGTGATCCTGCACGGCGATCACGCGGGCCCCCGCTTCCCGAAAGAGCCTGGCGGCGGTGCTGCCCACGTTGCCGAAACCCTGCACGCAGACGCGGGCGTCTTGCGTTTCCATGCCCAGCTTGTGGGCGGCTTCGCGCGCCACCACGTAGACACCCCGGCCGGTGGCCTCGGTGCGGCCCAGGCTGCCGCCCAGCGAAATGGGCTTGCCGGTGACCACGCCGGTGGCGGTCGAGCCCTCGTTCATCGAGTAGGTGTCCATCATCCACGCCATGATCTGGGCGTTGGTGTTGACGTCGGGGGCGGGAATATCCTTGGTCGGGCCGATGATGATGCCGATTTCGCTGGTGTAGCGGCGTGTCACGCGCTCGAGTTCGGCACGCGACAGGGTGCGCGGATTCACCCGCACGCCACCCTTGGCGCCGCCAAACGGCACGTTCACCGCTGCGTTCTTGATCGACATCCAGGCCGACAGCGCCATGACTTCGGCCAGGGTGACGTCTTCATGAAAACGCACGCCGCCCTTGCCGGGCCCGCGCGACGTATTGTGCTGGACGCGATAGCCTTCGAAATGGGCGATGTTGCCGTTGTCGAGTTCGATGGGAACGTCGACGATCAGGGCGCGCTTGGGCCGCTTGAGCGTTTCAGCCCAGCGCGCCAGCGAACCCAGGTAGGGAATGACGCGATCTACCTGCTGCAGGTAGGTGCCCCAGGGGCCAAGATGCTGGGCATCAAGGTAGGACGGCAAGAGATGTTCGGTGCTCGACATGCTGGGATCTCCCGAATGACAAACCACGCGACCTACTCGATTGTAGGCTTGTTGTCTTGGTAATTCACCATCATGTGGAACAGCCCAGCCAGTATCGTGCCGGGCGTCTACAACATCCCCAGGCGGTCGCCGTGCTCGAAGCCGGGCGGCGGGGAATCCAGCCCGCGACCCACCGCCAGCACCTTGAAGAGCTCGCCCATTTCCGCTTCGGACACCAGTTTTTGCACGGCGTTCAGGCTGCGCAAATAGGCCGTGCCACCGGCGGCATGCAGCGCCTGCAGCCAGGCCGGCAGCCCTGCATTCATCAGGAACCTGGCCTGCGAGGTATAGCCCAGCACGTCCAGCCCGCCTTCCAGGGCGGCATCGGCCATGGCGGTGAAATCGACGTGCGCGGTGATGTCCTGCACGCCGGTGCAGACCAGCGGATCGGCGTGTGCGGTATGGCGCAGGTGGCACATCAGCGTGCCGCCGCTGCGCTGGGGATGGTAGTACTCGTGGCGCGGAAAACCGTAGTCGATAAGAAAGGCGGCGCCGGCGTGCAGCCAGCGTCCCATGCCTCGCATGAAGGCTTCGGCCTGCGGGTTGATTTCCGAGACGTAGCCCGGCAAGGGCGGCATGCGCTCGGATACGAGCTGCAGCAGGTCTGGCGGGGCGGGGCGGTCCTGCCATTGGAAGCCGTTGTCGGCCAGCGCCACGCCGCGCTCCATCAGTGTGCCGGTTTCATTCCAGCAAAAGAGCCGCACCGGCATGGCGTCCAGCACTTCGTTGGCCACCACGCAGCCGGTAAAGGCGCTCGGCAGTTCGTCCAGCCACTGCACGCGATCGCCGAACCCGGCCAGGCGCGTCTGCTGCCTGTCGCGCAGGTCGGCCGAGACTTCCAGGATGCGGTAGCTCGCGGTTATGCCCTGCTCGTGCAGGGCCTCGATCAGGCCCGCGGCCAGTGCGCCGGTGCCGGCGCCAAATTCCAGCACCTCGGTGCTGCCCGTGGCGCGCAGCACGGCGCCGATGGGCCCTGCCAGCGAACGCGCAAAGAGCGGCGTCAGCTCGGGCGCGGTGATGAAGTCGCCGCTGCTGGCGGTGTCGCCGGCGGCGGCCAGCTTGCGGTTGCCCGCCGCGTAATAGCCCAGGCCGGGGGCGTACAGGGCCTGCGCCATGAAGTCGTCGAAAGCCAGCCAGCCACCGGCGGCGGCGATGTGTTGCCGCAGGTGCGCGGCGACACGCTGCGCGTGGGCCTGGGTGGGCTCGTCCAGTGGGGGTAGTTTGGCGGTAGCGGACATGGCGTCAGGCCTTGGCGGTGGGGCCCACCCAGTCTATGGCGGGCAGGCCCTGTTTTGCCAGCCACTCGTTGGCAAGGCGAAAGTGGCCGCAGCCCAGGAAGGGCACAGGCGGGCGGGTGGCCGACAGGGGCGAGGGGTGGTTGGCGCGAAGCACCAGGTGGGGCGAGCCCGGCGGAATCAGCGCCTGCTTGCTTTGCGCATGCGCGCCCCACAGCATGAAGACCTTGGGCGTGTCGTCGTTCGCCACGCAGGCGATGACGCTATCGGTGAAGGCTTCCCAGCCGCGCTTGGCGTGCGATGCGGCCTGGCCGTCTTCCACGGTCAGCAGGGCATTGAGCAGCAGCACGCCCTGGCGGCCCCAGCGGTTCAGGTCGTTGCCGAACTGCGCCGGATTGCCGCCGAAATCGGTGGCGATTTCATTGAAAATATTGCGCAGGCTGGGGGGGCGGCGCAGCTCGTTGGGCACGGAAAACGCCAGGCCCTGGGCCTGGCCGGGGCCATGGTAGGGGTCTTGTCCCAGGATGACCGCCCGCACTTCCTGCGGAGCGGTCAGCTCCAGGGCGCGAAAGGGGTGGGCGGGGTAGATGACCGCGCCTTCCGCCAGGCGCTGGTCGATGAAGGCGGCCAGCGAACGAAAGCCGTCCGACTGCAGTACGTCTTCAAGGTGGGCGCGCCAGGGGGCGGGTAGCCAGGCAACATGCGATGCGAGCGGTTCGCGCAGGCGATTGGGGGCGGAGTTTGTCATGAAATCGTCGGCGCCGTGGCCACCTTGAGGCAGCCGCGGCGCGGTATGGTGCGGGCCTGAGCCCGACAGGTGGAAACTTACGCGAACAGGCGCTGCAGTTCGGCGCCCGGTTCGGCGGCGCGCATGAAGGTTTCGCCCACCAGGAAGGCATGGACATCATGTTCGCGCATGATCCTGACGTCTTCCGGCGTCACGATGGCGCTTTCCGTGATCACCCGCTTGCCGGCCGGAATCCGGGGCAGCAGGTCCAGCGTGGTCTGCAGCGAGACTTCGAAGGTGCGCAGGTTGCGGTTGTTGATGCCCAAGAGGGGCGTGTTCATGTCCAGCGCGACGTCCAGCTCCTTGGCGTCGTGCACTTCAACCAGGACGTCCATGCCCAGTTCGTGGGCCAGCGCTTCCAGGTCGCGCAACTGTGACCGCTTCAATGCGGCAACGATCAGCAGCACACAGTCTGCCCCCAGGGCGCGCGCCTCGACCACCTGGTAGGGGTCGATGATGAAGTCCTTGCGCAGCACGGGCAGCGAGCAGGCCGCACGGGCCTGGCGCAGGAAGTCGTGCGAACCCTGGAAGAACTTCACGTCGGTCAGTACCGACAGGCAGGCCGCGCCATGGGCGGCGTACGAGCCGGCGATCGCCGCGGGGTGGAAATCTGGCCGGATCACGCCCTTGGAGGGCGAGGCCTTCTTGATCTCGGCGATGACGCCCGCGTGGCCGCCGGCAATCCGGGCTTCCAGCGCGGCACCGAAACCGCGTACGTCTTGTCGTGCTTCCGCCTCGCGGCGCAGCTCGGATTCGCTGCGCAGCTGACGGGCGGTGGCCACTTCGTCGGCTTTGACAGCCAGAATTCGTTCGAGGACGTCGTTCATGAGTTCACTATGAAATGGGGTTATGCCTTAGGCGGCAAAGCGCCGGCTGTAGGCGGCAAAGCTCTCGAGCTTCTCGCGGGCGGCGCCGCTGGCGATCAGCTCGAAGGCTTGGGCGATGCCGCTGGCGATAGAGTCGGCGGCATTGCCGGCATATAGCGCCAGGCCAGAGTTATAGGCGACGATATCGCGGGCGGCGCCGGGCGTATTGTTCAGCGCCTCGAGCACCATGTCGCGGGATTCGTCGCAATTGCCCACCTTCAGGCTGCGGTTGGACACCATGCCCAGGCCATAGTCTTCGGGATGGATCTCGTATTCGCGGACTTCGCCGTTCTTGAGCTCACCGACCAGGGTGGCGGCGCCCAGCGAAGCCTCGTCCATGCCATCTTTACCATAGACCACCAGTACGTGGCGAGACCCCAGACGTTGTAGTACCCGTACCTGGATGCCGACCAGGTCGGCGTGGAAAACGCCCATCAGCTGGTTGCTGGCGCCCGCGGGATTGGTCAGCGGACCCAGGATATTGAAGATCGTGCGCACGCCCAGCTCTTTGCGCACCGCGGCGACATTCTTCATGGCGCCATGGTGGGACGGGGCGAACATGAAGCCCATGCCGGTGGCCTGGATGCATTCGGCCACCTGCTCGGGCGTGACCTTCAGGTTCACGCCCAGGGCTTCGAGCACGTCTGCGCTGCCCGACGAGGACGAGGCGCTGCGCCCGCCATGCTTGGCGATGCGCACGCCGCCCGCGGCGGCCACGAACATCGAGGTCGTACTGATATTGAAGGTGTGGCTGCCGTCGCCGCCGGTGCCGCACAGGTCGAGCAGGGTTTCCGGCTCGGGCACCACCACCGGGGTGGCGAATTCGCGCATGACCTGGGCCGCGGCCGTGATCTCGCCTATGGTTTCCTTCTTGACGCGCAAACCCATGATCAGGGCCGCGCTTTCGGACGGCGAGAGCTCGCCCTGCATGATGCGCCGCATCAGGTGCAGCATTTCTTCGTGAAAGATTTCGCGATGTTCAATACAGCGGGTCAGGGCGTCGGTAATGGAGATCGTCATGGCAGTATCCGGTTCGGTTTGCATGCTGCGCCAGGGCTGCGCGGCTGGCTTGCGCCCTGGCAGGCCCCCGCAAGGGCCTGGGCGGCGGCATGGTTACAGCGCAAGAAAGTTCTTCAGCAGCGCGTGGCCGTGCTCGCTGAGTATCGATTCGGGGTGGAACTGTACGCCATATACCCGCAGGGTTTTGTGACGCAGGCCCATGATTTCGCCATCCTCGGTTTGCGCCGTCACTTCCAGGCAGTCCGGCAGGCTGGCGCGTTCCACCGCCAGCGAGTGGTAGCGCGTCACGATATAGGGCGAGGGCAGCCCGGCGAATACATCGGTATTGGTGTGCGTGATGGGCGAGACCTTGCCATGCATCACGGTCTTGGCGCGGATAACTTTGCCGCCGAATGCCTCGCCTATGGCCTGGTGGCCCAGGCAGACGCCCAGCAGGGGCAGTTTCCCGGCGAAGTGCTGGATCGCCGCCACCGAGATGCCAGCCTGGGCCGGAGCGCAGGGCCCGGGCGAAATGCAGATGCGGTCGGGGGCCATGGCCTCGATTTCGTCCAGGGTGATCTGGTCGTTGCGGGCGACTCTGACCTCTTCGCCCAGTTCGCCGAAGTACTGCACGATGTTGTAGGTAAACGAATCGTAGTTGTCGATCATCAAAAGCATGTCGTGGCCTTTTTGCTGAAGACTTGCGGGCGCATTGCCGATGTAGGGCTAAAACCGTGTAGACGGCTGGCCGGGCAAGGCAGGTTTATTCAGGGTGTGGTCGCGCGGCAAGCGCGCGCAGGGAGTCGGTCAGTTGGCAGGCTTGCGCCAGCACTGACGAAAAAGAGCCACGAGATAGGTGGATGATGCAGACATAATCCCTATTATCGCCTGCGCATAGGCGTTTTCGCAAGGCCCGCTAGATGGCGCGATGGGTGTTCACAACAGCCACTCTATCGGCAGGACCGAGACGAATCCCACCCAGGCCCGTAGCCAGGCGCTGGTGCCGGGCTCGGTGTCGTAGCGGATTTCCTTGCCGTCGATGCGCGCTATCCAGTAGAGCTTGCCGGTGTCCGACAGGCGCACTTCATAGGCGTTGGCCGGTATGGTGCTGGTGAAGGCCTCTTCGATCTGGCTGGCCAGGGCCGGGCTGTCGATCACGAAGCCCATTTCCGTATTCAGATTGGCCGAACGGGGGTCGAAGTTGAAGGACCCGACGAAAATGCGGGAACGGTCGACTGCGAAGGTTTTTGCATGCAGGCTGGAACCCGAGCTGCCCAGGATACCTGCCCTTTTTTGTTTTTCCGCGTTGAGCGACAGCCGGCGCAGTTCATACAGCTTGATGCCGGCCTCGAGCAGGGGCTTGCGCCGCTTGGCGTAGCCGGCATGCACTGCCGAGACATCGGTGGCTTCCAGCGAATTGGTCAGGATCATGACCTTGACCCCGCCTTCGGCCAGTTTTTCGAATGCCGCGACGCCGCTGGCGGTAGGCACGAAATAGGGCGATATCAGCTCGACGTCCGTGCGGGGGTCGCCAATGATTTCCTGCAACTGGTCGGGCAGCATGGCTTCGTGCGGCGCCAGCCCCAGGCCCTTGGCGGGGTCGTCGCTGACCATGCGCGCGGTGGCCCACTCCATGGCCAGGGTGTTTTGTTCCAGCTGCCGTATGAAGTCCGCGTCGCGGATGGCGCGGATATATTCGGCCGCGGCGGGATTGCGCTCGATCACGGAGGCTTCGGCCGCAAGCCCGGCCAGGCGGCTGGCGGGCACCGGCGGCAGCAGCTCGCTTACCGGGTAGGACGACTGGCTGTTCCAGTAGCGGTCGAAATCCTGCGAGACCGCATCGACCACCGGCCCCACGCCCAGCACATCCAGGTCGGCAAACAGCATGCCATCGGTGGCGCCGAAATACTCATCGCCGATATTGCGGCCTCCTATGATGGTGGCCTGGTTATCGGCGGTAAAGGATTTGTTGTGCATGCGCCGGTTGGCGCGCGAAAAATCCGTGATGTAGCCGATAAAGCGTGGATTGCGGATGGCAAAAGGGTTGAACAGCCGCACCTCGATGTTGGGGTGGGCATCGAGCATGGCCAGGGTTTCGTCCAGGCCATTGGTGTTGTTGTCATCCAGCAGCAGGCGCACCCGCACGCCGCGATCGGCCGCCTCGTGCAAGGCCTCGAACAACAGCGTCCCCGTCAGGTCGTCGCGCCAGATGTAGTACTGGACATCCAGCGCGCGCTGGGCGGCACGCGCCAGCAGTACGCGCGCGGCAAAGGCGTCATACGGATCCTGCAGGGGGTGAATGCCCGAGAGGCCGGGGTGCGCCGCCGCGAGGGGAGCGATGGCCTTGCCCAGCGGGGTGTCGGCAGTGTCGGTAATGGCGGTGGATGCCATCCGTTTGTCCTGCGAGGGCAGGCCGCTGCATCCCTGGATCAGGGTTGCCAGGCACAGTAACAGCATGCTCAGCTTGGCGTTCAGATGCATTTTCAATCTGCTCGAATCTCGTCGTTCGTCTAGGAACTGGGTTCCCGGGTTGCCAAGCTTACTGCCAACGTGAGTTTTTATCGCGGCCTCGCCGCGAAGCCGGATGGTGGCGGGCGAGCCCATTGGGGGCGAATCGTCTCTTTGGACGATAACCCGGCAGGCTTTATCTGAAAAAATCGCAGGGTTGTCGGCGGCGCATGTGCCGCCGGCGGGTTCGGCCCACCGCGACGCACGAATCGCGTGAAGCCGCAGCCCGAGAGGAGACCCTATGGCATTGGTATTGAGCAAGGCGGACCAGGCGTTTCGCGACGAAGTGCGGGCTTTTCTCAGCTCGGAGCTTACGCCCGAGTTGCGCGAGGAAGGCCGCCGCTGCGCCGGCATTTTCAGCGAGTATCCGGTAGGCGTGCAATGGCACCGCATCCTGGCCAAAAAAGGCTGGTCGGTGCCCAAGTGGCCGCAAGCCTTTGGCGGCACGGGCTGGACACCGGTACAGCACTATATTTTCGCGGCCGAGCTGTTCGAAGCCGAAGCGCCGCCGCTGGCACCCCAGGGGCCACGCATGGTGGCGCCCGCGATCATGGAATTCGGCACGCCCGAGCAAAAGGAAAAATACCTGCCGGCCATCCGCAGCGGCGCCGATTACTGGGCACAGGGCTATTCCGAGCCGGGCTCGGGTTCGGACCTGGCGGCCCTGCAGTGCCGGGCAGTACGCGACGGCGATCACTATGTGATCAATGGCACCAAGATCTGGACCACCCATGCGCATTGGGCCAATCGCATCTTCTGTCTGGTGCGCACGGCCAATTCGGGCAAGCCGCAAACCGGCATCAGCTTTTTGCTGTTCGACATGGATCTGCCCGGCATCACCATACAGCCGATTATTTCCCTGGCTGGCGATCACGAACTGAACCAGGTGTTCTTCGATGATGTGCGCGTACCGGTGTCGTCCTTGCTGGGCAAGGAAAACGACGGTTGGACGGTAGCCAAGTTCCTGTTGCTGCACGAGCGCGGCAACGCCTGGACGCCCATGTTGCGCACCCGGTTGCGCCGCCTGAAGAAGGCGGCCGAAGCTTTTGGCACCGGCAGCGAAAACCAGGCGGAGCGCGCCGACTTCCAGCGCAAGCTGACCAGCGCCGAGTGCGAGATCGATGCCTTGCAGGCTCTTGAATTGCGCACCCTGTACCAGCAGCAGGCGGGCCAGGATCCCGGCATCACGCCATCCATGGGCAAGGTGCTGGGTTCCGAGCTGCGCCAGAAGCTGACCGAACTTGCCGTGGAAGTGGGCGGCTACTACGCGCTGGCCCGGCCTGATCTGGCTACGCTGGCGGGCGACGGCGACGTTCCCGAGGAAGCGATCTTTGGCATGTCGGCCTATATGAACGACCGTGCCTCGTCGATCTACGCCGGCTCGAACGAAATCCAGCGCAACATCATCGCCGCCCGACTGCTGGCAGGCTAAGGAGACTCATCATGACCGATCTGGTACTACGCCAGGATACCGGCGGGTTGGCGGTGTTGACGCTGAACCGCCCCGACAAGCTCAATGCCCTGAACGTGGAAGTGTTCGAGGCGCTTGACCGCCACTGCGACGCCCTGGCCCGGGAAACCGAGACCATAGGCCTGGTGATCCTGCGTGGCGCGGGCAAGTGCTTTTCAGCCGGCCACGACCTGCGCGACATCGGCGCCGGCAACGAAAGCAGCGAGCGCATCACATTCGAAGGCCAGGTGGTGGAAAAACTCGCCAACCTGCCGCAACCGGTAATTACCGCCGTCCATGGCCACTGCTATACCGGCGCGCTGGAACTCGCATTGGCGGGCGACGTGATCATCGCCTCTGAATCGGCCCGGTTTGCCGACACCCATGCGAAGTGGGCCCTGACCCCGGTATGGGGCCTGAGCCAGCGTTTGCCGCGCCGCGTGGGCCGCTCGCGCGCCCAGACCATGATGATGACCTGCGAAACCTATACCGGGCGCCAGGCACTGGAACTGGGCCTCGCTGACCGCTGCGTTGCCGACGACGAGTTCGATAGCGTGCTCAAGACCTTCGCCGACACGGTGCTGGCCAATTCCTGGCACAGCCTGCGCGCCAATAAAGCACTACTCAATGAAACCGACGGGTTGCCGCTGGCGGTAGGCCTGGCTCACGAGGTGTATCGCACCCGGGGCCGCGGACCGGACATGCATGAGCGTGTATCGGCATTCACCAGTAAGCGGAGCAAAACAGCATGAGCGATCCCTTTGCCTTGTCCGACACGCAGCTCATGCTGCGCGATTCCCTGTCGCGTTTCCTCGGCCGGCGCCATGATTTCGATGCCCGCCAGCGCGCCGTCGCCACTGAAGCCGGATGGGATGCCGCCATCTGGCAAGGCCTGGCCGCCGACGTGGGCGTGCTGGGCGCGACCCTGCCCGAGGCCCAGGGTGGCCTGGGCGGTGGCGCCCTGGATAACCGCGTCATCATGGAAGAGCTGGGCGCAGCCCTGGCGGGCGAGCCCTATCTTTCCACCATCGTGATCGGCGGCGCCTTCCTGCGCGATGCGCCGACCGCCCTGGCCGAGTCCGTCGGCCCCCGGCTGGTGGCGGGCGAAATCGTGCTGGCGTTTGCCTATGCCGAGCCGCAAGGCGGGTTTGACCTGGCCAACTTGAAGACGACCCTGCAAGCCGATGGCGATGGCTACGTGCTGAATGGGCGCAAGGCCGTGGTGTACGCGGCCCCCTGGGCTTCGCACTTTATCGTCACGGCACGCACGGGCAACGGCGTGTCGGCCGTGCTGATCGATGCAAGCCTGCCGGGCATTCGCCTGCGTGAATACCCCACCATAGACGGCGTGCGTGCCGCCGACGTGGAATTCGACCAGGTTCGCATACCGGCCTCGGCCTTGCTGGCCCCGGCCGGTCAGGCCCTGCCCGTGATAGAGCGCGCGGTGGATGAAGCCATTGCCGCGGTGTGCGCCGAGGCGGTGGGTGTGATGCGCCGCTTGTTGGCCGATTCCGTGGCCTATGCCAAGGAGCGCAAGCAGTTCGGCGTGGCGATTGCCTCGTTCCAGGCTTTGCAGCACCGCATGGCCGACATGTATATGGCGCTCGAGATCGCGACCGCCGTGGCCAACGAGGCCGCGGCTGCACTCGACTTGCCGGCGCCCGAGCGGGCCCGGGCGATTTCCTCGGCCAAGGTGGCGATCGCCAGCGCCTGCCGCAAGATCGGGCAAAGCGCGGTGCAGATCCATGGCGGCATGGGGATGACCGAGGAAATGGCGGTTGGCCACTATTTCAAGCGTGCCACGGCCATTGAAGTGCTGTTCGGCTCGGCCGATCATCACCTGCGGCGCTATGCCAGCCTGGAGCCCAAGGCGGCCTAGGAATATCGGGGCCAGCCCCCGATAGCGCGTCACTTCAGGCCACCGTGCGGGCCTGGACAAAACCGGGGTCTGACCCCGGTTTTGCATGCAGCATGCCCAAGGCGGCGACTTCGCCCAGCACGATCACGGCCGGGCTGGCCAGATGGGCCTGCTCGATGTCGCGCGCCAGGTATTGCAGGGTGGTGATGGCGTGGCGCTGATCGGGACAGGAGACGCGCTGCACCACGGCTACCGGCAAGCCGGCGGCAAAACCCGCGGCCAGCAGTTCGTTGGCCAACTGGCGGGCATTGTTCATCCCCATGTAGCAGATCACGGTCAGTCCGCTGGCGGCCAGCGCCTGCCAGTCGGGCTGGCTGCCGTCCATGGTGTGGGCGGTGACCAGGGCGACGCCACGGCTGACGCCCCGATGCGTCAGGGGCAGGCCCAGCGCGGGGCCAACGGCCAGGCCCGCGGTGATGCCGGCCACGGTTTGCACCGCAATGCCGCGTTCCTGCAGCCAGGCGATTTCCTCGCCGCCGCGCCCGAAGATAAAGGCATCGCCGCCCTTGACGCGGGCCACGGTCCTGCCCTGGCGGGCATAGCGCGCCATCAGCCGCAAAATGAAGTCCTGCGGGGTGGAGCGGCAACCGCCGCGCTTGCCCACGCTGACGATGCGGGTGCCGGCGGCGGCCAGATCGCGGATCTCGCTGCCGACCAGATCGTCGATCAGCCAGACGCTGGCTTCGCGCAGGGCTCGCACGGCTTTCAAGGTCAACAGTTCGGGGTCGCCTGGGCCGGCACCTATCAACCAGACCTTGCCTGCTGTGCGAGTCACGCTGGTGTCAATGGCATTCATGATGGTTTCCTTGGTGCGGATGAGGGGCTGCAATTTCGGGTTTTATGCAAGGGGAAGGCGGCAGGCGCCGCGGCTAGGCGGCTCGCGCCGTGACCAGCATCTGGCGGATCTCGGGCACGCACGAGCCGCAGCCTGTGCCGCAGCCCAGGCGGCTCTTCAGACCTTCCAGGTCCAGGCCGGCGCGCACCGCGTCGTGGATGGCAAGGTCCGTCACACCCTTGCAGGCACAGACGGTGCGCGCGCGCTGGGTGGGGGCGGTACGGCCCATCAGCACATTGACCAGGCTGGCGGGGGCTGCGCCACCATCGGCCCAGACTTGCAGCGCATCGTGTGCGCGGATGTCGCCGGCCAGCAGGTAGGCCAAGGGAGCGCCGCCGGCCATGGCCACCCGCCGCAGCACTGCGCGGGCGGGGTCGTCGAAGGCGGCTTGCGGCCGAGCCAGGCCCAGGTCGCTGCAGAGCGCCGCCAACAGGGTGGCATAGGGCGCCGAGGCGGCGGCCAGGCGTAGGCGCACGCCGCCGTAACCGGGCGGGCTGCCCGGCTCGCTGGCATCGCCCTGGGTGCCGCCCACTGCCACCGGCAGCACGGCCGAATAGGGGAAAGCGGGGTTCTTGAGCCAATGGGCGAGTTTGAGCCGCAGCGTGGCCGCGTCCCCGCGTACCCAGGCCACGGCTTGCCAGGCCAGGTTGGCGGGCGCCACGGCGATGGCCGTGTGCTTGAGCTCAGGCTGGTGCGATACCGGGTCGCGGGCAGGGTTGGTCAGCGCGTTGATCCCTTGGCCGCCCAGAAAGCCGCTGCCCCAATGCATGGGCAGAAAGGCGTGGCCAGGTTTCAGGCCATCGTCGCCCTGTACCGCCAGCACCAGCTTGCCCCGGCGCGACCTGATCTGCGCCAGGTCGCCGCTGGCCAGGTGCAGCCGCGTCATGTCCGCCGGGTGCAGCGACAGCACGGGTTCTTCGGCGTGACGGGTCAATGACAGCGCAAGACTGGTGCGCGCCATGGTGTGCCACTGATCGCGCAGGCGCCCTGTGGTCAGGCGTATCGGGTACTGGGCCGAAATCGGCTCGGCCAGCGGCACGTAGCCGACATCCAGGAAGCGCGCCCGTCCGCTGGCCGTGGGAAACACACCATCCGCATACAGCCGGCGCGAAACTGGAAACGATAAAACCGGGGTCAGACCACGGTTTTGGGGGAAGGGCCATTGCTGGGGGCCTTCGGCGTCCAGAATCTGGTAGCTCAGGCCGCTGTAGTCCAGGTCGCGGCCGGCGGTGGTGCGCGCGTGTTCGGCAAAAATGGCGCTTTCGTCGGCATACGCGAAAAGCGCGGTCTTGGCGGGTGCAATCTGTTGTGCCAGGCGCCGGGCTACGGCGCAGGCCAGCACCCAGTCGGGACGGGCATCACCGGGGGGCGGCACGGCGGCGCGCACCCGGCTGATGCGGCGCTCGGAATTGGTGACGGTGCCTTCCTTTTCGGGCCAGGTGGCGGCCGGCAGCACGATGTCGGCATAGGCCAGGGTTTCGGTGCCCGCGAAGGCTTCCTGCACGATCACGAGTTCGGCCTTTTCCAGGGCGGCGCGCACGCGGGCCTGGTCTGGCAATGATTGCGCCGGGTTGGTGGCGGCTATCCACAGCGCCTTGACGCGACCTTCCAGCACCGCGTCGAACATTTCCATCGCGGGCAGGCCGGGCTTTTCCGGCAGCTGCTCCACGCCCCACAGGGCTGCGACTTCCTGGCGATGCTGCTCGTTGCCGGGTTCGCGATGGCCGGGCAGCAGGGTGGCCATGCCGCCGGCTTCGCGCCCGCCCATGGCATTGGGCTGGCCGGTCAGCGAAAACGGCCCGGTACCGGGCCGGCCGATATGGCCGCTGGCCAGGTGCAGGTGGATGAGGGCGGCGTTCTTGGCGGTGCCGCTGCTGGACTGGTTTAGCCCCATGGTATAGAGCGACAGCGCGGCCTTGGCCTGGCCAAACCAGCGGGCGGCGGTGACGATATCCTCGGCGGGCACGCCGCAGACATCCTGTGCGGCGCGTGGGGTGAACTCGTGCACGCGCGCCTTCAGCGCGGCAAAGCCCTCGGTGTGCTGCGCGATATAGTCCGCGTCGAGCAGGCCTTCCCAGACCATCACGTTCAGCATGGCGTGAAACAGGGCCACATCGGTGCCGGGCAAGATGGCCAGGTGCAGGTCGGCCAGCGAGGCCGTGTCGGTGCGGCGCGGGTCGATCACCACCACCCGGGTCTCGGGGCGGGCGGCCTTGGCCGCTTCCAACCGGCGAAACAGCACGGGATGGGCAAACGCCATGTTCGAGCCCGCAATCAGCACGGTGTCGGCGATCTCCAGGTCGTTGTAGCAGGCGGGCGGGGCATCTGCACCCAGGGTCTGCTTGTAGCCGCTGACCGCGCTGGACATGCACAGCCGTGAGTTGGTGTCGATATTGTTGGTACCAATAAGGCCGCGCGCCATCTTGTTGAAGACGGCGTAGTCTTCGGTCAGCAGCTGGCCGGAAAGATAGAACCCCACAGCGTCGGGGCCATGCTGCCTGATGATGGCGGCCAGCCGGTCGGCTGCCTGGTCCACGGCATGTTGCAGTGGCACATTGGCCAGTGCCGCCTGACGCGATACCCGCAACTGGGCCGACAGTACCCGCGCCGCATCGCTGCGCACGGTGTCGCCCAGGGCCAGCCCCTTGCTGCAAAGCCGGCCCCGGCTCGAGGGATGATCCGGGTCGCCATGAACCGCGATCACGCGCCGGCCCTGGGTGCGCACGCGCACGCCGCAACCCGTGCCGCAATAGCAGCACACCGAAGACACCTCGGTGGCCAAAGGCCAGGGCTCCCCGGTTCGGGGGCTGATGTTGTCATGGTTCATGGGCTTGACGAGTCTCTGCGCGTTCAACTGCGGAAAAAATGGCTGGCATCAATCAGAAAACCGGGGTCAGACCCCGGTTTCTAATCCAGGCCCAGATAGACGGTGCCGGTGTCGACTTTGACCGGGACGGTCATCACGCAACCTTCGTCGGGCGCCTGGGCCTGGCCGTTGTCCAGCTGGATGACCCAGTTGTGCAGCGGGCAGGCGACGGATTTGCCATGGACCAGACCCGCCGACAGGGGGCCGCCCTTGTGCGGGCAGCGGTCCACGACGGCGAACACATCGTTGTCGGTGGTGCGAAAGATGGCGATGTTGTCTTCGCCCGCACGCTGCACCACGCGCGAGCCCTGCAGGGGGATGTCGTCCACGGCGCAGACGCGGTGCCATTGGCAGGTAGTTGGCTGGGTCACGATGGCCTCACACGCTAAGAAGTTGGAAGTCGCGGGCGGCGGGAATGGCGGTGTCGCCCATGCGCTCGGCCCAAGGGTCTTTTTCAAGCGAAACGGCATAGCGCAGGCGGGCATGCAGCAGGGCGCGGTTGTCGGCGTCGTCCACCACCCGTGATTTGGCGTATTCCAGGCCCACGCGCTCCAGGAAATGCACGGTGCGCTCCAGGTAGAAGGCTTCCTCGCGGTAGAGCTGCAGGAAGGCGCTGGAATATTCCAGCACCTCGTCGGCGGTCTTGACCTTGGCAAAGAACTGGGCAACTTCCGTCTTGATGCCGCCGTTGCCGCCGATATACAGTTCCCAGCCGGAATCCACGGCGATGACGCCGACGTCCTTGATGCCCGATTCGGCGCAGTTGCGCGGGCAACCGGACACGGCCAGCTTGACCTTGTGCGGACTCCACATGCCCGTCAGTTCCTTCTCCAGGGCAATGCCCATGCCGGTGGAGTCCTGTGTGCCGAAGCGGCAGAACTCGCTGCCCACGCAAGTCTTGACGGTGCGCAGGCTCTTGCCGTAGGCGTGGCCGCTGGGCATATCCAGATCGGCCCACACCTTGGGCAGGTCTTCCTTTTTCACGCCCAGCAAATCTATGCGCTGGCCGCCGGTTACCTTCACCATGGGGATGGCGTATTTGTCGGCGACGTCGGCAATGCGGCGCAGCTCGCTGGCGTTGGTCACGCCGCCCCACATGCGCGGCACCACCGAATAGGTGCCATCCTTCTGGATATTGGCATGCATGCGTTCATTGACCAGTCGCGATTGGCCGTCATCCACGGCTTCGCCCGGCCAGGTAGAGATCAGGTAATAGTTCAGCGCCGGGCGGCACGTGGCGCAGCCGTCGCTGCTGCGCCACTCCAGAAAGCGCATCACCTGGGGAATGCTGGTCAGGTGCTGCTCGCGTATGACCCGGCGCAACTGGCCATGGTTATGGTCGGTACAGCCACAGATGGCTTTTTCCGACTTGGGCTTGACGTCGGCCGCGCCGCCCACGCAGTTGATCAGGATCTGTTCGACCAGGCCGGTGCAGGACCCGCAGGAACTGGCCGCCTTGGTGTGCTTCTTGATGGCATCTACCGTAAAGAGGCCCTGGTCGCGGATGGCCTTGACGATGGTGCCCTTGCACACGCCGTTGCAGCCGCACACCTCGGCGCTGTCCGGCATCGTGGCCGCCCGGCTTTGGCCCGCATGGCCGGTGTCGCCCAGCGCGCCCTCGCCAAACATCAGCTGGTCGCGCACTTCGTTGATAGAGGCGCCGGCGCCGATCAGGCGAAAGTACCAGGCGCCGTCCGCGGTGTCGCCATACAGGCAGGCGCCCACCAGCTTGTCGTTCTTGACGATGAGTTTCTTGTAGATGCCGGCGTTTGGGTCGGCCAGGGTGATGGCTTCGGTGCCCTCGCTGCCCATGAAGTCGCCTGCCGAAAACACGTCGATGCCGGTGACCTTGAGCTTGGTCGAGGTGACGCTGCCGGCATAGCGGCCGATGCCGAACTGCGCCAGGTGATTGGCGGCCACCTTGGCCTGTTCGAACAGGGGGGCGACCAGGCCATAGGCGATGCCGCGGTGGCTGACGCATTCGCCCACGGCATAGATGCGCGGGTCAAAGGTCTGCAGGGTGTCGCTTACCACCACGCCGCGGTTCACGTGCAGCCCGCAGCTTTCGGCAAGATCGGTATTGGGCCGGATGCCTACCGCCATCACCACCAGGTCGGCCGCGGCGACCTCGCCATCCTTGAATTTCAGGCCGGCGACATGGCCGTTGCCGTCGTCGAGGATGGCTTCGGTAAGCTTGGGCATCAGGAATTTCAGGCCCCGCGTCTCCAGGCTGTTGCGCAGCAGGCCGGCGGCGGTGCTGTCCAACTGACGCTCGAGCAGGGTGTCGCTCAGGTGCACCACGGATACCGCCATGCCCCGCGCGCACAGCCCGGCGGCGGCCTCCAGCCCCAGCAGACCGCCGCCGATGACAATGGCGTTCCGGTGCCGCGCGGCGGCTTCTATCATCAGGTTGACGTCGCGGATGTCGCGAAAGGTGACGACGCCGTCCAGGTCATTGCCTGGCACTGGCAGCACAAAGGGGTTGGAGCCGGTGGCCAGCAGCAGCTTGTCGTACGGCACGATGGTGCCATCATCGGCATGTACCAGGCGGCGTGCGCGGTCGATCTTGGTCACCGTGCGATTGAGCCGCAGTTGGATGCCGTTTTCGGCATACCAGATTTCATCGTTGAGGACGATGTCCTGCACGGTCTGCTCCCCGGTCAGTACGGGCGAGAGCAGGATGCGGTTGTAGTTGGGATAGGGCTCGGCGCCGAAGACGGTGATGTCGTAGAGATCGGGAGCCAGCTTCAGCAGCTCTTCCAGGGTGCGAACGCCGGCCATGCCGTTGCCGATCATGACGAGCTTGGGTTTATGCATATTGGGTCTCCAGGTTTTCCGGGGGGCGGGCATCGCGTGGCGCTTGCTGCTGCGTGTCGGCAGCGAAGGTGTCGGCCGAAATGGCGAAGCTTTGTGCATACAAATCAGCCTGGCTGGCTTCCCAGGGCTTGCCGTCGAAAAATTCCACGCTGCGATCGGGCGTATCCGGTTGCGGCGCGTGCGCCAGCACGGCGGCTTCGCCATACAAGGCGGTGCGCTGAACCTGGGCGGCAACGGCGCGGTAGTTGGGCGCCGTGCGCAGCAGGCCCCAGCGCACAAACTGGGTCAGGAACCACATGCCATCCGACTGGTAGGGGTAGGTGGCGCGGCCATCGCCATAGAAGGTCAGTGGGTTGCCTTCCCGCCAGGCTGGGCCCGCCCCGTTGCGCACCTGCCCCTCCAGGCAGGCGGCAAGAATCGACGCCGGTGCGCCGATCAGGTCCTGATGGGCCAGGCGCTGGGCGATGGCGCTGCGCTGGCCGCTTTGGTCCAGGTGGCGTGCCGTGTCGATCAAGGCCGCGACCAGGGCCCTTGCGGTGTTGGGGTGGCGATCCGCCCAGTCGGCGGTGGTGGCCAATACCTTTTCAGGGTGATCGGGCCACATGGCTTGGGTGGTGGCAACCGTGAAGCCCACGTTGGCTTGGACAGCCATGGACAGCCATGGCTCGCCCACGCAAGCGCCATGCACCACGCCGTTTTTCAGGGCCGCGATCGTGCGAGGTGGCGGCACGACGACGCGGTCCACATCGCGGGTGGGATCGATGCCGTGGGCCGCCAGCCAGTACGCCAGCCACATGGCATGCGTGCCGGTGGCAAAGGTGTGCGCCAGCGTCAGGTTGCTGCCGCCGCGCACCGCCCGGGCCAGGCTCCAGCCGTCGCGTACGCCCAGTCGGGCCAGGCTATTGGCCAGTGTGATGCCCTGGCCGTTGTGGTTCAGCCCCATCAGGATGGCCATGGGCGTGGCATTGCCGCCTATGCCCAGGTGAGTGCCATAGGTCATGGAGTACAAGGCGTGAGACGCATCCAGGCTGCCGTTGCTCAAGCCGTCGCGCACCATGGTCCACGATGCCTGTTTGCAGGGTTCTATGCGCAGGCCATAGCGGCGGTCAAAGCCCAGCTCGCTGGCCAGGGCAACCGTAGCGGCATCGGCCAGGGGAATGAAGCCCACGCGCACGGTATGTTTTTCCGGGGCATCGCTGCCGGCCAGCCAGCCGCCGATGGGAATGATCTTGGCATCCGCCGGGGGCAGGACACGACTGGCGGCGGCGTTGCCGGCGATGTCGGTGGGTGCCGGGGCCGGCGGGCTGGCCGTCTCGGCCTTGCCGGCTGTGGGGTTGGTATGCCGGCGATGCAGGAAATCCACCACTGCGGCACGGCATTCCAGATAGACGGGGTCGGTGGCCAGGTCCACGCGGTTGCGGGGGCGCGCAAAGGGCACGTGCAGGATTTCGCCTATGGTGGCGGCAGGGCCGTTGGTGAGCATGACGATGCGGTCGGACAGCAGCACGGTTTCGTCGACATCGTGGGTGACCATGATGGTGGTGCTGCGGGTCTGCGCAACGATGCGCAGCAGCTCGTCCTGCAGGTGGGCGCGGGTCAGGGCGTCCAGGGCGCCGAAAGGCTCGTCCATCAGCAGTACCTTGGGTTCGGTGGCCAGGGCGCGGGCGATGCCGACGCGCTGCTTCATGCCGCCGGATATTTCTCGCGGCAGCTTGCTCTGGGCGTGGGCCAGACCGACCATGTCCAGCGCGGCGTTGCTGCGGTCCACCAGTTGGGGCTTTTTCTCGGTGGCGCCGAAGACCCGTTCCACGGCCAGGTAGACATTCTGAAAGCAGGTCAGCCACGGCAGCAGCGAGTGGTTCTGGAACACGACGGCGCGATCGGGCCCGGGCCCGGTGATTTCGCGCTCGGCGCACAGCAGCACGCCGCTGGTGGGGCGCGTCAGGCCGGCAACCAGGTTCAGCAGCGTGGATTTGCCGCAGCCCGAATGGCCGATCAGCGAAATGAACTCGCCCTGGGCTATGTTCAGGTCGATGTCGCGCAGGGCGACGAAGGGGCCCTTGCGGGTGGCGAAGACCTGGCCCACGCCTTCGATTCGAACGCAGGTTTGCATGGTGTTATTCCTCGGCATAGGTGAAGCGCTTGGCGATCTGGACCAGCAGGAATTCGAGCGTGAGGCCGACGATGCCGATGATGAAGATGGCGATGATGATGTGTTCGACCACCAGGTTGTTCCATTCATCCCACAACCAGAAGCCGATGCCGGTGCCGCCGGTCAACATTTCGGCGGCCACGATCACCAGCCAGGCGGTGCCGATGGACAGGCGCACACCGGTCAGCATGTAGGGCAGTACCGAGGGCAGCAGCACCTTGGTGAAGACCTTCCATTCCGAGAGCTTGAGCACGCGCGCCACGTTCAGATAGTCTTGCGGGACGCGGGCCACGCCGTCGGCCGTATTGATGATCATGGGCCAGATCGAGCAAATGAAGATCGCCCATACCGCAGCCGGGTCGGCGGCCTTGAACAGCAGCAGGCCCAGGGGCAGCCAGGCCAGTGGCGACACCGGCCGCAGCAGGGCGATGATCGGCGACATCATCGCGTTGAGCGTGGTGTAGCGGCCGATGGCAAAGCCGGCGGGAATGCCCAGGAGCGCCGCCAGGCCAAAACCCTTGGCCACGCGCTCGAGCGACGCCAGCACATTCCAGCCTATGCCCATGTCGTTGGGGCCGTTGTTGTAGAAGGGGTGGGCAAACAGCTCGGTTGCGGCGGCCCAGGTGACGGACGGCGTCGGGATCTCCGGCACCAGCATGGCGATCACCTGCCACACCAGCAAAAACAGGGCAAACCCCGCGACCGGCCCCACGGCCGCGCGCAGCGCCGTCTCGAAGCGGGCGCGCCACACGCCAGGGGCGGCGCGCGCATCCAGTTTGGCAGCCATGGTGCTCATGTCACGATCTCCAGATGGAAGGGGTCAGGCTTTGATGGCGAAGCCATCGGCGTAGGCGGCGGGGTTGCTGGCGTCCCATTTCACGCCATCGATCAGGGTGGCGCTGCGGTTGTCAGACGGCGGCAGGGCGATGCCGGCAGCGGCAGCGGCCTGTTTGTAGATATCGATGCGGTTCACTTTCTGCGCCACCGCCAGGTAGTCCGGATGTTCCTGCAGCAGGCCCCAGCGCTTGTGCTGGGTCAGGAACCACATGCCGTCGCTCAGGTAGGGGAAGTTCACCGCGCCGTCGCCATGAAAACGCATGGCATGCGCGTCGTCCCAGGATTTGCCCAGGCCGTTGGTATATTTGCCCAGCATGCGGTCGGTGATGGCGTCCGGCTTGGTGTTCACATACGATTTGGCGGCGATGGTTTCGGCCGTCTTGCGAATGTTCTCGGGCGAGGCGTCTATCCATTTGCTCGCTTCCAGAATGGCCGCCGTCACCGCGCGTGCCGTATTGGGGTACTTCGCCACGAAGGCGGCGGTGGCGCCCAGGGTTTTTTCCGGATGATCCGGCCAGATGTCCTGGGTGGTGTTGGCGGTGAAGCCGATCTTGTCCATGATGGCGCGCGCGTTCCAGGGCTCGCCCACACAGAAGCCATCCATCGCGCCCACCCGCATATTGGCCACCATCTGCGGCGGTGGCACGGTGATGAGCTTGGCGTCTTGCTTGGGGTTGATGCCATGCGCGGCCAGCCAGTAGTACAGCCACATGGCGTGGGTGCCTGTGGGAAAGGTTTCGGCAAAGGTGTAGCCGCGCGGATCGGCTCGCATCTGCTTGGCCAGTGACGCGCCATCGGTGACGCCAGCCTCTGCCAGCTTGGATGACAGCGTGATGGCCTGGCCGTTCTGGTTCAGGTTCATCAGGATGGCCATGTCGGTTTGAGCGCCCGAAGTGCCCAGTTGCACGCCGTAGATCAGGCCGTACAGCACATGGGCGAAATCGAGCTCGCCGTTCACGAGCTTGTCGCGCACGCCGGCCCACGAGGCCTCCTTGGACGGCACGATCTTCACGCCGTATTTCTGATCTATCCCCAGCACCGAGGCCATGACCACCGACGCGCAATCGGTCAGCGGAATGAAACCTATCCGGACCTCGGTTTTTTCCGGCGCATCCGAGCCGGCTGCCCAGGCGCCGGCACGTACCAGCGGATCTATCATGCCCAGCACACCCAGGCCGGCGGCTGCCTTGGCGGTGTTGGCCAGCCAATGGCGGCGGGGCGCGTTTTGCAGGCCGACGCTTGCGCCTGACGTCGGGTTCGAGCGGTCTGACTTCATGACTAAGGACTCCAGGGCAAAAAAAACGCTCCGCACATCGGTTCGCTTGAAAGGCACCGATGTCGCGGAACGTCGTTGTTCCTGATACCGCCGGATTGGCGATGGCATGACGACCGCCGTTGGCCGTCGCAATGGATGATGCAAGGCTCGTGCCAGTTCGTGGCCTGCCCGGAAATTTTTTCTCAATGCAGCCGTTACGCTCTGTGCCTGCCCGAGTTGGCCCGGCTTTGGCACGCCGACCGGGTCCTTGCCCTGGTGCGCTGCAACACCTGCCCGCACTGCATTGGTGCATCGTGCGCCGTGAGTGGGCGAGCCTGGTGGTTGTGGGCACTATCCGGTGCCGGCCGATCCCATCCCATCCCGTACTGGGCGCACGGCAACATTGGCATGAATGCTGCTTGATGGATTCAAGGAGCAAATATGCTGAAGGTCATGTTGATCAACGATGGAACCGGTAGGGTCGCCACGCTGCGGCGTACGCTGAGCGAGGCAGGCCTGGATGTCATCGCCGAAATCGGTCCGAGCCCGGACATGGCGGCCATTGTGGCCCGCTTGGCGCCCGATATCGTGCTGGTGGACACCGATGCGCCCGCGCGCGATACGCTGGAAGCTATCTGCGTGGCCAGCGAAAACAGCGCTCGGCCGGTGGTCATGTTCACGGGAGCCAGCAATCGCGACATGATGCGCGGCGCGCTCGCGGCCGGCGTGGCCGCCTACGTCGTGGGCGAAGTCCCGGTATCGCGCATCAGCAGCGTGCTGGAAGTTGCGATCGAGCGTTTCGCAGTCGAGCGGGCGCGCCGCGAAGAGCTGGCCGAGGCGCGCGAGCGCCTGGCCGCCAGGCAATGGGTGGACAAGGCCAAAGGCCTGTTGATGACCTTGCGCAATGTGTCCGAAGACCAGGCCTACGCCATGCTGCGCGAGCGGGCCATGCAGAGCCAGCGGCGCCTGGGCGACGTGGCGCGCGAAATGGTGGAAGTGGCCGGCTGGCTCAAAGACTGAAAACCGGGGTCAGGCCACGATATCTGCCTGGCGCAATATCGTGGCCTGACCCCGGTTTACGGTTTATCGTCGGTTCCGACGTCCTACGGGTCGGGATGCACCGCTATCATGTGGCAATAAGAAAATTCCAACCAGCCACAGGAGACAGCCCCATGACATCCCCAGTTACCCTCAGCCGTTCGGTGCGAGGCCTTGTTGTGCTTGTTACCGGTGCGGCCAGCGGCATGGGCCGGGCCACCGCCCAGGTCTTTGCCCAGGAAGGCGCCAAGGTGATCGTGACCGACGTGAATGCGGACCAGGCCGAGGCCGTGGCGCAGGGCATACGCGAGGCGGGCGGTACGGCCCGGGCATGGGCGCTGGACGTCTCCGATGGCGAAGCCATCAAGCGCGTGGTGCAAGAGGCTGCCGAGCATTTCGGCGGCATCGATTCCGTGGTGAATAACGCCGGAATCTCCATGCACGTGGCGATCGACGCGCCGGACTATGACGAACAGATGGCCAGGGGCGTGGCCATACTGTTGGCCGCGCATCCCCGGGTGATCCGGGCGGCACTGCCCTATCTGCGGCGCTCGTCGGCGCCGCGCATCGTGAATATCGCCTCGACCGAGGCCCTGGGCGCCACCGGCGGCCTCAGCATCTATTCGGCGACCAAGGCCGGTGTCACGGGCCTGACCCGCAGCCTGGCGGTGGAACTGGGCCGCGAGGGCATCACCGTGAACTGCATTTGCCCGGGCCCCATCGATACCGGCATGACCGCGCGCATTCCCGACGACAAGAAAGCCATCTATGCGCGCCGCCGCACCGTGCTCAACCGCTATGGCCTGCCGGAAGAGGTCGCGCACATCACCCTTAGCCTTTGCATGCCGGCAGCTTCCTACATTACAGGCGTGACCATTCCCGTGGACGGGGGCCTGATGGCCCGCAACGCTTAAGCTCAACCAGGACTGTACCTATGGATTTCAGTTTGTCTTCGGGGCAGCTTGCCCTACAGGAAAAAACCCGCCGCTTCATCGCCGAAGTCGTGATCCCCATGGAGCGCGACAAGCGCCAGACCTCGCACGGCCCGTCCGAAGACCTGCGCACCGAACTGGTGGACAAGGCCAGGTCGTGGGGCCTGCTGACGCCGCACGCCGGCAAGGAGCTTGGCGGGCTGGGTCTGTCGCATGTCGACAAGGCGGTCGTGTTCGAAGAGGCGGGCTATTCGCCGCTGGGCCCGATTGCCCTCAATATCCACGCGCCCGACGAGGGCAACGTGCATTTGATGGAAGTGGTGGCAACCGAAGCGCAGAAAGAGCGCTGGCTCAAACCGCTGGTGGAAGGTCGGGTGCGTTCGTGCTTTTGCATGACCGAGCCGGCGCCGGGCGCGGGTTCCGATCCGTCCATGATGCAGACCACCGCGCGCCTGGATGGCGATCACTATGTTATCGACGGCACGAAGTGGCTTATCACGGGCGCCACGGGCGCCGGGTTCGCCATCATCATGGCGCGCATGGAAGATGGCTCGGCAACCATGTTCCTGGCCGATATGGATCAGCCCGGCATCACCATCGAGCGGCAAATGGACGCGCTCGACTCATGCTTCACGGGTGGGCACGGCGTGGTGAAGTTCGAGGGCCTGCGGGTGCCGGCGCAAGACGTGCTGGGTGAGATCGGCAAGGGCCTGCGCTACGCGCAAGTGCGGCTGGCGCCAGCGCGCCTGACGCACTGCATGCGTTGGCTGGGCCAAGCCCGCCGCGCACACGATGTGGCAACCGCCTATGCGCGTCAGCGCCAGGCCTTCGGCAAGTCGCTCGCCGAGCACGAGGGCATCGGTTTCATGCTGGCCGACAACGAAATGGACCTGCACGTGTCCCGGCTGACGATTTTCCATTGTGCGTGGCTGCTGGACCAGGGTGAGAAAGGCAGGCACGAGTCCAGCGTGGCCAAAGTGCTGTGCTCGGAAGCCGAGTGGCGCGTGGTCGACCGCTGCGTGCAGATACTGGGGGGCAGCGGCGTCACCGACGAGACCATCGTCGCCAGGATTTTCCGCGACATGCGGGCCTTCCGCATTTACGACGGCCCTTCGGAAGTGCACCGCTGGAGCATAGGCAATCGCATTGCCCGCGGTTAAAACCCTTAACGCATAAAGCGTCCAAACCGGGGTCAGACCACGTTTTCATTGAAACCGTGGTCTGACCCCGGTTTTAAATGGCGCTGGCCAGGTCGGACGGCAGGTGATCGACGCTGTTAAAGCTCATCATGCCGATACGGTTGCCGGAAAATACGATTTCGGTGAGCGAGGCGTTGCGCAGCACACGTACGTAATCCATCATCCTGGACGTATTGTTGCCCAGCACTTCGCACATCACCGCGCCGATGACGCCGGCGGACGTGACGGCCAGGATGTTGTGGCCGGATCCGGGTTGGGATACCACCTGGAGCAGCCAGCGGCCCACGTTCTGGCGAAAGGCCTGGGCGGTGGGCTTGCTGCCCATGGTGGCACGGCCTTCGCCCCAGGCTTGCATCATGTCGTTGTAGTAGCGCAACTGGGTTTCGCGCGTCACCTTGGGCGTGTGCAGCACGACCCCAAAATGGGCTTGGGCCGCGGCGAGGATCTCGTTGCCTTCGGCAAGCTCTTCCAGGGCCGGTTCGGTCTGCCAGGTGGTGTGCGATGGGTAAGCCTGGACGATGCCGCAGGTCGTGTCGATATGGCGCTGCTTGGGTCCGCTAAGAATCGTGCTGAAGCGGCGCCCACGTTCACGCAAGAAAGTGCCGGTTGCCTGTGCTTGGGCGATGCCCAGTGCCGAGAGTTGATCGTAGTTGGCCTCTCCGAACGAAGCCTGGCCATGTCGCAACAGCAGTAGAGAACTCATGAAGCCTATATGACGTAAGTGGATGCAGCACAAGCGCGTTGCGCTGCAATCCGGTTTCCACGTGTTACCGATAGTTGGCCGTAATGGTAACCAATTACCGGGAAGTCATGTCTGCATGGCTGCGCATGGATGAGACGTGCCTCGCCGCGTCGCCGGATCGTCATGGCCGCCATCGTACGGATGGGTGCCGATGACGTGATGACGTGTTTCGGTACCCAAGAGGCCGTTGCTTATCGGTCAGTGGGTTGCAGCAGGCGGATGACATCCTGATCCTCGAGCTGGGAAAAATCCCCGTAGTAATTGCCCACTGCCATGAAATTGCGGGGGGCAAGCAGATAGACCCACTGGTCGGCTTCGTGGCTGAGCCGCGCGAGCGCGTCGGGCGGGATGACGGGAACCGCCGCGATCAGGCGGGCGGCGCCGGCCGCGCGCAGCGCTTGCAGGGCCGCATGCAGGGTCGCGCCGGTCGCCACCCCATCGTCGACCACAACCACCGTGCGGCCCGCGACTTGGGGGGGAAGGATTTCCCTGCCCCAGGCATGACGCCGGCGTTCGATCTCGCGGGTTTCCTCGGCTATTTTTGTGCGCAGATATTCCGGGCTGGCGCCTGCGGCGCGCACGAGGTCGTCGTCGAGCACGGCATGGGGTGGCGTGCCATCCACTACCGCGCCGACTGCGACTTCGGCGTGACCGGGCGCACCGATTTTACGTATCAGCAACACGCCCAGCGTCGCACCCAGCACTTGGGCGATTTCATACGCGACCGGTACGCCGCCGCGTGGCAGGGCCAGCACCAAGGTGTCGGAAAAGGCCAGGTGAGTCAGCCGGGCGGCCAGTCGGCGCCCGGCATCGTGGCGGTCGGTAAAGCGCTCTGGCATGATGGCCTCCGTCTTGGGTTGGGTGGATGCGCCTTTCCACGGATGGCGGCAACCGTCATGCCTGCCCCACAATACGGCGAAGCCGGCAGCCGGCTGCCTCGGCCGTGGCCGATGCCGCTGGCGTGCCTCGATGCCGGCAGCGCTGTGCTCGGCTGCGGTGGACTGGACTGGACTGGACTGGACTGGGCTG
>JBEBVZ010000059.1:0-25941 GCA_040392445.1 Verticiella sediminum
GGACCTGTTCGGCTTCTCGCTGGGCGGGTTCGTGGCCCAGGACATCGCACTGAAAGCCCCGGGGCTGGTGCGCAAGCTGATCCTGACGGGAACGGGGCCGGCGGGCGGCAAGGACATCGACAAGGTGGGGGCTGTCTCCCAACCCCTCATCGACAAGGGCATGGCCACAGACAAGGACCCGAAGTTCTTCCTGTTTTTCACCTCCAGCGATGCCGGGCGCCAGGCCGCCGAGGATTTTCTGAATCGCCTGCAGGAGCGCAAGACGGGCCGGGACCAAGGGCCTACACCCGAGGCTTTCGCGCGGCAGCTGCAAGCGATCGAAGCGTGGGGCCGGCAGGCGCCGCAGGATCTCGGCAGCATCAAAGCCCCGGTCCTGATCGCCAATGGCGACCAGGACATCATGGTGCCCACGGAAAACAGCCGCGATCGGCCACGCCGGATTCCGAACTCGCAACTGATCATTTACGAAGACGCGGGGCATGGCGGGATTTTCCAGAATCACGTCGATTTCGTATCGAAGGCCTTGTCCTTCCTTGCTGACTGAGTGGCCCGCACGCCCCCCTGGAGGTAGAAGCATGGAAAAGATTGATTACCCTGACGCCAGCCGGCGCACCTTTCTTTCTGGCAGCGGTTCTACCATAGCCTTGGGCGCTGCCGCCGCGATTTTCACGAACGGTGACGCCTTGGCCCAATCGGCAACAGTGTCGCCAGCCGATCTGCATGGCGACGCTCCTACCCGGTTCCAAGACATCGGTGGTGGTGTCCGCCTTGCCTATCGCCGTTTTGGCAAGGAGGGCGCGGCGCCTGCTGCTCGTTGGCACCGGACCCGCCGGCGGAGAGCGGATGCAGGAGTACACCCCTCGGGTGTACGCAGATCATTGCCCGCCCGGACACCAGCAGCGCCCAAAAGCGGCAAGAACTGTTCTTTGCCCCCTCTGCCACGAACCAGGCAGCAGGCGCGGCCTGGCTGGCACGCATCACCGCGCGGCAGACCGATCGCGAGCCGGATCCGACGCCCCAGGCCGTCCAGGCGCAATTTGCCGCGATCACGCAATGGGGCCAAATTCCGAGCGAGCGCTACGGGACCCTCAAAGAGATCGCGCAACGCACGCTTGTGGTCAACGAAGGAGACGACATCATGGTCCCGACGGTGAACTCGTTCATCCTTCAGCAGCGTCTTCCAGATGCCCGCCTGATCCTCTTTCCCGACTCGGGGCACGGCTCGCACTTCCAGTATCCGCAAGAGTTCGCCGAAGCCGCCGCCAGGTTCCTCGACGCCGCCTGAAAGCGCAACCAAGTCGTAGCTCGCATGCAGACCAGCAAGTCGCCGGTCATCAGCATCGCCAGCATTCGCGGCCGCACACGGGGAGGCGGTAACGAATTCTCGCTCGCCTGCGACCTGCGGTACGCGAGTCTGGAAAAAGCGCTGTTCGGCCAGCCCGAGGTGGGTTCGGGCATCTTGCCGGGTGGAGGCGGCAGCGAAAGACTACCGCGACTCGTCGGACGAGATCGCGCACTGGAGATAATCCTGAGCAGCCAGGACTACAGCGCTCACGATGCCGAGCGGTTCGGCATGGTGACGCGCGCGCTGCCGGACAAGGGACTCGACGCCTTCGTGGAGACACTGGCCGCCCGCCTGTCCGACTTCGATAAACAAGCGCTGGCTGGCGCGAAGGCACAGGTCAATCGCGCGACGCTGCCACCCGACACGGATCTCCTGGCTGCCTATACGGAGTACAGCCAGTCACTGGCATGGCCCGGCTTCCAAGCTCGCCGCCCAAGGATAGGCAAACTGGCTGCCGAACACGGGCCGGCAGAGCTTGAGCGGCAACTGGGCCATTACATCGGCTTGGCGAACTGAACGCAGAACGGGACGAGGCTTCGCGGCGATACGTTCCTCTGGCGCTGCGGAGGTTTTCTAGGCGGATATCGCCGCATCGGGTGTCGACAGCGCCGAAGCGCTTCCGACCGACGTGACCGATGAAGCGCAGGTGATCGCTGCGTTCGATCGTGCAATGGCTCCCGGTCCGGGGCGGGAGCCTGCCAATGTCGTCGTGTCCAATGCGGGCAACAACGCGCTCATCGATTTCACGTCACTGACCGCGGCGCAGTTCGAGGACTTCTGGCGTCTGCTACTCCGGCTTCCTGGTCAGACGCGAAGCCGCACGGCGGTTGGTTCCGCTCGGGCGCGGCACCGTGATTTTCACCGGCGTTTCCGGGAGCCTGCGTGGCAAGCCCGGTTATGCACACTTCGCCGCAGCCAAGGCGGGCCTGCGCATGATCTCGCAAAGCATGGCCCGCGAGTACGGGCCGCAGGAGATTCACGTCGCCCATGTCATCATCGACGGTGGAATACTCGGCGATCGGCTTGAGAAGGCGTTCCAGAGAGAGTGGCAAAGGCCGGCCAGGAGGGACTTCTTGGGTACGACGCCATCGCCGAGAACTACTGGGCGCTGCACCGCCAGCCGCAGTCGGCATGGACGCAAGAGCTTGACCTACGACCGTTCAAGGAAAGTTGGTAGTTGAAACCAACTCGCGGCCGCTGGCCCGAGAGCAATGCTCAGCGATGGTATGCGTGCCTCGGAAGATTTACCTAGAACCGTGGAGGCTATATGAAGGCATTCATCATCCGTCGTTACGGCAAGAACGAAGTCGGCCAAATTGGCGAAATGCCCGAGCTTAATCTGAAAGACGACGACGCTCTCGTCCAGACCAATGCCGCCAGCATTAATGTCCTGGACTCCAAGATTCGCTCAGGCGAATTCAAACTGATCCTGCCTTACCGTTTGCCGCTGATCCTTGGCAATGACATGGCTGGTACGGTCGTGCGTGTTCCGCGATAAAAGCAGCGTCGCGTTTGAGCGACATCATTAGTTTCACTTTTGTTTCATCATTGTTATTAATGGAAACCAATGATAAGTTGTGGGTGGTCGCCTTTTGCACGTTCGTTCGGATGCAGTGTCGGCTAGCAGTATGTGACTTTCTTTGCTTCAAGGGCTGTTCTTTCATCGGCAATCGTCAATTGGCTTGCACTGCATTTACCAATTTCTGACTGGCCCGGCTATTTCACGGCGGTCAAATTGTTACTTTTCGAGGAACCGAGTATGTCTGCCATAACAGAGGTACCTGAACTGGAAGCCCCTCTTTTCACGTCCTCGCTCGGCGACCTCGGCACTCTCTGCGCCACAGCGCACGCTGAACAAAATAAATCGCTGCCGTTTTGGCTCTGCCACGATTATCCAGCAGTTGATGAACGCTACCAGTTCGCCACGTTCGACATTACCGAGGCGGTTAATCGCCAGGGCAAATTCGAAGACGTAGTGCTTGAGGTCAGCGACACATCCAAACTCGAACCCGAGCTCCCAACTATCGCAAGAAAAACCCAACGATCGCCATGTGTGACGCGCTGGGTCACCCGGATCAAAACCAAGAAGTAATCGCGCCGCTTGCGCGCGGCGCTTTGCCGCACGGTGAAGCGCCGCCGTACACGCCGTTGTCTCCATAGTTTCCTCCTGGCCTTCGATAAGGACTTTCTATGCCGTTGCATGCAAAAGATGCTATACGCACCGACCTGTTGGATGATGTCTACGCGTCCACCGATCTTTCGGTGGCAATGCCCAAGTACAAGTTCCCCGAGCAAGAGCACGCTCCTCGGCACGCCTACCAGATAGTGCACGACGAACTCATGCTGGATGGCAACTCACGCCAAAACTTGGCTACGTTCTGCCAAACGTGGGTCGACGAGGAAGTCCACAAACTGATGGACGAGTCGATCGACAAAAACATGATCGACAAGGACGAATACCCGCAAACCGCCGAGATCGAAGCGCGCTGCGTCCATATGTTGGCCGATCTCTGGAACTCGCCGGATGCGGCGAATACCTTGGGCTGCTCGACCACGGGCTCGTCCGAGGCGGCCATGCTGGGGGGCCTCGCGCTGAAGTGGGCGTGGCGTAAAAAGCGCAAGGCTGCCGGGCTCTCCACTGACAAGCCCAACCTCATTTGCGGCCCGGTACAGATTTGCTGGCACAAGTTTGCCCGCTACTTCGATGTCGAGCTGCGAGAGATCCCCATGGAGAACGGGCGGCTCATCATGACTCCCGAAGAGGTCATCAAGCGCGTCGACGAAAACACCATCGGCGTGGTGCCGACACTGGGCGTGACCTTCACGTGCGAGTATGAACCGGTCAAGGCTGTGCATGAAGCATTGGACAAGCTGCAGAAAGAAACCGGTCTTGATATACCCATCCACGTCGATGGCGCAAGCGGCGGTTTCCTGGCGCCGTTCTGCGCGCCCGATCTAGAGTGGGATTTCCGGCTACCTCGCGTGGTGTCGATCAATACATCCGGCCACAAGTTCGGCCTGGCGCCCCTGGGCGTCGGTTGGGTGATATGGCGCGATGCGGCACATCTACCTGAGGAACTGATTTTCAACGTCAACTATCTGGGTGGCAACATGCCCACCTTTGCGTTGAACTTTTCGCGTCCCGGCGGCCAGATCGTGGCGCAGTATTACAACTTCCTGCGTCTGGGACGGGAGGGCTACCGCCGCATCCAGGATGCCTCTTACGACACCGCCCGCTATCTGGCAACCGAAATCGGCAAGCTGGGGCCGTTCGAGATCCTGTTCGATGGCGATCCAGACAAAGGGATTCCCGCGCTGTGCTGGAAACTCAAGGATGGCGTGAGCCCCGGTTTCAACCTCTACGATCTGGCTGATCGCTTGCGCTCGCGCGGCTGGCAGGTTCCAGCGTATTCCATGCCAGCCAACCGCGAAGATCTGGTGATTCAGCGCATCTTGGTGCGCCATGGGGTGAGTCGCGACCTGGGCGCCTTGCTGATCGAGGATTTCCGCCGCAGCCTGGATTACTTTGCCGCCCACCCCATCTCGGTGCCGGGCAAGCAGGACGAGTCTGGGGGATTCCATCACTGACCGAGGTTTATCGGGCAGTGCAGCCGTCTGCGGACGGTTGCCGCCTCTTCCCGGCGCCGATAAAATCCACGCGCTGGGCGGTCGTGAGGAACGCAGGTTGAATGCGCAATTGCGCAGATTTTCGACGGACACACATGAAGGATTGCCGAAGTTTCCCCAAGCGGAAATTCCGGCAGTTAATACCTGACTCTCGTGCGTCACGACAGTCACTTGATGCTAAGGAACGCAATATGGAGGGAATGACGCATAGGCCCATGGGCATTCACCTGGTCCACCTGATAGCTTGGCTTGCGGTCCTGCTATCAGGTTGCGCTTCTTCCCAGCCGCCTTACATCGTGTTGTTCAATTCCTATTTCCCTTCGTGGATAGTCTGCGCCGCGGCCGGCTGTATCGCCGCACTGCTTATGCGCGTGCTACTGGTGCGTTGGGGCATCGATGAATTCCTGCCCTTTCATTTCCTGACCTACCTGGCCTTCGCGGCGGCGGTCATGTTCCTGCTTTCCCTGCTGGTCTTCGCCCGCTGATATGCCCACATCCACCGTGAACTCGGCCCATCGGCGCCGCATTGCCGTCATCGTGCTCGTACTATTCATCGGCTCGGCGATTTTCCTGGGATGGGCCTACTTCGCACGCATCAAGGCCCGGCCATTGTCCGAGGACGCAGTGCTTACCGCAAATGTTGCGCGGATGGCGGCGGCGGTGCCGGGCCGCATCCAGAGATTGGCGGTGCAAGAGAACAGCACAGTGTCCAAGGGCGACCTGCTGTTCGTGGTGGATCCCGAGTTCTATCAGCTACAGGTCGAGCAAGCGCGCGCTGGCCTGCGGGCGGCCGAGGCTGCACAAGAGGCGCGCACGCGTGGCGTGTCGGCGGAGTTGTCCAACACCACAATCGCTGCCGAGCAAGTCCGACGCGCGCGGATCAACCTGGCTCAAGCCACGCAGACATTACAGCGCCTGCAAAGCCTACGGCCCAAGGGCTACGTGACCGCTCAGCAAGTGGACGACGCCCAGGCCTTGAAACGCAATGCCGAGACCAGCCTGAGCGAAGCGCTAGCGCAACAGGAAGGGGCCAAGGCGCTGGTAGGCAATACCGACGGTGCCGCGGCCGTGGTCGCCGAGGCCCGTGTCCAGCTGGCCATCGCCGAACGTCAATTGCGTGAGACCGAAGTGCGTGCTCCCAACGACGGCCGCGTGGTGGGCGTTTCCATCGCCGAAGGGGATTACATCGTGCCAGCCCAGTCGGCCTTTACGCTGATAGACACGACCAAATGGTATGCCTCAGCAGGCTTTCTGGAAACCGAGCTATCCGCGATCAAACCCGGTGCCTGCGTCCGCGTTTACGTGGCGGCGGACCGCTCGCGCGTCGTTTCCGGCGTGGTGGAATCAATAGGCTGGGGAGTGGCTGTCGAGGACGAGATCCTGATCCCGCGCAGCCTGCCCTATGTGCCCAAAACGCTGAACTGGGTGCGCGTAGGCCAGCGCTTTCCAGTGCGCATGTTGCTGAAGGCTCCCCCGCAGGATCTGATGCGCGTGGGCGCGTCCGCTACCATCATCATCGAGACCGATGAGACGTGCTGACTCCTGGAACCAGTTCCTGCGCTTCACGCGGCATGATCTGGTCGATCCCTTTCCGGGCCGGCTGGCGCAGGCTTGGCGCATCGCGCTCGCCTGCGCGCTGACTACGATGATGGCTTCGGTCTACGGCATTCCCGAGGCCGCCATCAGCTGTTACCTCATTTTCTTCGTCATGAAGCCGGACGCGGCAGAGGGCTCGATCCTGGCGGTAGCGCTAACCGTGTTGGTGGTCATGATGGTGATGCTGTTGCTCATGATCACCCGCTGGACCATCGACGCACCGGCGCTGCGCATCGTCGCCATCGTTGTAACCTCGCTGATCCTGCTATACCTGGGTTCGGCCAGCCAGTTGGGGGAACTGGGTGGCATCATCGCGTTGGTCCTGGCCTTCGTGCTGACGCTGCTCGACGACGTGCCCTTCGGCGAGGCCGCCACGCGCGCCATACTTTATGCTTGGCTGATGTCCACCATGCCCATGGCATGCGTGCTGGCCATTAATCTGACCATGGGGCGCAAGCCGATCACGCTGCTGCGCCAGACCGTGGCGCAGCGCTTGCTCGCGTGCGCCGACTGGCTGGAACATGCTACGCCAGAAAGCCGTGCATGCCTGCGCGAGCAGGTTTGGGAAGGCCAGGAGATCTCGCTCAAGCGGCTGGGCATGACACGCTTGCTGGCGTTGGGCCGCGGCGACGAGATCCGACGGCTGGCGCGAGCCCTGCAAGAAAGCTACCGCATGGCGATGGCCCTGTTGGCCCTGCCCCAGGATACCGCGCAGCCGGTCCGCGACGCGCTAGCGACCCAATTGCGGCAGGCTGCCCAGGCATTGGGTAAGGGCCAGGCGGTTCCGGAATTCGAGCTGATACCGCCGGAAACGTCGACCATCATGGACAGTGCCTGGGGCGCTCTGCGGGATCTCGCCGGCACGCCCGCGCGCTACCCTGCCGCTGCGCCCGGGGAACCTTTCCTGCGGCCCGACGCGAGCACAAACCCCGAGCATGTGCGCTATGCCATCAAGACTACCGCCGCAGCCGTCATTTGTTACCTCATCTATACCGCGGTGCAATGGCAAGGCATTCATACCGCCATGATCACGTGTTACGTAGCCGCGCTGGGCTCGGTGGCGGAAACCGCCCACAAGCTGGTACTGCGCATCATCGGCTGCCTGATCGGCGCCGCTCTCGGTATCGGTTCGATACTTTTTCTGATGCCCCACATGAGCTCGGTGGGCGCCATCATGTTGTTGGTGTTTTTTGGTACCTTCATTGCGGCCTGGGTCGCGGTGGGCAACGAACGGGTCTCTTATGCCGGCGTGCAGATCGCGCTGGCCTTCCTGTTGACGGTACTGCAGGGGTTTGGCCCCACTTTTGACATGGACACGGCACGCGACCGGGTGGTGGGCATCATCCTGGGCAATTTCGTGCTGTACGTGATGTTCACCCAGTTCTGGCCCGTCAGCGTCATCCAGCGGGCTTGGGACGGCATGCACCAATCGCTGGCGCATTTAGCAAGCATGGCTCGCGTGCCAGGCGTTGACCAGAGCGCGCAAGACGCGCACGACCTGCGCGTGGCGCACGCATCCAAGGTGGCGGCCAACGTCGCCGCCACTCGACAGGCCCTGGGTTTCACCAACTTCGAGACATATCGCCTGCGCCCGTCGCGCACCGAAGTGCGTCGTGTGGCGGCCATGACTCGGGCCGTGCGCGCCACTTCCTTGCACTTGCTGCTGTCGCCAGCCGCCGACGCCGCCACGGCGCATCGCCTGGATGCGCTGGCGCGCCAGACCGCGCAAAGGCCGCCGCCTCTGGAAGGCGGCGGCCCTTCGCCGGCTTGGCCTTACGTCACGCCCGCTGCTGGCGCGAACGCCATGGACAGCGACATCCACCGCTTGGAGAACCTCATTGATGGCCATTGACAGGTCCGTACCCTTCCTCCTGCGATGGCTGGCAATTGGTAGCGCGGCATTGCTGGCGGCGTGCTCCACCGGCTCTGAATATGCCCCGCTGTCGGCTAGCCGTCCATGGGCGCCACCTCCGGTGCCGGCTGATTGGCGCGCGCTGGCCATCGATGGATCGGCGACGGCCTCTGGCACTTCACCAGCAGGGCCTGCCGAGCCAAGTCAGAACCAGATCTACGATCTGCCGGCACTCATCGATCTGGCCCAACTCAACAATCCGGCCACCCGCCTCGCATGGAGCCAGGCGCGCCAGGCTGCCTCGGCGGTGGGCTTGACCGAGTCTGTCTACCTGCCCATGCTCTCGGCAAACGTCGTCGGCGGTTACCTGTCGACACGACGGAACCTGCCCGAGGTGCTGGATCATCGGGTACGGGTGGATACGAGCGTGACCGGCGTAGCGCCATTCCTGAACCTCGAATGGCTGCTGTTCGATTTCGGCCAGCGTGCCGCCGCCAATCAGGCGGCGCACCACCTGTCCATCGGCGCCAATTTCATGTTCAACGCGGTACATCAGAAACTGGTATACGACGTCACCCGTACCTATTATGAATATGGCGCCGCGCGCCAACGCAGCCGGATCGCCGACGAGACGCTGCAGAACAGCCAGGCGGTTGAAGCCGCAGTGATGGCGCGGCGCAAGAGTGGCCTGGCGACATCGGTGGAAGAGGCCCAGGCGCGGCAGCTCGTGGCCCAGGCACGCCTGCAGCAGGTCCAGACCACCGGGTTCGAACGCAACGTTTATCAGGCCTTGCTGGATCACGTCGGGCTGCCGCCCCACACGCGCCTGCAAATCGCGGACAGCGCGGCCACACCGCTTCCTTCGCGGCAGGAGTTGCCGCAGGGCGCCGTCTTGCAGCGCGCCCTGGCCGACCGGCCGGACATCATGGCCAGCATCGCAGCGTTGAAAGCGGCCGAAAGTACCGTTGATGTGGCAAACGCCAATTTCCTGCCCAAGGTATATCTCGCAGGGTTCATCGTCGGCGGCAGCAACGAGTTGTCCGTCGGCCCTTTTTCCGGACTTTCCAACAGCGGCGTGTCTCGCGGCGTCCTGCTGGGCATGTCGCTACCCCTTTACGATGGAGGCATGCGCAGCTCGCAGGTGCGCGATGCGCATGAAGGCGTGCAAGCGGCGCACGCAACGCTCGAGAAGCTGCGTTCCTCGGCTATGAGCGAGATCATCGTAGCCACCAATCTGCTGGAAACCGCTCTGCAATCGTACGATGCCGCCTCGACTCTGGTTGACACGACGGCGCTGACGTATGACGCCGCGCTTGATAGCTATCGCGAAGGATTGGGCACTGTCACGGTGGCCACCGAGGCTGCCAATGGTCTGCTCACAGCCCATAGCGCACGTGCTGACGCGCATGCGGCCGCCTTGATTGCCGCGGCGTCGCTCGCTTTCGCGCTGGGCACGCTGGACGTGAGGACTCCGCCGCAGGCAGCAGTCCCATGAAGCGCTTGCTGGCACGGCACTCAGCCAATGTCCCGTTGCATCATAAATCCTGCCACGACATCACGGCGCTCATCCAGCCTATGCGTCCCGGCCATGGCTGGCGGCGCAACCCTGATTTCGAGCGCCGCCGTAGCAGGCCGGTGCTTCAATCCAAAGGAGTAGCCCATGGACACGTTCACCGTTGTCATGGCCATGCTGGTTGCGGTCATGCTGAGCGGCGTGCTCGTGCGTATCGTTCCTATCGCCATCCCGGTGCCCTTCGTGCAGATTGCCTTGGGATTCCTGATCGCGGCGGTGTTTCAGCGCGGCGTCCTGATAGAGCCCGAAATATTCTTTCTGCTGTTTCTGCCACCGCTGCTGTTCCTGGACGGTTGGCGCGTGTCAAAGCTCGCCGTGCTGCGCGAATCCTCGTCGATCGCCCAACTGGCATTCGGCCTGGTCTTTTTGACTGTGATCGGTGTGGGATATCTGATCCACTGGATGATCCCCTCGGTGCCCCTGCCGGTGGCCTTTGCGATTGCGGCCATCGTTTCGCCTACCGACCCGGTGGCGGTCGAAGCTATCGGCCGCCGGGTCGCCATCCCGCGGCGCATGATGGCGATCCTGGAAGGCGAGGCCTTGTTCAACGATGCGAGCGGGCTGGTGGCATTTCGTTTTGCCGTGGCCGCCGCCGTGACCGGCTCGTTCTCGCTGGCGCAAGCCACGCTCTCTTTCCTGTGGCTGTCGCTGGCGGGAGTGGCGATCGGCGTGGCCGTCACTTGGATGCTGATGCGTGCCAGAGCCGTGATCTCCCGGCGCTTCGGAGCGGAGCCGGGCAGCGACGTTCTGCTCAGCCTGATCACCCCGTTTTTTGTCTACTCCGTGGCCGAGCATGCGGGTGCATCGGGCATCCTGGCAGCAGTGGCCGCAGGCATTACCATGAGCTACGCCGAAATGTCCGGTCGGCTGCTGGCGTCGACGCGCGTGGAACGCCGCGCGGTATGGAATACGGTGCAGTTCACCTTGAACGGCATGATGTTCGTGCTATTAGGAGAACAGTTTCCGACGATCCTGGCGAATCTATCGCGGGCGGCGAACGAAAGCGGCGGGCATGCCCTCT
This sequence comes from Verticiella sediminum, assembly GCA_040392445.1. Lineage (GTDB taxonomy): Bacteria > Pseudomonadota > Gammaproteobacteria > Burkholderiales > Burkholderiaceae_B > Verticiella > Verticiella sediminum_A. The sequence continues at coordinate 11,015 of JBEBVZ010000059.1, forward strand.
CTTGGCTGCTGATATACGGTGTCCTCATTTGCCTGAGCCTCGTACTGGTTCGGTTGGTATGGGTTGCGGTCTCGCTGAAGATCGGGGCGGTGGCCGCGCGGCGGCGCGGGCAGCCACCCGTGAAGATCGGACTGCGGGTGATCCTGGCCATGTCTGTGGCGGGGGTCCGCGGCGCGGTAACACTGGCGGGCGTCATGACCCTGCCGTTCGCACTGCCCGACGGGACACCGTTTCCAGCACGCGACCTGGCGATCTGCCTGGCCGCCATCGTCATTGTTTTCTCGCTGCTATTGGCCAGTGTGAGCCTGCCGGGCCTTATGCGCGGCCTGCATTTTCCGGCCAACAGCCAATTGCTGCGCGAGCGCGCACTCGCGCACGAAGCCATGTTGCATGCTGCGCTGGAAAGCGTGGCGAACACGGCGCAGCGCCTGATGACCGAGCAGCCCCAGGAAGCGGCGCTCTATGCCCAGGTCTCGGAGCGCCTCACCGTGGCGCTGCGCCGTCAAGCGGGCGAAAGCGCGGAAGACGGCTCGGCCGAGGAGCTGGCCCGGCAGACCGAGATCGAGCGCCTGTTGCGCCTGGATGCAAACAATGCATCGCGACAGGCCGTTTTCCAGCTCGCACGCAAACACCGCATCTCGGACACGCTGGCGCGCGAGCAGGTGCTGCTGCTGGACATGCAGGAGGCGCGGCTGCGTTCGCCCGACTGATCGCCGAAAATTTTGCTGCCCCCCGCCGCCCGCATGGGCCACCGGCTGGCGTGCGCTTGTCAGGGACTTGAACACACGCTGCACCGCACTGCCTCAGGTAAGCGCACGGGTCGCACCCGTTGGTTGCTTGCTGACTTTTCATCCATACTCAAGGAGAGCACGGTATGTCTAGATTTCCCCTTTTTCGTCGTTCCCTACTGGCAGGTGCCGTCGCACTCACCGTACTCGCGCCATCGGTGACACAGGCCTGCACGTCCTTGCTCTATCGAGATGAGAACGGCGCCGCCTATGCCGGCCGTACCATGGAGTTGCCCATGGAACTGCCCTATCAGGTGGGCTACGTGCCGGTCGGCACCACATTCGGCTCGAAGGCCGATTTCAACCACACCCTGAATTTCGCGGCCAAGAACGCCTTCGTGGCTATCGGTGTGCCGGACCCCATCACGCATAACCCCAAGTATGTAGAGGGTGTCAACGACAAGGGCTTGACCTTCGGGCTGCTGGCATTCGCCAGCTCCGAAGGGCCGGCGGACATGATCAAGAAAACGCAGGCGGTGTTGGCCGCCATCGATCTCGGATCCTGGACGCTTTCGCAGTTCGGTACGGTAGCTGAAGTCAAGGCGGCACTGGAGCAGCAACCCGTGCTGTCCACGGCCCTCCTGCCGCTGGGCTTGTTCAAGACCCCGTTTCACTACACGCTGCACGACGCGACGGGCGCATCCATCGTCATCGAATTCGCCAACGGCAAGCAGCAGGTCCACGACAATCCTATCGGAGTCATGACCAATGGTCCCGAGTTCCAGTGGCACCAGACCAACCTGAACAACTATACCTATCTCACCAACAAGGACCAATCCTCGCTAACGATTAACGGCGTTGAGCTGCATCAGCCCGACTCTGGCATCGCAACCGCTGGTCTACCTGCCTCCAACACGTCAGTGGGCCGTTTCGTGCGGGCGACGTATTACTCCAACTTTGCCGAAAAAGCCAAGACGCCGCAACAGGCAATCCAGACGCTGGCGCACGTGATGAATAACTTTGACAGGCCACGCGGCTTGACCATCGACAACCGCCTCTACGATGGCGTTGCCAACATTGCCGCGCCGGGTGTCACCGGCGACTGGCTCTACTCTTCAGAGTATGCGTCGTGGACCTCACTTATCGATCTGAACCAGCGTCAGCTTTACGTGCGCACATATGACGGCCTTAATTACGTGCACTTCGACCTGAACGAGCTCATTCAAAAGGCCGACCACAAGCCTAGAAGCGTACCGCTAAAGAGCGTTTCGGCGGGCCTGCTGGACGGCTCGAGTGCACTGCTTGCCGCAAACTGAAGAGAACGCTTGCGGGGCGTCGCATGAAAGCCGTTGCAGGCTTTTCATCCGGCGTTCGCCCCGCCCGGGCATGAAGTCTGTGTCCGGATCAGCCGCAAGTCTACAGGTCACTCTTGTAGATTTTCCCGTCCTTCATGATCAGCTTCAGGTTCTTCTGCGGATCTGTCAGTGCATCCAGATTGCTTGTGGGGTCACAGTCGACCACGAGCAAATCTGCCAAGGCGCCCGGGACGATGGTTCCCACGTTCGCGCCATAGGGGTTGCGAAGTCCTGACATCCCAAGCAACTCACCGTTTTGCCCTGTAGCCATTCGTAGAACCTCCAGCGGCGAATACAGCTTCGTCATTTTAGCCAGCATGTGATTGTGGCGCGGCAGCATTTGCGGCGCAAAAAGAATATCGGTTCCCCATGCCGTCTTCACGTTGAAACGCTGCGCCAATTCATAAGCCAGCAGAGTGCCTTGCGCCACCTGCTTTTGCTTCTCCTGGCTACGCGGGTCAGCGTGCGGATTGGCGTCCTCGTCGCCAAAAAACGGTTGCAAGCTCCACCAAGCGTCATGGTCGGCAATCATGCGCGCGGTTTCTTCGTCCGCGAGCTGGCCATGCTCGATCGACCGTACTCCGGCGCGCAAGGCGCGCTGGATCCCGACAGCGGTATAGACATGCACCATGACATACGTACCCCAATCGCTCGCCGCCTCAACGCCCGCCCGCAACTCTGCCTCGGTGAACTGCACGCTGCTCAAGGGGTCGTAAAGCGAGGTAACGCCCCCACCGGCCATCAGCTTAAGCTGCGACGCCCCGAGCATCAACTGTTCACGCGCACGCCGCAATACCTCGTCGCCGCCGTTGGCAATGGCCGAGACACCCGACCTCTCGGCGTGGCTGAGTGCGTCTGGCGTAGATGGCACTTCGTAGCGCATACGAAAATCGCCATGCCCTGATGTCTGCGACACCATTGCGCCCGATGGATATATGCGCGGACCATGCACCACGCCCTCGTCGATGGCACGCTTGAGGGCAAAGCTCGGTCCGCCCGCGTCCCGCACGCTGGTGAACCCGCGCATGAGCGTGTTCTGCGCCTCTCGTGCAGCTACCAGATGTATGTATGCGATGTCGGCCGTCATCGCGGTGAGCTGAGAGATTCCGCAAAGCGTCGAATGCCAGTGGGCATCGATCAAGCCGGGCATCAGGACACGGCCGCCGCAATCTATCCACTCAACGTCGCCTTGCTGCTCACCCGCGGGCAGAATGTCGGCGATACGGTTGCCCTCGATTCTTACGCTCAACCCCTCGCGCAAACGCGAGCAGGTGCCGTCGAAAAGCCGGATATTGGTGAACACCACCGGCTTTTGGCAAACCTTGGGGTCTCCGCTGAACGCGCTATCGGAACGGAAGGTGCCGAAAGGCCGAGCGGCCTCGGCGGGGCCGCCAAGTGACATTCTGGCGGCCAGATCGTTGTCTACTCGTCGATGCACCCATGCTGCCGTGGGCCCATGCGCTTTGCAGCGGCAGGCCTCCAGGCTGCTATGCATGCCAGGCGGACGCGTGAGTGAATGACGATTGAGCGCGCGTGCAATGTACATCCCAGCTGCCCCTATTATTTATTGCGATGTTGATGCCCGGCGGGCCATCGATCATGGACAGCCGGGATGCCTTGTTGTCGTATGCCTCTCGCTGGCCCTATCTACTAGCTGGGTACGGTATGCCGCTACCTCGACGCCCCGCTGCGCGAAGTGCGGCGCAGACCAGCATTACCCCGCCGCAGCCACCCATCAAGAGGAAGAACCACAGCATATCGGAAACCGTGGCACTGCTCGATAGACTCCTCCATTGGGCAACCATGGCCACCCCAACCAGCTGGCCGAACTGCTTGGACAAGGACGCGATCGCCGAGGCGTCACCCGACTGAGCGGGTGGAAAGGTGTCCATCATCGCTGCCGATAGCGAGGCGTTGATGAAGCCGTAGCACAGCCCACCGCAAGCCAGTGCGATAGCCGCATACATTTCGGAGGTTTGGGCTTCGGCGCGGAAGGCGAATCCGGCCATGGCGACCACAGAAATGCCACCGAACAGAAAAGCGATATCGGCCCTTTTCGACGTAATGAGCGGCTTCGCAACCAGGCACGAAACCGTACCGGCGATCGCCATCGGTAGACACATCAGACCATATTCCAACACGCTGCGATTCAGGTCGACCTGAATAAAGTAGGCGGACCAGAGCACCACAGCCCCTATGGCGGCGAATCCAGCAAGCCCGGCAAGCATGATGGGTAGGCGCGGTAAGTCTGCTTGCCAAACGCTCAAGCGCAACATGCCGCCCCGCTCGATCACCAGAGTTATCGCGAAAGCAGCCGCCAGGAAATAAAGTGCGCCTTTGATGTCGTTTTGGCCGATCAGGTAAGCCAGCGCGACAAGGGCGGTGGACATCAGTAGTTCTTTCTCTATGGGCGGCCGGGGGGAAGCGGGCGCTGTGGTAGCTGGGGCATCAGCCTTGCTTGTTAGAAACACCAGGGCGAATAAGGCTGTGGCCGCCGCGCAAAAATAAAATATCGACTGCCACCCCCAAGCGCTGACCATCAGTCCACCAAAGACTGGCGACAGGCCAAACCCCGCTATACCTGCAAACGACCAAATGCTCGTCGCGCGGGCCAACTCTTCGGAAGGCATGTTATTGCGTAGCAGCAGCAGCGAGGATGTCGACAGCACGGCGGCCGCGGCCCCTTGCAGCACACGAAAAGGAATGAGAAAGTCCTCGCCGTGGGCGAGAGCGCAACCAAGGGAAGTCCCGGCGAACAGAAACATTCCCATCAGAAACACTTTCCGGGCGCCCAGCCAGTCACAAAGCGTGCCTGCCGGCCTTAGCATCCCGACGCGCGCCAACAAATAGCCCGCCAGAATCCACTGTGCTTGCGATGAGGACAGACTCAGTTCCGATGCGACCCCCGGCAGGACCAAGCTCACCGCTCCGCCCATCGACGTCGCCAGGTAAGTTGCCGCGACCGCGCACCAAATGGTGATAACCTGAGCTGGATCCAACTTGGCTCTTGTCATGGGCCCCCTTCTGCTTTGCTATCTCAAGACCAGCGATGACGTTCCGTGGGGCAGTTTCAACGCCGGTCGAACAACGACAGACCAAGTGATGCAGCAACGTCGCCCAACATCAATTGCCCCCGCACGCTGTTGCCGGCCTCGTCAAGCGGCGGCGAAAAAGCAGCCAGGCCCATTACGCCCGGCATCACGGCCATAATGCCGCCGCCTACCCCGCTCTTGGCGGGAATGCCGACGGTATAAGCCCAATCCCCCGAGCGCTCGTACAAACCTTCCATCATCATCTCTGCCAGCACGCGCGGCACATGCGCTTCCTTGAGCACTTGCTGGCCGGTGGCCGGATTGCGCCCGCGCGCGGCCAGGGTCGCTGCCATGGTCGCAAGCTGTTTCGTGGTGATAAGCGTAGAGCACTGCCGGGTGTATACGTCGCAGGCTTCCATGGGGTCGCAGTACATGGATTCGGCCGAATACAACAACCAGGCTATGGCGCGATTATGAAAATTTGTGTCCTGCTCCGAGCGGTTTACCTCGTCGGACAGCGTCACCGGTGAACCCGCCAACGCCGATTGCATCGCCAACACCTTTTGCCAGCGGGCTTCGGTGTCAGCCGCTTGGAGCAAGCTAACCGTGGCCATGGCGCCGGCATTGACCAGCGGCGACAGCGGCTTGCCGTTGTGCAGCTCTAGCGCCATCACCGAGTTGAAAGGCAGGCCGGTCGGGTCCACGCCTATCTTCTCTCGCACGGCGTCCGGACCCACATCTTCCATCGCTTGCGCCAGCGTGCAAACCTTGGAAATAGACTCAATGGCAAATGCGTAGTCCGCATCGCCGTCCGTGATCAGTGTGCCGTCGACGGTCATGATGGCCACCGCGACAAGCTGGGAAGGCACCTGCGCCAGGAAGGGAATGTAGCTGGCGTTAGCGCCCCCATCGGCACGCCCGTGACGTGCGTAGGCGTCGTGCATCGCAGCGGACAGAACTGATGCATCCAGTGTCATGGATTATCCTTTTGGATTGTGCCGCCACTGGCTCACGAACCAGCAGCGGCATAAAGGAGGGGCTTTAGCGAACGGGCAGTTCGGCGCCAGTCGCCTGCAGTTTGGAACTGGTCGCCTGACGCGAGGCTTCCCAGGTAAACGGTGCGAAATCGCTACTGGGATTCTTCCAGCTATCCTTTTTCGCTGCGTAGATCACGAAGGGGCTTACCACGAAGACGGCAGCCAAGGCGATCAGGATGCCGACATAGGTCTCGGGGCTGCCCACCGAGATCTGGCTGGGCGGGATGAAGCTGAAAAGGAAGGCCAACAGCGAAGCCAGGAAGCCCACACCACCAAGAATCCACATACCCAGGTTGCCGCCCGGAATGCGGTAGGGGCGCACGCGTCCCGGTTGGCTGTAGCGCAGTCTGATCGCCGCAGCGAACATGAGCAGGTACATGATCAGATAAAGAATGACCGTAAGCTGGCTCATGATTTGATAGGCGGCCTGCACAGAAGGCAGAACCACGAATAGCACGGCCAGCAGGGATACGACGACCGCCTGCACGAGCAGGATATGCGTGGCCATGCCGTTCTTGTTTTCTTGTTGCCACCAGCGCGGCAAATAACCGGCTTTGGCCACCGTCAGCAGGCCCGTAGACGGCCCTGCCACCCAGGTAACCACGCCTGCCAACACACCAACCGCCAAGGCGACCGCGACCACGGGAGCAAGCCAGTCCAGACCGGCCCAGCGGAACATTTCACCGTATGCCATCAGCAGGCCTTGAGTCAGGCTGATACTTGACTGTGGCACCACGAAGGCAATGGCCAGCGTGCCCAGCACGAAAATCAACACCGTTCCGAGCGCCGACAACATAATGGCGATGGGATAACTGCGCGTCGGATTATCGATTTCCTGCACGTGGATGGCATTCATTTCCATACCCGCGTAGAACAGGAAAATACTCGCGGCAAGGACGATATTGCTGAAATCGCTAAAGTCGGGTACCAGGGTGCCCCATTCCAGCGAAATTTGTGGCGTACCGCCGGAAAACAAAAACGCAAAACCGAGCGCAATGAGAATAATGGCGGGCACGATGGTGCCAATAATGCCACCCCATTTGGCCACCCGCGCGAAAGTGCTTACGCCCTTAAAAGCGATAAATGTTGCCAGCCAATATACGGCCAGGACAATTGCCATTACGAAATACTTGTTGGCTGACAGCGCCTCATCCCAACGCTGGTCGGGGCCAACAAAAGCCAGCGACACGGCTGCGAACGTGAGCGCCGTCGGAAACCATACCGTTACTTCGACCCACAGCATAAACATGGCCAGGAAAGCCAGGCGTGGCCCAAAAGCCTCTCCCACCCAACGAAAAACCCCGCCTTTTTCCTGCCAGCCCGTGGCTAGCTCCGCCGCCACCAACGATACCGGCACCAAAAACGCCAGCGCCGCAAAAACATAATAAAAAATCGAGCTCAAACCATATTCGGCTTCGGCTGGCAACCCGCGTAGGCTGACAACCGCCACGATATTCATTATCGCCAGGGTACCGATCGTGAGTTTTTTCGTTGATGCAGGAGGCTTGCTTGGAACAGACGAGGACATGTTTACTCCGTAATGTTCAAGGCTGTGGATGGGAACGACAGAAAGACTGAAAGCACGCCGCTCGCACGATGAGGTTCATGCACCAACATGCAAACTGCGCTTACAAACGTTCTGACATTACCCTACATAACGTTACTAAACCACTATTTTGATACAAAATTGAAACATAGTTGATATAAAACGACATAAAACACAATTTTTTCACACAGATGGAACATCGTTTTTCGTGATGCATGTTGGCCAAAGCGATTCGGCAATTGGCACACGGTCTATACGCGCATGCGTCGGTGGGCCAACGCCGGCGTGCTCGACAAAATGTTCGAGGCGCTGCAGCGCGAGCAAGTGGTGCACCTCAAGATCGAAGCGGTGTCGCTGGACAGCACCAGCGTCAAGGTCCATCCCGATGACACTGGGGCGCTAAAAAAACGGACCTCAGGTCATCGGCAAGTCTCGAGGCGGATGGACACCAAGATTCATCTGGTTGCCGCCGATGCTCGAACGGCCATGACGTTTTGTTTGTCACCGGGCCAAGCGCACGATGCGCCCGAAGGCAGGCGGCTGCTTGACGCGGCTCGAACCATGGGAGTACGACCGCGAGATGTACAAACGCCCCAACGAAGTCGAGCGACTGTTCCGGCGCTTGAAGGGCTACCGACGCATCTTCTCTCGCTTCGAGAAGCTCGATGCGATATTCCTAGGCTTCCTCAGCTTCGTGCTGGTAGCCGATGGGCTTCGCGGTTTGTGTTAACACGCCCTAGTCCAACCGGCTGCACCATATCGGTAGCACGGTGCGCCAGAGCCAGGCCATTTGAAATATCGAGCTTTCTTTCCACTACGCCCCAAAATCATCTTTGCCACGCAGCGGACGGGCAAAAAACCGAGCGGAAATTTTGCGGGTCCAGCACATCAAGAGGCAGAGCGATACTTTTCGCGAGATGGCGCCGCTACTTAGAGCCAACGATTGCTAGCCGTTGCCAGCCAAAATGCAACAAAGCCCTGACTTATCAGGGCTTTATATGAAGCAACCGCCAGGTGCCACTAGGCTTTGCTAGAGTGAAAATCACTCCCACTCCATTGTATACAGCAAGAAAAAAGTCTTTATTTTCGTAGTTACAGCAGGCATTCACAACAGCAATACCATAAAAAATGCCATGCCTTGCACAGAAATTCAATCTAGATTCCAAGAGCCGTTGCGATACTGGTATGCGCCATCGCCACAGGCAACTCGAGCAGCACGGCATGACGAAGTCACTTAACAGCGTCGTCTGTATTGGAGGTTTGCCGGTAGGCTTGAGGCGGTTTCCAAACCAGTATAGGATGCGGTTTGAAATTTCTCCATAACAACTGCATCGAATATTCGGCGCCAAGAAAAAAATATGGTTAACAGATTAGGCACTTTGCTCACCATCATCGCGCTAGGGCTTTTCTTGGCTTTTCCGGTGCAGGCTCAGACCCCAGCGGGTGCAGTCGTCTTCGACAATGTGCGCATTTTTAACGGTACTGCCTTGACTGAGCCCATGAACGTGCTCATCGAAGGAAACCAGATCGCGATGATCTCGGCTGAACCGATCAGTACGGATATAAGGGCGACACGGATCATGGGCGGGGGTCGGACGCTGATGCCCGGACTTATCGATGCGCATTGGCATACATTTATGGTCCGGCCTTCAATGACGATGGTGTCCACTGCGCCGTTTCCCCTCATCACGTTGCTGGCGGGAGCAGAAGCCGAGGCGACACTCATGCGCGGCTTCACCAGTGTTCGCGATCTGGGTGGGCCGGCATTCGGCCTCAAGATGGCGATCGACAGAGGCGTGATATCCGGGCCGCGCATCTGGCCGTCTGGAGCGATGATCTCGCAGACCGGAGGCCACGGCGACTTCCGCATGATTTCCGATCTACCGGCGACGCCCGGCGTCCTGAGCTACCCGGAGCGCATGGGCATGTCGGCAATCGTCGATTCGCCAGACGAAGTTCGCAAGCGCACCCGGGAACAATTGTTGCAAGGGGCCAGCCAGATCAAGCTGACCGTCAGCGGTGGCGTATCGTCGCCCTTTGGACCGATCGATACATTCCAATTGAGCGTTGACGAAATCCGCGCAGCAGTCGAGGCGGCGGCAAACTGGGGCACCTATGTGACGGTTCATGCCTATACGCCGGAGGCGATACGCAACGCGATCAAAGCCGGTGCAAAAGTCATCGACCACGGCCAGCTCGCCGATGAAGCCGCCGTCAAGCTCATGGCGGAAAAAGGCACATGGTGGAGCCTCCAGCCATTTGTCGGCGATGAAAATTCGAACCAGCATGCGGATGCTGACCGACAGGCGAGCGCGGCCGAGATCCACGCCGGCACCGACAGGGCATACGAGCTGGCGCGAAAGTATGGCGTGAAGGTCGCGTTCGGCACCGACATCCTATTCGATGCCGCGCGTGCCGCACGGCAAGGATCTCAACTCGAAACCATGACCCGGTGGTACACGTCAGCCGAGGTGCTGAAGATGGCAACCGCGGACAATGCCGAATTATTGGCGCTCTCTGACAGGCGCAATCCCTATCCCGGCAGGCTCGGCGTCGTCGAAGTCGGAGCGCTTGCAGACCTGATTCTGGTCGATGGTGACCCGATTGCCCGGATCGAGCTGCTTTCAGACCCCGCGAAGAACCTTCTGGTCATCATGAAGGATGGCCATATCGTTAAAAACACTCTTGCGAGGATGAGCAGCGAGTAGGCCTCTCAGGAAGCAGGCTCAATTACATAGCGGCGCCATACCGCATCGATAATCAAAAATAAAACGACAATAGTTAAAAATGACTAAAAATCCATACGGTTTACGAGCGTCTTTCTGTCGCTTTGGTCTTATCATTGGCTCTCTCTTCTTTGCCGCCTCTTTCACGCCGAGCCTGATACCCCGTAATTTTGAGACTCAGGGCGTACTCGCCGGAATTGCCTTCGGTGCTGGATATGGCATTGGCGTCATTCTGAGCAGTCTGTGGCGCTATCTGGAGTTGCCGGGACTTGATCGGCGACTTTTGAAGTTTGTAAAACCGTTGATTAGCGCGATTGTTCTCGCAGTTACGCTTTTGGCGCTCTACCACTCTGCAAGCTGGCAAAATTCTGTACGCCATGCTGTTGGCATGGATTCCGTTGACAGCGCCTATCCTTTTAGCGTCACGCTTGTCGCCATTTTATGCTTTTTTATTCTCCTTTTTATTACGCGAGGACTGATCGTCCTGGGCCGATTCATCGCGGGTAAGTTCTACAACCGTTTCCCACGCAGAATTTCCATTGTGGCCGGGGCAATGATTACGATCGCCCTTACGTTTACTATCGCAAACGGCGTGCTTGTGGAGTACACATTCCGCCTTTTGGATAGCTCCTTCCAACGATTTGATGCACTGTTGGAGCCAGATCGCCCGCAACCGCTTATCGCAGAACGGGCGGGCAACCCTTTGTCGAAACTTGAATGGCGCAAATTGGGGCGAGCAGGCAGAGAATTCGTGGCATCGGGGCCAAGGGCGGAGGAAATCACCGCTTTTACGCAGCAAAAGTCGTTTGAGCCTATCCGGCTATATGCTGGCTTACAAATAGCTGAATCGCCCGAGGAAAGGGCAACCTTATTGCTCGAAGAACTGATCTCGTTAAATGCGTTCGAGCGTCATGCACTGGTTATCATTACGCCGACCGGTACGGGCTGGGTCGACCCATCAGCAATAGATGGCCTTGAGTTTCTGCTTGATGGCAATGTCGCCAGTGTCGCGCTGCAATATTCCTATTTGAACAGCCCTCTTTCACTGTTGTTTCAACCTGAAAACGGACGCGCTTCGGCGGAAGCCTTGTTTCGGGTGATTTATGATCACTGGAAAAAATTGCCTGCAGAACACCGGCCAAAACTGTATCTTCACGGGCTAAGTCTTGGTGCGCTCAACTCGCAACGTTCGTTCACTTTCTTCGATATTCTGGGGGCTCCAATCGATGGAGCAGTGTGGAGCGGCCCACCCTTCGCAAGTACGAAATGGCGCTCGCTGACGAATAGTCGTGATGCGGGTTCTAGCGAATGGCTACCCATTTTTCAGGATGGGCGGTTTGTACGTTTTATGAACCAATATGGAACGCCGGAAGGCAATGCCGCGCCATGGGGCAACCTGCGCTTCGTCTATCTGCAATATGGTAGTGATGCGATTACATTCTTCGACAAGAGTCTTCTCTATCGCGAAGCGGACTGGATGAAATCTCCGCGTGCGCCTGACGTATCCCCCTTGCTTCGGTGGTACCCCGTTGTCAGCATGCTCCAACTGCTCATCGATATGCCTCTGGCGGACACCGTACCGATGGGATACGGCCATGTTTTCGCCCCCGAACACTACCTGAATGCATGGCTGGAAGTTACCGGTGGTGTAGAGTGGGATACTCAGAAAATCGACGCTCTCAAGACGCTTTTGAAACAACGGAGCATGCGCGCCGACGGGTATGAGCATCGGGGCGGCTAGAGTGCATCGTGTTTAAGCGGGAACCATCTCCAACCTTGATATATTTGGCGCATTCGATAGAAGTGACGAGTTCAACGTCAAGGCCGCCGCTGTTCCACAGGGCGGTCTTGACGCAGACATCTAGGCCGGTGCGCATGCCAGTGCCGTTATTTATTCGCTGGTTCAGACCGCCAAAGGCAACGGCCTGGAGCCGTACACCTGGCTGCGCCGTGTGCTGCGGTAATCCCCCCATCTATCCGCAGTGAGCCAAAGTAGAATTTCCCGAACCTTGGAAATTCGCCATGAAGACGTCCCGTTACACCGACAGCCAGATCATGGCCATCCTCAAGTAAGCTGAAGCCGGCACACCGGCATCTGAGCTGTGCCGCAAACACGGCATGAGCAGCGCCTCGTTTTACAAGTGGCGCGCAAAGCACGGCGGCATGGATACCTCCATTTCGGCTGCTCAACGTGGTGGATGACTACAACCGCGAAGGCCTGGGTATTGAGGTGGACTTCTCCTTGCCTGCCGAGCGTGTAATCCGTGCCCTGGATCAGATCATCGAGTGGCGCGGCGCACCGAAAAACATCCGCTGCGACAACGGTCCCGAACTCATCGGTCAAACGATGTTGGAATGGGCTACCAAGCGACGTATTACCCTCATTCATACGCTGCCTGGGAATCCTCAACAGAATGCCTACGTCGAGCGTTATAACCGCACCGTCCGTTATGATTGGCTGGCGCAAAACCTGTTTGGTAGCCTGCAGGAAGTTCAGCTCGGCGCGCCCCACTGGCTCTGGAGCTACAACAATGAAAGGCCCAACATGGCGTTGGGCGGCATCACCCTAAAACAGAAACTGGGCAATCGCCAGTTAACCCCGTTAGCTCGTTCTACTGCCGCTTACTGCTGAAAATGGGGGGATTACCACGCGACAGCGGAACCTTGAAAAAATGGGAGCAATATGCAACAACTCAATTTAGGTAGCGGACAGTCTCAGCGTTATGTGCCTTTCAGACAGATACATTCGGCTACTTGCGGCTGCAAGTGCGCCAGCCCCGTGATGCGGTCGTTTCTGCGGCGGGTGTCCGCCGATGAAACGCGCCGCATGTTTCTGGGCGGCACGGCGGCCGCGATGCTGCCTTTTATGGGGTTCAAGTCAGATAGTGCTTTTGCGCAACAACCAAAGATTTCGACACGCCCCCTATTGCTGACGAATCTGCGGCTGTTCGACGGCATCACAAGCACAGTTACGGAAGGCAGGAACGTACGGATAGAGGGTAATAAGGTCGTGGACTTGCCTGCGGCAGGCGAGGCGCTAGGCGACGTGGAAATCATCGATTGCGGCGGGCGGCTGGTTATGCCAGGCTTGATCGATGCCCACTGGCACTCGACGTTGTGCGGCCTGACGCAAATGCAAGCAATGACAGCGGAAGTGCCTTACATCCATTTGGTGGCTGCTCACGAAGCCCAGCGTACCCTGATGCGCGGCTTTACCACCACGCGCGATGCGGGCGGCCCCAGCTTTGCGCTGAAACGCGCAATCGACGAAGGCCTTACCCACGGGCCGCGCATCTATCCGTCGGGCGCCATGATTACGCAAACCTCGGGCCATGGCGATTTCCGCATGCGCTACGAGATCCCGCGCGCTGACGGCGACATTACCCACACCATGCGTGCAGGTGTTTCATCCATTGCCGATGGAGAGCCCGAAGTGTTGCGTCGCGCACGCGAAGAGCTGATGCTAGGCGCGTCGCAGATAAAGCTAATGGCGGGAGGGGGCGTGACCTCACCCTATGATCCCCTTGATAGCTTGCAGTTCACCGAAGCGGAATTACGAGCTGGCGTGGCCGCTGCAAGTGATTGGGGCACCTACGTTATGGTGCATGTCTATACAGCCAAAGGTATTGAGCGCGCGGTTCGGGCCGGTGTGCGCTCTATTGAGCATGGGCAACTGGCCGATGAAGAGGTCGTTCGCATGATGGCGGACAAGGGCATCTGGTGGAGCCTGCAGCCCTTCCTGGCGGACGAGGATGCGAACAAGCTGGCCGATCCAGCGGCCAGGGCAAATCAATTGCGAGTGGCCGAAGGCACTGTCAAAGCCTACGAGATGGCCCAGAAATTCAACATCCATACTGCCTGGGGCACCGATATTTTGTTCACCCCCCAGAATCTGCCGAATCACGGGCGCATGCTGGCCAAGCTGACGCGCTTTTATCAGCCGCTGGATTTGCTGCGAATGGCCACTGGCCAGAACGGCCAGCTTTTAATGATGTCGGGGTTACGCAATCCATACGAAGGTGGGCTGGGAACCATTGCTCCCGGTTCACTGGCCGATATCTTGGTGGCCGACGGCGATCCCACTGTGAGTCTTGATTTCCTGACCGATCCAGACACCAATCTGCGTTTGATCATGAAGGACGGCAAGATATACAAAAGCACACTTGCCTGATTTAAAATTGGGCGAGCGCCGTGCAGGCGCTGGCCGTGATTCAGATGCTCTATGACATCCTATATAAACCGTAAAAATGATTGCTTAAGTGGCGTAGAGAAAGCCATGAATGCGCTGACCATCATCTTGACGGTGGTGTTGATCATTTGCATTTCCATGGAAACTTTCTTCGGGGAGCTTTCATCAGATCCTTTTGGCAGTTCCGTCTACCTGACGATCCAATTCTGGATTTGTGGCTATTTCTTGCTGGACTTCGTCATCATGCTTTTCCTGGCACAGGATAAAAGAAGGTTTTTCTGGCGGTATTTCATCGTCATTTTCCTGTCTATTCC
>JBEBVZ010000060.1:0-25044 GCA_040392445.1 Verticiella sediminum
GGCCGTTGCTGGCCGGGCTCAGGCGGCCCCCATCAGGTAACTGGCCTGTTCCTGCAGTTGGTTGCGCTGGGCCATGCCTGAATAGACATCGCCAATCAACATCAACGCCGGGCCATCGCCAAGCTGGGCGGCAGCTTGCGCCAAGCCCGCCACGGTCGTTACCACGATTTTTTCCATGGGCAAGGTGGCGCTTTCTATCAGCACGGCCGGCCGCTGGGCCGGAATACCCGCCGCGACCAGCCCGTCGGAAATGGTTTGCGCCTGCCGGCTGGCCATGTACAGCACGGCTGTATCCGCACCCACGGCCGCTCTGGCCCAATCGTGCCCGCCTTCACCCTGCCCGACGGCTGGCGTCAGGAAGGTCACGCTGCGGCTCTTGCCGCGCTCGGTTAGCGACTGCTGCATGGCCGAGGCGGCGCCAAACGCGGCGCTGATGCCAGGCACCACCTGAACCGAGACGCCAGCCGCAACCAGGCTTTCGATCTCTTCCTGCGCCCGGCCGAACAGCATGGGATCGCCGCCCTTGAGGCGAACCACGTTGGGATAGCGGCGAGCAGCGTCTATCAATTGCTTGTTGATGAAGGCCTGCGCACTGGACAGGCGGCCACAACGCTTGCCGACCGCCACCAGCCTGGCTTGTGGTGCCATGGCAAGCACGTCGGCACCTACCAGGGCGTCATGCAGGACAATATCGGCACCGGCCAACAAACGCGCCGCACGCAGCGTCAGCAGGTCGGCCGCGCCGGGGCCGGCCCCCACCAGATGGACAACGGGAGTGTGGTTCATGCTGCCAACGCACCTGCCGGGTCGGCATACTGGGCCTGATAATGCACGCTGAAGGCCCTGAACTGCCGCAAGGCATGCTCGGCGTTATGGCCCGGCTTGAGCGTAAAACTGTCAAAACCGCAACGGGCAAGGTAGTGCACGGTATCGATCAAGACATCGCCCACCGCACGCAACTCGCCACGCCAATTCAGGCGTGAACGAACCAGGTAGCCACTGGAAAAACCGCGACCGTCGGTAAACGCCGGAAAATCCACCGCAACCAGGGCCACGCCGTCGAGCTTACCCGCCAACAGGACGGCATCGTCGGCGGGTTCGATCAGCACGCCAACCGAGATATTCTGAGCCCGCAGGGCATCGGCGTGTTCCAGCCAGAACGCCTGGGGCACCAGCCAGGCGCCCGACTGCGGCAGGTCTGCCGATGCGTCGGGAACGAAACGCTGCCAATGGTCTTCGCCGATATGGCTTTGGCGTATGTTGTACAGGGGGCCGGCTGTGGCGGTAGTCACATTTTGCTCAGACATTGGCGAGCTCCTCTTCGCGGCGGCGGGCGGTCGGTTTTTCGGTACCGTAGACATCGGCCTTGAAGGGATCCAGGCCTACGCGCTCGACCACGTCGATGAAACGTTCAGCATCACTGTCACGGATCTGCAGATAGGTTTTCACCAGTTGCTCGACCACATCGGGCACCTGCCCGCGCGAAAACGAGCGACCGATGATGCGGCCGATGGCTGCTCCGCCTCCCCCTTTGGGGAACTCGGCATCTTCATAATCAAAGGCTTTGCCGGGACTGGCGCTTTGGCGCCCGCCCAGCGTCACCTGATACCATTCCTCGCCACCCTTGTCCACGCCAAGGATGCCGATATGGCCTACATGGTGGTGGCCACAGGAGTTGATGCAACCCGAGATATTCAGATCGAGCTCGCCCACGTCGTACAGGTAGTCCAGGTCTTCAAAGCGACCCTGAATGGCTTCGGCCACCGGTATCGCCACCGCGTTGGCCAGCGAGCAAAAATCCCCGCCGGGGCAGCAAATAATGTTGGTCAGCATGCCGATGTTGGGCGTCGCCAGGCCGAGCGCATCCAGCGCCTGCCACAGCGTATGCAACTGGGCGCGCTGGACATCGGCCAGCACCACGTTCTGCTCATGCGTGACACGCATCTCGCCAAAACTGTAGCTGTCGGCCAGGTCGGCCAGGGCTTCCATTTGGTCCGAGGTGATGTCGCCCGGCGGCAAGCCACTGGCTTTGAGCGATGCCGTCACCGCGGCATAGCCCTCGACTTTGTGCGAATGCACGTTGGTGCGCAGCCAGCGCGCGAACCTGGGGTCGGCCTTGACCAGCGCATCCACATTGTCGCTTGGCGCCGGTTGCACATAGGCGGCCACCGTGAAGCGACCAGCGATCTCATCGACACGCTTCTGATCCAGGGTGGCCGGGCCATCGCGTAAATGCTCCCACTCGGCATCTACCTGCTCGGCAAATACCTTGGGCGTGATTTCCCGAACCAGGATTTTGATGCGCGCCTTGTATTTGTTGTCACGCCGGCCATGCAGGTTGTATACCCGCAGGATCGCCTCAAGGTAGGTCAGCAGGTGCTGCCACGGCACGAACTTGCGGATAAGGCTGCCCAGTACGGGCGTGCGGCCAAGGCCGCCACCCACCCACACATGAAAGCCCAGCGAGCCGGCCTCGTTCAGCACCGCCTGCAAACCGATGTCGTGCACGCCAACCGCGGCGCGATCGTGCGTTGCCCCACTAACGGCAATCTTGAACTTGCGCGGCAGAAAGGCGAATTCCGGGTGCAGCGTGGACCACTGGCGGATGATTTCGCACCAGACGATGGGGTTCACGATCTCGTCGGGCGCCACACCGGCAAAGTGATCGGTGGTGGTGTTGCGTATGCAGTTGCCGCTGGTCTGGATCGAGTGCATCTGCACCGTGGCCAATTCCGCCAGGATGTCGGGCACGTTCTGCAGCTCGGGCCAGTTCAGCTGCATGTTCTGGCGGGTGCTGAAGTGGCCGTAGCCACGGTCCCACTTGCGGGCGATACCGGCCAGCGTACGCAGCTGGCGGCTGGCCAAAATGCCATACGGGATGGCAATGCGCAGCATCGGCGCATGGCGCTGGATGTACAGGCCGTTTTGCAGGCGCAGCGGACGAAAATCGTCGTCGCTCAGTTCGCCGCTTAAAAAACGCTGGGTCTGATCGCGAAACTGCTCGACACGTTGATCAACCAGCTGCTGGTCGACCGGATCGTAGAGATACATACACCTGCCCGTTTTGAAGAGAATCAAAAACGCAGACCACCGGGCAGGAGTTCAAGGAGCTCATCTGCCGCTGCGTATAATTACTTAAAATTCTAAGAACTACGCTGCGGCAGACAAAATACTAATTAGACATTAGCTTATGCGTTGTTGCGTGCGGTCTCGACACGCATGAGCAGTTCAGGGGTGACGTCGCCCGTGATATAGCGCCCATCGAAGCATGAAGCCTCGAAATCCGTCAGTGCCGGATTCATGTCGCTGATGGCGCCCTTCATGGCTTCGATGTCCTGGTACACCAGTGCATCGGCGCCAATGATGCGCCCGACTTCTTCCACCGTGCGGTCGTGTGCGATCAGCTCGCCGCGGGTAGGCATATCGATGCCATACACGTTGGGGTAGCGTACCGGAGGCGCCGCCGAAGCGAAGAACACCTTGTTGGCGCCAGCCGCACGTGCCATATCGACGATTTCACCGCTGGTGGTGCCGCGCACGATGGAATCGTCCACGAGCAGCACATTCTTGCCCTTGAACTCGACGCCGATGGCGTTGAGCTTCTGGCGAACCGACTTCTTGCGCACGGCCTGGCCGGGCATGATGAAGGTACGGCCAACGTAGCGGTTCTTGATAAACCCTTCGCGGTAGTCCAGGTTCAGGCGCGAAGCCAGCTGCATGGCCGCCGGGCGTGCCGAATCCGGGATGGGCATGACGACATCGACATCGCCCAGGCGCAGTTCGCGGGCCAGTTTGTCGGCCAGGTACTCACCCATGCGCAGGCGAGCGCTGTATACCGACACGCCATCCATCAACGAATCAGGACGCGCCAGGTAGACGTATTCGAACACGCAGGGGTTGAGCTGCGGGTTTTCGGCGCACTGGCGCGCCGCCATCTTGCCGTCGAGCGAGATGAATACGGCTTCACCAGGTTGCACATCGCGGTTGAAGGCAAAACCGGTGCCTTCCAGTGCCACCGATTCCGAGGCCACCATCCATTCCGTGCCATTTTCGGTATGCGCGACCCCCATGACCAACGGACGGATGCCGAATGGGTCACGGAATGCCAGCATGCCGTAGCCGGCGATGTGCGCGACCACCGCATAAGCGCCACGCACGCGGCGATGCACCTGGGCTACCGCGCGAAACAGGGCATCTTCATCCAGCGACACGCCGTTGGCGGCCTGCTGCAGTTCGTGCGCGAGCACATTGAGCAATACCTCGGAATCCGAATTGGTATTGATGTGGCGGCGATCGATCTGGAAGAGTTCCTTGCGCAGGGCCTCGTGGTTGGTCAGGTTGCCGTTGTGCGCAAATGTGATGCCAAAAGGCGCATTGACGTACAAAGGCTGGGATTCGTCTTCATTCTCGCTGGAACCCGCGGTGGGGTAGCGCACCTGACCGATGCCGCAATTGCCCGGCAACGAACGCATATTGCGCGTGCGGAACACGTCACGGACCTGGCCGCGTGCACGATAGGTGCTAAACACATTGCCGTGCGCCGTCGCAATGCCGGCGGCATCCTGGCCGCGGTGTTGCAACAGCAGCAAGCTGTCGTAAAGCAGTTGATTAACCGGCGCTTGCGCCACGACCCCAACGATTCCACACATGAATGGCTGTAAACCTTATGCCCGCCCGCAGGCGGATAAACGCGAAACGTCTGCGTCGTCGCACTGTAACCTTGACGCAGACCCGACTTCAAAACGCTAGCCACCAGGGCAACTAACGCACTTCAATTTGGTTTTTACTGCTTTGCGACACCTAGAGGCAATGCCGGCGACATGCCGTCCGGCGTGAAACTGCCGGGCAGGCGCCCCGCCTGGGCCTCCTGGTAGGGGTATGGAATCCATCGTCCCACGTCCTGCGGCAGTTGCTGCTTGAGGCTGACGATAACCTGCTCGGAAAGCGGCGAAAACATGGCTTGCTGCCACCACGACTGTGCTGGCAAAGGCGTGTATCCGGCCGCCACCACCAGGATGATGATGATCAGCAATCCTCGGGCCAGGCCGAACATTGCGCCCAGCCCTCTATCGGCCGGAGCAAGACCGGTGGACTTGATCAGCGTGCCCAAGGCCAGGTTGATCGTGCCCACGATCAGCAGGACGGCAACGAACACGCCCAGGTATGCGACCGCCATGCGCAGCAGACTGGTCTCGATATATGGGGTCAGGGCCTCGTATCCCCAAGGCCCCCACCAGACTGCCGATATAAAGGCCGCGGCAAAGGCGACCAGGGACAGGACTTCACGTACCAGTCCGCGCATCATGCTCACGACCATGGATGCCAGCAAAATGGCCAGCATCACGAAGTCGAATCCTGTCACAGTGGCACCAGGCTTCCGTTGTAGCCGCCAGGCAATCCGCGCAGCTTGGCCTGCGCGCTTTCAGCCTGGCTTTTCGAGTTGAACGGGCCCAGGCGAACGCGGTGGACCTGTCCATCAGGTGTCTTGATGGTTTCGATATAGGCGGCAAGACCGGCGCCGCGCAACGTGGACAGCAAGCTGTCGGCCCCTTCGCGCGAGCGTACTGCCACGACCTGCACCGCATAGCGGCTGGGCGCCGCCGACGCAGACGAGGCCGAACGGGCGGCCGGTGCGGGCTTGCCTTGCAGCAAGGCCAAGGCGCGCGCGGCTTCGGCCTCTTTCTGTACGGCCGCCGCATTGGGCGGTGGAGTGCGAGGAGCGGGAGGCGCCGTCGGCGCTGTCGGTTTGGGCACGGCTACCGGCTTGGCCGGCGCGGGCTTGGCCGGAACCGGCTCGGTGGGCGGGACTGCCGCGCCGGTTGACGGCAAGGGCGTAATCGTGGCGATGCTGGCCGGCAGGCGCGGATTGGTTTCAGCCGCGGGCATGTTCCCGGCTGGCGCCGCGGGCGTGACCGGAGCCGGCGTGCCTACCCCATTCGTGCCGGGCTGCGCGGGTGCGCCTGCGGTCAGGTTGGGCTGGAACGGCGTGTTCTGCCCCGGAATCTGGATAGCAACGTTATCCGGCAGCGATTCGCGCTCGGAATCCAGCACCATGGGCAGCACGATGACTGCAGCCAGAACCATGGCTATTGCACCGACCAGGCGACGACGAGCGCGGCGACGTAAATCGTCGGCCGCTTCGTCGCGGTTGCCCGCTGCAGACTTACGTCGGGTGAATGCCTGCTGCGTGTCAGCCTGTCCCTGCCGGGACGGCTGACCTGCGGCCTCTGCGTCACCCTTTTGGTTGCGCGTAAAGAATCCCATGCGACAAAACCCCAGCCACTGTCAGAAACGAGCCAAAGACTACGATTCTATCACCCTCGCCTGCTCTTTCCCGAGCTTTTGCAAGCGCATCGGCCGGGTCGGTACATACCGTTACTGAACTTTCGGGCGGATTGTCCTGATGGCCGGCAGCGCGCACCCTTTCGGCCAGCGCCTGGCCCGCCAGGCCGCGTGTGCTGGGCAGGCTTGCGCAGTACCAGTGATCGATGCGATCACCCATGCGGGCGATGACGGCGTCGACATCCTTGTCGTTGAGCATCCCGAACACTGCATGGGTGTAAGGGAAGAACCCCATGTTGTCGAGGTTTTGCGCCAGCACCGATGCCGCATGCGGATTGTGCGCTACATCCAGGATAAGCGTGGGCTGGCCCGGCACGATCTGAAAACGTCCCGGCAGGGCCGCCTGCAGCAAGCCCAGGCGCACGGCCTGCTGCGGCACCGGCAGGCGTTGTTCCAGGGCTTCCAGTGCGGCCAGCGCCGCGGACGCGTTCAGCAGCTGGTTGGCACCGCGCAACGCGGGATAGGCCAGCGCATTGCGGCGTCGGCTGCGACCCCCATAGTTCCACTGCTGGCGATCACCGGAATAATTGAAATCGCGGCTGAACAGCCAGAGGTCTGCGCCGATTTCCGCGGCGTATGCCACCAGGGACTCCGGCGGCACCGGATCGGCGCAGATCGCGGGACGGCCGGCGCGAAAGACGTGGGCTTTTTCCAGGCCGATTTTTTCGCGCGTATCGCCCAGCCAATCGACGTGATCGATGTCGACACTGGTGACCACCGAGCAGTCGGCGTCGATGATGTTGACCGCATCCAGCCGCCCGCCCAGCCCCACTTCGAGCACGGCAGCGTCAAGCCCGCTTTCGGCAAACAGCGCCATGACCGCCAGCGTCGTGAATTCGAAATAAGTCAGGGAAACGTCGCCGCGCGCGGCCTCGACCGCCGCGAAATGACGGGTGAGATCGGCGTCGCTGGCCATCTGGCCATTGACGCGCGCGCGCTCGTTGAAGTCGACCAGGTGCGGCGAGGTATAGAGCCCCACCTTGTAGCCAGCGGCCAGCAGGATGCCTTCGATCATGGCGCAGGTAGACCCCTTGCCGTTGGTGCCGGCCACCACGATCGTGACGCAGGACAGCTCGAGCTTCATGCGCTGCGCGACTTCGCGCACACGCTCCAGCCCCAGATCTATAGGCTTGGCATGGATGGACTCCAGATAGCCCAACCAGCTTTCCAGCGAGCTTGTTGCAGTGAGCGTCATGCCGTTAACCTTCGATGCCACGCGAGGCGAGGTAGTCTTCGTAGCCACCCTTGTAGTCGTTGATTTCGCCGTTGGGCAGAATCTCGATTATTCGCGTGGCCAGGCCGGACACGAATTCCCGGTCGTGCGAAACGAAAAACAGCGTGCCGCCGAACTTTTCCAGCGCGAACTGCAGGGACTCGATGGATTCCATGTCCAGGTGGTTGGTTGGCTCGTCCATCAGCAACACGTTATGGCGGCCCAGCATCAGGCGGCCAAACATCATGCGGTTCTTTTCCCCACCCGACAGTACCGATGGTTTCTTGGGCAGATCATCGCTCGAGAACAGCAAGCGACCCAGCACCGACCGGATGGCCTGGTCTTCGTCGCCCGGCTGGCTCCATTGCGACATCCAGTCGAACAAGTTGTCGCCTTTGGTGAATTCGCCGGAAACGTCCTGCGCCATATAGCCCAGGTCAGCGTTGTCCGACCATTTGATCTGTCCGCTGTCCGGGTTCAAATTGCCCGCCAGCATGCGCAGCAAGGTGGTCTTGCCCACGCCGTTGGCGCCGATGATGGCGATTTTCTCGCCAGCCTCGACCATCGCCGAAAACTTGTTGATGACGGGGGCATCGTAGGCTTTGCTGATTGCCTCGATCTCCACCGCCTGGCGGTGCATGACCTTGTTTTGCTCGAACCGCATGTAGGGGTTCTGGCGCGACGACGGCTTGACCACCACCATCTCGGCCTTGATCTTGTCGACCTGCTTGAGGCGCGACGTCGCCTGGCGGGCCTTGGACTTGTTCGCCGAGAAGCGGCGCGCGAAGTCCTGCAGCTCCAGGACACGGTCCTTGGCCTTGGCGTTGGCGGCCAATTGCCGCTCGCGGGCCTGCGACGACGCCAGCATGTATTCGTCGTAGGTGCCGGGATAGACGTTCAGCGTGCCGTAGTCCAGGTCGGC
Organism: Verticiella sediminum; assembly: GCA_040392445.1. Lineage (GTDB taxonomy): Bacteria > Pseudomonadota > Gammaproteobacteria > Burkholderiales > Burkholderiaceae_B > Verticiella > Verticiella sediminum_A. The sequence goes on from JBEBVZ010000060.1 coordinate 8,478, forward strand.
CATGTGGGTGCAGACCTGGTTCAGGAAGTGTCGATCGTGGCTGATGATGATCATCGTGGAGCGGTACTGGTTAAGCACCCCTTCAAGCCAGCGTATGGTGTTGATATCCAGGTTGTTGGTGGGTTCGTCCAGCAGCAGGACATCGGGGTTCGAGAACAGCGCCTGTGCCAGTAGCACGCGCAGCTTCCAGCCCGGCGCGATTTCGCTCATGGGCAGCGTGTGCTGGTCGACCGGGAATTCCAGGCCCAGCAAAAGCTCGCCCGCCCGGGATTCAGCCGTATAGCCATCGTACTCGGCGAACTTGGCTTCGAGTTCGGCGGCCCGCATGTAGTCGTCTTCGGTGGCATCGGCGTTGGCGTAGATCGCATCGCGTTCTGTCATGGCCTGCCACATTTCGGCGTGGCCCATGAGCACCACGTCGAGTACGCGCAGGTCCTCGAAGGCGAATTGATCCTGGCGCAACTTGCCCAGGCGGGTGTGGGGCTCGAGCGCGACGTTGCCTGACGAGGATTCGAGGTCGCCGCCGATGATCTTCATCAGGGTCGACTTACCGCTGCCGTTGGCGCCGATAAGGCCGTAGCGGTTGCCCTCGCCGAACTTAACCGAGATGTTCTCGAAAAGGGGTTTGGGGCCGAACTGGATGGTGAGATTATTAGTGGAGATCACGGTGGCGAAATGCTCGCTGCAAGTAAAACCAACCATTCTACCAAGTGCAGCAAATATTTGGCCCCTGCCCGGTTCGGCCTGGTGTTTTTCCCTTAGCCGATCTCGAACACCTGGCGCAAATACGCCAGGTAGGCAGGGTCGTCGCACATGGTTTTTTCAGGGGTATCGGAAACCTTGGCCACTGGCTGGCCATTGCATCGCACCATCTTCATCACGATCTGCAAAGGCGTGCAGCCCACATCGTTGGTCAGGTTCGTGCCTATGCCAAAGGCCACCTGGCAGCGCCCCAGAAAACGCTTGGCCAACTCGATGGCCAAAGGAAAGGTCAGGCCGTCGGAGAACACCAGGGTCTTGGTGCGTGGGTCGACCCGGTTGATGCGGTAGTGCTCGAGCATGCGTTCGCCCCAGATGAAAGGGTCGCCGGAATCGTGCCGGGCCCCGTCAAAGAGCTTGCAGAAATACATGTCGAAATCACGCAGGAAAGCGTCGAGCCCGTAGACGTCGGACAAGGCGATGCCCAGGTCGCCGCGGTATTCCCGCGCCCAAGTTTCAAGGGCGAATATCTGCGAATCACGCAGACGCGGCCCCAGACCCTGGCAAGCCTGCAAGTACTCGTGGCCCATGGTGCCCAGGGGCCTGATGCCGTACTGCATGGCAAAGTAAACGTTGCTGGTGCCCGTAAAGTTCTGCCCCATGCGCGCGATCAGGGCCTCGAGCACTTCCCGGTGCCAGACCTTCGAGAAGCGCCTGCGCCCGCCATAATCGGCAACCCGGAAATGCTCAAGCTCGGGGTCGTTGCGCACCAGGTCGATCTTCTCGTTCAGCCGTCGGCGCGCTTCATCCCAATCGGGGCGCTTGCAGTTGTGGCGGAAATACACCTCGTTGACGATGGACAGTACCGGGATCTCGAACAGGATCGTGTGCAGCCAGGCCCCTTTCACGACGATTTCGAGCTCGCCTTCAACTTCTGATGGCGTGATGCTGATGCAGTCCTCGGGCAAATGGAACAAACCCAGGAAATCGATGAAGTCGCTCTTGATGAAGCGCAGGCTGCGCAGGTATGCCAGCTCGTCGTCCTGGAAACGCAATTGGCAAAGCTGGTGCACTTCGGCCCGGATCTCGTCGAGATACGGCAGCATGTTCACCCCGGGATTCCGGCATTTGTAGCGGTATTCCACCTGGGCGGCGGGAAAGTGATGCAGCACGACCTGCATCATGCTGAACTTGTACAGGTCGGTATCGAGCAACGAGGTAATGATCATGACGCGGCCTTCATCGCTCGAAAATGAACAGGAGTCCAGCGCACCTCAACTGCCCGCCTTGGCGCCGGGCGCCGGGTTGTTGCCATAGGCAGCCGACTCGTTGCCGGCGGCCAGGCCATATACATGCGCGGCTTCAGGAAAACGGCCTTCGCCGACTTCCTGCACATAGCGGCGCAGCGCGCGGTCCATCATGCTGCCGCCGGCGGCATCGTCTGCCGCCAACCCCTTGGTGAAATCCTTGACGAAGCGGGCAGGCGACTGGGTCAGGCCCAGCATATCGTGCATGACCAGCACCTGGCCGCTGCAGGCTACGCTGGCGCCTATGCCTATGGTGATGAGCTTGGTGGCTTCGCATACGCGCCGGGCAACGGGCTCGGGCACACCCTCGATCACCAGCATGGCGGCCCCCGCGGCCTCGAGCGCCAGGGCGTCGGCCACGATGCGGTCGGCGTCGACCTGCTCTTTGCCCTGCACCCTGAACCCGCCCATGGCATGTACCTGCTGCGGTAGCAGCCCGATATGGCCGCACACGGGAATGCCGCTTTGCACCAGCAGCCGCACGGAATCGGCAAGCTCGGCACCGCCCTCGAACTTCACCATCTGCGCGCCGGCCTGCATCAGGCGCACGGCGGTACGCAGCGCCTGCACAGGGCCTTCGTTGTAGCTGCCAAAAGGCATGTCGGCCACCAGCCAGGGCCGGCTGGACCCGCGCGCGATGCAGCCTGTGTGATAGGCGATGTCGTCCACCGTGACCGGCAGGGTCGAATCATGGCCCTGCACGACCATACCCAGCGAATCGCCCACCAGCAGGCAATCGACGCCGGCACTATCCATGGCCCGGGCAAAGCCCGCGTCGTAGCAGGTAAGCATGGCGAGCTTACGCCCGCTGGCGACAATTTTTTTCAGCGTAGACAAAGTATTGCGCATGATTTTTTCTGAATATCGAGTATGAGCGGCAAGCGTCGCGCGAAGGCGTAACCGTAAACCATAGCACAGCGGATATTGCGCACTTCGCCAATTGCGCCCCAACGCTACCCCTTGACGCGCAGGGTTATCAATGCGCCAAATGCCAGGCCAGCGTAAAATCACGGGTTTGGCGCCAAAGCGCGCTGCCAACTATCTTGTGAAAGCCGGAGCTGCACCATGACCCACGTTGTCACCGAAAACTGCATTAAATGCAAATTCACTGATTGCGTCGATGTCTGTCCGGTGGACTGCTTTCGGGAAGGCCCGAATTTTCTGGCCATCGACCCTGACGAATGCATCGATTGCGCGGTATGCATCCCCGAATGCCCTGCCAACGCCATCTTCGCGGAAGAAGACGTGCCGCCGGACCAGGCGAAATTCCTCGAGCTCAATGCCGAACTGTCATTGAACTGGCCTGCCATCACGCGCACCAAGACGCCGCTGCCCGACGCCGACGACTGGAACGACGTTCCCGACAAGCTGCAGTACCTCGAGCGCTGATCGACGTATATATGGCGCAAGAGAAATACACGATCGAGACGATTACCTGCGTGCACACCTGGGTGCCCGGCAAGCTGTTTTCGTTCCGCTGCACACGCCACACGGGCTTTCGTTTCGAGCCGGGTCAGTTCGCCCGCCTGGGGGTCAAGCCCCAGGGCAGCGACGAAATCGTATGGCGCGCCTATTCCATGGTGTCGACCTCCTATCACGAACACCTGGAATTTTTTTCCATTGTCGTCGACGGCGGCTTGTTCACCGGCACGCTGGAAACGCTCAAGGCCGGGGACAGCATCTATGTCGACAAGACTGCCTATGGCTTCCTGACCACCGAGCGCTTCACCCATAACGTCGCCGATACCCGCAGCCTGTGGATGCTGGCGTCCGGAACCGGGCTCGCGCCTTTCCTGTCCATCCTGTACGACCTGCATGTGTGGGAATCCTTTGGCCGGCTGATCCTCGTACACAGCGTGCGCACGCCCGACGAACTGGCCTACGCCCAGGAAATACAGGACCTGGGCCAGAACGAGGCGTTTGCCCCCTACTTTGCGGCAGATCCCGACCGCCTTCACTATATTCCCGTGGTGACCCGTGCGCCGGGCTCGACCCTGCTGCATCAGCGCCTGACGACCCTGCTCGACAACGGAGAACTCGAGCGGGCCGCGGGCGAGAAGCTCGAGCCCGACCATGCCTGCGTCATGCTGTGCGGCAACCCACAGATGGTGACCGATTTGCGTGCGCGCCTGCAGGATCGTGGCTTTCGCGCTCCACGCCGGGGCATGCCGGGCAACCTGGCGGTAGAGAACTATTGGTAAACAATGTTCATTTAGGGCTGAAAACCAACGTTTTGCCTATAAGTTGATGCTGCATTGCAATAAAATGGTATCCCGCACACCGCATGTCCCGGTACATTGTTTAACAAATGTTGCGCCGTGACATGCGCGCCCATCAAAACCGGGAGTTCCCTGATGCTGTATCAACTGCACGATATGCAACGCACATGGCTGTCGCCTTTGGTCGCGACAGCCGAATGGGGCACCCAACTGTTCTCCAGCCCCTATAGCCCATTGGCCTATACCCCGATTTCGCAGCGTATCGCCGCGAACTGGGAATTGATTTACCGGCTGGGCAAGGAATATGAAAAACCCGCCTGGGATCTGCCAACTACCGAGGTCGACGGCCACACCGTCGCGGTAACCGAACAGGTCGCGCTCGAAAAGCCCTTCTGCAAGCTAGTGCATTTCGAGCGTGCCTTGCCGCGCGAACGCGCCGCCGATCCGCGCATCCTGATCGTTGCCCCTCTGTCGGGCCATCATGCAACCCTGTTGCGCGATACCGTGAGCGCCTTGCTACCGGACCACGATATCTATATCACCGATTGGATCGACGCGCGCATGGTTCCCACGTCGGCCGGGCCTTTTCACCTGAGCGACTACGTGCACTACGTGCAGGATTTCATCCGGCATCTTGGGCCCAACGTCCACGTCATGTCGGTATGCCAGCCCACCGTGCCGGTACTGGCCGCGGTATCGCTCATGGCCAGCGCAAACGACCCCGCTCTGCCGCGCTCGCTCATCATGATGGGCGGCCCGATCGATCCACGCTGCTCGCCCACCCAGGTCAATAACCTGGCTTCCACCAAAACCTATTCGTGGTTCGAGCACAACCTGATCCATCGCGTGCCCTCGCGCTTTCCCGGCGCCGGCCGCAAGGTGTATCCCGGCTTTTTGCAGCACACCGGCTTCGTAGCGATGAATCCCGACCGCCACTTGCAGTCGCACTACGACTTCTACAAGCACCTGGTCAAAGGCAACGACGACGACGCCGAAGCGCACCGCCGCTTCTACGACGAATACAACGCGGTGCTGGATATGCCCGCCGAGTACTACCTGGATACCATCAAGATCGTATTCCAGGAGTTCCGCCTGCCGCTGGGCACGTGGGAGATCGATGGCGTGACCGTCGACCCCAGCGCCATCACCAATGTCGCGTTGCTCACCATAGAAGGCGAGCTCGACGATATTTCCGGCATGGGGCAGACTGAAGCCGCGCAAAAACTGTGCAGCAACATTCCGGCCGAGAACAAGCGGCACTACCTTGCGCTCAAGTGTGGTCACTATGGCATATTCTCGGGCCGACGCTGGCGCAAGACCATATGCCCGCAGGTGGGCGAGTTCGTCCGCCTCTACGATAAACCCGAAAAATCCGACAAGACCGGCAAGGTCGAAAAAGCCGCATGACAACAGGGGATACTCTCCCAACAGCCATCCAGCGTGAACAGCTCATCCATGAAATCGACATGGCACTGCCCCAGACGCAGTGCACCAAATGCGGTTTCGAGGGCTGCCGGCCGTACGCCCAGGCCATCGTCAACGGCGAAGCGCAGATCAATCGCTGCCCGCCGGGTGGCCAGGCGGGCGTGCGTACGCTCGCTCGTCTCGTGTCCCAGGCGGAAATCCCCCTGGATCCCGATCGGGGCACGCCAGGCCCCCTCACCCTGGCCGTCATCGACGAAATCCACTGCATAGGCTGTACGCTCTGTATACAGGCCTGTCCGGTGGATGCCATCGTCGGGGCCAACAAGCATATGCATACCGTGGTGTCCGATGCCTGCACCGGATGCGAGTTGTGCATCGCGCCCTGCCCGGTCGATTGCATCACCATGCTGCCCTTGCAGCCGCAAAGATACTGGAACGACAGCGACGCCACGTTGGCCCGGCAACGCTACCATGCGCGCAATCAACGCCTGGTACGCCTGGAGGCGGCCAAGACGGCACGGCCGCCCAGCGCCGGCGCGCTGGTGCCGGACCTGCCGGCTGCGCTGCCTGTGCAGGATGCCAAGAAAGCGGCCATCGCAGCCGCCCTGGCGCGCGCCCGCGCCCGTCGAACGCCATGAACAAAGCAAGCCGCCTGGAAATGTTCAGGCGTCTGCGCGAGGCCAACCCGCATCCGCAGACCGAACTCGAATACCACTCGACCTTTCAGCTCCTGATAGCGGTACTGCTGTCTGCGCAAGCGACCGACAGGTCGGTGAATATCGCCACCCGCAAGCTTTTTGCCGACCATGGCACGCCCCAGGGCATGCTGGCCCTGGGCGAAGAGGGGGTAGCCGATTTCATCAAAACCATAGGCCTGTACCGCACCAAGGCGCGCAACGTGATCGCCACCTGCCGTATTCTCGTCGAGCAGCACGCCGGCGAAGTGCCGCGTAGCCGGGAAGCGCTGGAAGCATTGCCTGGCGTAGGACGAAAAACCGCGAACGTGGTGCTCAACACCGCGTTTCGCGAGCCGGTGATGGCGGTCGACACGCATATTTTCCGGGTCGCCAATCGCACCGGGCTTGCGCCGGGCAAAAATGTGCTTGCCGTCGAGCAGGCTTTGATGAAGCGCGTGCCATCCGAGTTCCTGCTCGATGCCCACCACTGGCTCATCCTGCACGGCCGCTATGTGTGCATTGCCCGCAAGCCACGCTGCCCTCAGTGCGGTATTGCCGACCTCTGCGACTACCGCGACAAAACACCGGCATGACCTGCCCGGCCGCCACCCACGCGGCCGGGCTTTAACGGCTGGGCTGCCGCTTTCCTCTCTTCACGGATTTTTCCCGTGCGCCTATCGCGACGGTCTGGACGAACACGCCTGGACGCACCGAAATACGGCAAAACCCTGTCATGGCAAACCCTCATGGCATCTGCCTGGGCTCGGCCGCATACTGCATCGTAGCCACTCGCCAGGCCAAACATGCCGGGCGACACCCATGCCAAAACAAGCCGAAAGCATGAACGACATCATCCTGCAAACGCATGAGCTCACCAAAGAGTTTCGTGGCTTCACCGCGGTCAGCAATGTCAATCTCAGCGTCCAGCGTGGGCATATCCATGCCCTCATAGGCCCCAACGGCGCAGGTAAAACCACTTGTTTCAACCTGCTGACCCGTTTTTTACCGGTCACACGCGGGCGCATCGTATTCAACGGCCAGGACATCACACACGACAAGCCGGCCCAGGTCGCACGGCGCGGCATCATCCGCTCCTTCCAGATTTCCGCGGTTTTCCCCCATCTGACCGTACTGGAAAACGTACGCATCGGCCTGCAGCGCAAAACTGCACTTTCCTTTCACTTCTGGCGCAGCGACCGCCTGCTGGACAAGCTCAACGACGACGCCATGCGCCTGCTGCAGGAGGTCGACCTTGCCGAGCTGGCCGACACCCTGGCCGTGAATCTGCCATACGGACGCAAGCGGGCTCTGGAAATCGCCACCACGCTGGCCATGGAACCCGAACTCATGCTGCTCGACGAGCCCACGCAAGGCATGGGCCACGAAGATGTCGAACGCGTCACGCAACTCATCAAGCGCGTCAGCCAGGGCCGCACCGTACTGATGGTAGAGCACAACATGAAAGTCGTCTCGTCCATCGCCGACACCATTACCGTGCTGGCGCGGGGTGCCGTACTGGCCGAAGGCAATTACGCCACGGTATCGAAGGACCCGGCCGTCATGCAGGCATATATGGGCACCACCCAGGGCGAACTTGAAGGTGCCGCAGCATGAGCCGCGCTCTCGAGATCACCAACCTGAACGCATGGTACGGCGAATCGCACATCCTGCATGGCCTGGACATGCACGTGGACACCGGCGAGGTCGTCACCCTGCTGGGGCGCAACGGCGCGGGCCGCACCACCACGCTGCGCTCCATACTGGGGCTGGTCGGCTCCCGCAAGGGATCGATAAAAATCCATGGCACCGAATCCATCAACATGCCCACGTATCGCATTGCGCACCTGGGCATAGGGTATTGCCCCGAAGAGCGCGGCATTTTTTCTTCGCTTTCCTGCGAGGAAAACCTGCTGCTGCCACCGCCCCTGGGCGGTGCCGGCGCCAAGGGCATGAGCCTCGAAGAAATCTACGCCATGTTCCCAAACCTGCTCGAGCGCCGTCGCTCCCAGGGCACCCGCCTGTCGGGCGGCGAGCAGCAGATGCTGGCGGTGGCGCGCATCCTGCGTACCGGGGCCAACCTGCTCTTGCTCGACGAAATCTCCGAAGGCCTGGCGCCCGTCATCGTGCAAGCCCTGGCCCGCATGGTGAACACACTCAAGGCCAAGGGCTACACCATCGTCATGGTCGAACAGAACTTTCATTTCGCGGCCCCGCTGGCCGATCGTTTTTATGTCATGGAGCACGGCAAGGCCGTCCAGCATTTTGCCGCGGCCGAACTTGAATCCCGGAAGTCCGAACTGAACGAACTGCTGGGCGTTTAACCTTTAGCAACAAAGGGCCTCATCATGCGCACACCCAAATTCCGCATCAACACCCTGGCATGCGCCCTTCTGGGCACAGGCATGCTGGCGTCGGCCAGCGTGGCAGCCCAGGGCATCAGCGATGATGTCGTGCGTATCGGTTTCATCACCGATATGTCCGGAGTCTATTCCGACGTGGACGGGCCGGGCGGGGTTGAGGCCATCCGCATGGCGATCGCCGATGCCGGCGGTGAAATCAACGGCAAGAAGATCGAACTCCTGTTTGCAGACCACCAAAGCAAGGCCGATATCGCCTCGGCCCGGGCCCGCGAATGGTTTGACCAAAACCATATCGACATGCTGGTAGGCGGCACCAACTCGGCCACCAACCTGGCCATGGCCAACGTTGCCGCCGAAAAGAAAAAACCCTTCATCTCCGTTGGCGCAGGCGCCTCCGACCTCACCAATGCGCAGTGTTCACCCTATACAGTGCATTACGCCTACGATACCTCTGCCCTGGCACGCGGCACTGGCGGCGCGGTGGTCAAAGCCGGCGGCACCAGCTGGTTCTTCCTGACTGCGGATTATGCTTTTGGCCACGCGCTCGAGCGTGACACCATGAAAGTGGTCAAGGAGGCCGGCGGCGAGATCAAGGGTGCGGTGCGGGTGCCGCTGGCCGCGCCCGACTTCTCCTCGTACCTGCTGCAGGCGCAGGCTTCAGGCGCGAAAATCCTTGGCCTGGCCAACGCGGGTGGCGACACCATCAACGCCATCAAGGCAGCCAACGAGTTCGGCGTTACGCAAAGCATGAACCTGGCTGGGCTGCTGATCTTCATCACCGACATACATGCCCTTGGTCTGGAGACCACCAAGGGCATGTACCTCACCACCGGCTGGTATTGGAACATCACCGACCAAGCCAAGGCCTGGTCCAAGAAATTCTGGGAAAAGGTCGGCCGCCCGCCCACCATGGTCCAGGGCGCCGATTACTCAGCCGTCAACTTTTACCTGCAAGGCGTGAAAGCCTCGGGCACCGATGATGGCGACGCCATGATGAAGTGGATGAAGTCGAACAAGATCAACGACTTCTATGCCAAGGACGGCTACGTTCGAGAAGACGGCCGCATGATCTACGACATGTACCTGGTACAGGTGAAAACGCCCGCCGAATCCAAAGAACCCTGGGACTACTACAAGACCGTGCAAGTCCTGCCGGGCGAACAGGTTTTCACTTCGCTTGCTGACTCCACCTGCCCGCTGCTGAAAAAATGACCACGGTCTTTGGCGTACCCATCCAGGCCCTGCTCGGGCAGTTGCTGCTCGGGCTGGTCAACGGCTCGTTCTATGCCGTGCTCTCGTTGGGGCTGGCCGTTATTTTCGGCCTGCTCAATGTGATCAACTTTGCACATGGCGCGCTGTACATGCTGGGCGCATTCGCCGCCTGGATGGGACTGCAATACCTGGGGCTCAACTACTGGGTCATGCTGGTAGTGGGCCCTCTGGTGGTGGGTGCTTTCGGCATCCTTATCGAACGCACCATGCTGCGCCACCTGTATCGCGTGGATCATATCTACGGCTTGCTGCTTACCTTCGGCATCACCCTGGTGCTGGAAGGGGTGCTGCGCAGTTTCTACGGGGTTTCGGGCCAACCCTACCCGGTTCCCGAAGCCCTGCGCGGCGCCACCAACCTGGGCTTCATGATATTGCCCAACTATCGTGCCTGGGTGGTGGTGGCCTCGCTGCTCGTCTGCCTGGTCACCTGGTTCGTCATTGAACGCACCCGCCTGGGATCCTTGCTGCGAGCCGGTACCGAGAACCCCAGGCTGGTCGAAGCCTTCGGGGTGAACGTGCCGCTCATGGTGACGCTTACCTACGGTTTCGGCGTGGCGCTGGCAGGTTTTGCCGGCGTACTGGCGGCCCCCGTGCTGCAGATTTCGCCCTTGATGGGCAGCAACCTGATCATCGTGGTGTTCGCGGTCGTGGTCATTGGCGGCATGGGCTCGATCATGGGCTCGATACTGACAGGGCTGGGCCTGGGGCTGATCGAAGGACTGACCAAGGTTTTCTGGTCCGAGGCATCGAGCACGGTCGTCTTCCTGATCATGACGATAGTGCTGCTGGTACGCCCTGCCGGCTTGTTCGGGAAAGAAAAATGAACGCCATCACTTCCACGTCTCGCGCCAACGTATCGCAGCGCAGGGCTCGCAAGCTGGGTTATCTACTGCTGGCGGTGGCAGCCGCCCTGCTGCCGCTGCTTGGGCTGTATCCGATCTTCCTCATGAAGATCCTGTGCTACGCCTTGTTTGCCTGCGCTTTCAATCTTTTGCTGGGCTTCACGGGTCTGCTGTCTTTCGGTCACGCCGCTTTCCTCGGTACCGCCGGCTACGCAGCAGGACACGCCATGAAAGTCTGGGGATTTCCCACCAGCCTGGGGCTGTTGTACGGCGTGGCGGCGGCTGCCTTGCTGGGGCTGGTGATGGGGGCCATCGCCATTCGCCGCAGCGGCATTTACTTCGCCATGATCACTCTGGCGCTCTCGCAGATGGTGTATTTCTTCTACCTGCAAGCACCATTCACCGGCGGTGAAGACGGTTTGCAGCGTATACCGCGCGGCACCTTGCTGGGCCTGGATCTGTCTAGCGACCTGACGCTGTACTACGTCATCCTGGCCATATTTCTTTTTGGCTTCTGGGTGATCTGGCGTACGATCAACTCGCCGTTCGGCCAGGTGCTCAAGGCCATCCGCGAAAACGAGCCAAGGGCAATCTCGCTGGGCTACGACGTTGATCGCTACAAGCTGCTGGCCTTCGTGCTGTCGGCCGCGCTGGCGGGCCTGGCCGGCGCAAGCAAATCCCTGGTGTTCGTGTCCGCAACCCTGTCAGACGCCATCTGGCAAATGTCGGGGCTGGTGATTCTCATGACACTGATCGGCGGTATGGGAACCCTGCTTGGCCCCGTCGTGGGCGCCTTCATCGTCGTCATGCTGGAAAACAAGGTGGGCGATATGGGCCGCAGCCTGGCCAACCTGACGGGTATCGATTGGTTCCTGCGCCTGGGCGAATCAGTCACCATCGTGACCGGGCTGATCTTCATCGTGTGCGTATTGGCGTTTCGGCGCGGCCTGGTAGGCGAATACCTGGCGTGGCGAGAGCGCAGGCAGGCCAACCAACCGGCCTAGCTTTGGCGGGCGCAGGCGAGCTCGGTAATTCAACCTGCCGGCCCCCGCCTTGGGTACACTTTCACCTTGGACTCCTTCAAAAGGGAAGCGTCGTGGTGAAAGACAAGAAGCCGGTTGAACAAAAAGCAATAGCACTGTATTCCTGGCCCACGCCCAACGGGCAAAAGGTACACATCGCCCTCGAAGAGCTGAAACTGCCCTACACCGTAGAGGCAGTGAATATCGGGGCCGGCGATCAATTCACGCCCGAGTTCCTGGCGATCAGCCCCAACAACAAAATTCCCGCGATCGTGGACCCCAGCGGCCCCAATGGCCGGCCCTACAGCGTATTCGAGTCGGGCGCGATCCTGATCTACCTGGCCAGCAAAGCCGGCAAGCTGCTTGGTTCGACCGACACCGAGCGCTTTACCGTCCTGCAGTGGGTCATGTTCCAGATGGGAGGCGTGGGGCCCATGCTTGGGCAGAACCATCACTTTCGCACCTACGCGCCGGAAAAAATCCAGTACGCCATCGACCGCTACACCAACGAGGCCAAGCGCCTGTATGGCGTTATCGACAAGCGCCTACAGGAATCAGCCTTTCTGGGCGGGCGCCGCTACAGCATTGCCGACATCGCCGTCTGGCCCTGGCTGGTGCCACATGAGCGCCAAGGCATAGACCTGAACGACTACCCCGCCCTCCAGCGCTGGTACCAGGCCATCGAGGCGCGCCCAGCCGTCAAGCGCGGCATGGCCGTGCTGGCCGACCGACGCAAGCCGCTGGAGGAAGACCAACAGGCACGCGAAAACATGTTCGGTGCCAACCAGTATCAACGTCGATGAACATCGCCGCGCCACGCCTTGCCCTCACGATCCAGTCGCACGTGGCCTGGGGGCATGTCGGCAACTCGGCCGCGATCCTGCCCTTGCAGCTCTTGGGCGTCGAAGCCGTAGCCATCCATACCGTGCAGTTTTCCAACCATACCGGCTACGGCGAATTCAAGGGCCAGGTCTTCCCGGCCAGCCATATCCGCGATGTTCTTGAAGGCTTGCAGGCGCGCGGCGTGCTGGAAGCCTGCGACGCTGTGCTGTCCGGCTACCTGGGCGATGCCGGCACCGGCGAAGTGATACTCGAGGCGGTCGCCACCATACGCCAGGTTCGCCCGCAGGTACGCTATGTATGCGACCCCGTCATGGGAGACGTGGGCCGGGGGGTGTTCGTGCGCCCTGGCATTCCCGAGTTCCTGCGCGACCGGGCGCTGCCGGCCACCGACATCCTGACGCCCAACCAGTTCGAGTTTGAACTGCTCACCGGGTCCAGCGTCAATTCGATGCCGGATGCCATTGCCCTGGCGCGCACGCTGTTGCGCCTCGAAGCCGGGCGCCCCGGGCCCGAGCTGATCGTCATCACCAGCCTGCACACGCCCGACCTGCCGGCGGATGCCATCACCACGGTGGCAATTACCGTCGATCAGGCCTGGGCCGTCCAAACCCCGCATATCCCGCTGACCCCCATGCCCAACGGCATGGGCGATGTGTTTTCTTCCACCCTGCTGGGTCGCCTGCTCAATGGCGACACCATTCCCCAGGCGCTGAGCCACGCCGTCAGCTGCCTGTATGGGCTGGTTTCCGAGTTGCCGCCTGGCGGGCGCGATCTGCCCCTGGTCGCCTCGCGACACCAGATCACTCGACCCAGCACGCGTTTCGATGCCAAGCCGGTCTGACCCCGTGGACGCTGGCAGCGCGAACCAGCCGATGGATGCCCTCAAGGCGGATATCTTTTGCCGGATAGTCGACAACTTCGGCGACATCGGTGTGTGCTGGCGCCTGGCCCGCAGGCTGGCCCACGGCCATGGCTGGCGCGTGCGGCTTTGGGTAGACGACCTGGGCAGCTTTGCGCGCCTGGTGCCCGATGTGGCCGGTATTTCCGGGCACGGCCAGGTGCAAGGCATAGAAATCGTCCATTGGCAGCAGCCGATGCCGTCGTCCCTGCTCAGTCCGGGCGACGTTGTCATCGAAGCCTTCGCCTGTGATCCGCCACCGGATTTCGTCAGCCAGCTTGGCAAGGCGCAGGTCTGGCTGAACCTGGAATACCTGAGCGCCGAAGCCTGGATAGAGTCATGCCACGGCTTGCCCTCGCCCCAGCCCGGTGGGCTGTTGAAGTATTTTTTCTTTCCAGGCTTCACGCCCGGCAGCGGCGGCCTGCTCAGGGAACCCGGTTTACTGCAGGAACGCGATGCGTTCCAGGCCTGCCCACAGACCCGCATCCGTTTCCTGGTCGACGCGGGTGTGCCTGAAGCCCTGGCAAACCTGGCGATGGACGGCCAAGCCGACCTCGTCAGTGTGTTCTGCTACCCCGATGCGCCGGTGTCGCAGCTGCATGGCATGCTGGCGCAGCGCGATCGTGCAGCAGTACTGCTGCTGGCCGGCGGCGCCGCGCCTTACCTGGCTGCCGGCGCGCACGGCGCGGCGCATGTGGTGCGCCTGCCGTTTTTCTCGCAAGAAGGCTACGACCGGCTGCTGTGGGCCGCCGACGTGAACTTTGTGCGTGGGGAAGACTCCTTTGTGCGCGCCCAATGGGCCGGCAAGCCCCTGGTCTGGCATATCTACCCGCAGCAAGACGCGGCGCATATCGACAAGCTGTCGTCGTGGCTGGCGCGCTACCCTACGCTGCCTCAGGTGGCGGCAGCCCACGGCGCCTGGAATGGCGAATGCGCGCCCGACGACGTCGGCCCGGCTCTGGCCGCGGCGCTGGACGCCGATACCTTGCGCGAATGGGGTTGCCGAGCTCGTGACTGGAGCCTATCGCTGGCCCGCAACCCCGAGCTTGCCGACGCTGTAGCCACGTTTTGCCGGCACAGGTTAATATAATAGGTTAGGTAAATACCCCCCTAGGAATACATTCTGTGAAAACAGCTCAGGAATTGCGCGTTGGCAACGTCATCATGGTCGGCACTGAGCCGCTCGTGATTCAAAAGGCCGAATACAACAAATCCGGTCGTAACTCGGCCGTGGTCAAACTCAAGATGAAGAATCTTTTGACCGCATCGGCATCGGAAAGCGTCTTCAAGGCCGACGAAAAATTTGAACTCCTGGTGCTCGAGCGCCGCGAGTGCACCTATTCGTACTTTGCCGACCCCATGTATGTTTTCATGGATACCGAGTACAACCAGTACGAAGTCGAAGCCGAAAGCATGGGCGACGCGATCAACTATCTCGAAGAAGGCATGGAAGTCGAAGTCGTCTTCTACGAAGGCCGCGCCATCTCGGTCGATATGCCCAACAGCGTTGTGCGTGAAATCACCTATACCGAGCCGGCCGTGCGCGGCGACACCTCGGGCAAGGTACTCAAGCCCGCCAAGCTCAGCACCGGCTACGACATCCAGGTTCCGCTGTTCTGCGAAATCGGCGACAAGATCGAAATCGATACGCGTACCAACGAATACCGCAGCCGCGTGAAGTAATTACCCGCTGCGTTGCCTGGCGCCATTACCGCGCCAGAGCCCTGAACAGGCCGCCAGATGTGCGGCCTGTTTCGTTTCACTTACACTCTCAAGCATGGTTACTCCCCGCCAAGCGCTGCTGCTCTCCGTCCTTGTCGCTCTCATCACCATAGGCATGAAAACCGGTGCGTGGTGGCTGACCGGCTCGGTAGGCTATCTTTCCGATGCGCTGGAATCCGTCGTGAACCTTGCCGGCGCGACATTCGCGTTGATCATGGTCACCTACGCCCATCGTCCGCCCGACGACGACCACCCCTTCGGGCACGGCAAGGCCGAGTACTTCTCTGCCGCCTTCGAGGGCGGGCTGATCTTCATTGCCGCGCTGGCTATCATTGCCATGGCCGCCGAGAGGCTGATCAATCCCCAGGCTATCGGCGCGCTGGGCATGGGTACCCTGCTATCCATAGGCGCGAGCGTACTCAATTTCCTGGTGGCCCGCCTGCTGTTCAAGGTGGGCCGGGCGCATCGCTCGATGGCGCTGGAGGCCGATGCCCGGCACCTCATGGCCGATGTCTGGACCACCGCGGGCGTCATCGCTGGCGTGGCGCTTGCCAGCTTCACAGGCCTGACCTGGCTGGACCCGCTGGTCGCCATTGGCGTTGCCGCCCATATCCTGCGCGAAGGCTGGCATCTAATGTATCGCGCAGTCAACGGACTGATGGACAGGGCGCTGGACGACAGCGAAGTGAGGGAAATCCAGGCCGTCCTGGACACCTACGCGCGCGAGCATGGCTGCCTGTTCCTGAATTTGCGCACACGCTCGGCGGGCGCCCGGCAGTTTGCCCAGGTCGATATCCGCGTGCCTGGCGATTGGAGCGTCACCCATGCCCACGACCTGGCAGATGCGGTAGAGCTGGCGGTGGAAAGCACCGGCACCCTGCTGACCACCCATATAGAACCCATGTCCGCGCACCCCGATCAGCAACCGATTGCGTAGGCGCGCGGCCCCACGGCGGCGCGCCTATCCCTAGGGTCTGTTAACGCTATTGCGCCGCGAGCGTTCGGTCCAGGCGCTTTGCAGGCAAGGCGCGGCGCACCGCCTTGGGTGATCCCAAGGCAAGCGGCGCAACGCGGCCTGCGGGGTGCCTGAACCGAACCCGAAGGGAGCCTGGTTTGGCGCGCCTGGCTGCGTTGCGACCTGCTTGTGTGGATCACCACACGGCGCAGACCGCGCCTTGCCAGGCACGCCAAACCAGGCTCGCTCGCGGCGCAATAGCGTTAACAGACCCTAGCGTTGCAGAGGGATGGTCACCGTCCTTACCTGGCCGTTGCCGTTGGGGA
>JBEBVZ010000061.1:0-23358 GCA_040392445.1 Verticiella sediminum
TAGACAGCAGTTAGGGAATCCGTGATGACATACGCGCCCACGCGCGCCCGAGGCGCACAATCCTACGCCCGGGTGGGGCTTGAAACCGGGGTGAACAGCGCCTCGCCGGAAAAGTTGATTTCCATGCTTTTCGATGGCGCACGCACGGCGATTGCCCGCGCGCGCTTCGGGTTCGAGCAGAACAATATCCCGGCCCGTGGCCAGGCTATTTCCAAGGCCATCGATATCGTGTCCAATGGCCTTAGGGCAGCGCTGAACCTGGAAGCCGGCGGCCAGATAGCCGCCAATCTGTTCGAGTTGTACAACTATATAGAACGCTGCCTTTTACTGGCCAACCTGCATTCGGACGTTGCCAAGCTGGACGAAGCCGACCGCTTGCTGGCCGACATTGGCAGCGCGTGGAACGAACTTGGCTCGCAGCAGGTAGCTTAACGCCGCCTTTGTCCTGCCCTACTTTTTTTACAGCAGCCACGATGAGTACCACAGAGGAAATGCTGCGCTTGTACCGCGCAGCCGCCGCCATCACCACCGAGATCCTGTCCCACGCCCGGGCGGGTGAGTGGGAACACGTGCTGACGCTAGGCGATGACTATCTGGCCTTGGTGGAACAGATCAAGCAACTGGGCGATGTCCCGCCGCTGGATCCGCAAGACCGTGCCCGCAAATATGCATTGCTGGTGAACATCATGGAAAACGATGCCGCCACGCGCCAACTGGCCGTGCCCAGCCTTGAACGCCTGGGCACACTGATAGGCACCATGCGGCGCCAGCAGGCGCTGATGAATACCTACGGCCACGCCGCAGCGGCTGGCCACTAACGATGTCCACTTCCCCGCTTGGCACGCTGCTGGCCACCCGGCTGGATGCGGTGTTGGGCACGACGCTGGCCCAACACCCCGTGCTGCTGGAAGGCATGAAGCCGCACAATGTGACGCAGCCCGCGTCCGCCATGCATCCGCAGGATTCCGTGATCCAGCGTGGCGGCGCGCCCCTGGGCGAAGCAGGTGCGCGCCAGGGGCGGCCGGGCGCGGTGGCGCGCGGCAACGCGGGCGCTGCGGGGTTACCGGGGGCCAAGGGGCAGGAGCTGCCTGGCGGCATCCAGCCTTCGGCCCGCGCCATTCTTAGCGAACCCGCCAAGACGATTTTGGCCTTGCTGCTTAGCCGGCCTGGCAACGAACGTGCCCTGCAGGGGCAGATGCCCTTGTGGCTGGCTGCGGGCAGGGCCAGCTTGCCGGCGGGCGCGGCTGGCGGTGGCTCCGCGCCCGCCCCGACAACCGCTGGCCAGGCCGGCACGGCGGCGGGCCCGGGCGGCAGCGCCCCGGCAGTGATTGATGCCGGCCCAAAAGCCGCCGGCACGCAGGCCATGCTGCCCAAGGCCCCGGAAGGCATGGTGCAGACGCTGACCAGATCGCTGGGGCAAACCGTGGGCAATAGCGGCCTCTTCTACGAGTCGCATTTGTCGCAGATGGTGTTTGGCAAGCGCAGCGCCAGCCAGCTTTTGCAAGAGCCCCAGGCCATGCTGGGCCGAATCGGCAATGCGGCCGAAACGGCGGGGGGTGCCCCGGCTGCCGCTGCATCGACAGCGGGTCAGCACGGCAATTCCCCTAGTGCTGGCCTGGCCTCGCAAGCAGCGGGTACGTTCCAGCAAGGCATGTCGGCAGAACCAGGCGGCCAGAGCAGCCCTGCAGGTGGCAACACCCTGCAAGGCACACCTGCGCCTGTGCCCGGCGTCCATCCTGATGCAGTGGGTGTCGTGCGCCAGCAACTGGAAGCCCTGGCCAATTCCACCTTCAACTGGCAGGGCGAAGCCTGGCCCGGCGCCGGCATGCAATGGGAAATATCCGAAGATGCGAAGCCGCACGACAGCGGTGAGCCCGCCAGTTGGGCAACGCGCCTGGTGCTGCAACTGCCTGCGCTGGGTGAAGTGCAAGCACGTATCAGCCTGGCCGGCGACGCCCTGGTGCTGCGCCTGCTAGCGCCCGATAGCGCACCGTTGCTACAAGAATTTGCGCCTGTCTTGCGCCAGAACCTGCAGGCCTCGGGGCTTATCCTGACCGATCTTGCCGTGATGGCACAGGCGCCGCAAGCCGGTACGCCGAATGCGGATTTGGCAAGCGCCGCGCTATCCGGCGCGCCCACCGAGACAACTGGCAATAGCGCCGCTTCGGGCATGGCGACCTCACCCCCCGAGGATGGCAACGGAGCCCCGGCATGACGACCGGCAAGCCCGTGCCGCCCCCGCCGGGCAGCCCCACGCCGGCATCGGGCGCGAATCGCAACTCGGCGGTGGCTTTGGGCTACCGCGATAGTGACAGTGCGCCGCGCGTAGTGGCCAAAGGCTATGGCGTGCTGGCCGATACGATCCTGCGTACGGCGCGCGACCATGGCCTGTATGTGCACGAGTCGCCCGAGCTGGTGGGGCTGTTGATGCAGGTGGATATGGACTCACGGATTCCGCCTGCGCTTTACCAGGCTATTGCGGAATTGCTGGCCTGGCTGTATAGACTGGATACAAATGGCGTAGAGGCTGCAGGCAGCGCTTCGCCTCACCTACCATCCATTCCTAGTGCGAGCAGCGAGCGAACGTGACCACATCGTCGAATTCCCCATACTGGCTTACCGACCCACTAGAGATAGGCTCGGCCCTGAAGGAACTGCTGCGCAGTACCGACAAGCTGGATGTCTGGCATGGCGAAGAGCCAGTGCCCTCGTTTATCCTGGCGGTCGATACCCGCGCCCGCACCTTCCAGTTTCGCCCCTATGGCGGCGATGCCGAGTTCCAGTCGCTTGTCGGCGCAGGCACACTGAAGTTCGACGGTTCGGCCAAAGGCGCCCCCATCACCTTCGCCGTGAACGGTCTTAAGGTTCTGCCGTGCGCGGATGACAACACCCAGGCGGGCCCGGTGTTCGAGGCCGCGTTTCCGGCCAAGCTGTACCGCTTGCAGCGGCGCGAATATTTTCGCGCACGGGCGTCGCCACCCAATACCCGGGTGGCGGTATGGACGCCGCCCGCCGGGGACGACATCCAGTTCCGCATACACGATGTGTCGCAGGCGGGCCTAGGCATGCGCAGTAGCCTGCAGGCTGCTGCGCTGCCGGAAATCGGCCAGAAACTGTGCGATGTCGTGCTGGATTTCAATGAGTACGGCACCATGCGGGCGCAACTGCAAGTTATCAGTTGCCACGAGCTGGTGGAATTCGATATCCGGCTGGGGCATGTGAAATACATGCACCTGGGCTGCGAGTTCAGCCAGGCCGACCCCAAGCGCGACATTTTCCTGCAAAAGCTGGTGTACCAGCTGGAACAAGCCAGCCGCGTCTAGACTGAACCAGGCGCGGGCTCAAGACAAATCCCGGCCCCGATCGCGCCCTCCCTTTGCCACTGCTCATTCCTCTACCCTGGCGTGCCTGTCGCCGCTACGGCGCGGCTTCCCAGGTGGGTGCATGACGTACATTAGGTATGCCATCGACGGCATCGGCACTGAGGGTGGCAACGCCCGGGATAGCCTGCTCCGGCTCCGGCCCGTGACTGTTCATCACCACCAGCGTATCGTCAACGCCCTGCGTTGCCTCATCCAGGCCGCGCCCTCCTTCATACAAGGAATTGTCGCCAAAAACCGGCACAATACGATCGGCTTCCATGGGCTTGCCCAGCAGCCAGCCCTGCACACGCTGGCAGCCCAGTAATTTCAGTTCGGCAAGCTGGCCTTCGGTTTCCACGCCTTCGGCCACGACATCATGGCCCAGTTCATGACTAAGCTTGACGATGGCGGCCGTAATCGAGCGCGCCGCCTGGTCGTGCTCTAGCTCACGCACAAACGAGCGATCTATCTTGATGGTGTCGCAAGGCATGCGTTCCAGATAGCGCAAGCTGGAATAACCGGTGCCGAAATCGTCGATGGCGATGCGCGCTCCCAGGCCGCGCAGGTCTGCCAGGCGCGACATGACCTGGCTGGCAGAATCGATCATCACCCCTTCGGTGATTTCCAGCTGCAGCCGATGCGGCGCCAATGCCGTGTGCTGCAGAGCGTCGCGCACATGCGAAAGAAACCGGTTCTGCTTGAGTTGCACCGGCGACACATTGACGGACACCGACCAGGGCTTGGGCCAGCGCGCGGCCGCCGCGCAAGCGGTTTCCAGCACCCATCGCCCCAGCGGCAGGATGACGCCGCTGGATTCGGCAATGGGAATGAACTGGGCCGGTGAAATCGCCCCGCGCTGCGGGTGGTTCCAGCGCAGTAGCGCTTCAAAACCACTGACGGTACGCGTGGCGGCATGAAAAATGGGTTGGTATTGCAGGAAAAGCTGGCGATCGGGGCGGGCCAGTGCGGCCCGCAGGTCTTGCGCCAGTTGGTCGGCTTCGGCGGGGTCCACCGATGCAAAGTAATGCCAAAGCATATTTTTGCTGCCCGTGCCCTGCAGCCGGGCTTCGGCGCGCAACATACGCATCAGCACGTAGCCAAAGGCCGGCACCACCGCTATCAGCAGCAGGCCTGCCAGGGCCAGCTCGGAATAGGGCCCCGCGCTTACCTGATGACCCACGGTATACCAGCCCCACCACAGCAGCAACACACCGACGCCGTGGGCCAGGCTCCATAGCGCCAGCGAGCTGTCGCTGCGCTTTTGCATCCACCAGCCCATCAACAATACGCCGGCTACCGCTTCCATCATGAGCAGCACTACAAAGAACAGCGTAAAAAAATCAAACATGATGAGCGGTTGGAGGATAAGAGACAGGGGGCGCGGCTACGCCCGCCGTCAATTTATCAGGTGTGGCGCGCGCCGGCTGGCTCGAGCATGAATACAGCCGCGGATTGTCCCAGATGCTTACTGCGATCCAGCAATGCACCGGCGGCGGCGGCGGTATCCTCGACCAGCATGGCATTCTGCTGGGTGACGGCATCCATCTGGCTGACGGCGCTCTTGACCTGGGTGATGCCGCTGGCCTGCTCGGCCGAGGCCGCGGCGATTTCACTCATCAAGGTGGTAACCCGCTGGATCGATGACACCACATCGGTCATGGTGATGCCGGCCTGCCCCACCAGTTCGGCGCCGGCTTCGATCTCGTCGACAGACTTCTGGATAAGGGCTTTGACATCTCGCGCGGCGTGAGCACTCTTTTGCGCGAGGCTGCGCACTTCACCCGCCACCACGGCAAAGCCACGGCCCTGCTCGCCTGCGCGCGCAGCCTCCACCGCGGCATTCAAGGCCAGGATGTTGGTCTGGAAGGCGATGCTATCGATCACACCGACGATCTCGGTGATCTTGTGCGAGCTTTCCGATATCACGTGCATGCGCTCGACGGCTTGCTGCACGACCGCACTGCCCTGGGTGGCGGTGTCGCTGACCTGACTGGCCAGTTGGCTGGCCTGCTGTGCATTGCCGGCATTCTGCTGCACGCTGGCGGCGAACTCTTCCATGCTGGCTGCCGTTTGTTCAAGCGCAGCGGCCTGCTGTTGCGTGCGCCCGGCCAGATCCGTGCTGCCGCGAGAGATGCGATTGGCGCCGTTCATGACGCCGCCCACGTTGCCGTTGATGTCGGACGCGATGCTGATCAGGCTCTTGCGCATGATGTCCAGGGAAAACAGCAATTGGCCGACCTCGGCCTTGCCTTCCACGACCATGCCGCCCCTGAGGTTGCCGGCGCCCACCTGGCGCGAGAATGCCAGTGCATTTTGCAGGGGCCGCACGACCGCGTTCACCAGGCTCCAGCCCAAACCGCCCAGCCACAATGCGCCCAACACGCCAAGCCCTATCGTGGTGGGCACCAACCAGGGGGCCGAACCCGGCTGCACCGAGAGCCCATGCCAGGCCAGCCCGGCCATGCCTGCCATGCCCGCCAACGCGCTACCCACCAGCAGACGCACACGCGAAGCGATAGTATCGCCGCGCCAGAAAGCCAGACGCGCGAGCCCCGCGCGCAGGCCCAGCGCACGCACCTGACCGCGATGCAGCACATAGCCGCGCAACTCGCCCGCGTTGATGCGGGCATACAGCGCGCCGGCTTGCGCCGTTTGCTCGGCAGTGGCTTTCACCCGCACCGAGCCGTAGCCGGTGACCATGCCGTTTTCCACGATGGGCGAAGCCGTTGCCAGCACCCAGTAGTAGCGGCCATCCTTGCGGCGGTTCTTGACCAGGCCCACCCAGGTTTCACCTTCGCGCAGGGTCTGCCACAGATCGGCAAAGGCGGATGGCGGCATATCGGGGTGGCGCACGACGTTATGGTGTTCGCCGATAAGCTCTTCGCGCGCAAAACCACTGACCTCGACGAAGGCAGGGTTGGCGTACAGGATCCGGCCGTCCAGGTCGGTACGGGAAATCAGATACTGATCATCGCGCAGGATATATTCGGAATCGGATACGGGCTGGTTGTTACGCATAGAACTGGATACCCACTTACTCACTAACAGAAGACAAGCACAAGAAAAACAGCCGGAATCAGACCGGCATGCTGGCTATTTCCTGGTAGGCACTGACCAGCCGGTTACGCACCTGGATGGTGGTCTGGAACGCGATGCTGGCCTTTTGCATATCAATCATCACATCGTTCAATTCGACACCGGGCGTGCCCATCTCGAACGCCTGTGCCTTGGCGTTGGCCGCCTCCTGGGCCGAACTGACGCGCGCGACCGAACGCTGAAGCTCGGCCGCAAAACTGCCTTCGCCCACGGCTTCGGTCTGACGCGCCTGACCACCCCGCGCCACTTGGGCCAGGGCATGCATTTGCTGAACAACGTCTTTAATCATTTGGATGCAGTTCTCCGGAAGTACCAGGATGCTACCCGAGTGCCCAACAATCCATACGGGACAATTGCCCGCCAAAACCGGGGCTTTTCTGACAATGGAACTTGCCTGTCTGCAGGGATAATTCGCCGGCATCCTTGAAGCAGTCTGGCCATTCGGCGCCTGTTTCACTCGTGATCCACTCAAAGGCTGGCTGCATGTTCGTATTACCCCCTTATCCGTGTCGAGCCGGAATGCTCGCCCATCGTCCATGAGCACAACTCAGATGACGCCGGCTGGCGCACTCACACCCATACTGGAAAAGATCAAGGCGCTACCCAAGGTGGCGCTGTTGATAGGCGGCGCACTCCTGATTGCCATCGTCGTGGCACTCGCCTTGTTCAACAAGGCGCCTGAATACAAGGTGCTGTTCACCAACCTGAACGAGCGCGATGGCGGCGCCATCATGGGCGCCCTCAACCAGATGAACGTGCCCTATCAGTTTGCCGACGGCAGCGCCGCACTGATGGTTCCGGCCGACAAAGTTCATGAGACCCGCCTGGCCCTGGCCGCGCAGGGATTGCCCCGGGGCGGCTCGGTCGGCTTCGAGATGCTGGACAACGCCAAGTTCGGCGCCAGCCAGTTCACCGAGCAGGTGAACTACCAGCGCGCCCTGGAAGGCGAACTGGCGCGCTCGATCGAAGCGATACAGGCGGTGCAGGGTGCCAGGGTGCACCTGGCGATTCCGCGTCAATCCATGTTCGTGCGCAACCGGCAGGCACCCACCGCATCGGTGCTGTTGAACCTGTATCCGGGACGCGGACTGGACGATACCCAAGTCGCCGCCGTGGCCCACCTGGTGTCCTCGAGTGTGGCCGACCTTACCGTCAGCAATATCTCCATCGTCGACCAGCATGGTCGACTGTTGTCGTTGCCGGGCGGTGAAGGCCGCGGCATGGATGCCGGCCAGTTCCGTCAGGTGCGCGATATCGAGCAAACCTACGCGCAGCGCATCGAAGCCCTCCTGACCCCGCTGCTGGGCCCGGGCAACGCCCGCGCCCAGGTCAGCGCCGAACTGGATTTTTCGCGCCGCGAAGAAACGTCCGAGGTTTACCGTCCCAACCAGGATCCGGACCAGGCCACTGTGCGCAGCCGCCAGACCAGCGAATCGCTGCAGCGCGGCACCGGCCTGCCCCAGGGCGTCCCGGGGGCTTTGTCCAACCAACCTCCGGTTGATCCCGTGGCCCCGGTGGTGAACCCGCCGGCGCCGAATGCCCAAGGCCAGGCACAGGGCACGACGCAAACCGCGCCGCCCGCGCTGCCCGGCAACGAGCGCCGCGAAGCCACGACCAATTACGAGGTCGACCGCACCATTACCCATCTGCAGCATGCCATGGGTACGGTGTCGCGACTGTCGGTGGCGGTGATCGTGAATCACGTTCCTGACGCCAACGGCGACCTGCAACCGCTGCCGCCGGAACAACTGGCGCAGTTGCGCGAGCTGGTCAAAGAGGCCATGGGCTATTCGCAGGAACGCGGCGACTCGCTCAACCTGATGAACAGCGCGTTCGCGAGCCCGGTGGAAATCGAGCTGCCATGGTGGCAGAACCCGATGTACATCGACCTGGCCAAGACCGTTGGTGGCTGGCTGCTCTTGCTGTTGGTTGCCATGTGGCTGTGGTTTGCCCTGGCGCGCCCCCTGCTGCGCCGCCACCTTGGCGTAGCCACGGGCTCCGCCGCCACCGACGCCGCTGCCGCCAGCGACGAGGAATCGGCCGAACTCGACGAAAGCGTTGCCGCCGCGGCCCGTGCCCGCCAGCAAAGCCGCTACGAAGAAAATCTGCAAACCGCGCGCGAATTGGCCATGAAGGATCCTCGCGCCGTGGCCGCCGTGCTTCGCACTTGGATAGAGAAAGATGAGTAATGACGCCCTGCATCGCAGCGCCATCCTGATGATGACGCTGGGCGAGGACGCCGCCGCCGAAGTGTTCAAGCACCTGAGCGCCCGGGAGGTACAGGCCATAGGCGGCGCCATGGCCAACCTCAAACAGGTGTCCCGCCAGGAAGTCAGCGACGTGCTGGAAGCCTTCCGCCAGGAAGCAGACCAGTTCATGGCCGTCACCCTGGGCTCGGACGACTATATCCGCGCGGTACTGACCAAGGCCCTGGGCAGCGATCGCGCCGCCGGCCTGATCGAGGATATTCTCGACGCCAACGAAGGCAATGCAACCGGCATCGATGCGCTGAACTGGCTGGATGCGACGACGGTGGCCGAACTCATCCGCGACGAACACCCGCAGATCATCGCCACCATCCTGGTCCACCTGGAACGCGACCGCGCGGCCGAAGTGCTGGCCCTGCTCAACGAACGCCTGCGCAACGATGTGGTTATGCGCATCGCCACCTTTGGCGGCGTGCAGCCCGCAGCCCTGCATGAACTGACCGACGTGCTGAACGAACTGTTCGCCGGCCAGGGCGCCAAGCGCAGCCGCATGGGCGGCGTGCGTACTGCCGCCGAGATCATCAACATGATGGCGTCCACGCACGAGGACGCGGTCATCGCCAGCCTGCGCGAGCGCGATGCCGACCTGACGCAGAAGATCGTCGACGAAATGTTCGTCTTCGAGAACCTGGGCGACCTCGAGGATCGCGGCATCCAGTTGCTGCTCAAGGAAATCGAGAACGAGACGCTGGTTATTGCACTCAAGGGCGTGGCCGAGCCCATACGCGAGAAGTTCCTGCGCAATATGTCCACCCGGGCGGCCGAGATGCTGCGCGAAGACCTCGAATCCATGGGGCCTGTGCGGATTTCCCAAGTGGAAGCCGAGCAGAAGAAGATTCTGCAGGTGGCGCGCCGCCTGTCCGAATCGGGGCAGATAGCGTTGGGCGTGCGCGGAGACGACGCTTATGTTTGAGCCGTCGTACAACCGTTTGCAAACCGCTGCCCTGGTGCCCAAGGAAAAGATCGGCAACTGGAGCCGCTGGCGAACCGCGGAACTTGCCATGCCCGTATTCGGCGTGGAGCGCGAACCAGCGCCCGAGCAGGTGCTTGCCGACGAGGCCGCAAGACAAGAAGCCGAACTGGACGCTTTGCGTGCCGAGGCGCGCGCAGCCGGCCATGCCGAAGCCTACGCCAAAGGCCACGCGCAAGGTTTGGCCGAGGGCCAGGCCCAGGGGCTGGAAGCCGGCCGCAGCCAGGGTCACACCGAAGGCTGGGAGCAAGGCATGGCCGCCGCCCGCGCCGAGGCCCAGGCACTGCAGGCGCTGATGCAAAGCAGCACGCAGGCCATCGAGAGCCTGAGTGCCGACGTAAGCGCCGCGCTGACCCGCCTGGCGTTGGACGTGGCCCGCCAGGTGGTGGGCAGCGAACTGCAGGCGCGCCCGGAAAGCATCGTGGCCGTGGTCCAGGAAATTTTGCGTGCAGATCTGGCCGGGCATGGCGCCGTGCAACTCCGGCTGCACCCCGACGACGCCGTCCTGGTGGGTTCGCACCTGGCCGACACGCTGGCCGAACACAAATGGCGCATAACGCCGGATGCCGAACTGGCACGCGGCGACTGCCGCGCGCAAAGCGCCTATGGCGATATCGACGCCACCCTGAAGACCCGCTGGCAGCAGGTTTGCGCCACGCTGGGCAGCGACGCCCCATGGCAGCAGAACTGACCCCGGACACCGCCAGCAACGCGCTGCTGGCCGGCTGGCGCGAGGGCCTGCTCGAGGCCTCGGCCTGCCTGACCGCGCGCACCCCCACCCTGCCCATGGTGGCCTCGGGCCGGATTACCCGTGCGACTGGCCTGGTGCTCGAAGCTACCGGCCTGCAATTGCCGGTGGGCGCGGCCTGCCGCATCGAAATCAGCCCCGGCCACGACGACTGGGCCGACGCCGAGGTAGTGGGCTTTGACGGCCATACGCTCTACCTGATGCCGCAGAACGATATTGCCGGCCTGCCGCCCGGCGCCCGAGTCCTGCCGGAAGAGCTGCCGCTGCATGTAGGGTGCGACGATACCGCGCCCCAGCGCGGGCGCCACCTGCCGGTAGGCGAAGCCTTGCTGGGCCGGGTGGTGGATGCGGCCGGACGCCCCCTGGACGACCTGGGCCCCATCGGCGCGGCCATCGGTGCCTCGCTGGGCGGCCCGCCCATCAACCCGCTGTCGCGCGCACCCATCGAAACCGTATTGGACGTCGGCGTGCGGGCCATCAATGGCCTGCTGACGGTTGGCCGTGGCCAGCGCATGGGTTTGTTCGCCGGCTCGGGCGTGGGCAAGAGCATGCTGCTGGGCATGATGGCGCGCTACACCCAGGCCGAAGTGATCGTGGTCGGCCTGATCGGCGAACGGGGCCGCGAAGTCAAGGACTTCATCGAGAACATCCTGGGCACGGAAGGCTTGGCCCGCTCGGTGGTGGTCGCCGCCCCCGCCGACGTCTCGCCGCTGCTACGCATGCAAGGCGCGGCCTACGCCACCCGGCTGGCCGAGTACTTTCGCGACCAGGGCCGCGACGTCCTGCTGATCATGGATTCCCTTACCCGCTACGCCATGGCGCAGCGCGAGATCGCGCTGGCCATCGGCGAGCCGCCCGCCACCAAGGGCTATCCGCCGTCGGTGTTTGCCAAGCTGCCCATCCTGGTAGAGCGCGCCGGCAACGGCAAGGCCGACGCCAGCGGCAAGTACGGTTCGATTACGGCGTTCTATACCGTGCTGACCGAAGGCGACGACCAGCAAGATCCGATTGCGGACGCGGCCCGCGCCATCCTGGACGGCCACATCGTACTGTCGCGCAGCCTGGCCGAATCCGGCCACTACCCGGCGATCGATATCGAGGCCTCGATATCGCGTGCGATGACCGCGCTGATCGACCAATCCCGCTTCCAGCAGGTCAGCCGCTTCAAGCAGGCCCTGTCGCGCTACCAGCGCAACCGCGACCTGATTGCGGTAGGCGCCTATGCCGCCGGCAACGATCCGCAGCTGGACGAAGCCATCGCCCTGTATCCCGGCCTTGCCGCATTCCTGCAGCAAGACCTCAAGCAATCCGTCAGCTACGCCTCGACCATGGCGCACCTGGATTCTCTCTTCCCCACCGTGAAACGCCATGCCGCCCAGCCATCCGCTTGACACCCTGATCGAACTGGCCCGCAAGAAGGTGGACGACGCCACCCGCGAACTGGGCAGCCTGCAATCGGCGCGCACCGCGGCGCAGCGCCAGTTGAGCATGCTGGAGGAGTACCTGGGCGACTATCGGCTGCGCCTGCAGGAAGCCGTGCAGCGCGGGCTGACGGCAGCCGGCTGGCAGAACTACCAGCGCTTTATCGCCACCCTCGAAGCCGCCATCACCGAGCAGCGCCACACCCTGCAGCACGCCGAAACCCTGCTCGATGGCGGGCGCCAGGCGTGGCAAAGCGACAAGCGGCGCCTGAACTCTTTCGATGCCCTGTCCGAGCGCCGGCAGCGCATCGAGGCAATACAGGTCAACCGCCGCGAGCAGAAAGACAACGACGAATTTTCCGCCAGGCTGGTCCAGCGCCGTGCCTCGCATCGGAGCCAACCATGAACATTTTCACCGTAGCGCCCACGCAGGCGGCCGACACCAAACCCGTCCAGGCCGCCTCGGCCGACAGCGGCCAGGCCGCCAATTCGCCCGATGGTTTCGCCCAAACGCTGGCCCGCCAGCAAAATGCCCAGGCCGACTCGCCCGCACCCGGCACCCAGCCAGGTGCGGCGCCAGCCGCCGACACCAAAACCGACACCAAGGCCGACAGCCCAGCCGGCGCCGCCGACGAGCGAGCCGACACGGCCGAGCCTGCGTCTTCCCTGGCTGATATGGTGCACGAGCTTACCGCCCGCAGCCGCCAGGTAGCGGCCCAGGCGATAGATTTGCGTTCTGCCGCGCGCGCGGCCAATCTGGCGTCAGGCAATCAGACCGAGGCTAAGGGAATGCGTCACGGCCTTCCTGCGCCTGGCCAGCGCCATATCGTTTCTGACCTGCTGTCCCGCGCCCGCATCCAAGGCGCCGCGGCGCCGGATGCCGACGCAAAGATCGGCGATGCCCGGCATACCGTGCGCAAACTGGTCAATGGCGATGCACCCGAGCCAACCGAGGCACTTGCCGAGCAGGCCCTGTTGGCCGCCATCGCGCCACCTGTCGCGGCCGCACCGGCGGCAGGTGCGGTCGGCCAGCGCGCAAGCGCGGGGCGCGATCTATCGACAGGCGGCTTGAACGCGGGCCAGCGCCTGCGCGCGGACGCCCCCGACACTGCCGGCCTGGCCGGCAATACCGCCAGCATCAGCGCCAGCACGCAGTTTGGCCAGTTGGCGGACGCACTGGGCAGCGGCAAGCCAGCCGATGTGCCGAACGACAGCCTGGCCATGCTCAATCCCGTTTCCCAGGCCGCGAGCCCCATTGCCGCTGCGACCCCGGCCGCAGCCCCGCTTACCGCCACGATAGGCGTTCCCCTGGGCGCGCCGCAGTGGGGCGCCTCGTTCAGCCAGCAGATGGTGCAGCTGAGCAGCCAGCAGGGCGGCACGATACAGCATGCCGAACTGCGCCTGGATCCGCCCGACCTGGGCCCGATCCGGGTCAGCATCAGTATGCAGGGCGACCAGGCAAGCGCGATTTTCACCTCGCCCCACCCTGCGGTCCGAGCTGCGGTGGAAGCCGCCCTGCCGGCGCTTGAGCAGGCCATGGCTGATGCCGGCATCAGCCTGGGCAACACCTCGGTCGGCGAGCAGCATACGCCCGAGCAGTCTGACGATGGCCGGCAAGGCAAGGGATCCGGCGCCGGGGCATCGGACAACCCGGTCGTTGAGGCCGGCGCCGCTGTCGTGGCCACCCGGACCCGCGGCCTGATCGATACATTTGCCTGAACCCTCAATGACACGATGTAGCGGGGATTCTCCCCGCTGTTCGCCGGGTTCAACCCCTGCCCGCGCGTTGATAATTTCGCCTGGGTGAACACAGGCTCAGCGCATACGCCAAGCAGAACACTCGCACCATCCGGAGTCCGTTTTTCATCATGCAGATTTCTAATCCTGCCCATTCCAGCATTGCTGCCCAGGTCAAACGCATGACATCGCCCATTCGCCAACAGCAAGGCCTACTTTCCCGCTCGCTGGTGGCGCTGCTGGCGCTGGCCGTGCTGGGCGCGTCTGCCACCGCGATCACCTACCTGATCACGAACCGCAACACGCCGATGGCCGCCTTGCCTCAGCCCCTCGAGGCAGCCGAGTCCGCAGCCCCCATCTTCGCCACGGTCGAGCCATTCACGGTGACGCTGGCCGGCCAGGGCTACGAGCGCCTGCTGCATGTGGGCATGACCTTGAAGCTGGCCGATGAACGCAGCCTTGGCCGCATCAATGCCTATATGCCGGTCGTGCGCAGCCGCATCCTGCTGCTGCTGAGCGAACAGAACCCCGACACGGTGCAAAGCATCGAGGGCAAGCGCGAGCTGGTCACCGCCGTGCGCAACGCCGTCAATGCGCCGTTCGACGGCAATCAGCCGCAGCAGGTCATGGACGTGCTCTTCACCGCTTTCGTGGTGCAATAAGCATGGCCGCTTACGAGGCAATGCTGTCGCAGCAGGAAGTCGATGCCCTGCTGGCCGGCGTTACCGGCGATGACGCCACCACCCCGCAGTCCAAGGCGGCCGATGGCGACATCCGCCCCTACGACCTGGGTTCGCCCGAACGTATCGTGCGCCGGCGCATGCATGCGCTGGAAGCCATCAACGAGCACTTTGCGCGCAATATGCGCTCGGTTCTGCTGAACTTCATGCGCCGCAGCGCCGACATCACGGTGGGCGCCATCCGGGTCCAGAAGTATGGCGACTTCGAACGCAACCTGCCGGTGCCCAGCAACCTGAACCTGGTGAACATGAAGCCGCTGCGCGGCACGGCGCTGTTCACTTTCGACCCCAACCTGGTGTTCCTGATCATCGACAGCCTGTTCGGCGGCGATGGCCGCTACCACACCCGGGTCGAAGGACGCGACTTCACCCTGACCGAACAGCGCATCATCAAGCGCGTGCTGAACCTGACCCTGGATTGTTATGGCCGGGCCTGGGAACCCTTGTACCCGATAGATTTCGAGTACATCCGCGCCGAAATGCACACCAAGTTCGCCAGCGTCACCGGCCCCAACGAGGTGGTCGTGACCACGCCGTTCCACATCGAATTCGGTGCTGCGGGCGGCGAGCTGAACATCTGCCTGCCCTATTCGATGATAGAGCCGGTACGCGACCTGCTGACCCGGCCCCTGCAGCAGACCAATTTCGATTCGGTGGATCATCGCTGGACCCACCAGTTGTCGCGCCAGGTGCGCGGCGCCGACGTCGAGCTGGTTGCCGAGTTCGCCACCATCCAGTCCACGATTGCCGATCTGAAGAAAATGCGCGTGGGCGACATGCTGCCCATAGACATCCCGAGCACGGTGATCGGCAAGGTCGACGGCGTTCCCTTGATGGAGTGCGGCTACGGCTCGCTCAACGGGCACCATGCGCTACGCATACAACGCCTGACCCCAACTCACGAACAAGACATCATCTCCCGCGAGCTACCCGACCATGAATGACTCCACTTCCGGCAACGATTCCGGACAAACGAGCGCCGACGACGATTGGGCAAGTGCACTGGCCGAACAAACGGCATCCGCCCGGCCCGCCGCACAAACCGTATTCCAGCCCCTGGCAGGCGACACGCCCGACGCGGCCAAGACCGATATCGACCTGATCATGGACGTGCCGGTTCAACTGACGGTAGAGCTTGGCCGCACCAAGCTCACCATCAAGAACCTGTTGCAGCTTGGCCAGGGCAGCGTGGTCGAGCTTGACGGCCTGGCCGGCGAGCCCATGGATATCTTCGTTAACGGCTACCTGATTGCGCAGGGCGAAGTGGTCGTGGTCGAGGAAAAATACGGTATCCGCCTGACCGACATCATTACGCCGTCCGAGCGTATCAACCGTCTGAATCGCCGTTGAACGGCAAGGCCGGCTCGCACATGACCTCGCGAATTGCCGCCATCCTGGCCGGTTTTCTGCTGACCCTCGCGGCGAGCCCGGCCATCGCCGACACCGCGCCCCTGGGCGGTGCCATGCTGGCGCGCAGCGCCATCGGCCTGCTGTTGGTGGTGGCGCTGATCTTTGCCTGCGCCTGGGCCGCTCGCCGATTCGGCTTTGCAGCCCGTGCCAGCGGCGTGGCGCCCATGAAGGTGGTCGGCAGCCTGGCGCTTGGCCCACGCGACCGCGTCGTGATGCTGGAAGTCGACGGCACCTGGCTGGTCGTGGGCGTCAACGCCGGCGGCATGCAGACCTTGCATAGCCTGCCTGCGCAGCCGCAACCCGCGGCAAGCCCCGTGCCCGATCTGGCAAACAGCTTTCAGCAATTGCTGCGCAAAAGACTTGGCAAAACCTCGGCCCGCACCGGCGAGGCGACAGACAACCCCACCCAGCCTTCCTCGTGACCCTCCCGGAAACCCCCTCTCGCCTCCGCGCGCCTGCACATTTGCGCATGGCGCAATCGACCCGCATCAAAACCCTGGCCCAGGTGCTGCTGTTGATCGCCATGCTGGCCATGCCGCTGGCCGTGACCGCGCAGGCCCTGCCCGCCATCACGGCACAGCCAGGGCCCGGCGGCAGCCAGACCTACTCGCTGAGCATGCAGACCCTGCTGCTGCTCTCGATGCTGACCTTCCTGCCCGCCATGATGCTGATGATGACGGGTTTTACCCGCATCATCATTGTGCTGGGGTTGCTGCGCAGCGCACTGGGCACGGGCACCTCACCACCCAACCAGGTGCTGGTGGGCCTTGCCATCTTCCTGACCTTCTTCACCATGTCGCCCGTATTCGACAAGGTCTATACCGATGCCTACCGGCCCCTGGCCGACGGCGCGATCTCGCTTGAGCAGGCGCTGGAACGTGGATCTGGCCCCTTCCGGGAGTTCATGCTGCGCCAGACCCGGGAAACCGATCTGGAATTGTTCGCACAACTGGCCGACGTACCCGAAATGCAGGGGCCCGAAGATGTTCCCTTTCGCATCCTGGTACCGGCCTTTGTCACCAGCGAACTGAAGACGGCCTTTCAGATCGGCTTCACCATCTTCATCCCGTTTCTTATCATCGACCTGGTTGTCGCCAGCGTGCTGATGTCGCTGGGCATGATGATGGTGCCCCCGGTGACGATTTCGCTGCCGTTCAAGCTGATGCTGTTCGTGCTGGCGGACGGCTGGCATCTGCTGCTGGGCTCGCTTGCCCGCAGTTTCTCGTAACGGAGCCCGCATGACCGCCGAGCTTGTCATGTCCATGACCTACGAGGCCATGAAAATCGCCTTGGCCATGGCCGGCCCGCTGCTTCTGGTGACGCTGGTCGTGGGCCTGGTCATCAGCGTGTTCCAGGCCGCCACGCAGATCAACGAGATGACGCTGTCCTTCATCCCCAAGATCATTGCCATGGTCCTGGCCCTGGTGTTGACCGGCCCCTGGCTGATAGGCCTGATGGTGGACTACATGCGCCAGTTGCTGACCTCGATTCCCAACCTGGTGATCTAGCCGCTCGCCGATGATCTCCGTCACGCTGGATCAGCTGTATGGCTGGATCGCCGCCTTTATCTGGCCGCTGACGCGCGTGCTGGCCGTGCTTGGCACGGCCCCGCTGTTTGGCGAAACCGGGATTCCTTCCAAGGTAAAACTAGGGCTGGGCGTACTGCTGACGGTGGCCGTGTCGCCCACTCTGGGCCCCATGCCCGACGTGCCCCCCAGCTCTTTCGC
The DNA here is from genome assembly GCA_040392445.1 of Verticiella sediminum. GTDB lineage: Bacteria > Pseudomonadota > Gammaproteobacteria > Burkholderiales > Burkholderiaceae_B > Verticiella > Verticiella sediminum_A. The sequence continues at coordinate 17,479 of JBEBVZ010000061.1, forward strand.
CGGCCTGGGCATACTTGCGCAGCAAGTGATCATAGGCGTGGCGCTGGGCTTTAGCATGCGCCTGGCCTTTGGCGCGGTGCAGACGGCAGGCGAATTCATCGGCCTGCAGATGGGCTTGTCCTTCGCGTCCTTTTTCGACCCCGGCACCAATGCCAGCACCTCGGTGCTGTCGCGCCTGCTGAACCTGATTGCGGTCCTGGTGTTCCTGGCGCTCGACGGCCATCTGCTGCTTCTGGCCGGGTTGGTGCATACGTTCGAAGTGCTGCCGATAGCGGATACCCAGCTATCCAGCGCCGGCCTGGGCATATTGCTGGACTGGAGTGCCCAGGTGCTGATCCTGGGCCTGGTCATGGCCCTGCCCCTGATCACCGCCCTGCTGACCATGAACCTGGCCATGGGCATCCTGAACCGCACCGCACCGCAACTTTCGGTCTTCGCCGTCGGCTTTCCGCTGTCGCTGCTGGCCGGATTGCTGATGCTGACCATCGTTCTGCCCCAGACCACCCCCTTCCTGGAACGCCTCTTTAGCGTTGCTTTCGAAGCCTTCGCCCGCATCACCCACGGCTTTCGCCCGTAAACTCAAAACCGGGGTCTGACCACGGTTTTCGATGCTGACGCGGGGGCTGTATAAACCGGAAACTCTGGCCCAACAAACTTCGCCACCCCTTTTTTGCGTTCGACCAGGCGCGAACTGCAACGGCGCTTGACATTACGTCACACATCAATATACTTGCGCCCATCAAGGGGAGTAGCTTACCTCCGAAGCATCGTCATTACGGCAGTCTTGCAGCCATTGCAAGCTCCCGGTGCTCGGGCAACATCATCATGTTGCAAGCAAGACCTTGCCATCCAGGGCAAGGTCATTCCTCCAGCGATAGCTGTCTATGGCCTGTGTCCTTTCGGAGCAGGCCATTTTGCTTAGTCTGGAGCGCGCCATGTCAATCAGGGCAATTCAAGCAGACCAGCAGTTGGCCGGATCCGTTTCCTTTCCAACGTCCTTACCGAAGGTGACTGATGCTTGAATTTCTACAAACCATGAGTTGGGCGGCGGTCTTTCAGATTATCCTGATCGACATTCTGCTGGGCGGCGACAATGCCGTGGTCATTGCACTGGCTTGCCGGAACCTGCCGGCCAAGCAACGCATGCAGGGAATACTGTGGGGTACGGCCGGCGCCATTATCCTGCGTGTCGTGTTGATTGGGTTTGCGCTGACGCTGCTTGGCATACCGTTCCTGAAAGTCATCGGGGCGCTCTTGCTAGTGTGGATCGGTATCAAGCTGCTGATTCCTGACGATGAGAGCCATGGCAACATCCAGGGCAGCGCATCGGTTCTGGCTGCCGTCAAGACCATCATCGTGGCCGACTTCGTCATGAGCCTGGACAACGTCATCGCCATCGCCGGTGCGGCGCAATCCGCCGACCCCGCGCATCAAATCGGGCTGGTGATCTTTGGCCTGGTCATCAGCGTGCCCATCATCATCTGGGGCAGTACGCTGGTGCTGAAGCTGATCGACCGCTATCCCAGCGTAGTCACCATCGGCGCGGCACTGTTGGGCTGGATCGCAGGCGGCATGCTGATCACTGACGTCGTCATCGTCGAGCAGTTCGGCCAGCCTTCCGGTACCGCGAAGCTGCTGGCGGAAATTGCCGGCGCCTTGCTCATCGTACTGGTGGGCCGTTGGCTCGCGCGCCGCAAGCGAGCAGCCGCCATCAACGCATAACCGGGTGTTGCACTAGCTTGACTGCAGGCCGCCGCAAGGCGGCCTGCATGCCGATAGGGCAGTTAAGGATCCACGGCTCAGATTGGCCGTGGATCCTTAACTGCCCTATCGCGCCTTTGCCCCGAGGCCTTTCCTACGAAAAAAGCCCCTTTGAAACCGGGGCCGGACCACGGTTTCAAAGGGGCTCATCCTGACTCTGAAACCGTGATCCGGCCCCGGTTTCAAAGCTTTTTGCGCTGGGCGAAAATCATGGGCTAACCCCGGCTTTTGGGGGTTAGCCGCGGCTGAAGAGACCCAGGTTCTGGGTTTTCATGTAGGCCAGTTCGGCGGCTTGCAGGGCGACGGTTTGTACGGCCATCTGGCTGCTGGCTTCACGATAGTCCACGTCTTCCAGCGCAGAGAGCTGAGCCTTGTAGCTCAGGCTGCGGTTGCTGCCCTCTTCGCCCAGGGCATCGAGTTCGTTCATGCGCGCGCCCACCGAGGCGCGTACCGTCAGGACGTTGTCCAGGTGCAGGTTGACCTTGCGGTTGGCTGTCGCCAGTGCGTTGGAAAGATCGGCCTGTGCCTTGGGATCACCTTCCGTGGGAGTTTCCAGCTTGGTGATCAGGTCTTCCAGCGTTTTGAATACGTTGAAGTTGCCGTCGTCCATCTCGGACGCCGAGGTCAGCGTAAAACCATCGCCCGCGGCGGGTTCGCCGGATATGGCCACCCGCACGCCGTTGAATTCCAGCGCCTCGCCAGCCGTGTAGGTGCCGGTTTTGTCGGGATTGACACCGTCGCTGATGGTGTACTTCAGCTCGCCATTATCGTCGGCGAACTTGATGGTGAAGCCCGTGCCAAAGCCGGCTGCCGAGGTCGAGGAAATTTCGGCCTTGCCGAAGGTGCCGCTGCCGGTGTTGCCCGCATCGGCTTGTGCGACGTAGGTTTGCGTGCCGGGCGCGGTGCGCGAAAAAATATCCGTGCCGATGTCGCCGGTAGACATCTGCCTGGTTTGCGATACCTGCACCAGGCGCTGGCCCGCGCTGCCCTGGTAGACACCATTGGCGTCATAGGGCGCGGCGTTGCCTGCATCGCCAGAGAACAGGTATTGCCCGCTGCCGTCGGTGGCATTGGCATTGCCCAGCAAGCCCTGGTAGGTTTCACGCAGCACATTGGCCAGCGAGCGGCGATCGGCGTCGGAATACGAACCGTTGCCGGCTTCCACGATGCGGGTGCTGATGCCCTGCAAGGCCAGGGTAATGCTGTTGAGCACGTTTTCTTCGGCGGCCAGGTTCTGGTCGGCCACGTTGCGATTGCTGCCAAAGCGCGTGTTCATGCCATCGGCTTGCGCCACGTTCACCGCTTGCGCGGCGGCAAGCGGGTCATCGGCCGGGGTCAGGACACGACGTCCCGAGCCCAGCTGTTGCATGGTGTGCAGCATCTTGGCTTCCTGGCTGCTCATGGTGCGCAGGCCGATCTGCTGCGAAAGAATGGTACTGACTCGCATGGTTGCGCTCCTTAGGCTCGCAGGCCAAGTATGGTGTCAAACAGATTGGTCGCCACATCGATCAGGCGGGCGCTCGCGTTGTAATGCTGGACGTAGTAATCGAGGTTGATGTATTCCTCGTTCAGGTTCACGCCCGATACCGCCTGCTGGGCGGCAAAGCTCTGTGCGGTCAGGCTGTCTTGCGCCTTGCTGGCGGTCTGGATAGCCTGGGTTTGCACGCCGATCGTGCTGACCAACTGCGAATAGCCTTCGCTAATGCTCATCGAGCCCTCGCCCGCGCCCTGGCTGCCAAGGCCGCCCATGGTCTTGGCGGTTTGCAACTGGGCCAGCGCGAGCGCGTTGGCGCCGTTGGCGCTGCCGCCAACCGAAGGATCGGCGTCGTCGCGCGCGGACGCCGCGATCTTGGCCGGATCGTCGATCGCCACGCCGATGTCGCGCGCGCCGTTGCGGGTGGGCTGCAGCGCGAAGCTGTCCTTGTCTTGCGGCGTTCCCGTACCCGTGATGGTGATGCCGTCGAAGGTGACGCCGTTGGCTGCATCGGTAGCGGTGAAGCTAGTCGCCTTGGATCCATCCGCCAGCGTCACCTCGAGCGCCGAGCCGTCCTTGTTCTTGACGGTATACGCCCCGTTGTCGAACTTCATGGAATAGTCGCGCGTCGTCAGTTTGGACGCATCGGCGATCTCGATGCTGAACTGTGCGGTGCCGCTGTTGCGTTCGTCGGCAAGGGCGGGAATCGGGAATTTCAGTGAAAAGAAATCCTCGCCGGGCGCACCGGCCAGGTCCGCACCCTTCTTGTGCTGGGCGTTGAACGCCTCGGCCATCGTGATGGCGATGCGGCCCAGCTCGTTCTGCGTGGAATCCAACGTTTCGCGGCGGAATTGCAGCAGGCCGCCCAGCGAGCCGCCGGACACCATGTCGTCGCCGAGTTCGACCACCGTGCCATCGGCCGCGGTGTAGGCCAGGGCCGTGCGCGCCGGGTCGGCTGCCGACTGCTTGGACTGCAGGGGATAAACCGTGGTGCCGGACAGCAGGCTGAGCCCATTGCCCACGGAAAGGTTGATGCTGTCGCCGTCGGGCACGACCGTGACCGACACCAGCTCGTTGAGTTCGGACACCAGCTGATCGCGCTGGTCGAGCAGGTCGTTGGGGACCTGGCCGTTGACGCTGGCGCCCGCTTTGACGATGGCCTTGTTCAGGTCGCTGATGCGCTCGGCATAGCTATTGATCTGCTTGACGTTGGTCCCGATCTGCTGGTTGACGCTTTGCTGCTGCTCCGCCAGGAACTGGTTGGCGGTATTCAACTGAGACACCAGGCTGTTGGCGCGGCCTATCATTTCCTGGCGCGCGGCCGGATCAGCCGGGTTGGACGCCACCGCGTTCACGCCTTCGAAGAATTTGCTGAGTGCCGGCGACACACCCACCGTGCGGTCCGCCAGCAAGCCGTTGATGCGGCCGATCTGCTCGTTGTAGGTTGCCAGCGAGCTGCTTTGGGACAGGGAGTTGTTCAGTTGGTTGGTCAGAAAGCCGTCGTAGATGCGGCGTACTGAATCGACCTGCACGCCGCGACCAAAATAGCCGCTGGACGAACCCTGCCCGCCGGCGCTCGATACCAGCGCCTGCTGCCGGCTAAAGCCTGCCGTATTCACGTTGGCGATATTGTGGCCGGTGGTGTTGATACCGGCCTGGGCTGCGTTAAGGCCGGAGCGGGCCAGATTGTAGAGATTGCTCATGCGATGCTTTCCAATTCCTGCCGTCTTGCACGGCGCGTCATAAGGATTACGGCAGCAGCATCGCGAAATTTAGGGCGCTGCCATGCCGCCGGCGGGTTAAATCGACAATTGCGCCATGACATCGATCAGTTTGTCCGCGTAGCGCGGGTCGGTGGCATAACCCGCGGCCTGGATCTTGCGCGCAGCGTCTTTTTCGTTGGAGGCCGCCACCACGTCCTGGTAGCGCGAGTTCTGGGTGATCAGGCGCGCATAGTCGGACAAGGCATGCTCGTACGAGTCGTAGGCCCGGAAGGGTTGCTTCACCTTGCGCGCCACACCGTTTTCGTACTCGGTGGTGGTGACCTCGGCGACCTTGCCATTCCAACCGCCCGTGGCCTTGATGCCAAAGAGGTTGTAGCTGCTGCTGCCGTCGGCCATGCGGATCTCGCGCTTGCCCCAGCCGGATTCGAGCGCGGCCTGGCCCAGGATCAGGCGCAGCGGCAGCCCACTGGCATCGGCGACAGCGCGCGCGGAATCGGCCAGCTTGTCCACGAATTTTTCCACATGCCCCAAGGCGCCGTCGGCGCTGTCTTCAACCTGCTGCGCCACGCGGCGGGTGGCTGCCGCCGCACCGGTGCGAATGCTGTTCAACAAGGCGCCCACGGCAGTATCCCGGGTGGTGCCCGATGACGATCCGCCAAACACGCGGGCGGGCTCGGCCAGCGGCTCGAATGCGGCCATGCCCTGCTCGCCGGCAACCGCGCCGAGGCCAGCCGTGCCCTGCTGGCCTCGCTGCATCTGGCCCAGCAGTGCCTGGGCCAGGCCTATGCCGGGCTTGGACAGGTGCAGGGCCATTTGCTCATCCATCATGGACTGCATCATGCGCGACTGGTCGCTGTCGAACAGGCCATCCTTGGGCGTGGCCTCGCGCATGCGCTTGACCATCATCTGCAGGAACAGGGC
>JBEBVZ010000062.1:0-21115 GCA_040392445.1 Verticiella sediminum
CCGGGGTTCTGGCAAGGCGGCGTCGGCAGCGGTGGCTTGGTCGGCTTGCCGGCAGCCTGGGCGCTGGCGTAGTACTCGGCGGCTACCTTGTTCTGCGATTCGCATAGCTGGTAGTTGCCAACCTTCGCACTCCAGGCGGCCCGGGCAGCGGTTTCCTCGGCTTTCGCCTTGGCTTCCGGGCTTAAGGGCGGCAAGGTGGCAAATACCACCGGAGATGCGGTCAACAGCAACAGCGCAATGATTTTTCTCATGGTATTGCCTCCTGGCGCGTCAAACCTGCGCGGGTCGCACGGGTTTATCGGTTGACCCCTTCTGGCCGGAACGCTGGGCCGGGATTTTCCCCGCCTTCACGTCGTCATACCAAAGCTCGTGATGTTCGCGCGCCCAGCTCTCGTCGACATAGCCGGTTTTCATGGCCTTGTACGCGCCCTTCATGCCTATCGTACCCAGATAGATATGCCCCATGAACATGCACATCATCAGAATCGTGGCCACGGCATGCACCATGTGTGCAATCTGCATGGTGCCACGTGTGTACACGAGGTTGGGAATCAGTTGGTTCAGGACCAATCCCGAACCCACCACAATCAGGCCCAGGACGAGCACGCCCGCCCAGAACACGATTTTCTCGCCGGCATTGAAACGTTCGGACGGCACGTGCGCACCGGTGGCAAGTCCGCCGCCCTTGCGCAGCCATAGCAGGTCGATCTTTGAAGGACGGTTGTCCTTGATGAAAGTGAAGATCACCACCAGCAGCGAGACTGCAAAGAGCGGGCCGACGAAATTATGCGCGGTCTTCAGCAGCCAGGTAAGCCAGCCGTACAGGGAAAGTCCCATCACGGGCAGCAGGAAAAACTTGCCAAAGGCCATGACGATGCCCGAGATGGCCAGGATGCTGAAGGCGATGGCATTGGTCCAGTGGGCCGCGCGCTCGAAGTAGGTGAAGCGCTCGATCAAGCGCCCGGTAGGTGGACTTTTTACCTTCATCGGCCCTTTGGCCAGATAGAACAGGGCAATCGCCACCAGCACGATAAGCAGCAGGCTGCCCCCATACGGAATCAGCCAGTTGTTGCGCGTCTGGCGCCAGGCTTCGCCCGCGGTCGTATACATCGAACCCGGGTACTGCACGAAGCGCTGGATCAACACCCCGGCCTCGGGCGCCTCGCTGGCCGGCAAGCTGCTGAATCCGGGCTTGCCGGAATTGACCAGCCGCCACACAGGGGCATTATTGCCAGGCTGCACCCGGCTACGCTCGGCGTTGGTCTGCTCGGCATAGCCGGACTGCTCGTTGGCGTCCGGTTTGACTTCAAAGATGTTGGCACTTTGAATACCGCCCAGCGCTCCCGCCGGGCTGGCCGCCGGCGCGACGGACGTGTCAGGTGTTTGCGCCGCTGCCGGTGCAAGCAACGAGACGCTGACAAGTAGCGTGGCAAATAAGGACCGTAACATGGCGCTCTCCGGTCAATGGATTTTCAGGTACTCGTTCTGCCCGCGCTGGGTACGGACTTTCAGGTGCTGCACCCAACTGTTGCGGTCACCTTGTGTCCAGCCCGGCGCGACGAAGTTGGTTCCTGTGCCCATGTACTCAGGTTCGGCCAGAGCAGCGTTCGAATGCAGTTCCTGGGGTTTTTCAGTGCAGGCGGCCAGGCCCAGGAGCACTGCCGCGATCAGGTAGGCGCTCTTCATGGCTTTTTCTCGGTGCTGCCCTGGGGCGGCTGGCCTGCCTGCTGCGAGCCGTAGGCAGTGCCCCAACCCCACACTTCGGCGCCCTTGCCGCGCTGCACGACGCGCGTGCGAAAGATATCGGCGATGACATCGCCATCACCACCCAGCAATGCCTTGGTCGAGCACATTTCGGCGCACAGGGGCAGCTTGCCTTCGGCCAGGCGGTTGCGGCCGTACTTTTCCCACTCGGCCTCGCTGCCATGAGCTTCCGGGCCACCCGCGCAGAAGGTGCACTTGTCCATCTTGCCGCGCACGCCGAATGTTCCCTCGGAGGGAAACTGCGGTGCGCCGAAGGGACAGGCGTACGAACAATAGCCGCAGCCTATGCACACATCCTTGTCATGCAGCACCACGCCATCTTCGGTGCGGTAGAAGCAATTGACCGGACACACCGCCATACAGGGCGCGTCACTGCAGTGCATACAGGCGACCGAGATCGATTTCTCGCCCGGAATCCCGTCGTTCAGGGTGACCACGCGGCGACGGTTCACGCCCCATGGAATTTCGTGCTCGTTCTTACAGGCGGTGACGCAGGCATTGCATTCAATACAACGTTCTGCATCACAGACGAATTTCATTCTGGCCATGTCAAGCTCCTTATGCCCTTTCGATGTTGCAGATCGTCGTTTTGGTTTCCTGCATCATGGTGACGCTGTCATAACCATAGGTCGTCGCGGTGTTGACGGCTTCGCCCCGCACAATAGGTGCCGCGCCTTCCGGATAGCTGGTCAGCAGATCGGCCCCCTGCCAGCGCCCGGCAAAGTGAAAGGGCATGAACGCGGTATCCGGGCCAACGCGCTCGGTTACCAGGGCCTGCACATTCAACCGGCCTCCGGTGGGCGTAAGCAGCCACACGCGATCCCCGTTGCGGATTCCCCGGTCGGCCGCAGCCCTGGGGTTCAGTTCCACGAAGCTTTCCTGCTGCAATTCCGCCAGCCAGGGGTTGGAGCGGGTTTCATCGCCACCACCTTCGTATTCCACCAGGCGGCCGGAGGTAAGAATGATGGGGAATTTCTCGTAGAGCTTGTCGTCCACGTTCTTTTGCTGCAAGGACTTGAACAGCGTCGGCAGGCGCCAGAACGACTTCATATCGTCGTGCGAGGGATACTTCGCAACCAGATCGGGACGGGTGCCGTAGATAGGCTCGCGGTGCTGCGGCACGGGATCGGGGAAGTTCCAGACCAGCGCGCGCGCGCGGGCGTTGCCAAACGGGTGGCAGCCATAGACTTGCATGACCACGCGGATGATGCCGCCCGACGGGTCGGTTTTCCAGTTCTTGCCTTCGGCGGCGGCCTTTTCCTCTGCGGTCAGGTCGTCCCACCAGCCCAGCTTCTTGAGCAGGATATGGTCGAACTCGGGATAGCCGGTAGTGATGGCAGCACCCTTGGAGTGCGAGCCGTCGGCGGCCAGCAGGCTGACCCCGTTGCGCTCCACGCCGAAGTTGGCACGGAAGTTACCGCCGCCTTCCATCACATGCAGCGACGTATCGTAAAGGTTGGCGGTACCCGGGTGCTTGAGGCTGGGATTGCCAAAGCATGGCCAGGGCAGGCCGAATACGTCGCCAGTGAGGTCGTAGCCGGTCTTTTCGTCCTTGCCGCCTTTCGCCCTGAGCGTTCTCACGTCGAACGCGCTCATGTTGCGCATGTGCGCCTGCAGGCGCTCGGGACTTTGCCCGGTGTAGCCGATGGTCCAGACCGAACGGTTGATTTCGCGCAGGATGTCTTCTATGTCGGGCTCATCCATGCCCTTGACCTTGACCATCTTGTAGTTCTTGCTGAGTTCCTTGGCAAAGCCAAGCTTCTCGGCGAACTGGTGCATGATCATGTGGTCGGTGCGGCATTCCCAGAGCGGCTCGATGACCTTTTCGCGCCATTGCAGGGAACGGTTCGAGGCAGTGACGGAACCCGTGGTTTCAAACTGGGTGGCTGCCGGCAGCAGGTACACGGCCCGGTTCGGATTGAGATCTTCCGGCTTGCCCGGCATGGCCGCCATGGCCGCCGTCGCCGAAGGATAGGGATCGACCACAACCAGCAGGTCGAGCTTGTCCATGGCGCGCTTCATTTCCAGGCCGCGGGTCTGCGAGTTGGGCGCATGCCCCCAATAAAATACGGCGCGCAGGTTGCTGGGCTGGTCCATCACGTCGCTGGATTCGAGCACGCCGTCTATCCAGCGCGACACCGTGATGCCCGGCTTGGTCATCAGCTCGGGCGAGGCGTACTGGCTCTTGATCCATTCGTAATCAACGTCCCATGCCTTGGCGAAGTGCTTCCAGGAACCTTCGGCCAGGCCATAGTAGCCAGGCAGCGAATCGGGGTTGGGGCCCACATCGGTGGCACCCTGGACGTTATCGTGGCCGCGGAAAATGTTGGCGCCACCGCCCGATCTACCGATGTTGCCCAGCGCCAGCTGCAGAATACAGGACGCCCGCACCATGGCGTTGCCGATGGAGTGTTGGGTTTGTCCCATGCACCAGACTATCGTGCCGGGGCGGTGATCGTTCAGCAGCTTGGCCACCTTGAACATGGTGGCTTCGTCCACGCCACAGGCTTCCTGCACCTTGTCGGGAGTCCATTTGGCCAGGACATCGGCCTTGACATCTTCCATGCCATAGACACGGGCGTCGATATAGGCCTGGTCTTCCCAGCCGTTCTTGAAGATGTGGTACAGCAGGCCGAACAGGAAGGGAATGTCGGTACCCGAACGGATGCGCACGTAGTGATCCGCCTTGGCGGCGGTGCGGGTAAAGCGCGGATCGACCACGATCATCTTGCAGCCGGTTTCCTTGGCGTGCAGCATGTGCAGCATGGATACCGGGTGGGCTTCGGCCGCGTTCGAACCGATGTACAGAGCGACCTTGGAGTTCTGCATGTCGTTGTACGAGTTCGTCATCGCGCCGTAGCCCCAGGTGTTGGCAACACCTGCAACCGTGGTCGAGTGACAGATGCGCGCCTGGTGGTCGCAGTTGTTGCTGCCCCAGAAGCTGACGAACTTGCGCAGCAGATAGGATTGCTCGTTGTTGTGCTTGGACGAGCCTATCCAATAGACCGAATCCGGCCCGCTTTCCTTGCGCAACTGCAACATCCTGGCGGTGATTTCGTCCAGGGCGGTATCCCAGCTGATGCGCTGGTACTTGCCATTGACAAGCTTCATGGGGTAGCGCAGGCGATGCTCGCCATGGCCGTGCTCGCGTACCGCCGCGCCCTTGGCACAATGCGCGCCAAGGTTGATGGGCGAATCGAACACGGGTTCCTGGCGCACCCAGACACCGTTTTCAACCACGGCATCCACCGAACAGCCAACGGAACAGTGCGTACAGACGGTGCGCCGGACCTCGATCTTCGTCTTGCCCAGCAGCGCGCCAGGGTCGGACGCGGCCTGGGCTTTTCTGACCAGGCTCAGTTGCGAGGCAACCAGACCCGCACCGATCCCGACACCCGAGCGGCGCAAAAAGGTGCGCCTATCCATGGTTGGCAATGCCTGCGAAATACCGCGCCGCAGGCTATGGACGAACGAAGATTCGGCATCGCCCTGGGTGCCGCCGCTTTTTCTGGTGAGTAGCATGCCTCGCTCCGGATTAGACGAGAGTGGTCTTGTAGTAGCGCTTGACGTGTTCGGACAAGCTGTAACCACCCCCTCGGCTGGGCATGGTCTTGGGTTCGGCGGCGACTTCAGTAGTACGAATGGCGGGTACGGCGACAGCGCCGACTGCTACCGCACCCACAGACGCTGCACTGGCAAAGAAGGCTCTGCGCGAAACACTGTTTGGGTTTTTGGGCATGCCGGACTCCCTGGTGAACTGGCACATATGAAATACTTTGCATACTGTACCCCCGCAAACGTGGGGGGGCAAGGATGAGCCCAGCCGAAACAACGCGGCCAACCCTGCCAAGCAACGCAAAAAACCCCGGTGCTGCCTACTCGATCATGTCGAAACCCTGTGCCTCGACACTGGTGAAAGCTCGCGTGAATTCGGCCAGGCGGGCATAGAAATTTGCCCGGGGATGCTGGCAGATCGCATCGCACATGGCATTTACCCAAGGCTGGATGTGATCGCGAAAAAACCGATGCTGCTGCGTCAGGTTGGCCACGGCCACCTCATCGCCCGCAATCAGGTAACGCATGACCTCGCACAAATAGGCAATGTGATCCTCGGTCTCGGACATCGCGTCGTCGCGGGCCAAGCCAAGCCCAGCCAGGTCGTCGCGCAGCTTGACCAGCGGCTTTTCGTTCAGAAAGCCACTGAGGTAGTACGAGCCGTACAGAAAAACCTCGGGCTTGCCCATACCGCCAAACAGCCCGGTATATTCGTCCTGCAAGGCGAGGTCGTCGGCCTGGCGCGCCGCATCGACCAGTTCGCGCCAGGAATTTTCCAGGAACCCGCCGGCGGTCGGCGCCACCGTGCCGGCGGCCCGCAGCTGTGCCAGCAATTCGGGGGCCGCGGGCGCATAGAACAACTGGGCCAGCAAGCCGTAGACATCGGCGCGGGCGGTTTCCTCGTCGAGTTCGGACGACGCGATGGCACTAAGCGGGATGGAGGTGCTATTCATAGGTCGGTTATTTTCACTTCGTTTTCAGCCGAATACAGGTCGATGACGCGGCAATCACCGCACATCTTGAGCCTTTCCAGAGCGGCCCCCTGGAACATGGAGTGCCCGCCCAGCCGGCCCAGCATGGCCTCGATAGCCTTCAAGGTGCCGAAAGGCTTGGCGCAGCGCACGCAGTGATAGGGCCGGGTTTCGTTCAGGACACGCAGCTCTTTGCGTTGCGGCGTGAGCAGCAGACGCGGCACCAGCGTGATGGCATCCTCCGGACAGGTCGTGACGCACAGGCCGCACTGGACGCAGTTTTTCTCGATGAACCGCAGCTGGGGCAGCTCGGGGTTGTCCCGCAATGCACTGGCGGGACAGGCGCTGACGCAACTCAAGCACAGCGTACAGGTGTCCCGGTTGACCTCCAGGCTGCCGAATGGCGCGCCGGCTCCCGGGCTGCCGCCAGGCAGTGCAATGGCCTCGGGCAGCTCGCCGGCCTGCTCGATGAGATGATCCAGCGCCATGTCCAGGGTGCTGCGCTTTTCCTGGGCCACGGCAAAACGCGCGGCTTGCGCGGGCACTTGCGGACGGTTCCGGCCCAACGCCTGAAGAGCGGCATCCAGCTCATCGGGCGCACCCACTTGCAGCAGTCGCAGATGGGTGCCGCCATACCCCAGCCCGTTGAGCAGGGTTTGCGCCACCTCCATCTGGGCCTGCAGGCCTTCCAGGTACTGCGGCGCTTCTTCCTGGGTGGCCAGCACCACGATCTGGGTCGCGCCGAACGCAATGGCGCTTAGCCAGAGATCCAGCCCCAGGCTGGCGGTATGCCACACGTCAAGCGGAATCACATTGGCGGGCACGCCGGCGGCCCGGCCAAGCTGGGCCGCACGGCCCAATTGCTCGACCAGTTGCTGGCCCGCCTGCTGGCTATGCAGCAACAGGATGGGGTTTTCGCCGCCCGCCCGGGTGTAGGTTGTCAGGACTGTCTTGAACCGCGCACCCTGATCGGTGGTGCGTGGGTAGGAATACGTAATCGCCCCGGTGGGACAGACGGTGGTGCAGGCGCCGCAACCTATGCACAGGTTGGGATTGACCTTGATCTGCTTGTTGCTCTTGTCGCTACTGATGGCCAGGGCCGAGCAGACTTTGATACAGGCATCGCACCCTATGGTTTCGTTGCGGCTATGCGCGCACAGTTTTTGCTTGTAATCGAAGAACTTGGGTTTCTCGAACTCGCCCACCAGTTCGCGCAGCTTGAGCAAAGTGCCCAGGCTGCGGCCATCCCAGGTGAAGTACCCTTGCGGCGGCGCATGCTGGGTAAAGCGCGGTGTGCCGCCAAGATCAAGCACCAGATCGAAGTGTTCACTCTGGTTTTGGGCCGGGCGCTCGAAATCGATCGCACCGGCCACCGTACAGGCCTGCACACAGGCCCGATGCGACTGACATCGGGCGGCATCGACCTGGTAATCCAACCCGATGGCGCCTTCGGGGCAGGCCACAAGACAGGCATTGCAGCGCGTGCACAAGTCCAGGTCGATAGGATTGTTATTCGACCAGTTCAACTCGAAGGCGCCAAGCCAGCCTTGCAGGCTATCGATGCGCCCGCTCAATACCGGATAGCGCCGTTCCTGCGCGCCGCCGTCGCTGCCGGGGCCCTGGGTGAAAAGCGTGACATCAAGGACGTCGCCCAGCATGTCGGCCGCGCGTTCGGCGGCGTCCAGCGCACCGATAACCAGCAAGCGTCCGGCACTTTTGTAGGTAACGGTAGCCACCGGGTCGGGTTCTGGCAGGTGCGCCGCCGCCAGCAGGGCGGCGATCTTGGGCATGGACTGCGCGGCATCCTTGCTCCAGCCGCCGGTTTCCCGGATATTGACGAACCTGACGGGCGACACCGCCCCTTGGGTCTGGCGGCCAAGCTCGCCAAACAGCCGCTTTTCCTGGGTACAGGCGACCACCACATCGCGGCCACTGCGTATGGCCTGCTGGAACGCGCCGGCCTCGCGGCGGCAAAGGGTGGAATGCAGAGTCAGGGATTCATCGAGTGCCTGGCCCAGAGCCTTGGGCTCGAGCGGCATCGTCTGGTTGCAATCGCAGATCAGTGTGGGCATTGGTAGCTCGGCCAGCCCGGACAACGGTTAGCAGCCGGGCGTTATGGGGCGGACTTCAGGACTGCGCCAGCAATGGCAGGCCCAGTGGCTATTTGGACTCTATCATGGAACCTGCGGCCGGAGTCCGGCCCGCGTCCTGATCCGCACTGGCAATCGGCGACGGCTCTGCCAGCGCCTGGATTGCTGGCGCCTGAGGTGGGACAGCCTGGTCGGACTGGGTGGGTTCGGCGGCTTGAGCCGAGGTCCTCGCGGGGGAAGTATCCGCCGCCGGCGAGGCGGCGGATGGCGGTGCGCTATCGGCAGCCGCCGGGGCATCCTCGTCTTCCTTGAACAGGTTCAGAATCTTCGAGCCGGCCAGTTTGCGCAGCATGGAATCGGGCATGACCTCACGCTGGGTGTAGTCATCTATATAGATATCCAGCCCGTCCATGATGTTGTAGTGCGGGTCCGCAAACAGCTTTTTCATGGCCGCGTTCTTCACCTCGGGGGCAACGCCCCGGCCCATGAAGGGGGCAAAATCGGATTCCGCAGTAAGCGCCTGGACGTCTTGCAGCGTAGGCAGTGGCGTAGGCTGCGGCTCAACCGGCTGCGGTGCCGCCGCCACGACATCGCCCTTCTCCCCCGTCTCGTTCCCCGGGGCTGAGCTTTCCAGATCCACCGGCGTTTCGGGCGCCGCGGCATTTTCTCTCGCCTCGATCTTGCGGCGCGACCAGCGGCTCAGGAATCCGTAGCGGTCGGGGTCGCTCATGGCGCGCTTCCGCCACCGAATTTCTTCTCGGTGCTGACCGAAGCGGGATTGCCGAAGCGGTCCTGCAAGGACTGGAAGCTGACCGGCCGCTTGCGGCGCTTGGGCTCGGGAATGTAGTTCTCGTCGACGAAGGCGCGCAGCCACTCGACGATGAAGTCGGGCGCGGGCACCAGCTCGACGGTTTCCTGGGCGTCGAGCCAACGCCCAGCATCGTAATAGCTGAGGGTAACGATCTGCGGGAGGGCCAGCGGCTCGCTGGCGACGGACGCCTCTTCTTCCATGCGCCACATCACGAACCAGCACGGCACCTCGGTGCTGGCGTTCAGGTAATACCCCTCGCTGTCATCCGAGAACAGTTTGACCCGAAAGCCCGGATGCAGCCAGCGTTCGTGGTCGTCGTTCTGGTACAGCAGGAGCGGCGCCGCACCAAAACCAGGTTCGTTCATGACCACGTTCTCGAGGATCCAGCGCCAAGTCTGCCAGCGGCTCATCGGGCCCACGACACGCTCTTTGCGCATCACCACGGCGACTTCGATAAAAGGCTTGTCATCAGTCATGGCGTGGGAACCCGGTTGAACGCAGCTCAGGTCAGCTTGCTGACGGAGATCGTCGGGAATTTCGACGAGAAATCCTTGCTCTTGGCGGCGATCGAAAGCGCAACCTGTCGTGCCACGGCCTTGTACAGCCCGGCCACTTCGCCGTCGGGATCCGCCACCACCGTCGGCTTGCCGCTATCGGCCTGCAGGCGGATATTGATGTCCAGCGGCAGCGCGCCAAGATAATCGGTGCCTGTGGTTTCGGCCATTTTTCGGCCGCCGTCGGCGCCAAAGATGTGCTCGACATGGCCACAATTGGTACAGACATGCACCGCCATGTTCTCGACGATGCCCAGGATGGGTACGCCGACCTTCTCGAACATGGTGATGCCCTTGCGCACGTCGAGCAGGGCGATATCCTGTGGCGTGGTCACGATCACGGCGCCCGTCATGGGCACACGCTGGCTGAGCGTGAGTTGGATGTCGCCCGTGCCCGGGGGCATGTCGACGATAAGATAATCCAGGTCGCGCCAATTGGTCTGGCGCAAGAGCTGCTCGAGAGCCTGGGTGGCCATGGGCCCGCGCCAGATCATGGCCTCGTCCTTGTCCACCAGGAAACCGATGGACATGACTTGCACGCCATAGTTTTCCAAAGGCTCCATGGTCTTGCCGTCTTCGCTTTCCGGACGCGCATCTATCCCCATCATCAGAGGCTGGCTGGGGCCATAGATATCGGCGTCGAGCAGGCCCACGCTGGCACCCTCGGCGGCCAGGGCCAGGGCCAGGTTCGCGGCGGTCGTGCTTTTGCCCACGCCGCCCTTGCCCGAAGCCACCGCAATGATGTTCTTCACATTGGGCAGCAATTGCACTCCGCGCTGCACCGCGTGCGGCACGATGACCGTGCGCAGGTTGACCGAGACATTGTCGACACCCGGCACGCCTTTCGCGGCAGCAATCAGCTCGCGGCGCAGCGCGGGCATCTGGCTCTTGGCCGGATAGCTCAGATCAACGTCGAACGAGACATCGCCACCGCTGACATCGAGGTTCTTGATGGCTTTGGTGGAAACAAAATCCTTGCCGGTATTCGGGTCGACAACGGCTGCGAGGGCTTTCAGGATGGAATCAGATGCGACCATGGGGTCTTGACAGGCCAATAAGAGGAAATAGTGCAATCAAGTGTAGCCACTATTACCCGATTCGGAAAATGATTGGCAATTAACCGGGGTCAGACCCCAGTTGGCTAAACCGGGGCCTGACCCCGGTTTGCGGCGGTTCGTTGGACTATACTGAACCGCATGATTGAGAAAAGCTTGATTACCGGGCTGATCCTCGCTGGTGGGCGGGCAACGCGCATGGGCGGGGTCGATAAAGGCCTGCAAAACTACCAGGGCATCCCGATGGCCATGCATGCCCTGCTGCGGCTGTCGCCGCAGGTGGGCGAACTCATGATCAATGCAAACCGCAACCTGGGCGCCTACGAGGCCATGGGTGTTCCGGTGTGGCCGGATTCCCTGCCCGACTTCGCGGGGCCGCTGGCGGGATTCGCCGCCGGGCTCGAGCGCTGCGAAACACCGTACATGGTGACGGTGCCCTGCGATTCGCCGATTTTCCCGGACAACTTCGTCGAACGCCTGGCCCAGGCGCTAGAAGAGCAGGATGCCGATATCGCCATGGTTGCCACCCTTGAAGAAGGCGTGCTGCGCACCCAGCCGGTATTTTGCTTGATGAAGTCCGAACTCCTGACCAGCCTGCTGCGTTTCACCGGCGAAGGCCAGCGCAAGATCGACAAATGGACGGCGCAACATCGCTGCATTGCCGTGCCATTCGACGAAGCCCAGGCTTTCGCAGGTGCCAATACTTTGGCCGAGTTGCAGCAACTTCAACAAAATGCCTGACACCCGGCTTGCGTCCCTGCAGGAAATATCCTCCTGCGTCACCGGCTACGACCCCGCCGCCCTGCCCGTCGCCCAAGCCCGGGAATTCATCAACCGCCTCGTGCCACGCCTGCAAGCCACCGAAATGGTGCCCCTGCGTTCGGCATTGGGCCGGGTGCTGGCCAGCGACATCATTTCCGCCATCGACGTGCCCGCGCACGACAACTCGGCCATGGACGGCTATGCCTTTCGGGGCGCAGACCTGAATGCCAAAGCCGACACGGTCCTGCAGGTGGTGGGCAGCGGCTACGCCGGCAAAGAATTTCGCGGCAGCGTGGGCCCAGGGCAATGTGTGCGCATCATGACCGGGGCCGTGATGCCCGCCGGCCTGGATACGGTTGCGCCTCAGGAACTCGTCAAGATCGATGCCGACCGGGTCTTCGTGCCGGCCGACTCCATCAACACCGGCGACAACCGCCGCTACGCCGGCGAAGACCTGGCCAAGGGCAGCGCGGCCCTGAAGGCCGGACGCCTGATTCGTCCTGCCGAGCTGGGCCTGCTGGCTTCGCTGGGCCATGCCGAGGTTGGCGTGGTGCGCCGCCTGCGCGTGGCTTTTTTCTCTACCGGCAACGAACTGCGCTCTATCGGCCAGCCCCTGGACGAGGGCTGCGTATACGACAGCAATCGCTACACGCTGTGGGGCATGCTGCAGCGCCTGGGTGTGGATGTCCTGGACATGGGCGTGGTACGCGACGACCCGGCCGCGCTCGAGGCCGCTTTCACCGCAGCCGCGCACAATGCCGATGTCGTGATTACGTCTGGCGGCGTCAGCGTGGGCGAAACCGACTACACCAAAATGGTGATGTCCAAAGTGGGCGACGTGCTCTTCTGGCGCATTGCCATGCGCCCGGGCCGCCCCATGGCCATAGGGCGCATCGCCAGCGGCGAGCGCAGCGCCATCCTGTTTGGCCTGCCGGGCAACCCAGTGGCCGTCATGGTCACTTTCTACGCCCTGGTGCGCGATGCCCTGCTGGCCATGAGCGGTGCCGCAGCCCACCCGGTGCCGCTTTTGCGCGCCGTCAGCGTCAACCCCATCCGCAAGAAACCGGGCCGCACCGAATACCAGCGCGGCATCATCGCCCCCGCCGCCGACGGCAGCTGGCAGGTACGGCTGACGGGCACCCAGGGATCGGGCATCCTGCGCAGCATGAGCGAAGCCAATGCCCTGATCGTGCTGGATCACGACCAGGACACCGTCGCGGCGGGCGACCTCGTCGCGGTACTGCCCTTCGAGGGGCTGGTCTAGCCGACGACGCCCCCGGCCTGGAGCGGCCGGGCTGACCACCGCTGTTGCTATACGCTTTAACGCAGGCCTATGCCGCGCGCCACCATGCCGCGCAGCACTTCGCGGGTGCCGCCCCGGATGGTGGCCGACGGCGCCCGCAATATGGTTTGCGCCAGGGCATAACTGAGTTCGTCGTCCTCGCCGGGGTCGGGTTCCATGCCCGCAACGGTACGCACCACTTCACAGATTTCCTGCTCAAAGTTCGTGCCCAGGTCCTTGACCAGCGCCGCCTGCAGGGCCGGTGTTGCGCCGGCTGCCAGCATGGTGGCGACCGAGCGCGACAGGCGGCGCAAGGTATATAGATGCGCCACGATCCGACCCGTAGCCGTGATCGCCGCTTCCGACGGATGGCGTTCGAGCCGCTTGACCAGCGCAACCAGCAAGCCGAAGGTCGACAGAAAGCGCTCGGGCCCGCTGCGCTCGAAGGCCAGCTCGCTGGTAACCTGCTGCCAGCCTTGGCCGACCTGGCCGATCAGCATGGCGTCCGGCACAAAAAGATCCTTGAAATAGACCTCGTTGAAACCGCGTTCGCCAGCGATATTGCTGATCTGGCGGCACTCTATGCCGGGCGAGGCCATGTCGACCAGCAACTGGCTCAGGCCACCATGCCGGTCTTCGCCCAGGGGCGCCGTGCGGCAAAGCAAAATCATGTAGTGCGCGCGATGGGCGCCTCCGGTCCAGATTTTCGCCCCGTTGACCAGGAAGCCGCCATCGACCTTTTGCGCCCGGGTGCGCACCGACGCCAGGTCGGAACCCGCATTGGGTTCGCTCATGCCTATGCAGAAATAGCATGTCCCCTGCACGATACGCGGCAGGATTTCCCGGCGTTGCTGCTCGGTGCCGTGCTGCATCAGCAACGGCGCGCTTTGCCTATCGGCAACCCAATGCGCGCTGAGCGGCGCATGCGCGGCAAGCAGCTCTTCCGAGACGATATAGCGCTCGAGCAGGCTGCGCTGGGGCCCGCCGTATTGCTTGGGCACGCTCATGCCCACCCAGCCTCGCTCGCCCAGCTTGCGGCTGAATTCGGGATCGAAATTGCCCAGATAGGAATAGGAAGCCTTGTCCCCCAGTTCCTCGGCAATGAAGGCGCGAACCTCGGCGCGCAGTTCCTCGGCGGCCGCGGACTCCGCCGGTGGGCCAAATGTCAGGTCATTCATTTCTGTCCTTGTACAGGAAAGGTGTCGCACATGGCATAACGCACTGCCGGGTCAGGTGGTCAGGGCTTTCCATATGTTCCGGGCGCCACCAGCCACAACGCGTCGGCCCAGTTGCTGCGCCCAATAGCTTTCGCTGCCAAACTCGTCGCGCCAGGACCAGATCCGGCGAGTCAGGAAATGCAGGGAATGCTCTTGCGTAAAGCCAATGGCGCCAAAGGTCTGGTGGGCAATGGCCGCCACCATGCCGGCGGCTTCTCCGGCCCGGATCTTGGCCGTTGCCACGCCCATGGGTGCAAAGCCGTTGGCCACCGCTTCTATGCCCAGATCAGCGGCCGCGCTGGCTGCCGCCACTTGCGCAGTCAGGTTGGCCAGGTTTTGCTGCACAGCCTGGAACTTGCCGATGGGGCGGCCGAACTGAACACGCAGATTGGCGTAATCGACAGCCAAACGCATGATCTGCTCGCAGGCGCCCGCCATCTGCGCACTTCTGGCCACCGCGCCTATTGCCCTTAAATCGTCGGCCCCAAAAGGTGACGCCGCCGCCGCGATCGCCGGTGCGTCCTGGAACCGCACCGTATCGCGCGGCTCGGCGGCCAGGTTGCTGCCGGGACTGAGCTGCGCCTGCCTGGCATCCAGCAGCGCCAGCACCGGGCCTTGAGCGGAATCGGCGATCACCACCAGCCTGCCCACAGCCGAGGCCCAGGGCACACGATGCGCCGTGCCGCTGATGCGCCACGACTGGCCCTGGCGAGATGCGCTCAGGGTATCGGCCGGGTGCGTTGGCGCAATCGATAGCGGCCCGGCTTCGATGGGCAGGCCGGCCAGCCCGGCCAACCACCGGGCGACCATGGTCTCACCCAGGGGCAAGGGCAGCGCATGCTGCCCGGCAACCTTGAGCAGCGGCAAGGCGTCCAACGGGCCCAGGCCGATACCACCGCGCGCCTCGGTATCCATCGCGGCCGGCAAACCGATGTCCTCTGTGGCTTGCCAGAGCTGGGCGCACCACTCCCCGGCGTTGGCCTGGGCCAGCTCGGCCGTGGTGCATTGCCTGGCGAACAGGCGCTGCGCCGATTCAACCAGCATTTCCTGAAAATCACTCATCCCGTGAACCTGTATGAAAAGAGTCAGTTGGCGACGATGCCGGTTTCCTTGACGGTCTTGGCCATGCGCTCGTGATCCTGAGCCATGTAACTGGCGGCTTCCCGCGGGCCCAGAAACGCCTGCACGCTGCCGACCGAGCGCAAGCCCTCGACTACGCGCTGCTCTTGCACGCCTTTTTCCAGGGCGGCGGCAAGCCGCTGGATCACCGCGGGCTCGGTGCCCCGCCGCACGAAAAAGCCTGTCCAGCCTTCGATCTGATACCCGGGCACACGCTCGGCGATGGCCGGAAGGTCGGGGAAATCGACAGCGCGCTGGGGCGAGGTCACGGCCAGGGCGCGCAGCTCGCCAGCCTTGATCAGCGGCAAGGCGGATGGCCGGCTGTCCAGCATGAAGTTGATGCGCCCGCCCACCAGGTCGGTCAGCGCCTGCATGTTGCCCTTGTAGGGAACGTGGGTGGCGGCCATCCCCGTCATGTGGCTGAGCATCTCGGCCCCAATGTGCGTGGAGTTGCCCACGCTGGATGAGCCGTAGAACAGCTTGCCCGGATGGGCCTGGCCATAGCTGACGAGGTCATCGAGCGTCTTGAAGGGCGAATTGTGCGGCACCAGCAGCAGGAATCCGCCGGCGGTGATCCGCGCGACCGGCACCATATCGACCATGGGTTCATACGGCAAATTGGGGTAGACCCCGGACACCAGGATGCTGCCGGCCGAGCAAAACACCGTGTAGCCATCGGCCGGCGCCTTGGCGACCAGTGCGCCGGCAAGATGCCCCCCGCCGCCGGGGCGGTTATCTATTACCACCGACTGGCCCAGGGTTTCGGTCAATGTCGGCTGAAACAGGCGTGCGGTGAAATCGACCACCCCGCCAGGAGTGCTCGGCACAACGATGTTGATCTGTCGGTTCGGGTAAGTCGGCTCGGCCGCCTGTGCCGACACGGGTGCAACAAGCGCCGCGCATAGCGCGACGGCCAATATTCGGAGCTTCATCATGGTTTTTCTGACTCCAGGCTTGGTGGAATTAAGGTAGGAATTTGTCTCCTGTGGCGATTATATTTATTTGTTGTACGTACAGCAAATAAATATAATAGATGTCAACACATGCGCAAGATACAATTCACTTACTTGCCGCACATCCAATATGCGAGAACCCCATGCCTGTAGATTTATTGGGCGCTCACGCCGAAACCGCATCCGAGGCGACGCCGCCGGATGACACGCACATGCCCGGCGCCAAGCACCGGCGCACCCAGCTCGAACGACGCCAGGATTCGGAACAGCGCCTGCTAGAAGCCGCGCTGCAGATCGTTGCCGAGCAAGGCGCAACCCGCATGACGCTGGCCGAGGTGGGCGAGCGCGCCGGCCTGAGCCGCGGGCTGGTCGCCCACCGTTTTGGCAGCCGCGCCGGCCTGCTGCGCGCTCTGGCGGCGGCCGTGGGCGACAGCTTCAAGGACAAAATGCGTAGCGGCCCCAAGCGCAGCGGCGGGCTGGACGCGTTAACCGGCTTGATCGAGCACTACTTCGTGGGCATCAGCACCTTGCGCCCCTCTTCGCGCGCCTTGCTGGTGCTGATGACCGAATCCTCGATCTCGTCCTCGGAACTGGCCGACAGCCTGCTTACCTTCAACCGTGAAACGATAGGATTCGTGACCGCGCAATTGCGCCTGGCCAAGGCCAAGGGGCAAATCGCAGCCGATATCGAAGCCGATAGCGCCGCCGTGGTGCTGCTGGGCATCCTGCGTGGGGTGATGCTGCATCGGCTGGTCGATCCGGATAGCTTTGACCCCATCGCCGTGCGTGCACAAGCCCTGCTCGCCATGCGCCGCTTTCTGGGGGCCGATGTTCCCGCTTGAACCCGCCAGCAGCGTGGCGATTCCTGCTCCAACCCGATATTTCCAGCCATAGGACCCGAGAGAATGTTTCAATCCGATCTGTTGCAAGGCAAACGTATCCTGATCACCGGCGGTGGCACGGGACTGGGCGCGGCCATGGCCCGCCGCTTCGGCGAACTGGGCGCGAACCTGGTGCTTTGCGGGCGCCGTGCGGAAGTCCTGGAAGCCGCGGCGGCCGAACTGCGTGCGCAGTCCGTGCCGGTCAGCGTCCATGCCTGCAACATCCGCGATGGCGAAGCCGTCGACGCCATGATGGAAGACATCTGGCAGGACGGCCCCCTGGACATCCTGGTGAACAATGCGGCGGCCAACTTCATCGCGCAAACCGAAAAGCTGTCGTTCCGGGCGGCGGACGCCATCCTGAACACCACCTTGCATGGGGCCTTGTATTGCACCCTGGCCGCGGGCAGCCGCTGGATAGAGACCGGGCACAAAGGGGTCGTGCTCAGCATGCTGAGCACCTCGACGATCACGGGGCGGGCATTTACCGTACCGTCGGCCATGGCCAAGTCGGGCCTCTTGGCCATGACCAAGAGCCTGGCCGTGGAATGGGGCCCAAAAGGGGTGCGCCTGGTGGCGATCGCCCCAGGGCCTTTCCCCACCCCCGGCGCCAGCCAGCAACTGAACCCGCAGGAACGCGTGGCCAGCGCCATCAAGGCGCCCGGCAATCCCCTGGGTCGGGTGGGCGACCACATTGAACTGGCCAACCTGGCCAGCTACCTGGTGTCAGACTATGCCGCCTATGTGAACGGCGAGATGGTGACCATCGACGGTGGCATGCACCTGCGTAGTTCCGGGGCGGAAGACCTGCTGAACTGGCCACAGCAGCAGTGGGACGCCCTGCGCGAACGCACCAAATAAGCGCGCATGGAGCGGGCCGCAAAGCGCAGTCCGCCCCACACCGCATTGCCCAGGCGTCACCAGGCGCCGGCGGCCTGCATCGCGTCGATCTGCTCGTCCGACAACCCCAGCACCTCGCTCAGCACCTGCCGGTTGTGTTCTCCCAGTTCCGGGTTGGGCACCAGCGGCATCGGCGCGGTGTCCTGAAAGCGCAATGGGCTGTGCGGCAACACAATATCGCCCAGTTCCGGATGGTGCACATAGTGCAGCATGCCGCGCTCGTGCATGTGCTTGTCGTGCACCACCTCGCCCAAGTCGCGCACCGGCGCGCAGGGGAAATGGTTGGCGCGAGCCAGGCTCATGACCTGTTCGCGAGTCTGTTGCCGCGACCAGGCCTGCACCAGGGTGTCGACCTCCTCCATGATGCGGCAACGCGTTTCATGCGAGGCGAAGCGCGGATCCTGCAAAAGATCGTCGCGCTTCATGGCTTGCAGCAAGCCGCGCCAGTGGCCTTCGGTGACGCAGATGATGGCGATGTAGCCATCCGATGCTTCGTAGGTGTTGTAGGGCGCCATGGCCAGCGCGCCGTGGCGGTTCGCGGTACGCGACGGCAGCCCCTTGTCCTCGTAATACATGGTCAGGTTGGACGCCAGCGCCGGATACATCGCATCCTGCATGGCGATCTCGACAATGCGGCCCTGCCCGGTGCGTTCACGCTCGAACAGGGCCGTGGCGATCGCGGCGTACAAATGGGTGCCGCCCATGAAATCGCTGATGGCCGGGCCGGCCTTCACCGGCGGCCGATCGGCAAAGCCCGTCACGTGCATGGTGCCGCTCATGGCCTGTATCGTCAGGTCCATGGCCATGAAGTCGCGGTTGGGGCCGCTACTGCCATAGCCCGAGGCCGAGGCATAGATCAGCCTGGGATTGCGCTGCTGCAGCTCGGCGGCGCCCAGCCCCAGGCTCTCCATCACGCCGGGCATGAAGTTCTCGAGCACAATATCGGCCGTGTCCACCAATTGCAGGAATAAATCGCGGCCCTGCGCGCTTTTCAGGTTCAGTGCGATACCGCGCTTGTTCGAGTTCAGCATGGCCAGCGGCAACGAGGACTTGCGGCGCGCGCGCACCGGCTCGCCGTGGGGCGGTTCGATCTTGATGACATCTGCCCCGGCCATGGCCAGCAGAAAGCCGCAGTAGGGGCCCTGGTAGATCTGCCCCAGGTCGAGCACGCGTATGCCTTGCAGGGGTTGCGGGCGAGGTGCCGGCGTAGCAGCTTGCATGGTGTCGTCTTCCTTGTCGTGGTTATTGCTTGGGGATACCGGCGGTTTCGCGAGCATCGTCCCAGCGCGTGATTTCTTCCTGCTGGAAGCGCGCGAACTCGTCCTTGCCGGCCGAGAAACCCTGGCTGGACATGCGCTGGCTGTACTCGTGTGTTTCGGGCAGCGCGGCAATCTCCAGCATGTGCTTCGAGAGCTTGTCGACGATATCGCCGGGGGTGCCGGCCGGCGCAAACAAGCCGGTCCAGTTGATCATGAAATAGTCGGGGAAGCCGCTTTCCTGCAGCGTGGGGATATCCGGAAAATTAGGCAGGCGCTCGTTGCCGGTAATCGCCAGTATGCGAACCTTTTCCGACTGCAGATGCGGCACGACCGCGCCAAAATCCGCAAACACCAGGTCGACCTGGTTGCCGGCCAGATCGACCAGCGCTGGCGCAGCCCCCTTGTAGGGAATATGCGTAGCCTTGGCCCCGGCCTTGTGCAGGAACAGTTCGGTTGCGATCTGGTACGAACTGCTGCCGCCTCCGTAGTTCAGCTCGCCGGGCCTGGCTTTCAGGGCCGACACCAGGTCATCCACGCTCTGGTAAGGCGAGCCCGCCGACACCGCGACCGCCATGACGCCCTTGCTGAGCCGGGCCACCGGCGTCAATTGCTTGAGCGGATCGTAGGGCAGGCTCTTGAATGTCGCTACATTCGTGGCCACCGGAGAATTGCTGGCAAACAGCAGGGTGTAGCCATCGGGTGCGGCGCCGGTAACGGCCTGCGCCGCAATGAAGCTGTTGCCGCCCGGGCGATTTTCCACCACCACCGACTGGCCCAGACGGTCTTCCATATGCTTGGCATAGTAGCGGGCGCTGCTGTCGGCGCCGCTGCCCGGCGGAAACGACACGATAAAGCGTATGGGTTTATCGGGATAGGCGGACTGCGCCTGAGACACGGCAGGCAGAACGCTGGCGGCAACAGCCCCCAGCAGTGCGAAAAAGCCAAGAATTTTCATGCATCTGTCTCCTGTTTCCATGGGGTGAGGGATGCCTTGGCGGCATCCCTTCACCTTCTTGTCATGGCTGCATTATTGGGACAGCAGACCTTTTTCGCTATAGTGCAATTTCGCTTGTCGAAATTATCCAAAAGACGCTATCCAACATGACTACAGGATCCGTTTCCAGCCGCCGGCTTACGCAGCAATCGGGTCGCTACATCCGCGAAACACCCGGCAGCAGGTCTCTGGAGCGCGGGCTGGCGCTGCTTCGGGCGTTCCGGCCCGGCACCTCGATGCTGACCAACGCCGAACTGGCCGAACGCACCGGCCTGCCCCGCCCCACCGTCAGCCGGCTGACGCGCTCGTTGGTGGATAGCGGCTTTCTAGCGTTCGATCTGCGTGACCGCGCCTACCGGTTGACCGCGGTGTTCCTGAGCCTGGCCCAGGCATTCCAGAACGAAGCGCCCGAACTGGACGCCGCGCTGCCGCTCATGAAGCGGGTGGCCGAAGGCCACAAGATCAACGTCGGGCTGGCCGTGCCCGACCGCTACGAGATGATCTACCTCAGCTCGGTCAGGGAAAGTCGCCTGGGCATTTTTCGGCACATTTTTGCAGGCTCGCGCAGCGCCATCGAGCTTACCGCCCTGGGCAGAGCCTATCTGGCCAGCCTGACCAAGCCTCAGCGGCAAACCATACTGGAAGGGATAGCCCCGAAATACGGCCCTGCCTGGCCCGTGCTGCAAAAGGAAATCGACGAAGCCGTCGTGCATGTCCGGCAGCATGGCTATTGCGTGCGGGAATGGCCGGGCATGGTGTCGATCGCAGCGCCGCTGACGGCGCCAGACCATGCACAATATTCCGCCAACATCAGCTTTGCCTTCACGACTGGCGAATACGCCGGACAGGTCGAACGCTACGCACCCATGCTGCTCGATCTGACCCGACAGATACAACTGGCCTGGCAAGCCGGATTCGCAGCGCGCCCGCCGTCCAGCTGATGGCCAG
>JBEBVZ010000063.1:0-21087 GCA_040392445.1 Verticiella sediminum
CCCTGGGCCGCCCACCCCCACCCCGGGTGTCACACCACTATAACCAGGAAATCGTGGTCTGACCCCGGTTTTTTTATCTGCGCAGTATTCAGGGCGCCACGACGAGGCGTGGCGACTGACGTATTGCGAGGAAAGCATGCATAGGTGCCAGGGTGGGGCTAATGCAGCCCATGGGGGCGTATCAGCCCCACGGCGATGCCTTCCAGGGCGAACTGGTCGTCTTCGGACACCACGATGGGTTGGAAGTCGGGGTTTTCTGGCAGCAGGTGGATCTGCCCGTTGACGTGGCGCAGGCGCTTGACGGTGACTTCGTCACCCAGGCGGGCCACCACGATCTGGCCGTTGCGCGCTTCATGGGATTTGCGCACGGCCAGCAGGTCGCCTTCCAGTATGCCCGCATCGCGCATGCTTAGCCCGCGCACGGTCAGAAGGTAGTCGGGCCGTTCGCTGAAGAGGGCGGAATCCACCCCAACCTGGCGGGTGATGTGTTCGGCCGCGAGTATCGGGTGGCCCGCAGCGACGCGGCCTATCAGGGGTACGACCAGTTGCGCCAGGTTCGCCGCCAGCGACGCAATTGGATTGGGCGCATGCGCGCTGCCGGGCGTTTCCTGGGGTGTCGCTTTCAGGCGTATGCCACGCGAGGTGCCGGCCGTAAGCTCGATGGCGCCCTTGCGCGCCAGCGCCTTCAGATGGTCTTCGGCGGCATTGGCCGATCTGAAGCCCAGCGCCTGGGCGATCTCGGCGCGGGTGGGCGGAATGCCCGTCTGTGTGATCGTCTGGCGGATGAGATCGAGTATTTCCTGCTGCCGTGCCGTAAGCGAGATCATGAGTAAGCCATAAAGCATAGATTCCTGTATTTTCATACAGTCCATCGTGCGGTGCAAGGCGGTACGGGGCTGATCTGTCGTTAAAGTCGGGTTTTTCGCTGTTTCAAGGTTTTTTCGGCATATAAAGTGCTTGGGTGTCCTTGAATTGGCCAGTGTTGGCACCATCTCACACTCAGGGACGCCGAGCGAAACTTTTCCGGGGCGTTCGGTCAAATGTGGATAGAATAGGCGCATGGGTACAGGGGTTGATACAACGCCGGATCTGGCGCAAGAAACCGAGGCGATTATCACCGAGCCGCGCATGTGGCAGGTGGTCTTGTTGAATGATGACTACACGCCGATGGAATTTGTGGTGCTGGTTCTGCAGCGTTTCTTTGGAATAGAACACGACCAGGCAATACAGGTCATGTTGAAGGTGCATCACGAAGGGCGCGGCGTGTGTGGGGTCTATCCTTATGACATTGCCAATACCAAAGTGGTGCAGGTGAGCCGCTTCGCGCGGGAGCAACAGCATCCGCTTCAATGCGTTATGGAGGAAGCGTGATTTCCCAGGAATTGGAAGTTAGCCTGCATATGGCTTTCGTCGAGGCCCGTCAGGCCCGGCACGAGTTCATCACCGTCGAGCACCTGTTGCTCGCGTTGCTGGACAACTCTTCGGCTCTCGAAGTGTTGCGAGCGTGTGTCGTCAACATCGACGACCTGCGGCGCAACCTGCGTCAGTTCGTACACGACAACACGCCGGTCATTCCCGGCGACGCCGATGCCGACACGCAGCCCACGCTGGGTTTCCAGCGTGTGATCCAGCGCGCCATCATGCATGTGCAATCCACCGGCAATGGCAAGAAAGAGGTTTCCGGCGCGAACGTGCTGGTCGCCATCTTTGGTGAAAAGGACTCGCACGCGGTGTACTACCTGCACCAGCAGGGCGTCAGCCGGCTGGACGTGGTCAATTTCATGTCGCACGGCATTACCAAGCAGCCGCAGATGGCTGCGGCGGCCACGCCTAAAGAGCAAACCGCTCAACCCGAAGGCGATGCCCGCCAGTCGCCGCTCGAACAATATACACACAACCTCAATGCCGCCGCGCGCGCGGGTCGCATCGATCCGCTCATCGGCCGCGAGAACGAGGTCGAGCGTGTCATCCAGGTGCTGTGCCGCCGGCGCAAGAACAATCCCCTGCTGGTCGGCGAGGCCGGTGTGGGCAAGACTGCCATCGCCGAAGGCCTGGCCTGGCGCATTACCGAGGGCGACGTGCCCGAGGTGCTCGAGGATGCCAACGTCTACTCGCTCGATATGGGCGCGTTGCTGGCCGGCACCAAGTATCGGGGTGATTTCGAGCAGCGCCTCAAGGGTGTGTTGAAGCAGCTCAAGGACAATCCCAAGGCGGTGCTTTTCATCGACGAGATTCATACCCTCATCGGTGCGGGCGCGGCCTCGGGCGGCACGCTGGATGCGTCCAACCTGCTCAAGCCGGCCCTGTCCTCGGGCCAGCTCAAGTGCATAGGCGCCACCACGTATGCCGAGTATCGCGGTGTGTTCGAAAAGGATCACGCCCTGGCGCGCCGTTTCCAGAAAGTCGAGGTCAACGAGCCCAGCGTCGAGCAGACCGTGCAGATCCTGCGCGGC
Organism: Verticiella sediminum; assembly: GCA_040392445.1. GTDB lineage: Bacteria > Pseudomonadota > Gammaproteobacteria > Burkholderiales > Burkholderiaceae_B > Verticiella > Verticiella sediminum_A. Next base: position 2,454 of record JBEBVZ010000063.1, read on the forward strand.
CTGAAAGCGCGCTTCGAAGATCACCACGGCATCAAGTACTCGGCCGCCGCACTGACCGCCGCGGCTGAACTTGCCGCGCGCTATATCAACGATAGGCATCTGCCGGACAAAGCCATCGACGTCATCGACGAAGCGGGCGCGGCACAGCGCATCCTGCCCAAGTCGCGCCAGAAAAAGCTGATAGGCAAGGCCGAGATCGAGGATATCGTCTCCAAGATTGCACGCATCCCGCCGCAATCGGTGTCCAGCGACGACCGCAACAAGCTGGCAACGCTGGATCGCGACCTCAAGGCTGTGGTCTTTGGCCAGCATGCCGCCATCGACGCTTTGTCGGCGGCGATCAAGATGTCGCGTTCAGGCTTGGGCAAGCCCGACAAGCCGATAGGCTCCTTCCTGTTCTCGGGGCCCACCGGCGTCGGCAAGACCGAAGTGGCCCGCCAGCTGGCGTTTACGCTGGGCATAGAGCTGCTGCGTTTCGACATGTCCGAGTATATGGAACGCCATGCGGTATCGCGCCTGATCGGCGCGCCGCCGGGCTATATCGGCTTTGACCAGGGCGGCCTGCTTACCGAGGCCATCAGCAAGAAGCCGCATTGCGTGCTGCTGCTCGATGAAATCGAAAAAGCGCATCCGGATGTGTTCAATATCCTGCTGCAGGTCATGGATCACGGTACGCTGACCGACAACAATGGTCGCAAGGCCGACTTCCGCAATGTGATCATCATCATGACCACTAACGCGGGCGCCGAGAACCTGAACCGCCGTGGCATCGGATTTGCGCAAACCAAGGCTGCGGGCGACGAGATGGCCGATATCCGGCGCACCTTTACGCCAGAGTTCCGCAACCGCCTGGATGCGATTATCTCGTTCTCGGCGCTGGACGAAAGCATCATCTTGCGCGTCGTCGACAAGTTCCTCATGCAGCTTGAAGAGCAGTTGCACGAGAAGCGCGTCGAAGCCGTGTTTACCGATACCTTGCGACACCACCTGGCGAAGAAGGGCTTTGATCCGCTGATGGGTGCGCGGCCCATGCATCGACTGATCCAGGACACCATCCGGCGCGCGTTGGCCGATGAGCTTCTGTTTGGCAAGTTGGCGGGTGGCGGCAAGGTCACCGTCGATGTCGACGATGCCGGGCAGATTCAGCTTACCTTCGAAACCAACGACGACGGGCGGGATTCTGGCGGTTCGGGGGGGAGCGACAACAAGCCAGCTCCGCGAGGCGGCAAATCCAGCCGTTCTGCCAAGAGCAAGGCCCGGCCTAGCGTAGCGTCCGAGCCGGAACTGGCGGTATAAGCAGGTTTATCTGTGTGATGTCTGAAATGGCCGCCCCTTGGGGCGGCCATTTTCTTGAGTGCGCCCCATGCTGGACGCACTTTTGTGGGTGCAAGCCCCACCGTCACTTGATCACGCGGGCCTTGAGTGCTTAATGAGCCGGGGCTTGCATCCTGGGTTCCCATTCGGCCAATGGCACTTCAGGGGTTTCATTCCAGATGCGATGCCAGAGCAAGCGCAGTTCACGTTCGCCGCCGCGATCGCCGCGCCAGTTGGCAGGCACCGTCGCATGCCAGCCATCGGCGGAACGCTGCGCCATGGCAAAGCGAAAGAAATGATGCCCGGCCATGCCCATGCGCAGGTCGCTGACGACCAGGGTGTCGCCGACGATGTCATAGCGCAGCCAGTTGCCGGTAAACCATTGCAGGCGTTGGTGCAGGAAAGAGCCATCCAGCAGGCCGGCCACTTCGTGGTTCAGGGGCAAGCGCACAAAACGGGGTGGGCCCTGATCCAGTAAGCCGATAAAGGCCTCGTGGTAGTAGCCGGCGTCATCCTTGGCGATTACCCGCCACAGCAGGCTGTTGAGCGGCGCGGTACCCGAAAACATGTCCTCTGCGGTTATGCCCTGGCTGGCAAGTTCGACCTGCGCGCGGCGCTCTACCGCAAGCTTGGCGCCTACGGTAAAGGCCAGGTAGGCGGTGCTTAATGCCAGGGCAGCGCAAATCAGCCGCCAACGGCCTTGGCCAATGCCAAATACCAGCCCGACCAGCGCGGCCAACGCCAGTGGCACCGTGTAGAGCGGGTCGATAATGAAGATGCTGGACCAGGCCGTGGGCGTGGGCATGAAGGGCCATAGCAGTTGCGTGCCATAGCTGGTGAAGGCATCGAGCAGGGGGTGCGTGATCAGCACCAGCCATATCGTCAGCCATAAGCGCTTGCCGCTGTAGTGCGGGGAAGGGCGAAACTTGGTGATCAACCACGCCAGCACCACAGAGAATATGCTCAGTACGATCAACGAATGGCTGAAACCACGGTGATAGGTCATGACCGACACCGGGTCGGCGTACGAGACCAGCACATCCAGGTCGGGCAGGGTCGCCAGCGCTGCGCCATAGACCAGCGCCCGCCGCCCCTGGCTGCGCCCGAGCATGGCGCCCTGGGTGCAGGCACCCAATACTGCTTGTGTAATCGAATCCATGGCAGGGATTGTATGGGGGATGGCAAGGCGGCACGCAGGCAACCCTATGTTTCAAGTGATTTCAATTCCGCGTTCTGCATAGCGTGGGGTAAGTGCGGTGCTCATCAGTACTCCGGTATCATGCGGTTCATATCCTCTTTCTGGAAATAACATGGCAAGCATCAAGAACTTCAGCCGTACACGTCTGGCGATGGCCGGCGTAGCGTTTGTCGCTGTGGCTGCTTTGGCCGGTTGCGCGAACCAGTCCGCATCCGGGAACGTGTATACCTTCGGCCAGGCCCAGCGCGCCCAGGTAACGGAAATGGGTACGGTGCTCAATGTGCGCAGCGTTACCATCCAGCCCGACTCCAGCAGCGGCATAGGCGCGGTCGGCGGCGCAGCTATCGGGGGTTTGGCCGGCAGCACAGTGGGTGGTGGTACGGGCCGCGCAATCGCGTCGGTGATCGGCGGTCTGGCGGGCGGCTTGGCGGGCAATGCAGTGGAAAATCGCACCCAGCGGCGTCCCGGCTTTGAGATCACCGTGCGTCTGGACAGCGGGGAAGCCCGCGTCATTACGCAAGAGGCTGATATCGCCGTACAGAATGGCCAGCGGGTTCAGATCGTGACGGGTTCGGGCACGACCCGCGTCGTACCTGTGCGCTAAGGTGCGCGCAGTAGTAGGCTCATGACGCAACATGTATGGCAGACCGCATTGCTTGCGGTCTGGGGCGGTTATGTCGCGGGGCTGGCACTCTGGATCATCCTGCAAAAGCGCTCGCCGGCAGCCACGGTATCCTGGATATTGCTGCTGGCGTGGTTGCCCATCGTTGGCTACCTCGTCTACTATTTTCTGGGGCCGCAGCGTCTCAAGCGTTTTCGTCTGCGCCGGTTGCGCAGCCGGGTGGCGCTGGCGGTGCAGACCGACGTCGCGCAGGCCTGCGAATCAGAGGCCTGTGCACCGGCCTACGACAATCCCGGTTCCATCCAGCGCCTGGCTCGTCTGGCCTATGCCTGTTGCGATAACCCGTTGTCCACCGCGCAGCGCGTGGATCTGCTGGTGGACGGGGCCCAAACCTTCGATGCCATATTCGACGCCATTCGCGCGGCGCGCCATCATGTGCATCTTGAGTACTACATCTTCGAAACCGACAGCATCGGCACGGCCATGCGCGATCTGCTTGCGCAAAAGGCCGGCGCAGGCGTGCAGGTGCGTCTGCTGGTCGATGCACTGGGTTCGGTGCTGGCCAGCCGCCGTTTCTTTGCGCCCCTGGTGAAGGCGGGCGGCCAGGTGGCCTTCTTTCACGACAGCAAGATTGGACGCCGGCTGCGGCCCGTGATCAATTTTCGCACCCATCGCAAGATCGTCGTGTGCGACGGCGTGGTCGGCTTCACGGGCGGCTTGAATATCACCGATGCCGAGGATGAGCGTTCCTGTGCGTCGGCCTATCATGACGTGCACCTGCGTATCGAAGGCGGTGCTGTGCGCTGGCTGCAGATGGTTTTCCTGGAAGACTGGGTCTATACGGCGGGTCGGGGCAATCTCCAGTTCAACCTGGACGAGCATGATGACCAGTATTTGCCGCAGACAGTGCCTGGCGGGCAATTCGTGCAAATACTGCATTCCGGCCCCAACGACACACGCGAGGCCATCTACCGCGTGCAGGTGGCGGCAATCAGCAACGCCACCGAGCGCGTGTGGCTGGCCACGCCGTATTTCGTGCCGCCCCAGCCGGCCATCATGAGCCTGACCTCGGCCGCCATGCGGGGCGTGGATGTGCGTGTGATGGTGCCCGAACGCAGCGATTCGCGGGTGGTCAGCGCGGCGGCGCGCTCGTATTTCGATGAGCTGATCGCCGCCGGGGTGCAGGTTTGGGAATATCCCGAGCGTATGCTGCACTCCAAAACCCTGTTGGTGGATACCGATTGCAGTTTCGTGGGAACCGCCAACTTCGATTCGCGCAGCTTCAAGCTGAACTATGAGGTTTGCGCCCTGGTGTATGGCCCGGAACTGGCGCAGCGTCTGGCGCGCCAGTTCGAGGACGACCAGGCGGTCTCGGTGCGGGTGCAGCCGCAGCGCAAGGCTGCGATTACCACCCGCCTGTTCGAGGCTGGTGCGCGCCTGTTTTCGCCGGTGCTTTAATCTTCGCTCGCGTCCGTTTCCATTGGCCCGCTATTGCGCTTGTCGGCCCCGGTGGGGGCTTGCGCAGCTCTTTGCGCATCGGCTTCGTTGCGTTTGCGGTGGGCGAAGCGCTTGAGCGCGGCCAGCGTGAATAGCGAGAGCAGGGTCGCGAGAACCGCGGTGCTTTCGCGCCCCATGCCTGCAGCGATGCCCACCGCCGAGGCCATCCAGATGCTGGCGGCGGTCGTCAAGCCATGGATCTCACCGTCGCTGCGCAGTTTCATGATGGTACCGGCGCCCAGAAAGCCTATGCCTGCCACGATGCCCTGCAATACCCGGCTGAGATCGGCGACCTGCATGCCCGCCTGTAGGGGGATCAGCACGAAGATGGCTGAACCCAGGGCGACCAGCATGTGGGTGCGCAGGCCCGCCGACTTGCCGTGCGATTCGCGCTCGTAGCCCAGCAGGCCGCCCAACAGCATGGCCATCAGCATGCGCACGCAAAGGCGTGTCAGCTCGGCGACATCGGGGATGTCCCGAAACTCCTGCTGGATCGTGGTCCAGACCTGCCAGCCTATATCGTTCATCGGGAGTGCGTTGCGATTGCGTGAAAGAGGACTGTTCGCTACCCGCATAGCAAGCCCTGTGCCGTGCGTGTTCACTGGGCGGGGAGTGCCTGGCGGGCAAGCAAGAAAAAGGCCGCCCATGCGGGCGGCCGATTTACCATGAGCATCGGCTGCTTGAGGCCGATCTGCGTGGTAGGGATACGTTGCTTAAAAAACGGAACGCATCCAGGGACTTCAGATTGGGGTGATATTGGTTGCCTGCGGGCCTTTGGCGCCTTGGCTGGATTCAAAGCTGACCTTTTGGTTTTCCTGCAGGGTTTTGTAGCCGTCGACGCCTCGGATTTCAGAGAAATGTGCAAACAAATCTTTGCCGCCGTCGTCGGGCATGATGAACCCGTAGCCTTTTTCTGCGTTGAACCACTTAACGACACCAGTTGCCATGCCTGATTCTTCCTTGAAAAGAGGGGGCATTCCGCCCAAGACGCCAGACATCAAGGAAGAACCCAGAACACAGCAAAAACCATGAAGGCGCACTGCACTGTACAAAGACTTCGCTTGAATATCTTGCCCAGGAACTATCGCCGCGATGCGATATGCATGTCAAGTAGCCACCTTGGCTTAGTCCTGTCGCGCAAGGGTGGGGTTGTGTATGAATCCGGCGTGTGCTGCGAGGCTGGGTTTTGCGACATACGCAAAAGGAGCGGGCGCGAGCGATCCGTCACGAGCTTGCACCGCCGGCACGGGGCCGGCTTGCTCCAGGATGTCGAGCAGGGCTCGCCCGGTACTGTCCTGCAGCTTGTCCATGACCTGGCCCAGGTCGCGGCTGTCGACGACAGCAGCGCCGTGCTCGGTAAGGGCAAAGAGCCGGCCTTCGTCATCCAGCAGCCATTGGCGTATGGCTTTCACGGGCAGGCCGGTGTGGGTTTCGAAGCCGTCGCCGTCGCCAGCCAGGCGCAGCACGAAAGGCGCCGCGTCCAGCCGCACATACACGCGCTGCGGGCCGTTCTGGAAAAACCAGTTGCCGTGCGTGTCGCTATCGTAGTTGCGGGCAATGAAGGCCAGGATCTGGGGGCTGGTGATGGATTCGCCCGTGCCGCCTTGCTGCCCATCGCCCGCCGGATGCAGGCGCCAGGTGCCGCGCGCATCGAGCGATAGCCAGCCATATACCGCGGGCACATCGGGCCAGCGCTGCAGTGCCGCCAATACGGACTCGTCCATGGGGTGCTCCGGTTCTGCGCCGCGCGCGTTAACCGCGGCCGCGGTAGGTGGGTACGCCGGCGTCGGGTAGCCAGACGCCCTTGGGCACGTCGCCCGTTTGCCAGAATACGTCGATCGGGATGCCGCCGCGCGGATACCAGTAGCCGCCTATGCGCAGCCAACGCGGCGCGAGTGTGTCGACAAGGCGCCGGCCTATGCCCACGGTGCAGTCCTCGTGGAAGGCGCCATGGTTGCGAAACGAGGTCAGGAAAAGCTTGAGCGATTTGGACTCGACCAGCCAGGCGTCGGGCACATAGTCTATGACCAGGTGCGCGAAATCGGGCTGCCCTGTCACCGGGCATAAAGAGGTGAACTCGGGCACGGTAAAGCGCGCCACATAGTTGGTGTCGGTATGGGGATTGGGGACGCGCTCGAGTATCGAGGTTTCGGGCGAGGTGGCGGCGCCGGCCGCCTGGCCAAGCTGTGTCAGGTGCGAAAGATTGGTAGTCATGATGTTGTTTACGCCGGATGCAGGCCCAGGCGGTCGTCGCGCCTGCGCAGCAGGGTAATGACGGGAATGGCCAGGAAAATCATCCAGCCTTTGCCGACGATCTGTCCCCACATGAAGTCGAGATTGCCAAAAGCCAGCTGCAGGAAAATAACGGTGTCGACAAACAGGCCGACGATGCCGGACAGTACCACGGCGCGCACCAGGCCACGCCGCTGTAGCGGGGTATATACGGCCAGGTCGGCCAGTTCGGAAAACAGGAAGGCGGTGACCGAGGCGAGCACCAGGGCGGGCGGGGCGATAAACCACGACAGCAAGCCCCCGATGGCAATGGCGATGACGGCCCAGGTCACGCCCAGGCGGCGTTGCACGAGATCGCGCAGGACCAGGGCCAGGCCGGCCACGATGACGGCGCTGGGCGACATCAGACCGAAGCCGACGGGAATCAGGCAGGGCCCGCCAGGCGGGCATACCAAGCCGACGTGGCCCAGCATCCAGTTGGCCAGGGGTACACAAAGTGCAAAAGCGGCAAGCAGGGCAAAGCCCTCTAGCTGTCGGCGCGCGCTAAGGCTGAGCGACATGGATATCTCCGAATGCAAACAGGCAAGACAGGCCTGCGCAATAAAAACGCGATAGAAAAGGGTGCAGACAGGCGGATAAGCCTGCGCAGGTGTCTTAATACGCGAATATCCGGACGAATGCAAATGCCCGCCGGTCTGATTGTTGTGCTGCATGCTTGCAAATGACACAATAAATGATAATAATTCGCATTTGAGAATAGCTAACCAGTCATCATGCCCTCTACCGAACCGTCGCCGGATCACGCCGTGGCGCAGCTCTATGCTGCGCATCACGGCTGGCTGCATGATTGGCTGCGGCGCCGGCTGGGTTGCCGCCACGATGCCGAGGATCTTGCGCATGACACCTTCGCGCGCGTGCTGGCAGGACGGCACGCAGATGTCATCCGCGAGCCCAGGGCCTTTCTGGCCACGCTGGCGCAGCGTGTGCTGTATAGCTTCTGGCGGCGACGCGAGCTTGAGCGCTCGTACCTGGATAGCCTGATGGCCATGCCCGAGGCTCATGTGCCGTCGGAAGAAGACCGTGCCATCGTGCTGCAAGCCCTGGTCGAGATCGATGCCCTGCTTGGCAAGCTCCCGGCGAAGGCGCGCCAGGCCTTCCTGTACAGCCAGCTCGACGGCCTGAGCTACCCGGAAATCGCCGAGCGTATCGGCGTGTCGGCGATCACGGTGCGTCGGTATATGAAGCAAGCCGTGACGCTGTGCGTGGCCGCACGCATGGCGGCTTGAACAGGAGCACGCATGGACCGCTATATCGAGTCAGCTGTCGACTGGATGGTGCTGCTCAGTTCGGGCTCGGCCTGTGCCGCCGACCTGCAGCGGTTTGATGCCTGGCGAGCGGCCCATCCCAGGCATGCCGCAGCCTGGGGCGAGGTCGAGGCGGCCGTTGGCCAGCCGTTTGCGGCGCTGCGCCGCGACGGCCAGGCCCAGGCGGCGAGCCTGGCCTTGAGAATCCCGCCGCAGCGCCGCAAGCTGTTGCGCGGTGGACTGGGTCTGGTGCTGCTGGCCACGGGCGCCACACTGGCGGCAAGGCAGCCATTCGTGCAAAGCCTGGCTGCCGACCTGCGCACGGATACGGGCGAGCGCCTGAACTACAGGCTGTCGGATGGCAGCGATATCGTGCTGAATGCCCGCTCGGCGGTGGATATCGATTTCGCGGGGGCGCAACGCCGCATCCGCCTGCATGCCGGCGCCATCCATGTCAGGGTGGCCGCCGATGCCAAGCGCCCCTTGGTGGTCTGTACCGTGGATGGCGAGGTGACGACGCGGGAGGCTGAGTTCACTGTGGCGCGCAAGGACGACGCCAGCGTGGCCGCCGTGCTGGAACAGGCGGTGCAAGTCAGCGCGGCGGGAATGCGCCGCATTTTGCAGGGGGGCGAGGGCGTGGTGTTCGGCCCCCAGGGGGTTGGCGCCGCCGATACCCGCCTGGCCGACCAGGCCGCTTGGCGCCACGGCATGCTGGTGGCTCGGGATGAATCGCTGGGCAGCGTTATTGCTTCGCTGCGCGCCTATCGCCGCGGCTTTCTGCGCGTGTCGCCGGCGGCCGCCAACCTGCGCGTGTTTGGCGCCTTTCCCTTGGATGACACCGACAGCGCGCTGGCATCGCTTGCCCAAACGCTGCCCATTTCCCTGAGCTCCTACGGTGGCTGGCTCGTGACGGTGGATCTGGCCCCGGGCGCATCCGCCTGAAAATAAATGATCGCTTTTTCCTGTCTCGTTGGACTTAGCTACTGACACCATCCGACTTGACGGAGATTTTGCAATGTTCCCTTTGTTTCGGGCGCGCCCGCTTGTGGCCAGCCTGCTGATCGCCTTATCCACGCCGGCACTGCATGCGCAGCCGATCAATACGCTCAGCGACGCCAGGCAGCGCTATGACCTGCCCGCGGCTGCCCTGGGCGACACCCTGGTCCAGCTGGCCCGGCAAAGCGGGCGCGCCGTATCGGTGGAGCCCGCCCTAGTGCAGGGCCGCAACGCGGCTCCCGTACACGGCAGCTACACGATAGAAGAAGCCGTACGCGCCGCGCTGGCGGGCACAGGCCTTGAGCTGGTGGTAACGCCCAACGGCACGATCTCGGCCCAGCGCGCCGCAGGGGTGGCCTCGCTGGAAACCGTGACCGTGACGGCCAGGGCCATCGGCAATGCCCTGGGAGAAGTGAGCGGCTACCGCGCAACCGAGAGCCATGTCGCCACCAAGACCAGCCGGGCCCTGCACGAAACGCCCCAGTCGGTGTCGGTCGTGACGGGCGAGCAGATTCGGGATCAGGGCTCGCCGACCGTGCAGCAGGCGCTGCGCTATACCCCCGGTATTTTCACGGACCAGATCGGCGCGTCGTCGCGCTATGACTACATCGTGATGCGCGGTTTCGCCGACGGCAGCGTGGACAACGTCTATCTCGATGGCTTGAAGACCATGGGCGACTCGGGCACCTACAGCTCGATTCAGATCGATCCCTATTTCCTGCAGCGTGTCGATATCGTCAAGGGCCCGTCTTCCGTGCTGTATGGACGCAGCGCGCCCGGCGGGCTGGTGGCGCTGACCAGCAAGAGACCGCAATACACGCCGCACCGCCAGGTTCAAGCCACCGTGGGCAACCAGGACTACAAGGGGCTGGCTTTCGATCTGGGCGGGCCGGTCGATGACAACGGCGTGGCCGCATATCGCCTGGTCGGCCTGGCCGACGATGCGGATACCCAGTTCGATTACGTCGGGCAGCGGCGCTATGCGGTGGCCCCGTCCCTGACGCTCAATTTCACGGACGATACGGCGTTGACGCTGCAGGGTTATTTCCAGGACACGCCGCAAGGGGGCTACCACAGCGGGGTGCCAGCCGAAGGCGCCTTGTACGCCCGCAATGGCAGGAAGATCTCGCGTCATTTCTTCGATGGCGAGCCGGCCCTGGATGAATTCGAGCGCAAGCAGAACCTGCTGGGCTATCAGCTCGAGCATCGATTCAACGATACCTGGTCCGCAAGGCAGAACTTCCGTTACCTGAATTCGGATGTGAAGCTGGGGCAGGTGTATGGCTACGGCTGGCTGGGCGATACCAATCAGCTGAATCGCTACTACACCTCAGGTGCGGAAGACCTCGAAGCCTACATCGTGGACAACATGGTGCAGGCGGAGTTTGCCACGGGCACGGCCAGGCACACGGTTCTCTTCGGCGCCGACTACCAGAACATGAAATCGCATGTCGATTGGGGCTATGGCACAGCGGCGCCTCTGGATGCCTTCAATCCGGTCTATGGCAATACAACCCTGACGGACACCGGCAATGTGCTGCATGACCGCGCGCTGCGGCAAAGCGGTATCTATGTGCAGGACCTGATCGACTGGGATCGCTGGCGGTTTTCCCTGGGGCTGCGCAAGGACTGGGTGCGAGTCAGCGATGCCAACCTGACCTACGGCGGGGGCGACCAGGCCGCCCAGTCTGCCACGTCCGGTCGCGCGGGCGTGCTCTATGCCTTTGACAATGGCGTAGCGCCCTATCTCAGCTATTCGACCTCTTTCAACCCCAACAGCTATTCCGACGCGCAAGGACGCCTGCTCGAGCCCACCCGCGGCAAGCAGTGGGAAGCCGGGGTCAAGTATGAACCTACGTGGCTGGATGGTTCGTTCAATGCCGCCGCATTCGAAATCCGCCAGGAAAACGTGGCCTCCAAAGAGCCGCAAAACGACTACTACACCTCGTTTGGCGAGATTCGCTCGCGTGGCCTGGAACTGGAGGCCAATCTGCAGCCCACCGATAACCTGAGCGTGCTGGCCGCCTATACCTACACCGACGCAGAGTACACCCGTGCCCTGGACGGTACGCAGGGCAATATGCCCAACCAGATTCCCCGGCATATGGCCTCGTTGTGGGCGAAATACCGCTTTGACGATGGGCCGGCCGCCGGCCTGGGCGTTGGCGCTGGCGTGCGCTATGTGGGCAAGTTGTGGGCGGACAACGAAAACACGCTGCACGTGCCCGGCTACACCCTGGTGGATCTGGCGCTCGACTATGACCTCGCGCGTGTCGGCATGCGGGGCATGAACGCGCAACTGAACGTGAACAACCTGTTCGACAAGGATTATGTCGGTTCTTGCTACAGCAGGGATTTCTGCTATTTCGGCAGCGAACGCACGGTCAGGCTCACGCTCAGCTACCAGTTTTGAGTCGCGCGATCGCGCATGGGGCGGCAGCGCGCCGCCCTGAGGATCACGATGTGGGAAATTCGACATGAAGGCAGATAGTCTGCGAGCGTGGGTATGGGTACACAAATGGTCCAGCCTGGTGTGTACCCTGTTCATGCTGCTCTTGTGCATTACCGGCTTGCCCCTGATTTTCCACCATGAAATCGGGCATTTGCTGGGCACTGAAATTGAAACCCCGGCGCTGCCGCCCGGCACGCCGCGCGCCGACATCGACCAGGTGCTGGCGGCGGCGCGCGGCGAGTTTCCCGGCAAGCCCGTTCTGTATATCAGCCAGGAACCTGACGACGATACGTTCTGGTATGTGTCGTTGGCCGATTCCCTGGACGAGCTGGAAAAGTTCGATGTCGCCGTCGTGGATTCGCGCACCGCGCAGGTTCTGGGCACGCCCCGGTTCGATCAGGGTTTCATGGCCATCATGACCCGTTTGCATGTCGATCTCTTCGCCGGTGTACCGGGCATGCTCTTTCTGGGCTTCATGGGCCTGCTGCTGGTCGTGGCCATCGTGTCTGGCGTCGTGTTGTATTCGCCGTTCATGCGCAAGCTTGATTTCGGCACGGTGCGCCGGGACAGGTCCAGCCGCGTGAAATGGCTGGACCTGCACAATGTGCTGGGCATCGTCACCGTGATCTGGGCCTTGGCGGTGGGCTTGACCGGCGTTATCAATACCTTGTCGGTGCCGGCGCTGAATTACTGGCAAACGCATCATCTGGCGCCCTTCATCGCCCAGTACCAGCAGGGCAGCGTGCCCGTCCCCAGTGAGCTGGCATCGCTGGAACAGGCGGTGGTGGCAGCCGAGGCGGCCGAGCCCGGCATGACGCTCAGCTTCGTGGCTTTTCCGGGCGCTTTGGGTTCCAGCAACTATCACTATGCGATCTACATGCGAGGCGTCACCCCTGTCACGTCCCAGCTGTACCAGCCCGTACTGGCCGATGCGCGCACTGGGCAGATCGTGGCCAGCGTGCAGCAGCCCTGGTATCTGAAGACGCTTTATCTGTCGCAGCCGCTGCACTTTGGCGACTATGGCGGCATGCCCTTGCAGATCATCTGGGCTTTGCTGGATCTGCTTACCATCGTGGTGCTGGGCAGCGGCCTGTATTTGTGGCTGCGCAAACCGGCGGCGGTGGCGCGCAAGACCCGGCAAGGCGGCAACCCGACCCAAGGAGACCGCGCATGATCGCCGGGCGTGCAGGCCGCCACTGGCACACCTTTCGCATTCCGGTCGCGATCGCGGCGCTCTCGGCGGCCGGGCTGGCGGCAGCCCTGTTCGGCGATGGGCCCTACAATCTGTTTTCCTGGGCAGCCCTGGGTGTGCCGGTGGTGGTGGCCGGGCTGGCGTTTTTCCGGCCCGCCGGGGGGCGGGTGCGCAATCGGTCGTGACGCGGGCGGGGTAGGCTGCGAGTATCCGGTTTGCGTTTGGCCCTTCAAGCCCGGGTTCTTGTCGACATGCCTGAGCAGAGGTGCCGGATGCTGAAGTTTGCCCCCAACTTGTCCATGATGTACCAGGAGTATGCTTTCCTGGATCGTTTTGCCGCCGCGGCCCAGGATGGTTTTCGCGGCGTGGAATACCTTTTCCCTTACGACTACCCGGTGACGGACTTGCGGGCGCGCTTGCGCGACACGGGCCTAGCGCAAGCGCTGTTCAATGCCCCGCCCGGCGACTGGGCCGGGGGCGAGCGCGGGCTGGCCGTGTTGCCCGGGCGCGAGGCGCAGTTTCGCGCGTCGATCGAGCGCGCGCTGGAATATGCGGCCGAGCTGGATTGCCCCTCGGTGCATGTCATGGCGGGCATAGCGCCTGTCGGTATCGACCGGCTGGCGCTGGAAAATCGCTATCTGGAAAACTTATCGTGGGCTGCCGGCAAGGCGGCGTCGGCCGGCACCACTTTGCTGATCGAGCCCATCAACACGCGCGATATGCCGGGCTACTTCCTGAACCTGCAAGCCCACGCGCATACCGTGGTCCAGTCCGTCGCGTCGCCGGCCCTGAAGGTGCAGATGGATCTCTATCACTGCCAGATCATGGAAGGCGACCTGACTGCCAATCTGCAGCGATACTTGCCCACGGGCTGCGTGGGCCACATCCAGGTGGCCGGCGTGCCGGCTCGACAAGAACCGGATCGGGGCGAAGTCAATTATTCACACGTGTTCGGCGTCCTGGACGCACTGGAATACGCGGGATGGATAGGTTGCGAATACCGGCCAGCCGGCGTCACGAGAGACGGGCTGGCCTGGCTTGGCTGCGGGAAATCCGGCAAAACCGGGGTCTGACCCCGGTTTTGCCGACGAGATCGCCGGGCGGTGTTTACAGCCCGGCGGGGCGTACGTAGCCCGGGAAGTCCTTGTCCAGCACGCTCTTGAAGAACGGCGACTTGAATGCGGCGGCCAGGTCCTTGGCCCACTGCTTGTCCTGGTCTTCGGCGCGGATGGCGACCACCTGCTGGTATTGCACCGGCGGCACTTCCAGCGCCACGGCGCTGGTCAGCGGCAGGCCCGAGGCGATGGCGAAGTTGCCCGGAACGACTGCGAAGTCGACGTCGCCCACGGTACGCGGCAGTTGCGCGGCTTCGATGGGCTGCAGCTTGATGTTCTTCGGGTTGGACGCGAGGTCCTTCTCGGTGACACGCAGCGGATCGATATCGGCCTTCATGGTGACGATCTGGTTCTGCTGCAGCAGTTGCAAGGCGCGCGCCAGGTTGCTGGGGTCGTTGGGCAGGGTGAAGCGGTCGCCTTCCTTGATGTCGGCCAGGGTCTTGCCCGGCTTGGCGTAGATGCCCATGGGCGCCGTCGTGCTCTGGGCCAGGTCGATCAGGTCCAGTTTCTGGTCTGCCTTGAAGCGGTTCAGGTAGGCCAGGTGTTGGAACAGGTTCGCGTCGAGCGAGCCCTGGGCCAAGGCGATATTGGGCTGCACGTAGTCGTTGAATTCGACCAGCTTGACCTTATAGCCTTCCTTTTCCAGCTGCGGCACGATGGCCAGCTTGAGCACGTCATAGTTGTAGCCGGCGGTGGCGCCGAAGACCAGGTCTTTCTTGGCCGGGTCGGCGGCATGGCCGGTGGCGGTGCCCAGTGCGAAGGCGGCGGCAATCGTGCCCAGGATGAGCTTGCGGCGAAGAGTGGACATCGACAGGATTCCTCGAGTGTTGTTGTCAGTACCGGGCGCCGTTGCGCCTGCGTACCGATAGGGATGTAAAACGTTCAGCGTTTATCCAGCTTGTTGGCCAGTGCGTTGCCGCCAAACTGGATGATCTGGACCAGCACGATCAGCACGGCCACGGTCAGCAGCATCACATCGGTCTGGAAGCGATAGTAGCCATAGCGGATGGCCAGGTCGCCGATGCCGCCGCCGCCCACCACGCCGGCGATGGCGGAATAGGACAGAAAGCTCACGGCCAGCACGGTCAGCGCAAGAATCAGCCCGGAACGAGCTTCACGCATCAGCACCCGCCAGACTATCTGCAATTCCGATGCGCCCATGGCATGTGCGGCTTCGATCACGCCACGCGGCACTTCGCGGATACTCTGTTCGACCAGCCGCGCGAAATACGGGATGGCCGCCACGGACAAGGGCACGGACGCGGCCAGCGGCCCGATGGATGTGCCCGCGATGATGCGGGTAACGGGCACCAGCGCCACCAGCAGAATGATGAAGGGGAACGAGCGCACGGTATTGACGACCCAGCTTAACGCCAGGTAGGCGGGCTTGTTGTCCAGGGATTGCCCTGGTCCCATCAGGAACAGCAGTACGCCCAGGGGGCCGCCGATGAGGATGGCCGCGCTCAGGCCTATGCCCAGCATCAGAAAGGTCTGGGCGATGGCGACCCACAGCTCGGGAAGAATGGCGATGATATTGTCGGACATGATCAGGCGACCCTGGGTGTTGGTTTGGCTGCATCGGCGATGCGCGCCTCGTGTTCCTTCAGGATGTCTTCGCGCACCTGCTCTTGCGCCAGTTCCCGGCCCAGCGCGCTGATGCGCGGCGTATCATGGTCGCGCACGTCGAACTGTTCGACCAGTTGGCCGTTTTCAAGAATGGCGACGTGATCGCACAGGGCGTGCACCACCGACAACTCGTGCGTGACGATGACGATGGTGACTCCCAGCCGCTGGTTGATCTCGCGCAGGGTCTGCAGCACCGAGCGCGTGGTTTCGGTGTCCAGCGCAGATGTGGGCTCGTCGCACAGCAGCACCTTGGGGTGGGGCGCCAGGGCGCGGGCGATGGCCACGCGCTGCTTCTGGCCGCCCGACAACTGCGCCGGATGGTTGTGGATCTTGTCGGTCAGGCCCACCACATCCAGGCATTCGCGCACACGGGATTCGATCTGGGCCTTGCTGCGACGCCCGTGCAGGGTCAGCGGGAACGCGACGTTCTCGAATACGCTGGCGTTCTGCAGCAGATTGAACTGCTGGAAGATCATGCCTATGCCCTGGCGGGTTTCGCGCAGTTCGCGCTTGGACAGAGTGGTCAGGTCGCGGCCATCGACCAGCACATGCCCGGCGTCGGGGCGTTCAAGCAGATTGATCAGGCGCAGCAGGGTGGACTTGCCCGCGCCGCTCTTGCCGATCAGCCCGAAAACGCCGCCGGCCGCCATATCGAGCGATACGGATTTCACCGCTTCGAAGCTTTGCCCGTTGGGCAGTTGAAAGGTCTTGCTGACCGCTTCCAGCCTGATCAGCGGCGGGGCGGTGTGAGTGGAGTATGAATTCATAGGGGGAAAACGGTGGCGGAGTCACCGGCCTGTGGCCTGGCGAGTCATTATGTCCGCCAATTGTAACAACGCAGTATGGCGCAAACGAAGCGTGAAGGGAACGAAACATTCTTCCTATGCATATTCTATTTCTTTATTACGAAGCCATGCTTGGGTTGGGGAAAATGAATAAGCAAACGAGGGGCTGGCTGTTGCGTCGGGGCGGCATGATGGCCTTGGGGCAGGCCCCGAAGCGGGGGTTTGCCGCAGAGGGTAGGGCCTGTTCAGGAGGCCGGCGACTTGGCCGCCGGTCCGGTCAGGGGTTCTGGCGTCGGGGCTGTGTGTAATTTGTCTCGCCCCGACATGAAGTCGCCCTGAACCTGTTCGGTCAGGCGCTGGCTGTCGCGCCGGCGAATATCCTCGATGGCCTCATTGACGGCAGCTTGCGGGCAGCCGAGAGCCCGCAGACCCTCGGCACCCATCAGGAAGGCGGATTCCAGCGTCTCGCGAATCTCGTAATCGACGCCCGCACGTATCAGTTCCATGGAGTGGCCACGGTCGTAGCTGCGCACCAGCAGCTTGGCATGGGGGAATGCATGCTGGGCCAGCTCGACGATCTGGTTGATTGCCTTGCGGTCGTCCACGCACACCATGATCACCTCGGCGTCCCGCGCGCCGGAGTGGTGCAGGATGTCGAGTCGCGTGCCGTCGCCGTAATAGACCTTGAAGCCCCAGCGTTCGGCGTCGCGGATCTTGTCCGGGCTGTTTTCGATGACCGAGACCTCGACGCTCCTGGATAGAAGCAGCTGCATGGCGATTTGGCCGAACCGGCCGAAACCGATCACCAGTACCTTCCCGCGCAGGTCCTTCGCCGCCTCGGTTCCGTCCAGCGATTGCGCGTCGCCCTTGAGGTAGCGGTCGGCGGCGATCAGCACCAGGGGCGTCAGCGCCATGGACAGGATCACCACGGTGGAGAACAGCGCGTTCTGCTCTGCGGTGACGACTCCGCCGGAGGCCGCCGCCGAATAGAGCACGAAGGCAAATTCACCGCCTTGGGCAAACATCGCAGTGCGGTGCAGGGCGGCGTTGTTGGTCGAGCCAAAGAGCCGCGCTGCCAGATAGATACCCAGGGCCTTGAGCCCGACATAAGCGGCCAGCATCGCCAGCACCAGCGGCCATTGTGCAAAGACGATGCTCAGGTCGAGCGACATGCCGACGGCAAGAAAGAACAGGCCCATGAGCAGGCCGCGGAACGGTTCGATATCGCTTTCGATCTGGTGGCGGTAGCTGGAATTGGACAGCAGCACACCGGCGATAAACGCCCCCATCGCCATCGACAGGCCCGAAGCTTGCATCAGCAGCGCCGCACCCAGTACCACCAATAGCGCTCCCGCGGTGAGCACTTCTCGCGTGCGGGCGCGAGCAAGGAGCGCGAAGAACGGATCGAGCAGGTAATAGCCGCCGATAATCAGCACCGCCAGTGCGCCAACGGCCGTGGCGGTGCCAAACAGGCCCGCATCGCCCTGAGCCAATGGTGAAAGAAGCGCCACCACAGCCAGCAGGGGCACGATCATCATGTCTTCGAACAAGAGGATGGACATGGATTTTTGCCCGTCGGCGCTAGCGATCTCGCCGCGTTCCTGCAGGATGGAGACGATCACCGCCGTAGAGGACATCACAAAGCCTGCGCCCGCCACGAAGGCGGCGGCTGGCGGCAGGCTGAACAGCCACATTCCCGCCAGCGTCAAAATGGCCATGCAGCCGAAGACCTGCGCCTGCCCAAGCCCGAAGATCTGCCCGCGCATGGACCACAGCTTGCGAGGTCTGAGTTCTAGCCCGATCACGAACAGGAACATCACAACGCCGAGTTCGGAAAAGTGCAAGATCGATGCAGGGTCGGTGAACAGGCCCAGAACCGACGGCCCAACGAGCGCACCGGCGGCGAAATACCCCAGAACCGAACCCAGGCCGAGCCGCCGGAACAGTGGCACGGTTGCCACCGCAGCCCCCATCAGCACGATGACCGGACCAATTGTCTGCGCCAGACCTTCAACTGCCATATTAGGCCCCTCTCGTCGATCTGCCTTGGCATAAATATGGCACAAGGCTGGCGTTCACGCCCGCTCTTTCGAGGGTGCGCAGACTGCGCGCTTGGAGCCGTGGCGTTCAACGTCGCCTGAGTCAGCCCCGCATCCTTGTGGGTTGCCTTTCAGAAATCCGTGAAGCCAACTTCAGCATTGGGTTCTTCTGGAATGCAAAAAGCCCCGAAGCATCTGCTTCGGGGCTTTTTAGAATTTGGAGCGGGAAACGAGGCTCGAACTCGCGACCTCAACCTTGGCA
>JBEBVZ010000064.1:0-19933 GCA_040392445.1 Verticiella sediminum
TATGAGAGAATCGCAGACGGGCTCAGGGCCATGACAGGCATGTCCTCAATGGCTACGAGCGAGCAGCGCGCCTCAAGTGATAAGGCCAACATGGGCGTATTGGACAAGATTCGTGCGTACGTCGCCCAGACGCAGATGAGTCGCTCGTTCGCGTTGATCGCGCCAACCCCGTCCTGGGGAATCCTTTTCACATCTACGCAACCGCTTCGATCCAGCTGAGCGCGAGCGGGTCATAGCGCAATATGCGCAGAAGCTGGATGCGGACTTGGCAGCAAAAGGCCCCATGCACGACGCGGTGGTAGCACTGGCAGAGCGTTTGAATCGCGAAGAAGATCTGGGACTTCAGTGCTGGTGCGCACCCTTGCCTTGTCATGGTGGCGTGATTGCCGAGCGCGTACTGCTCATGGCTGAGAAGTTGCGCCGCTGCGCTGGCAAGGCTCCCACCTAAACATCCTCAGCAAACATCTTATGGATCTCAAGCAGCTACGACAACTCGTTGTGCTCAGCGAAACGCTCAATGTGAGCCACGCGGCCCAAAAGCTCTTCATGGGACAGCCAGCGCTTTCTGTCTCGATACGAAAGCTCGAGGAGGAATGGGGCTGTCAGCTTTTTGAGAGAAACTCGCGCGGTGTCGAGCTCACACCTTCCGGTAAGGCAGCGCTCGAGGATGCGCGCAGAGCGCTTTTTCACGCATCGCAAGCCCGTGACAAAGCTCGACTTGTCGCCACGGGCCAGGCTGGCACGCTCAGGTTGGGCTTTATCGGGTCAGTGACGAGTACGGTGATGCCCAGGCTGCTCGCGTACTTCAGTATGCGACATCCCCAGATTCACCTTGAACCCCTAGAGTTCACCAACTCGCTGGTGGTGGAGGGCGTCAAAAGCGGCGATATTGACACTGGACTGGTTCGGCTGCCAATAGGCGACCATCCCGATCTGCGCATTGCGCACCTACAGGACGACTGGCTGGAAGTGGCGATGCCCCGTGATCATCCTCTGGCCTCGCATGAGCGCGTAACCATAGCCGAGCTGGCACGCTATTCCTTTATCCAGTACACGGGAGAGGTGCATGGCGGGCTTTCGCCCGTCATTGATGGCCTGTTCCAGGCCGAAGGCTATATGCCCATCGTCGAGCATAAGGCCGTCCAGGTGCAGACGGTTGTCGGGCTCGTGGATGCAGGCCTCGGATTGGGCATGGTGCTCAACTCCCTGGCGCCCCGTCTGCCCGACTCCGTGGTGTTGCGCCCCCTGGCAGGGGACCAGGCACCACGGGCAAATCTGGGCCTGATACTGCCAGAAGAGTCGCCCAGTCCGGCAAGCGAGCTCTTCTACGCGGCCGCCATGGATTGGAAGGTTTCAGGCACCCAGATTCGGTAGCGCCTGCTTCTCCCAGCCGCTGAGTCGTTCGATGGCACGCGCCACGCGAAGAATCATCGCTTCATCAAAGTAGCGCCCCACGACTTGTACGGCCAACGGCAGGCCTTGCGCAGACAGCCCGATAGGCACACTGATGGCAGGGTGGCCCGTGACATTGAATGCATACGTCTGCACAGGCCAGAACCGAAATTGCCCGGTGGGCCCGAATGCTGGCGCTGTGTCGAGCGTTACGGCCGTCAGGAGCACATCACAATGCTCAAGCGCCCGATCCACGCCTGCAGCTAGTTCACGCTTGAGGCGCAGCGCGTTCAGATAGTCTTCCGAACTGACGGCCATACCGGGCAACAAACGAGGCAAGGTCATTTCGCTGTAGTCCAATGGACGCTCGCGAAGCCAGTGCGCATGGATGGCGAACATCTCGGCACTGATGATGACTCGTCCGCAGGCCAAGAAAACCTCAGCATCCGCAAGTGTGACATCGCTAAGCGTTGCTCCGGCCTCTCTAAGCTGGGTCTGGGTGCCAGACATGGCGTCGAGAAATTCCGCCGACGCAGCCGGTGACTGCTCAAAGAGATGGCGAGGTACACCAATACGCAATCCTTGCACGCCATCTTCCAGATTCGCCGTGTAGTCGTCGACTGCAACGGGGGCGCTGGAGGGATCGCGCGGATCATGGCCGGCGAGGACCTGGAGCGTCAGGGCTGCGTCATCGACGCTGCGCGTGAGCGGCCCGCAATGGTCGAGAGACCAAGCCAAGGGGAACACGCCGTATTTGGACACACGACCAAAGGTTGGCTTCAGGCCTACGGTGCCACACCAGGCGGCCGGGATCCGAATCGAGCCTCCCGTGCAGCTGCCCATGGCGACCCGGGTGTAGCCAGCAGCGATCGCCGCACCAGAGCCCGAGGAGGAGCCGCCTGGGATGTGAGCCAGGTTCCAGGGGTTTCGTGCCGGAGGAAAGGGAAGATCATCACTCGGAGCACCCAACGCAAACTCGTGCGTGGCCAGCTTGCCGAGCAGAACAGCTCCCGCTGCACGCAGTCGTTGGACCGGTGCTGAGTCGTCTTCTGCGACATGATCCAAACGAACCTTTGAATGACACGTGGTGGGCTGGCCGGCTACATCATAGATATCCTTAATCCCGACGGGTATGCCATGCAAAGGCGAGCGCACCTGGCCTTGCGCCAGTTCAGCATCAGCCTGTCTTGCGGCGGTCATTGCCCCTTCAACGTCCGTGCGGATGAACGCGTGGGTCTGGCCATTGGTCGCGGCAATGCGGTCCAGTAGCGCTTGCGTCAACGCAACCGATGTAGTTTCTCCACTTTGAAGGGCTAGGGACTGTTCGCGGATGGATATATCGGGGTTCATGCTGACTTCCTCGGCCGCATCGGCGTCGTGATGTGGGAGCGTTCGCTGCGGTCGACCTGCTGATTGACTAGGGCAATGTGCGTGCGTATCAGTTGCTGTTCTTCGAGGATGAGGCCAAGTCGCTCTGCAGGAAGCGTAATCTGATGCTTGGCGAGCAAAGCCAAAAGCATCTGCATATCCTGACCGTCGGTGCTGGGAACGTTGGGCATGATCGACCTCACAGCTTTTCAAGGTTTGCTTCACGCACAATGCGCTTCCACTTCTCGACGTCCTCCTCGATAAAGGCCTGAGTCTCTTGAGGCGTTTTCCAGATTGGTACGTTGCTCATCTCGGCAAGCCTTGCACGAACATGCTCACTCGACAGAATGACCTTCATATGGGCGTTGAGTGTTTCGACAACATCCGCCGGTGTCCCTTTGGGGGCGAGCAGAACGTTCCAGGCAGACTCGTTGAAGTCGCCGAGCTTGTCCGGGCTTTGCCCGGCCAACGTAGGCAGGTGAGGGAACAAGGGGTAGCGTTCCAGCGTGGCCATACCAATGGCCTGCACGCGCTTTTCCTCTACAAACGGACGGGCACCCAGTATCAGGTCAAAGCCAAGGTCCACTTGTCCGCCGATCAGGGCATTCATGGCCGGCGCGGCGCCTTGAAACGGCACGTGCACGATCTTCATGCCTGTGGCCAGGCTCAATACCTCTGCGGCCATGTGGGGCGAGCTGCCGTTCCCCGCGCTGCCGACCGAGAAGCCCTGGGGAGTGCGTTTGGAAAGCTCAAGCAACTCCTGCATGTTGGTGACGCCCAAATCCGGGCGTGTCATCAACAGGAGGGGGCCATCATTGATTCCACTGATAGCTTCGAAGTCAGCTGTGACGTCGTATCCAGGCGACTTGTAGATGGCAGCCCCAATAGTTTGAGCTGTGGTAGCCACGAGCAAAGTATATCCATCAGGCTTGGCATTGACGACGTAGCGAGAGCCAACATTACCTGCGGCGCCAGGGCGGTTTTCGACCATGACTGTCACACCCAGCCTGTTACTCAGTTCCTTGCCCAGGAGACGGCCGACGATGTCTGTGCTGCCACCAGGTGGGAATGGAACGATGAGGGAAATCGGGCGATCAGGCCACGCGGCTTGAGCAAGGCTCGCCACTCCGAACAAAACGGTGCTGAGTACCAGGCGCAAGGATTTTTTCATGAACTGTCTTCCGGTTTTAGAATAATTGTCCGCCTCGCGGCATGGCCCTACAAAGGCGCCTGAGCAAGGTCGTGTGCTATCTCGAGGACGACTGACTATACCGGGCAGATTCCGAATCAAGCCAATGCTGTTTGGCGATGATGGTATTAATAATATCGATGGCAGAGCCCCTGATGACCATCCGGTGCACTACGCCACGAGGAGTACATCGAGGGGGGCGGGCGCGCAGCGGCCATCGTGCCCTGCAGCCGAAAAGGAGGAGGTAATCCCAGGTTTGCAGTCGACTTCAGGGATTGGGCTAACGCCACATACTTGGAGAGAGGAGCGTGACGCCGCCGCTGCGCGGCCAAACGGATATCAGGCGCTTTTAGCGGGAGCTTTGAGAACGGGCCCTTGGACCTTCGCCCAGAGAAGACGCTCGGCGCACGAGAACCAACCCGATTCGTACAAGCGCTGCTCATGCGGGCTCAAATAGAAGCGAATGCTGGTCTTTTCTTCGTCTGCCCAAGTCGGCATGAGCGCATAAAACTCTTGCCTGAAGCTTTGGTTGCCGCCTCGACGCCAGTGTCTTGGGCCCCCCACTGTCAGAATAGTTGGAACCTCAGTTGCTGTTAGAGTCTGCCCCCTGAATGGGGGCAAAGAAAAGGTCCCGATGAATATTCCGTAGAACGCCGGGAAGCCATTCTGAAGAAGTTGCTGGCGACGCATGAGCGCACGGTGTTCGAGCTGGCCCGGGAGGAAGGCATTTCAGAGGCTACGATCTACAACTGGCGCAAGCAGGCACGCCACCTGGGCCCGCCTCGGCGGCATCGCGCTGACGGCCCCAAGCAGCTCTGGAGCTGGGACGTCACTTACCTGGGCACGGCAGCGACATCCTCCTTCACGGTCGCCCGATGCGACCAAAGTAAGTGCCATTCGGGTCAGACCACGGTTTCGCAGGGCGCCGCGCCGCCAGAGCTGCACAAAATCGTGGTCTGACCCCGGTTTAATCGGGGCTTTCGGTTAATGTTTAGCTAAACATTAAAAAACCTGCTAGAATCTTTTGCTTTCCCGGCTATCTTATATAGCTTGTGAAAAATCGGGGCGTAGCTCAGCCTGGTAGAGTACTGCGTTCGGGACGCAGGAGTCGGAGGTTCGAATCCTCTCGCCCCGACCATTAATTTGGTCAAACAGAAATTCCTTGTACCGGCAAGGCACAGAAAAGCACAGCGCATTCATGGCTGTGCTTTTTTTGTATGTGCGCTTCGCGCTCGCGAATCGCGTCGGGCGGGTTCTGTTGCCGGTGCATGCTGGATGCACATGGCGCGATCGCCATGTTTGTCATGGCCAGGGGTTGCACAACCCTGAACGCGCAGGCGCGCTTTAGCGCAGCCCCAGCGTGGATTCGAAGGTATGCACCACGCTTACCAGCCGCGGCCCGATTTCATTGGCCATGCGCTCCGGGGTTGCCGTCAAGGTGGACAGCCCGCAATTCACGATCAGGCGTTCGCCGTCGATGGCGCGGCACAGCGGCAGGGCAACCGCCGTGCGTACATGCCGGGCTCCGCTCCACAGGCAGAAGCCGCGGGTGCGCAGTTCTTCGGCGGCGACACCGATTTCCTGGTCGAGTTTGCGCGCGGCGGCCGGGTTGCGGGCGATGCGGCTGAGCACCAGGGCTCTCTCGGTTGGCTCGGCCGACGCCAGGTAGGCCTTGCCCATGGCGGTATCGTGGATGGGAATCAGCGAGCCCAGCTCGGCCACATGGTTGGGGCTATCTGGCGCATTGAAGCTTTCCAGGTAGATCATGCGGTCGCGATGCCGGGTGCCCAGCGACACCGAACCCCGTACTTCCTTGGCCAGTTCGGCCATCAGCGGTCGCAGGGCCTGGCGCAGGATCAGACCTGATAGCAGCGGATAGGCGATGGTAAGCACGCCGCTGCTAAGGCGGTATTGCGAGCGCGTTTCACTATAGGCCAGGTAGCCCAGCGCCACCAGGGTGTAGGTAAGCCGGGATACGGTCTGCTTGGGCAGGCCCACGCGTTCGGCGATTTCCTTGTTGCCCAGGTACTTGTCGCCTGCCGAAAAGCAGCGCAGGATCTCCAGGCCCTTGCCCAGGGTGCGGGCAAAGCGGGGCGAGTTCGCCCCGCTGTCGTCAAGGCCGGAGATGGCGTCTACTTTGGTTAGCTTTTTGACCATATCTGAGTTTGGGCGCGGAAAGGCGGTTGCCGGGATATGCGCCCAGGCATTATGCCGCGTCGCCGAACCCCAGCATGCGGCCCAGGCTCTGGCGGTGCTCCAGGGCCTCGTCGACCAGGCGCTGCATGACCGTCTGCACATTGCTGACTTCATTGAAGTAGGCAATACCCTGGCTGGCGGGATAATGCATCAGGGCCTTGACGCGATGGGTGTCGATGGCGCCCAGTATGTCGCCCACCAGGATGTCCTGATAGGGCATGCGCAGGGGTTGGGGGGCGTCCGGCCTTTCCCATTCCTCGCTCCAGGCGGTGCGGATCTGGCGTAGGGTCTTGCCGCTGTCGGCACGCGAGATGACGGTGTCGTCGCTACCAGCAGCTTTCAGTTTTTCCTGAATGATGGGGTCGAGCGCATATTCCTCGGTCAGCAGCCATGGCGTGCCGCACCAGACGCCTTGTGCGCCCAGCGCGAAGGCGGCATTGATGTGCCGGCCGGTGGCTACGCCGCCGGCGGCTAGCACAGGTACATCGCCGGCCAGGTCGACGATCTGCGGCAGCAGCGCGAAGGTGCCGATGCGGCCGGTGTGCGCGGCGGCCTCGTAGCCCTGCGCCACCAGGATGTCCACGCCCTTGTCCAGGGCACTGCGGGCGTGCTTGGGGTTGCCAACCAGGGCGATGACGCGCTTGCCTTTGGCTCGTGCGGCGCCGATCAGTTCGGCCGGCGCGCCGATGCCGCAGGCCACGATGTCCACCGACGACGCCAGCACCACATCCATCTGATTGCGCGCCATCTCTTCCGAGCGCACGAAGCGCGAGCGCATGCCGGGCCGGTCGGAAACCGGTACCTGGTACTTTTCCCGGATGTCCTTGACGAAGTTGCGGTGCTCGGCGGGGATCTCGGCTTCGATCAGGGCGCGGTTGTCGCGCTCGGGCATGCCGTCGGGCAGCACCAGGTTGACGCCGAAAGTGCGATTGCCCACGGCCTTGCGGATAGTCGCCAGTGCATCGCGGATCTCGTCAGGTGTGCTGCGGGTGGCGCCGAAGATGCCGATGCCGCCTGCCATGGTGACGGCAATCGTGACGTCCACGCTGTGCGAGAAGCCGAACACCGCTTGCTGGCAGTTCAGCATCCGGGTCAGCGCGCCGGTTTGCATGGGATGGTTCTTGTTCATGGAGTGTCCTTTGCAGAACGCCGCCCAGGGCGGCACAGGGGAAGAGGGGGGGCGTGCGGCCTAGTTCTGGATACCGCCTTTTTGCACCACGGCCTGCCATTTGGCAAGGTCGCGGCGCAGCAGGGCGTTGAATTCATCGACGCTGGTTGGAGCGGGGATCGAGCCTGCCGTGGTGAACATATCGATCACCTGGGGTGTGCCAAGGATGTCGCGAATCTCGGCATTGAGCTTGGCGACGATCTCGGGTGGCATGCCCTTGGGGCCGGCAATGCCAAACCAGGCGCTGTTGCCCTCGAGTTCCGGATAGCCGATTTCGGTAAATGTAGGAATGTCAGGCATCATTTTGAACCTCGCATAGGAGGTCGTCACCAAGGGGCGCACTTTGCCGCTTTTCCAGTGCGCTGCCATGGGCCCGTAACTATCCAGCGACAGCGGGGTGTCGCCCGCCGCGACGGCGGTGGTGGCTTCGCTGCTGCCTTTGTACGGGATGTGCAGCAGATCCAGGCCGAAGCGATTCTTGATCAACTCCATGCTCAGGTGGTTGGCTGCGCCCACGCCGCTTGACGCGTAGGCCATGCCCGGATGCTGGCGCAGATAGGCGATCAGTTCGTCGAACGAGTTGACGGGGATTTTTTCGGTGTTCACCCACAGCGCGCCCACGCTGCTGACTATCACCGAAATCGGCGAAAAATCCTGCGTGACATCGTAGGGAAGCTTGGGGTCCAGCGCCTGGTTGATTGGCCCCGCGGCATTGAACATCACCAGGGTGTAGCCGTCTGGCTTGGCTTGCGCCACCATCTGGGTGCCGATGCGAGTGTTGCCGCCGGCCTTGTTCTCGACCACGAAGGTGCCGTTGAGCCGTTCGCCCAGCTGGGTGGCGATAATGCGTGCGGCAACGTCGGTGCCGCCACCTGCGGCATAGGGCACGATAATACGCACGGGCCGGGAAGGGTAGGTTTCGCTGGCCTGGGCCAGGCCGGCATGCAGGCACACCAGCATGGCCGCGACCATGCCGCACATGGTTTGTATTCGGGATTTCACTGTCTCGCTCCTGCTTCTTTTGAAGGTCGGATTCTTTGTTGTGGCGGCGCCTGGGGGCGACGTGAATCAAGCCTAGCAGCGGCATGGCGGCACGGTAAATCAAATCGAGCATATCCCGAATGTCGGGATATGCTGCCTGAAGGGCCGTGGCTGCCCATGCTGCGTGCATGGCTTGCCCTGCCGCCCGCAAGCGCAGCCCCGTCTACAATGGCAGCCTTCCATTTCCCGACTTCACGCAATGACCGAATCCGTTCGCTTGGCCAAGCATCTTGCCGACATGCTCGGCTGTTCCCGGCGGCAAGCCGAGCAATACATAGAAGGAGGCTGGGTCAGGGTAGACGGGCTGTTGGTTGAAGAGCCCGGCTTCAGGGTGGCCCAGGATCAGCAGGTGGAGCTGGCCGCGGATGCTCGCCCGGAAGAGGTCAACCCTGTCACTTTCCTGGTGCACAAACCCGCCGGGCTTGCCTTGCACGATGGCGCGGCCGCGCTCGAATCGCTGGGCTTGGCCGCCCGGGCCCCCGACGATCGTTCCGGCCAGCGTTTTCTGAAAAAGCACCTGAGCGGCCTGGTGCTGGCGACGCCGCTTGAGCCCCAGGCCAGTGGCCTGGTCGTGTTGTCGCAGGAATATGGCATCTTGCGCAAGCTGCGCGACGACGCCCACCTGGTCGAGCACGAATACATCGTCGAGGTCGCCGGCACCGCGGCTCCCGATGCCTTGGCCCGGTTGGGCCATGGTTTGTCGTGGCAGGGCCGCCCGCTCGCGCCCATCAAGGTCAGCTGGCAGAACGAAACCCGGCTGCGCTTTGCCCTGAAGACGCCGCCAGCCGGCCTGATTGCCCATATGTGCGGCGAGGTTGGCCTGCAAGCGCTGTCGATCAAGCGTATCCGCATCGGGCGCCTGCCCATGGCGGGCTTGCCTGCGGGACAATGGCGCTATCGTCTGGGATACGAACGCTTCTAGGCCATCTTGCTGTGCCGGCCTGAAGACGGATGTTTTTTGAACTTGCGCCACCGGAGCTTTAGCTATGGATAGCTTGAAATCGGATACCGCCCCTCTTGCCGCCGGCATGGCACTTACCGCCGAGGACGGCGATGCCTGGGCCCGGCTGCTTGATCAAGCCGGGGCCTGCGGCAAAGCGGTAGCGATTCCGCCACGGTATCTGGAACATTCGACGATGGATTTCGCCTATACCGTGCAAGCGGCGCATACAGCACGGGTACTGGCCCGGCTGGGCGGCCAGCGCATCGGCTACAAGGTCGGCGGGACCACGCCCGAGATGCTCAAGCGCATGGGCTTGCAAGCGCCATGGCGCGGGCCGCTGCTGTCCGCCCGTACCTTCGACAGCGGCGCGTCCGTGCCGGCGGGGCTGTTCACCATTGGTATCTTCGAAGCCGAGATCGGTGTGCGTATGGGACGGGATATCGGGGGGCCAGGAGCGCCACCGAGCCGGGCCGAACTCCGCGATGCCATCGACATGATGTTTCCCGCCATCGAGATCGCGGATTTGCGCATGGCGGGTGGCGGGTCGGGGGCTGGCGCGCCTGCGGTTGTCGCCGATCTGGGGGCCGCCGGAGCATGGGTGCGTGGAGATGCGTTTGCCGATTGGCGCTCGCTGGACCTCGCGCAGCTCGGGGTCACTCTATCCAGGAACGCAGACGTCGTGCGCGAAGGCCGTGGCGCCGGCGTATTGGGCGATCCGCTTTATCCCGTGGAACTGCTGCTGGCCGACCTGGCCGAGCAGGGGCTGGGCCTGCGCGCGGGCGAGTTCGTCAGCACGGGGTCGTTTGCCATGCCGTATCCCATGCCGGGCCCGGGACTGTATAAAGCCGACTTCGGCAGTTTCGGATCCGTTAGCCTCGAATTGACCTAAAAACAAAAACTGACTATCTGGAGACTGCAATGAATATTGACCTGACCGGCAGGACCGCACTGATCACGGGCGGCAGCAAAGGACTCGGGCTTGCCACCGCCATCCGGCTGGCCAAAAGCGGCGCGAACGTCGCGATCATGGCGCGTGACAAGGCGGCCCTGGCTGAAGCCGAGGCCGCGATCCGTCACGCGGCGGCAGGAGGACGTGCCTTGGCCCTGGCGGGCGATGTGATGTCGTCCGAGCAGCTGGAAGCGGTATACGCCCGCGTCAAGCAGGAGTTCGGCGGCGTGGATATCCTGATCAATAACGCAGGCAAGGCAACGGCGGTGCCGTTTTCCCACATCACCGACGACATGTGGGAATCCGACTTGCAGCTCAAGCTCATGGCCATGGTGCGCCTGACCCGTTTGGCGTGGCCGGATATGGTCGAGCGCAAATGGGGCCGGGTGATCAATGTCCTGAATACGTTTTCCAAGACCCCCATGGCGCGGACTGCGCCCACTTCCGTGACACGCGCGGCGCAACTGGCTCTGACCAATGTTCTGGCACAAGAGGGTGCGCCCCACAATGTGCTGGTCAATGCGATGCTGGTAGGCCTGATCAAAAGCGAGCAGATCGTGCGCGCCCATCAGGCGGCCAATACCGGCGACTCGCTGGAAGAATACGCCAGGCAAACCGTCATCAAAGCTGGTGTTCCCATGCGGCGTATCGGCGAGGCCGAAGAGTTCGCCAATATGGCGTGTTTCTTGGTCTCGGATGCCGCTTCGTACATCACGGGCACGGCGATCAACGTCGATGGCGGAATGAGCCCGGTGATCTGACGCGGTTGCGGTACGGGGCGCGTCGCGCTGGTGGGCGCCCCGTGCCGTCAGGCCATCGCTCGGGCTACCATGGCGCCCCCGCAGCAGATCAAAGCAATCCGGCCATGGCCTTGAGCATGACAAAAATCGACGATATCTCGGACAACGAGCTATCCGCCCAACTGCAATACCTGTTGGACAACAAGACCAAACCCCTGGGTTCGCTGGGGCAGCTGGAAGTCTTGGCGCATCGCCTTGGCTGCATCCTGGGAACGACGCGGCCCATCCTGGAGCAACCCCAACTGTTGGTGTTTGCCGCCGACCATGGCTTGGCCGTGCGCGGCGTGTCGGCCTATCCCAGCGACGTTACCTGGCAGATGGTGCGCAATTTCCTGGCGGGCGGGGCCGCCGTCAGCGTGCTGGCGCGCCAGCACGGTATCGCGCTGGCGGTGGTCGATTGCGGCGTGCGCCACGAGTTCGAGCCCCAGCCCGGCCTATTCAGCAGGAAAGTGGCAATGGGCACGGCCGACGCCAGCGTCGAGCCCGCCATGACCCGGCAGCAATGCGAGACTGCCATCGCCAATGGCGCCGGGCTGGTGGCGCAACTGCCAGGCAATGCCTTGCTGCTGGGTGAAATGGGCATAGGCAATACCTCGGTGGCAGCCTTGCTGCTGGCGCGGTTGGCGAACCTGGATGTCGCGCAGTGCGTGGGGGCGGGCACGGGCCTGGATGAAGCCGGCATCGCCCGCAAGGTGGCGGTGCTGCGCCAGGTGCTCGCGCGCCACGCGTCAGCGCTCGGCCCTTTGGATGCCCTGGCCTGTTTCGGTGGCTTTGAAGTGGCGACAATGGTGGGGGCCGTGCTGCAGGCGGCCAAAGAGCGGCGCGTGATCGTGGTCGATGGCTTCATCACCAGCGCGGCCGTACTCGTGGCCAGCCGGCTCGAACCCCATGTGCTGCAGCGTTGCGTATATGCGCATCAATCCGCCGAGCGCGGCCACCTGGCCATGCTCGCCCAGCTCGATGCCCAGCCCTTGCTGGCGCTGGGCCTAAGATTGGGTGAAGGCTCGGGCGCCGCCCTGGCGTGGCCGCTGCTGGTCTCGGCCAGCGCGCTGCTGCGCGACATGGCCAGCTTTGACAGCGCCAACGTTGCGCGCGGCGCTGCCGTGCAAGGAAAGCCATGACATTCATCCGCCACTACCTGCTGGCCGTCCAGTTCTTTACGCGCATCCCCATCACCGGCGCCTTGGCCCAATGGGTGGGTTTCAGCCCGGCCATGCTGCGTCGCAGTGCCGCCCATCTGCCGGGCATAGGCTGGCTGGTCGGCGCCATCACCGCCTTGGTCTTCGGCGCTTTGCTGGCCGTACTGCCCGCGCAGCCGGCCGCGCCGTGGGTCGCCGCGGCGTTGTCCACTGTAGCTGGCGTGCTGCTTACCGGCTGCTTCCACGAGGACGGCCTGGCGGATCTTTCCGACGGACTGGGCGGCTCGCTGCAGCGCGAGCGCGCCCTGGACATCATGAAGGATTCCCGGATCGGAACCTTCGCCGCGGTCGCGCTCATACTGGGCCTGATCAGCAAGCTGGCGCTGTTGGCCCTGCTGGCCCAGGTGCATGGCCTGCATGCCATGTGGGCCTTGTTTGCCGCCCATGTCACCTCCAGGTTCATGCCCCTGATCATCACCCGCGCGATGGTGCACGTGGGCGATACGGCAACCTCCAAATCCAAGCCCCTCGCCGACGTCATCAGCAACGGCGCAGTGCTGGTGGGCCTGGCCTGGTGGCTGGCGGCCATGCTGCTTGTGGCCGCCGTGTATCCCGGCCTTGCCTGGCTGCAAGGTGTGGCGGGGGCAGTGTTGGGCATGGCCCTGATGTGGCGCCAGCTGCAAACCCGGCTGCAGGGATTTACGGGCGACGGCCTAGGCGCGACCCAACAAGTTTGCGAGATTCTGTTCTATCTTGGCTTGTTGATAAGCTTCTGAAAGGCGTCACATGAAACTCTGGCTGGCTCGTCATGCGGCAGTGCTGGTGGACCAGGGTGTCTGCTACGGCAGCCACGACGTTGAGGCCGACGACCTGCTCAGCCGGCAAAGCGCGCAGCGCTTGGCCGCGCAATTGCCGCAAGGCACACCGGTATGGGTCTCGCCCCGTGCCCGGACGCGGCTGCTGGCGTCTCATCTGCATGCTCTGCGTCCCGATCTGCCCCCCGCCCGGGTGGACGGGCGCCTGGGCGAGATGGATTTTGGCCAGTGGGAAATGCGGGCCTGGGATGGCATCCCGCGCAGCGCCATCGATGCGTGGGTCGAGGATTTCCCGTCTCATCGTTTCGGGGGGCGCGAAAGTGTCCAGGATGTGATCGATCGCGTGGCCGGCGCTTTGCACGAACTGGGCCAGCCGGGCAGCGTCGCGGGGGCGGACGTGCTGTGGGTGACGCACGCGGGGGTGATCCGGGCCGTGCAGTTCCTGCTTGCCCATCCGCACCAGACCTTGACGTCGGTGGCGCAGTGGCCGCGCTGGGCGCCGCGCACCGGCGAATGCTTCCAGGTGCTGCTGGATAGCCGCTGGGAAGGTGTGGCCGTCCCCCGGGATGGCAAATCCACGCCCCGGTAGCGCTCGGCTCTCCAGCTTTTTAACGGAAAACCGGGGTCA
This sequence comes from Verticiella sediminum, assembly GCA_040392445.1. Taxonomy (GTDB): domain Bacteria; phylum Pseudomonadota; class Gammaproteobacteria; order Burkholderiales; family Burkholderiaceae_B; genus Verticiella; species Verticiella sediminum_A. Next base: position 13,629 of record JBEBVZ010000064.1, read on the forward strand.
GACCACGGTTTCAATCAGGAAACTGTGGTCCGACCCCGGTTATCTTGTTGTGATTCTGTGGTACTTTTTTTGTGTTTTCAGTACCGCTTTCCGAAAATACCGGTACCATGCTGCTTAATTACATACCCTGCAAGGTTGGGCCGACAGTATGAAAAGCCGCCGCACAGAAGAAGAGTTCATGGAGGAACTGGCGGCCCTGTTCCTGGCGCAAGGCGTCTCGGCGCTGACCGTGGCCGATATCGCCGCGCGGCTGCGTTGCTCGCGCAGGCGCATCTACGCGCTGGCAGCCACCAAGGAAGAATTGTTCCTGCTCGTCGCGCGCCGCTTGTTTGACATCCTGGTGCGGGAAGGCCACGAGGTGGTCAAGGGCGAGAGCGATCTGTCGGTTGCGATCACCGCCTACCTGGGGGTGGGTGCCAGGGCTTCGGCGCGCATCAGCGTTGCCTACCTGGCCGACCTCGATGCCAGCGAAAAAGGCCGCCAACTGTTCGACGACTACCAGCTTGCCCGCTTGCGTGGCATGGAGCATCTGATCGATGAAGGTGTCGCGCGGGGGCATTTTGCATCCCATAACTCGCGGCTGGTGGCCGAAAGCTTGTTGGGGGCGGCGCAGCGCTTGCGCAGGCCGCGATTCCTGGCCGAAGCGGGACTCACACTGGAGCAGGCCTTCCAGGAACTGTATACGCTGGTGCTCGACGGCCTTCTGGTCAAAGGCCCGCGCACGGCCACCGAACCGGCAGCCGGCCAGGGCCTGGATGCGCCGGTGGGTTTGGCCGGGCATGCCGCCCCGGTGTGGCCCGGCAGCCAGGCTGGCGGTGCGGCAGAGCAGGTCGAACGCATCCTGGAAAAAATGACGACACGATAAGCAAAAATATTCGGGCATGCGGCTGGATGGCCGCCAAGACAAAAATCAAAAAGGGGCGGCTCGGCCCCGGGGAGACACGATATGACAAGTGCTTTGTACCAAGGTAGCAGCATGGGTGATTTGCTGCTGACGGCGATTCAGCGTGGTGGCGACAAGACGGCGTTTATCGTCGACGATCGCAGCCTGACGTATCGCGAGTTCGGCGATCTGCTCAGCCGCTTCATCCAGGCGCTGGAACAGCGCGGCCTGAAGAAGGGCGACACTGTGGCCACGCTGTCGGCCAATCGACCGGAAGCCTTCCTGGTGACGGCGGCGGCCTGGATGATGGGGCTGTGCGTGGTGGCGCTGAACCCGACTTCGTCCGAGGACGATCACGCCTACATGTTGGAAGATTCCGGCACCACGCAGCTGTTTTTCGATCCGGTGAATTTTTCCGACCGGGCGCAGGCGCTGCGGCACCGGCTTGCCGGTCTTGAAGGCATCTGGGGGTTGGGTGCGGGCGGGCCAGGCGAAGACATCCTGGCCGTGGCGGCTGGCTTCAGCGCGCAGCGGCTGGTGCCCAGGGCCACCTACGACGACGTGTGCGGCATGGCGTACACGGGGGGCACCACCGGCAAGCCCAAGGGCATCGTGCATACGCACCGCGTTCAGGTGGCCATGGTTTCCATGGAACTGCTGGACTGGGATTGGCCTGCCGAAATCCGTTTTCTGGCCATGACGCCGATCACGCACGCGGCGGGTTGCGCCATCATGCCCACGCTGCTGCGTTCGGGCACCTACGTCATGGCCAAGGCGTTCGCACCGGAAGCATTCTTCGAACTCGTTCAGAAGCACCGCATTACCGCCACTTTCCTGGTGCCGACAATGCTGTATGTGCTGCTGGACCATCCCGCCATCGGGCAGGCTCGGCTCGAAAGCCTGGAACTGATCCTGTATGGCGCGGCGCCGATGTCGCCGCAGCGCCTGATCGAAGGCCTGCGTGTCTTTGGCCCCGTGTTCATGCAGATCTATGGCCAGTCGGAAGCCCCCATGGCGCTGACGGTGCTGCGCAAGCAGGATCATGATCCCGAGCGCCATGCGCATCGCCTGGCTTCCTGCGGCACGCCGGTCATCGGCAACCAGATCCGCTTGCTGGACGATGCCGGCCAGGAAGTGCCCGATGGCGAGGTCGGGGAAATCTGTGTGCGTGGCCCTCTGGTCATGCAAGGCTACTGGAACAAGCCCGAGGAAACGGCGCATGCCTTTCGCCATGGCTGGCTTGGCACGGGGGATCTTGCGCGGCGCGACGCCGACGGCTACCTCTACATCGTCGATCGTTCCAAGGACTTGATCATCACTGGCGGATTCAACGTCTTTCCGCGTGAAGTCGAAGATATCCTCACGCAGCATCCGGCCGTTGCCAACGCCGCCGTCATCGGTGTCGCCGACGCGAAGTGGGGCGAAGCCGTTACCGGTTTCGTGATGCTGCGCGCAGGCATGTCGGTGGACGCCCAGGAATTGATCGAATTGGTAAAGCAGCAAAAAGGCGCGGTGCATGCGCCCAAGAAAATCGAGTTTGTCCAGGCATTGGCTTTGACCCCGCTGGGCAAGCTCGACAAGAAAGCCATCCGTTTGCAGTACGCCACCTGATGGCGTGAAACCCGAATGCACGCTACCGTGCAGAAAATAAAACGGTACGAAAAAGTACCTGGACAGTTGTTGGAGACAAGCATGCATTTCACGAAACGCGACTTCCTGGCCACGATCGCCGCTTCGGCGGCCATCCTGGTCGTAGCCCCGGCGTTTGCCCAGGCCAAGAACGCGCCCGGCATTACCGATACCGAGATAAAAATAGGCCAGACACTGCCGCTTAGCGGCCCTGCCGCGGCATTCTCGGTGGGCAGCAAATCCTTGAAGGCCTATTTCGACAAGGTCAACGCCCAAGGCGGCGTCAATGGCAGGAAAATCACTCTCATCCAGCTTGACGACGCGTTCAGCCCGCCCAAGACCGTCGAGCAAACTCGCAAGCTCGTCGAGCAGGAGCAGGTGGCTTTCATACTGTTTTCCGCCGGCACTGCGCCGTCCCTGGTGGTGCGCAAATACCTCAACAGCAAGAAAGTGCCGCAGCTCTTCGTGGGCTCGGGCGCAGCCACCTGGGCCGAAGATATCGACCAGTTTCCCTGGAGCCGGGGCTGGCAGCCGTTGAACCGGGATGAGGGCCGGGCCTACGCCAACTACATCATGAAGACGCGGCCCGACGCAAAGATCGCCGTGCTCTACCAGAACGATGACGCCGGCAAGGATTTCTACAAGGGTTTTGCGGATGGCCTGGGTGAAAACCGCTCGCGGATAGTGCTGGCCGAAACCAATGAGATTTCCGATCCCACCGTCGATTCCCAAGTCGTGACGCTGCAGGCATCGGGGGCCGATGTGTTCGTGTCGTGGGGCTCGCCCAAGGCCACCGCGCAATCCATACGCAAGGCCTACGATATCGGCTGGCGTCCGTTGATGTTCATCAACCAGAATACAACGTCGGTGGAAGAGGTCATGAAGTCCGCCGGCCTGGAAAAAGCCAAGGGTGTGATGAGCGTGGTCTACCTGAAGGACCCCACCAATCCGAGCTGGGCCGACGACCCGGCGGTGAAGGAGTGGATGACTTTCATGGCCCAGTACAACCCTGGCGCCCCAACCGATGCGGCTGGGGCTTATGGGACTTCGGTGGCGCAAACGATAGTGCAGGTGCTCAAGCAAAGTGGCGACGACCTATCGCGCGACAACATCATGCGGCAGACCATGAACCTGGACATGGAACTGCCCCTGCTGCTGCCGGGCATGAAGCTTCAGACCACGCAAACCGACAGGCATCCGCTGAAAGAATTCCAGCTGCAGCAGTTCGACGGTGCCCGCTGGAACCTGGTCACGGGCTCGTGACATTCGCAGTCCCAAGGAGAGTTTCGATATGAGCGAGACAGTACTGGTTGCCGGCGTCGGCATGATTCCCTTCACCAAACCGGGCAAGAGCCTGATGTACCAGGAAATGGGCGCGCAGGCGGCCCGCCTGGCGCTGGCCGATGCCGGCATAGGCTACGAGCACGTGCAGCAGGTGTATGCGGGCTATGTCTATGGCGATTCCACCTGCGGGCAGCGGGCCGTGTATGACGTGGGCATGACGGGGGTGCCGGTCATCAACGTCAACAACAATTGCTCTACGGGGTCCACCGCCTTGTTCCTGGCTCGCCAGGCGATTGCGTCGGGCGCGGCCGATTGCGTGCTTGCGGTAGGCTTCGAGCAGATGCAGCCCGGCGCCCTGGGTTCGATCTGGCAGGATCGCCCCAGCCCGCTGGATAATTTCATGGCCGTCACCGACGAGCTTGCCGCGGCCGAACTGCCCATGACTTTGCGCATGTTTGGCGGGGCCGGGCGCGAGCACATGCAAAAGTACGGTACCCGGCTGGAAACCTTTGCCAAGATCCGCGCCAAGGCCAGCCGCCATGCCGCGAAGAACCCCCTGGCGGTATTCCGTGACGAGGTCAGCACCGAGGACGTGATGAATTCGCCGGTGCTCTGGGACGGCGTCATGACCCGCCTGATGGCCTGCCCGCCCACATGCGGTGGCGCCGCAGCCCTGCTGGTATCGGCCGCGTTTGCCGCGCGGCACGGTCTGTCGCCGGGGGTCAATATCCTGGGCCAGGCCATGGTCACCGACACCCCCAGCACCTTCGATACCCGCTCGATGATAGACATCGTCGGCTTCAACCTGAGCCAAACGGCAGCCGCCAAGGTGTACGAGCAGGCCGGCGTCGGGCCCGACGATATCGATGTATGTGAATTGCACGACTGCTTTGCGCAGAACGAACTGTTTACCTACGAAGCCCTGGGCTTTTGTGGCGTCGGGCAGGGCGAGGCCTTTGTCGATGCGGGTGACAACACCTATGGCGGCAAGGTCGTCACCAACCCCTCGGGAGGCCTGCTGTCCAAGGGCCATCCGCTGGGCGCCACCGGCCTGGCCCAATGCTACGAGCTGACGCGTCAGTTGCGCGGCACGGCCGGCGCCACCCAGGTGGATGGCGCGAAGATTGCCTTGCAGCATAACCTGGGGCTGGGCGGCGCGGCCGTCGTCACGCTGTATGGCCGCGCCTAGGCAGGCCGCGCCTATGCAGGCCAGGTAGCGCGGCGAGAACGCACCGCAGCCTCGGTTTGGCTGCGGTGCGTTCTCGCGATGACAACAACCACCTTGGAAAGGAAGCCACCATGCAAGAGTTGGTGATCGAGATACCGCAGGGCCGGGTCAGCGGATATTGTGCGCCCGGGTTCAGTGCGCTGGCGGATGCTTTTGCGGAAAATTTCCGCACACGCGATGAGGTAGGTGCGTCCTTCTGCGTCACGCTGGACGGGCAGAAGGTCGTCGATCTGTGGGGAGGCTGGGCGCAGCCCGACGAGCAGCAGCCCTGGCGGGACGATACGGTATCCATCGTGTTCTCCAATACCAAGGCGGCGTGTGCCTTGTGCCTACATTTGCTAGCCGAACGCGGCCAGGTCGAGCTCGATGGCCTGGTCACCGCCTACTGGCCCGAGTTTGGCCAGAATGGCAAGTCGGGCACGACCGTGCGGATGTTGCTCGATCACACGGCGGGTGTGCCTGCCTTGCGTGAACCCTTGCGTGCTGATGGGGTGTTCGACTGGGACTATATGGTTACCCGACTGGCCGCCGAAGCGCCCTTCTGGAACCCGGGTTCACGTACCGGCTATCACGGGCTGACATTTGGCTGGCTGGTGGGTGAGGTGGTGCGACGGGTTTCCGGTGTCTCTTTAGGGGAATTCTTTCGACGGGAGATCGCCGCTCCGCTTGGCCTGGACTACTGGATAGGCTTGCCGCAGGAAGTCGAGCACCGGGTGGCGCCCATCATTGTCCATCGCCCAGGAAAGGACGCGCCGGCAAATGCTTTCGAGCGTGCGTTGGCGGATAAAACGTCGATCGCCGCGCAGTATTTTTTCAATACCGGCGGCTGGCGACCCAGCGGCTTCAATAGCCGCCAGGGCAGGGCGGCGCAGATTCCGGCCGCCAACGGCGTCACGAACGCGCGTGGCCTGGCCGGCTTCTATACGCCGCTGGCCTGTGATGGGGAGCACGCCGGGGGCCGGCTGGCCAGTGTCGCCACGATAGACCGGATGAGCCGGGTTTCTTCCGCGACCAACGAAGATGCGACGCTGCAGGTGCCCACGCGATTCGCCGCTGGATTCATGCGGTCCATGGACAATCGGGCGCGTGGCTTGAACGGGGCCGTGCTGGGCCGCCAGGCTTTCGGGCATGTTGGCGCAGGCGGCTCGCTGGGGTTTGCCGACCCGCAGCATCGCCTTGGCTTTGGCTACACCATGAACCGCATGGGTGCCGGGACCCTGCTCAACGAGCGTGCACAGTCGCTGGTAGACGCCACCTACCGGATACTTGGCGAGTCGCTCT
>JBEBVZ010000065.1:0-18061 GCA_040392445.1 Verticiella sediminum
TGGGCGAGGAGGGCGCCAAGCCCCGTCGCATCCGCTACAAGCCTTTGGCCAAGTAGGTATAAGCCCGGTGAAGTGGGCTTGTTCCCACCCAGCCATCTCTTAACCGGGGTCAGACCACGATATTCCACCAAGCGAAATATCGTGGTCTGACCCCGGTTTTGCATTGCAAGATTTTTCTCTTGATGGGAAAGCGGATTCCCATAAATAATTTAAATGGGAATTCTTCTCATTTAAATTGACGTTTGTAGTTGAGAATCATTATCATCTTTTTCACTCTTCAATCTTGTGGAAAAGATCATGGCTCAAGCAGCAGCAATCAGCGCCGTTATCGTCGGGGCGGATCGCCTGGGAAACATCCCCGATCTTCTCAAACGGCTGAATATAGGCATTACGCACCACATCAGTGGGCGCGACCCGTCACACCAGAAGAAAACCCTGCAGTTGCCCAGCGGAACCGACCTGGTGATCCTGCTGACCGATTTCCTGGGCCATAACGTCATGAAGACGTTTCGCCAAGCGGCTCAACGTGCGGGAATCAGGGTAGTGGCTTGTAGGCGCTCGGTGTGCAGCATGCAGCAGGCCTTGGAAACCTGCGGTCTGTGCAGTGGAAATGCAGAACAATGCAAGGGGGGCGGCGACACGCGTGTCGTGAAGATGGTGCGCCGCTAGCCAAGGCTTGTTGCAAGGCCAGGCCCCGTTCGGGGCTTTTTTAGTTGGATGCCAATTGGGTGATGGCGTCCAGGCGGCGGGCGCCGTTATAGCGGGCATTCCAATAGCGTGCGGACATCTTTTCTATGCGCACCTTGCCACCGGTGCTGGGCGCATGAACGAACTCGCCTTCACCCAGGTAGATACCCACATGTGAAAAGCGGCGGCCCATGGTGTTGAAAAACACCAGGTCGCCGCGCTGCAGTTCAGCCCTGGCAACCTTCACGCCTTGCTTGGCCTGGTCGGCCGTCGTGCGCGGCAGCTTGATGCCCATGGTTTCTTGCGCGACAAACCAGACCAGCCCGCTGCAATCGAAACCAGAGGGAGACTCGCCACCATACTTATAGCGGGTACCCAGATAGGCCAGGGCCTGTTCGGCGAAGTCGTTCTCGGGGTCGATGATGCCGTTGCCGTGTGTAATGCCGCTGTTGCGGACATTACGCGCCTTGCGCTGCTCCATGCGATGCAGCAGGTTGCCGATCTGGTCGGAATCGCGATAGGCAAGGAGATTGGCGTCGGGGGCGAACGATTGCTGCGGCGACGAGCCGGTGCTGGCGCAACCTGATGCCAGCATCACGACACCTACCAGACCTGCCCACAGCCACTTGGAAATTCGGGAGTGCGATGAAGATAGCGTGGCGGCTGGCGGCATGACGGTGGGTGTAGGTAGTAACGACTGGGCTGCGCGGCTTGCGGGCCGCACCGAACCATTTGAAAAAGCAGGAAAGTATGCTGAAACAATTGCAGAGCATCGACACAATACGGAAGTAAGAAGAAAAAGTCAATGAATCAATGGCTTGCGTTTCATTCCTTACAACTCTGAAATCCCAAATGTAACTTCCACTTATCCTGCCTTCTGGAAAATCGTTACTTTTTGCGCCATTGAATCGACGGGGCCCATGCAGGCCGAGCCTGCGCTGACGACGGCCAGGCGGGATGGGCTGGCATGGGGAAAAACGATCCATTCGCGGCCAGACTAAGGTCTATGAGGACCTGATCGGCAATGGACGTTATTCTTTATGTCGGCACCGCTGCCGTGGGGCATGCTCGAAGGAGGCATGTCAACCTTGGCTGCAGGCGAATGAACCTAACTTGAACGAAGGGCCAGAAATGACGAACGCCATTGAATCAGTACTGGTAGAAAACCGTGTTTTCCCGCCGTCGGCTGCATTTTCCGCCGCAGCCAATATCAGCGGAATTGACGCTTATCGCGCACTGTGCGCCGAGGCCGAGAACGACTTCGAAGGATTCTGGGGCCGCCTCGCGCGTGAGAACCTGCAGTGGACCAAGCCTTTCAGCCGCGTGCTGGACGAGTCGGATGCGCCGTTCTACCGCTGGTTCGACGATGGCGAACTCAACGTTTCCGCCAATTGCCTGGACGTTCACCTGCACAACGGCAACGCCGAGAAAACGGCGATTATCTTCGAGGCCGACGACGGCCAGGTCACATCCATCACCTATCGCGCCTTGCATGCCCGGGTCTGCCGCCTGGCCAACGCGCTGGCGGCGGCCGGCTACCAGAAGGGCGAGCGCGCCATCATCTACCTGCCCATGTCCATCGAGGCGGTGGTGGCCATGCAGGCCTGCGCCCGGCTGGGCATAACGCATTCCGTGGTGTTTGGCGGTTTTTCCGCCAAAAGCCTGCACGAGCGCATCACCGACACCCAGGCCACGCTGGCCATCACCGCCGATGCGCAGATGCGTGGCGGGCGCAGCATTGCGCTGAAAAGCGTGCTTGAGGACGCCCTGGCCATGGGCGGCTGCGAAGCTGTCAGGAAAGTGGTGGTGTATCGCCGCACGGGCGGCGAGGTCAGCTGGAACCCCGAGCGCGACAGCTGGCTGCACGAGCTCGAAGCCGGCCAGCCCGACACCCACCAGCCGGTGCCAGTCAATGCCGAACATCCGCTGTTCATCCTGTATACCTCGGGTTCCACCGGCAAGCCCAAGGGCGTGCAGCACGCTTCGGCAGGCTACCTGCTGTGGGCCAAGCTCACCATGGGGTGGACTTTCGATCTGAAGCCCGAAGATATCTTCTGGTGCACGGCCGACGTGGGCTGGGTTACGGGGCACACCTACATCACCTACGGCCCGCTGGCGGCCGGCGCCACCCAGGTCATGTTCGAAGGCGTACCCACGTATCCCGACAGCGGCCGCTTCTGGAGCATGATCGCGCGCCACAAGGTCAGCATTTTCTATACGGCGCCCACGGCGATCCGCTCGCTGATCAAGGCCTCGGAAGCCAGCCCGCAGAATCACCCCAGGCAGTACGACCTCTCCAGCCTGCGCGTCATCGGATCGGTGGGCGAGCCCATCAACCCCGAAGCCTGGATGTGGTACTACACCAATGTGGGCGGCGAACGCTGCCCGGTGGTCGATACCTGGTGGCAAACCGAGACCGGCGGGCACATGCTCAACCCCTTGCCGGGCGCCACGGCGCTCAAGCCGGGCTCGTGCGCCATGCCCTTGCCGGGCATCATGGCCGCGGTGGTGGACGAAAGCGGCAACGAGGTCGACGCGGGAAAGGGCGGTTTCCTCGTCATCAAGCGGCCCTGGCCTTCGATGATACGCAATGTGTGGGGCGACCCCGAGCGTTTTCGCAAGAGCTATTTCCCAGCGGAAATGGGCGGCAAGATCTATCTGGCGGGGGACGGCGCCAATCGCGACGCTGACGGTTATTTCTGGATCATGGGGCGTATCGACGATGTGCTCAACGTCTCTGGCCATCGGCTGGGCACCATGGAGGTCGAGTCCGTGCTGGTTGCGCACCCGCTGGTGGCCGAGGCGGCCGTCGTGGGACGCCCCGATCCGCTCACCGGCGAGGCCGTCGTCGCTTTCGTGGTCTTGAAGCAGGCCCTGCCCAAAGACGCCGACGCTCCGGCCATCGCCAAGCAATTGCGCGACTGGGTCAGCCAGGAAATCGGACCCATTGCCAAACCCAAGGAAATCCGTTTTGGCGAGAACCTGCCAAAAACGCGCTCCGGCAAGATCATGCGTCGCCTGCTGCGGGTCGTGGCCCAGGGCGAGGAAATCACGCAAGATGTTTCCACCCTGGAAAATCCCGCCATCCTCGAGCAACTGGGCAAGGCCTTGTAGCAAAGCGTCATGTCACTGGACGAAAAAAGTTTGGCGAAATCTAGGGTATCTACCTAGTGTGCATTGCACCGCACAAGGCCATAATTCGTTCCATGCAGTGGAGGAGACGAACCCTGCATGGGTGACAAGACGCCGAACTGGCGCGTAAGCAGCATCCCAGAAGAAAGAAACGAGGAACGATGGTGTGGTTGGCCTTGGAGGAAAGGCCAGCCACACCTCCTCAAAAAAATTCCCCCTTGAAGACCTGCCCATCAGGGCAACAGATAAAACGCTGAGGCGTTTTTTCGTGCGTTTTCATCACAAGCCTGAAGTGGTTTACGCTGCAGTGCACGATCGACGTTCGATCTCTGCAGTTGTTTGGTTTTTGCGCTTTTTTCGGGGGCCTGGGATGCTGGAATTACTGGATTCAGCCAGCTCCAAGGTAAGCGGTTTTTTGTGCGCAATAGCGATAAATCGAGGGATCGCACACGAATCTCAACAGTCTGATAAAATGCCGATCTTTCGCCGATAGTAAAAGTATCGGCAACCGGACAGGTGGCCGAGTGGTTGAAGGCGCACGCCTGGAAAGCGTGTATACGTCACAAGCGTATCGGGGGTTCGAATCCCCCTCTGTCCGCCAAGAACAAGTGTCAGGCGGTGTGCCCCATCAGGCAAGCCGCAAGAAATGATGAAACCCGCAAAAGCCCAGGCTGTGCGGGTTTTTTGTTGTCTGCCCGGCTTGTGTGCCCGGTAGTACTATCGGGTTATAGCTTGATAGAACTGTTTTCAGGAGCTTTCCGTGCCGACTTCGCCGTTTACCCATCTTACCGAGCAGTTTGCCGTAGCGCCCCAGTTGTCGGCCCACGACATGGCGGCCGTAGCCGCTGCCGGCTTCAAGAGCGTCATCAACAATCGCCCCGATTTCGAAGGCGGCCCCGACCAGCCCACGCATATCGAGATCGAACGCGCTGCGCGTGAAGCCGGCCTGGAATATCGCTATCAACCGGTGGTGGGCTCGAATATCCAGCAACAGGACGTTGATACCTTCAACGATCTGCTGCATACCTTGCCCGAGCCGGTGTTGGCCTTTTGCCGCACGGGAACCCGCTGCAGCGTCCTGTTTCGGGCTGCCAGCGGCCAGTAAACCGGCGAAATTGTCGTGTGCGGGCCCGTTCCGCACCGCGCAAAATGGGTTTCAGGCAGCTAGCCATGCTGCGTGAAACCCATTTTTTTGGCCGGCGCAACCATCCGGATGGGGTTGTGTCATAGTACCGTCATCTTTCTGACGTAAAACCTGATTTCCTGTAGCCGCCTCGGAATTTGCCGCTGATGTCCATCCGCATCCCTGTTCATGAACAGTTCCTGAATCGGGAACTGGCCCTGTTGAAGTTCAATGAACGGGTGCTGGCGCAAGCCGAGAACCCGCGCGCGCCGCTGCTCGAAAGACTGCGCTTCCTGTGCATTGTCAGCTCGAATCTCGATGAGTTCTTCGAAATCCGTGTCTCGTCCTTGAAGCAGCAACTGCACCAGCGTTCGCCCAAGAGCACCCAAGAAGGCGGCTCGGCTCAGGTCACCCTGGAGTCTGTCGCCAAGGTGGCCAAATCCATCGTCGAAAAGCAGTACGCCTTGCTCGATGGCGAAATCCTGCCCAAGCTGCGTGCCGCCGGCGTGGCGCTGCATCGTGTACCCGATTGGACGCCGGCCCAGCACGAATGGGCGCGCGAGGTCTTTCTTACCGACGTCATGCCTTTGTTGACGCCGATCGCATTGGATCCGGTCCACCCGTTCCCGCGGGTATACAACAAGAGCCTGAATTTCATCGCTTCATTGAGCGGGCGCGATGCCTTCGGGCGCAACGCGGCCATCGCCATTGTGCAGGCGCCGCGCGCCTTGCCGCGCGTGCTCAGGGTCCCGAAAGAAGTCTCGGGGCATGATTACGGCTATGTGATGCTGACCTCGCTCATGCATGCCTTCGTCGGGGAACTCTTTCCAGGTATGCAGATGAACGGCTGCTACCAGTGGCGGGTCACGCGCAACAGCGATCTCTTCGTGGACGAAGAGGAAATCACCAACCTGCGCCTGGCCTTGCAAGGCGAACTGGGGCAACGCCACTTTGGCGACGCGGTACGGCTCGAGCTCGATGCGCAGACGCCACCCGAACTCGAGCTCTTTCTGCAGCGCGAATTCAACCTGGGCCCCATCGATACCTATCGGGTGAATGGGCCGGTGAATTTGTCGCGTCTCATGCAGGTTGCCAACGAGACGAAGCGCCCCGACCTGCTGTATCCGGAATACGAGGCGGCGGTGCCGGCACGCCTGGAAGTGGTCGCCGATCAGCCGGCCGAACTCTTTGCCGCCATCGCCGAGCAAGACCACCTGTTGCACCATCCCTACCAGGCATTCCAGCCCGTCATCGATTTTCTGACGGCCGCGGCGCTTGACCCCAACGTGGTCGCGATCAAGCAAACCATTTATCGCACCGGCGAGGATTCCGAGCTGATGCGCCTGCTGGTGGCGGCGGCCAAGGCTGGCAAGGAAGTCACCGTGGTGGTGGAATTGATGGCTCGCTTCGATGAGCAAACCAACATCAACTGGGCCGCCCGGCTGGAAGAGGTGGGGGCGCACGTCGTGTACGGCGTGGTTGGCCACAAAACGCACGCCAAGATGGCGCTGGTCTTGCGCCGCGAAGGCCGCACGATTCGCCGTTATGGCCATCTGGGCACGGGCAACTACCATCCCCGCACTGCGCGTCTGTATACCGACTTCGGACTGCTTACCGCCAACCCCAGCATCTGCGAAGACATGGACCGCGTCTTTCTGCAGCTTACCGGCCTGGGCGAACGGCGCCAGTTGAAGACCTTGCTGCAGTCGCCCTTTACGCTGCACGACACCATGGTGGCCATGGTGCGTGCCGAGGCGCGCCACGCCCTGGCCGGCAAGCGTGCGCGCATCATGGCCAAGATGAATTCCCTGCTCGAACCCACCATCATTGAAGAGCTGTACAAGGCCAGCCAGGCCGGCGTGCGCATCGACCTGATCGTGCGCGGCGTCTGCACCCTGCGCCCAGGCGTTCCGGGCTTGTCCGAGAAAATCACGGTGCGCTCCCTCGTGGGCCGCTTCCTCGAGCATTCTCGGGTCTACTATTTCTATAACGGCGGCAATGAAAGGGTTTACCTGTCGTCGGCCGACTGGATGGATCGCAACTTCTTTCGCCGGGTCGAAGTGGCGTTTCCCGTCATCGACAAGAAATTGCGCAAGCGCGTCATCGACGAATCCTTCACCTTTGCCCTGCGCGACACCGAGCTGGCCTGGGTGCAGGGGCCCGACGGCAATTACAAGCGCGCACGCAGCCGGCGCGCACCGTTCAACATGCAAAAGCACCTGATGCAGACCCTGGGCGGCGTGGCCAGCGACGATTGATTCCAGGCGGAAGGCGGCAGCCGCGACGCGCCGAAAACGCTTGTACGAAACCATAGTACAATTCGGCCCGCTGGCTCTTGTACGTCTTGGTACGTCAAAGCAAGCTGGATGGATCGCCCGCTATGCGTGTTCCGTTCATCAGCAGTACATCGGGGCGTAGCGCAGCCTGGTAGCGCATCTGCTTTGGGAGCAGAGGGTCGTGAGTTCGAATCCCACCGCCCCGACCAATTCAATCAAAGGGTTAGCACCGAAAGGTGCTAACCCTTTGTCATTTCAGAGTCCCGTGGGGCAACCGGGAAACTCAGACAGAAACGCCTCGGTTTTGGTTGCGGATCCACGCTTCACTCCATGAAGCCTTCGGCCACTAGTTTGCTTACCGTCGCCAGTGCCTTGGTCAGGAAGTGCGCGCCCCGTACTGACGCCAATAGCCGAACTCCTCCTCGCGGATCTCGAGATCCAGTTCGGAAATGCGAGACTGCAACTGCTCCTGCACGTGCGCAACAGCTTGGTTGTATACCGTCGGCCCGATTTCCTCAAGGAAGAAGCCCAGCAGCGCTCCTGCCGCGATGTTGCCGATCGGCTCTTCCATGTTCTCGTCGAAATACCGCTGAATCGAGGCGATGGCAGCGGCCCGGGTTTGCTTATTAAATTCGATGGCCATGGAAAATCCTTTCTCTCAACAGGGCCGGGCAGCGTGTCCCGGCCGTTTATGCACGCGCGTGGCCCCCGCTGGCGAAGGACTCCCCCGCCTTGTCGAGTATCTTGAACAAGTAGCTTCTGACGCTCGCAACCACTTCTGGTTGGGGCTCGCGTCTCAGCACTTGGGCTTGCCAGAGGCCTTCGACCGCGAATCGACAGGTCAAGGACAAGTCGGCCGGCACTTCATCGGGACGGCAGAAGTCGTCCAGCAATTCCGTGTGCGTAGTCTGGTACTTCGGGTCGATCATCAGCAGAACCATGGCTTCTCGGGCATCCACCGCTGATTCCGCAGCCCGGCTGACCACGCTGATGTAGACGCGAATCCGCTGATCCGGGCCTGACGGTTCGGCAGCCAGGGCCTCGTGCAGGCTGGCGAAGAATTCCTGCATCAGGTGATTGAACAGGCCATCCAGCAGGGCTTGCTTCGTTCGGAAGTGGTATTGGATACCGCCTTTGGAAAGATCGGTCCTGGCGAGGACGCTGTCGAAAGTCAGCGCCCCAGCGCCTTCCTCCACCAGGACCTGCTTTGCAGCGGCAAGAACCTGGGCTCGGACAGCTGCGGGCTGCTTGGTACGGCGAATATTCATAAACAATCCATATGTATGGATTTAATATATCATCGCATGTGCCATTACGTCACGCGTTGCATAGATATACACATGATCATCGTCAGCGATAACACCCTCACGCGAGAAGACCTCATTCAGATCCTCAAGCAACCCCAGCCCGTTGCTCAGTTCAATCGCTGCTCATTCGACGGGCAAGATCTGACATCCCTGGACCTGCGGAACATCCGCTTTACAGCTTGCTCGCTGGTAGAGGCTCGGCTCTCTCACTCGACTTTAAGTGAAACGGCATGGGAACGGTGCAAGATCGGCCTTGGTGACTTCGAACTCGCGGACCTTACCGCCGCTCAGTTCATGGGGTGCGACCTTCACATGACCAAGTGGGCTCGTGCTCGAATGTCTTCAGCAACCTTTGCGGATTCGAAGCTGACCGGGGCCAGCTTCCTCGAAGCCCGCTGTCTGGGTTTGACCCTGCGCAATTGCCTGCTCGTGAGCAGCAATCTTCGCGGCCTATCGTTCAGAAAGCAAAAGCTGGAACAGCTTGATTTTTCAGACGCTGACCTCGGGGGCTGCGATTTCCGGAATACTGTGTTTAATGGCGGAAGTCTACGTGGAGCCAGCCTGAAGGGAGCCCAGTTCCAGGGCGCCGATCTGCGAACAGTTGAGCTGGGCGCCATTACCGTGCATGACTTGACAAGCTACTTGCAGGGCTCGGTGATATCGGCCGAACAAGGTGAGCAACTGTTGGAATCGTTGGGCGTGCGCGTGATGTAGGTGAACTGTTCGCCCACCGCATTTCCGCGCCGATTCTGGCTGATCCGAATCTGAAGCCACGCAGAGCCGGACTTCGCCCGCTGATGGCGGCAAGCCCGGCCTGGCTTGCGCTTCCAAGCGCCTCACTGGCCCGGGTGGCTGTGTGCGACCTTCTCGACGGCATCGACGAACTCACAAGCCGGATCACTTGCCGCAAGACATGCCGCCCGGATGGCTTTCAGCCGGGCCGGGCCTATGCCCTTGATCGCCAGCAGCTCGGCGTCCGCGGCGGCGGCGATGTCGGCAGGGGCACGCAGTCCGCGTTCCCATAGGGTATTGACCACGGCTTTGCCCAGGCCGGAGATGCTGCTGGCAAAGCAGGGGAAGAACCCACGCTCGATGTCTTCGATGCCGCCCAGCGCGGCGACATACTCCGCCCGGTTCTCCGCTTCCAGCTCGGCGCGCAACAGGGTGATTCGCGACGCTATCGTCCCATCGGCCTCTACGGCGCGCCGAATCGAGATCAGGAAGGGCAGGAAGTCGCCGCCGTCCATGGCAATAGGCCCGACGGCCGATGGGGCAAGGGCAGGCCGGGGCGCGGGATCGGAATCATCAAGCATGGCCAGTTGAGCCTGCCATTGTCCGTGCCGATTGCCGGGCGTGACTTCCGGCGGCAAGTCACCGATGGAAAGGTGACGCTTGTCGTGAAACAGCAGCGCCGCGAGCGGCGTGCCGAGCTGAAAGCGGGCGCGAAAGATGTATTCGTCGATGGCGTCGAGCCAGATGCCTTGGCGGCCGGCGTCATTTGCCGCGGATGTCTCGGCCTGCGGCAAGGTGGTGACGAAGCTTTCCGAAGCATCATCATTTGCGCAGGTGTCGACGGTTTGGCATGGCACCCGCTGTGCAGCGGTGTGGGGCTGGGTCTCCAGGCTTATGGCCGCCGGGGCAGGCCGCAACTCAACGGCCTCTGCATGTTGTGCGGTAGCGGCAACGCCAACAGGTTGGCATTCGCCGGCGTGTTCCTGCATCTGGATGGATTTTGGCCCTTGCTTCGAGGATGGCGGCGCGCCGGCGGACAATGCCGCTGCCTCGGTTTTTTCGCGTTGCGCGCGGCCATGCAGTAAAGACCCTATCAGGTTCGACAGGCGGTGCAGCATCAAGAATCCTTGCACAGATTACCAACAGTCATTCTGGAATTCATTCGTTACCAGGCGGAGTCAAAAAAAGCCTCTGGGGCAGGATGGCCGGACTGATCCGCGCAGAGCGATCATATGCCATGCCGCGAAAACAAACGTTCCCGGGCTCGCCGTCGGCTGTGTGGGCCACGCCTGCTCGCGACCGGCCATCGCATTATCCCGTTACGCCGGCTTGCATCGTCTACGCTGAATACTTTGCTTGCATGTTGATCGACAGCTCGCCTTGGCGTGGATGGCGGATAGGTCAATGTCGCCATCCGGTGGGATAATCAGCGCAAGAAACCAAGAGATACAGGCATCAGGGCGCATGTCGGAACCAGATGAGTGACAAGTCTTTCAGTCTAAGAAAAATCGCTGTGCCGGCGTTTGGCCCGTCCTTGCTGTACGGCATCGGTAACGGCGCCATCCTGCCGGTAATCGCCCTGAGCGCGCGAGAGCTGGGCGCTTCGGTGGCCTTGGCCGGCCTGATCGCGGCGCTGGTGGGCATAGGCTCCCTGGTCAGCAATATCCCCGCTGCCTTGCTTGCCTCGCGCTATGGCGAGCGCCGCGCCATGATGGGTGCGGCGGCCTTCAGCATGCTGGCGCTGTTGCTGTGCGCAATGGCCTCGACGGTGGGGTTGCTGGCTTTGGGTGTGCTGATGGTGGGCATGGCGGCCTCGGTCTTCCTGCTGGCGCGGCAAACCTATCTTACCGAAGCCGTGCCAGGCTATCTGCGTGCCCGGGCTATGTCGACTCTGGGCGGCACCACGCGCATCGGCGTCTTCGTCGGGCCGTTCGCGGGCGCCGCATTCATTCACTACCTGGGGTTGTCAGGTGCCTACTGGGTGGCCTTGCTGGCCATGTTCGGCGCCGGGGCAATCGCGTTTGCCTCCCCCGAACTGACGGCCAAGCCGCAATCGGGCGCACACGCGGGCCCTCGGCCGAGCATGACCGGCATCCTGCGTGGCCACGTCGGGGTCTTCCTGACGCTGGGGCTAGGCGTGCTCCTGGTCAGCGCCTTGCGGTCATCGCGCCAGGTGGTGATTCCGCTGTGGGCGGATCACCTGGGTCTGGAGCCGACCGCAATTTCGCTGATCTATGGCCTGGTGGCTGCTATCGATATGTCGGTGTTCTATCCCGCCGGCAAGATTATGGATCAGCATGGCCGCTTGTGGGTGGCGCTGCCCTCGACGGTGCTGATGGGGGTGGCGCTGATGTGCATCCCACTGACCACTGCGCCTGTCGCTTTCATCATCGTGTCCCTGGTGCTGGGCTTTGGCAACGGAATAGGGTCGGGCATCGTCATGACATTGGCGGCGGATGCTTCCCCTGCGCACGGGCGCACGCAATTCCTCGGAATCTGGCGCCTGATGTCCGATCTGGGCAGCAGCGGCGGGCCGGCTTTGCTGGCCGCGCTCACTGCCTTGGTCTCGCTGGCCGCCGGCATCACTGTTATCGGCTCGCTTGGCCTGGTGGCGGCGGTGGTCTTCTGGCGCTGGGTGCCGCGCGGTGCGGCAGGGCGCTGATCCTGTCCACCCTACGCCGGGCCTTGTTTCACGCGATACGGGCCTGAAAACCTCGCTAGCTATCGCCTGGCGGCCTGGTCGGCAGCAAGATTGGCCCGGTTGGCGGGCCCGCCCGGGTCTGGCCGCCATGGGACCCGATCAAACCGGTTCGATCTTGGCGGCCTGGATATAGCGCGCCCACTTCTCGCGCTCGGAAACCGCAAATGCCCCGCAGGTCTGCAAGCTCATGGTCTTGGGCGTAAAGCCGAAGCTGATCAGTCGCTCGTGCATGGGGTCTGCCATGATGGCGCTATTAACCAGATCGTTAAGGGCCTGCTGGGCTGGCACAGGCGTATCCCGGGCCACCGCAATACCCAGAAAGCCCGAGGTGTCGAACCCGGGGTAGGTTTCGGCAATGGTGGGCAGGTCCGGGTATTTTGGCAGCCGGGTCAGGCGATTCACCGCCAAGGCCCTTAGCTGACCCGAGGCCACATAGGCATCGGCAGCGGTGGTGTCGATGAAAAGCACATCGAGACGGCCGGCTACCAGGTCGGCGACGGCGGTGCCGATCTGCTTATAGGGCACTGCGGTCATTTCGATGCCGGCCGTGATATTCAGCAGCGCTGCCGGAACGTTGGACGACGCGTTGAAATGGCCGAAATTCAAGATGCCAGGGTGACTCTTGGCGTAAGCCACGAAGTCGGCAAGGTTCTTGTAGGCGGCTTGCGGCTGCACCAGCATGTAGCTGCCGCCGGCGCCAAACACGCCCACCAGCGAGAAATCCTTTTGCGGATCGTAGGGCAGGCTCTTGAACAGGCTGGGATTGGCCGCGTGCGTCGAGGTCGTGGCCAGCAGCAGGGTGCGTCCGTCGGCCGGCATGAGCTTGACGGCTTCCACGCCGATGATGCCATTGGCGCCTGGCTTGTTTTCCACCACCACAGTCTGTCCGGTCTTGTCAGTAATGTATTGGCCCAGCAGTCGCGCCGTGATGTCTCCCGACCCCCCGGGGGCGAAGGGAACCACGATGGTACGCGTGGCGTTGGCTTGGGCGAGCACAGGGCGGATGGTCGACGCCAGGGCCGCGCCCGCCAGCGCCTGAACGAAGTCACGTCGTTTCATGTTGTCTCCTGATGGCTTTTGGGGGGAAGCGATTTCGTATGCGGCTCAACCGCCCTTGAAGTTGGCAGGACGTTTTTCCACGAAGTGCGCCACGCCTTCCCGAAAGTCATCGGTGCCCCGGCACAAGGCCAGCTCGGCGTCACCCAGTTGGGTGGCTTGCGCCAGCGACTGGTTCCAGGCTGCCAGCAGTTGCTGCTTGATGACGCGGATCGAGCGTGGCGAGCAGGCATTGGCCAGTTCTGACGCACGCGCCTGCACCGCCTGGCGAAAATCGTCGGCCGGCAACATCTTCACCAAACCCATGGCCGCGGCTTCGCTGCTTGGCACGGCACGCCCGGACAGCAGCAGGTCTGCCGCATGCATGGGTCCGATCAGCCGCGGCAGCATCCATGCGCAGCCATGTTCGGCCACCAGGCCGCGTCGTGAATAGGGCAGGGTCAGCTTGGTGCCGTCGGCCATGTAGCGGATGTCACAGTACAGGGCGATACAGGCGGCGACCCCGGCTATCGCGCCGTTGATGCCGGCGATCAGGGGCTTGGGTACGGCCAGCAAATAGCTGTAGCGCTGCTCGAGGTCGCCGTCGCGCGCTGTTGGGGGCTGCGCCACAGCACCCGGGGTGCCCTGCGAACTGGCTGCCAGGCGCGCCATGTCCATCCCGGCACAGAAGGCGTTGCCCGCGCCGGTAATGACGATGCAACGCACATCGCCATCCTCGCTGGCCTGCGCAATCGCCGCGCGCAGCTCGCTCTCCATGGTGGGCGTCCAGGCATTCATGCGCTCGGGACGGTGCAGCGTGATGGTGGCGACCCTGTCATCCACCGTATAGCGTATGTCTTCGAATTCCATATTGTGTGCGGCGCGCGCGCAGCGCCTGTCTCCGGTATTGTGGTAGACACATTATTGGGACGATGCCGCTTCTTTCGCCATAGGACAATTTCGTATTACGAAATCTTGTCGAAGAGAGCTTGCCTGCTGGACGCTGGATGATAGGCGTCAGTGTTCCTTCTGTACGCCAAAACGGCGTACCTCCGCCGAAAGCAAATGATGTCTATGGATAGCGTGCCGTACGACACTTTGCTCTGGGTGTGGCACCGCAGCATCGCTGCCCGGATGTCGATAGGCGATGTCCTGGCGGCAATGAATGTTATTTGTGCCTCAGCATTTTTAGCAAAGCCTTGGCGGCAGGCTCGGAAGAGGCGGGATTCTGGCCGGTGATGAGCTCGTTGTCGATTACCACGAAAGGCCCCCAGTCGGGGCCTTTCTCGTACTTGGCGCCGGCGGCCTTCAAGGCATCCTCCACCAGGAACGGAACGATAGCGGTCAGTTGCACGGCCTCTTCCTCGGTGTTGCTAAAGCCGGTCATGCGCTTGCCCGCTACCAGCGGCGAGCCGTCTGGCGCGCGGGCGGCGTGCAGAACGCCCGGAGCGTGGCAGACAGCCGCTATCGGCTTGCGCGCCGCATACATTTTCTCGATCAACGCAAGCGAGGCCAGGTTCTCGGCCAAGTCCCATAACGGGCCGTGGCCGCCGGGATAGAAGATCGCGCTGTAGTCCTCTGCCTGGACGTCGGAAAGTGGCAGGGTGGCAGCAAGCTGGGCTTGTGCGGCAGGATCCTGCTTGAAACGAGCCGTGGCGGCTGTCTGCGCATCGGGAGCATCGCTTTTGGGATCGAGCGGAGGTTGCCCGCCGGCGGGGGAAGCAAGCGTTATGTCGACGCCGGCATCCTTGAATACATAGTAGGGGGCTGCGAACTCTTCCAGCCAGAAACCGGTTTTGCGTCCGGTATCGCCCAGGCGGTCGTGCGAGGTAAGAACCATAAGTATCTTCATGATGGGCTCCATGGAAAGATACCTTTAACGCAAGATGCATACCGCTTCGGCGCAAGTTTGCCAAGTCCGCTATCCGCTGTGTTCCTTGTGGCTGCGCCAGAAATCTTCGGTGGTCCGAAGCAGCGAACGTATATGCGTGCGATCGATCTCGAACTCTTCCAGGCAACCGGCGCAGCCATGCAGGGCGTTATGAAAAAGCTGCGCTTGCGGTACGCGCTGCTTGCATCCGCATGCAGGGCAGTAGACGATAAAGGCCAGGAAGGGACTGACCCTTCTTCTTGCACTGGACATGCCATCTCCCGTGGCAACGGGCCGCAACCCGAGAGTCACTAGGGTACGCAGCGTTATATCCAGGCGCTATTTGCCGATTGGCCTAGTACGTTCTGTTGCTTTCCCGTAACCTTGGGCGGAGATGCTCAGCAGAATGGTCGAACACTGTCTACTCCCAGGAATTAAGCTTGGTGGCAGGAGTAGGACGTAAAAATAGTTGTGGGACGCAAAAAATATTTAATGCGAGCCCGGTGTGTGCCTACCGCGCAGCCCCGATAATCCGACGGGTGCCGACACTCTGTCGGCCGTCAGACTTCGGCTGAACCGGCGTCTGGCCCATCGACGTTATTCTTTCAACCGCATCAGGAATTCGATCATGTCTCACCTCCTTCGTCGTGCCGTTCTGGCCGTGTCCGCGTTCGCGACGATCTGTGCTTTTTCGTCGGTGTCGGCTGCCAACCGGGAAGTTACGATCATCAATAAGACCCGTGTTGCCTTGGTCGAGTTCTATGCCTCGAGCGTTGGCACCAACGACTGGGAAGAAGACATCCTGGGCCAGGATATCTTGAATCCGGGCGAATCGGTGGACATCGACATCGACGATGGATCAGGCGCCTGCCGCTACGATTTCAAGGGTGTTTTCAAGGATGGCGATTCGGTCGTCAAAAATCGCATCAATGTCTGCGAAGTCGGTGAGTTCTCGTTTACGCAGTAATCCATCCGGCTAATAGGTATGCAGGATGATGGTGCCGGGATGATCGTCCCGGTACCATGCAAAGGTAGTCCATTACCTTTGTATCTCAGAAAGCTTGTAGTCAGGAATGTAACTTGCTACTGTATTTGGGTATGGGCTTGGCTGTCATACGGCTTCGGCGTTTGCCCAATAATCAATACAGGACTCAAGGAGATACTGATGCAAGCATGCACATTGTTCTCTCGTTTTTCTGGCGCAGGAGCCAGCCTGCTGGCTGCCGGCACGCTGCTTTTTGCCGGATCGGCCTTGGCCGCGGATATGAACTCGGCACGCGAGGCCTATCGGGTACAGCGCGCAGCCTGCGAAAGCGGGCAAACCCAGGATCGCGCCAATTGCCTGCGCGAGGCGGGTGCCGCATTGGAAGAAGCCCAGCGTGGCCGTCTGATGAGCCGCACGGCGCAGGATTATGATGCGAATGCCAGGATGCGTTGCGAACAGCAGTCGGCCGATCGGCGCGAAGAATGTCTTTTGCTGCAAGGGCCTGACGCAACCGTTTTTGGCAGCGTAGAGGGTGGTGGAACGCTGCGCGAGCTTACGGTACGCAGGGCGGGCGAGCCGCCGGTGCCGCCCGAGCGTGGCGTTGTGACGACGCCGCAAAACATACATCCCAGGGCTGTTCCACAGAATATGCCGCGCCCGCAGCCCGTGCCGGGCATGCCTGGCTCGACGATGCCCCCCGGAACCGGAATGCGCTGAAGTCTGATCAAATCCGTAAATGAAGATGGGCCGCTGATCTGCATCAGCGGCCCATCTTCGTTACGCGCTTAGAGAGCAAGACGATGCTTGCCTAGCCGGCTTGTCAGGCGGCCGCAACCTCGTCCAGCGTGGGGTAGTCAACATAACCGTGGGCGCCGCCGCCGCCATACAGTGACACATCCTCGAATTTCTCGTTGAGCGGCGCATTTTCCTTCAGGCGGCGCGCAAGGTCGGGATTGAAGATGAAGGGGCGGCCAAAGGCCACGAGGTCGACGGTGCCATCGGCCACCGCGTTGATGGCCATGTCGCGATCGTAGCCATTGTTGCCGATCCAGGCGCCGTCGAAGCGGCTGCGCAGCGCGGCGAAATCAAACGGCGCGATATCACGCGGGCCACCGGTGGCGCCTTCGATCACGTGCAGGAAGGCCAGGCCCAGCGTGTTCAGGCGCTCGACCGCGCGCTCGAACAGCGGTTGCGGGTTGCTCTCGCTCGAACCGTTGGACGGCGACACCGGCGAAATCCGGATGCCAGTGCGTCCGGGGCCGATCTCTTTGGACACTGCCTGGGCGATTTCGAACATCAGGCGGGTGCGGTTCTCGATGCTGCCGCCATACTCGTCGGTACGCAGGTTCGAGCCATCGCGCATGAACTGGTCGATCAGGTAGCCGTTGGCGCCATGGATCTCGACGCCGTCGAAGCCCGCTTCGATCGCATTGCGGGCAGCTTGGCGAAAATCGTTGATGATGCCCGGGATTTCCTCGAGCAGCAGGGCGCGCGGGATGGCAGTGGGAACCGGGCCTTGGCCAAGAATGAAGGTTTTGACGCCTTCTGCGCGAATGGCCGACGGGGCGCCGGGGGCGCGGCCATCAGGCTGGAAAGCCTCGTGCGAGATACGCCCGGTGTGCCACAGCTGCAGCACGATACGGCCGCCCTTGGCATGCACGGCTTCGGTAACCTTGCGCCAGCCGGCGATCTGCTCCAGGGTATGGATGCCGGGGGTGCTGGTATAGCCCTGGCCGGCCTGCGACACCTGGGTGGCTTCGGCCACGATCAGGCCCGCGCCGGCGCGCTGGGCATAGTATTCGGCGGTCAGAGGGCCTGGTACGTTGCCTTCCTGCGCCCGGCTGCGTGTCAGGGGCGCCATGGCGATACGGTTTGCCAGCGTGATGTCACCGATACGTACGGGTTCGAACAAGGCGAGTGGCGAACGCTTTTCCTGCTTGGACATCCTAGGTCTCCTGTGGCGCTATATGCGCAAATGCGTTGGCTGATGAAAATGCTGCACCGCGCAAATTACGGTGCCCAGGCTAAGCATACCGAAGTTTGTCCGACTATATTCAGCCGATGGTAAACTCGCACCGCAAACACAAACCAGCGGGCTTGAATGCAAGCGTAGCTGGGTGCAGTGGCTGCCCATAGCTCAGCTGGATAGAGCATCGGCCTTCTAAGCCGAGGGTCGGGGGTTCGAGCCCCTCTGGGCAGGCCAAAATGCTGCT